>DASXYP010000052.1:0-23573 GCA_036502405.1 Acidimicrobiia bacterium
GCCCCAGCATCACCGCCCGGCACACCCCCGCGAACTCGTCGACCGTCCCGTAGTCGGACAGGAACGACACGAACTGCGGAACCTCAGGCACGACCGGAGGTTACGCCCCACCCCCCGAGCCTCTCCGACGGGACTGAAGGCACGCACGCAATCGCCCCGCCCAGATCGCGCGTGTCGCAGCCGCGGGCGGGAGCGGAGAGGCGGAGCCGGTCCCGGAGGAGGAGCGCAGGCAGGGAGCGGGCACGAAGTGCGACCGCCGGAGCGACCCGCCGGAGCGAAGCCCCGCAGCGACTCGGGAATGCAGCGACTCGGAGCTACTGCGTGTAGCGGTCGCCGAGGTAGGCGTCGACGTCCACGTCACGCACGCGGAAGGACCGGCCCACCCGTACGGCGGGGAGGTCGCCCGCCTTGATGAGTCGGTAGACCGTCATGGTCGACACTCGCATCAGCTCGGCGACTTCCTGCACCGTGAGAAAGCGCGATGTCGAGAACGACTGCGCCACGCGGTCTGACCCCTTCCTCCGTCCGAATCGTGAGCGTATGCGCCTGCCACCCAGGTTGTCGAGTGTGGCCGCTGTGACTCAGGAGGCCTCGGAGGGCGGTGGGAGGGAGAGGAGCGGCTCGAGCGCGGCGTACGCGGGCGCGGGACGCCGCTCGTGGAGCGGGACGACCGTCACCGGGAGTCCGCGGACCGCGGCGAGCCCGAGCGCGAGCGCGTCGAGGTCCGCGAGCGCGACGACCTCGATCCCGGCGCGCAACGCCCCGCCCGCGTAGGCGCGGTCGGCGACGACGAGGTCCGGGAACGGCACGGTGAAGAGCAGCTCCTCGACCGCCTCGAGCCCGGGGTCGGCGAGCAGCGCGTCGCCGTCGGTCAGGACCGCGACTCCGCCGAGCCACCAGAGACGCGCCGACGCGCGCCCCGCCGCAGAGATCGGCCCCGCCTCGCCACCGTCGAGCACGTGACCGCCGGCGGACCCGGCGAGGCGCGCGAGGTGCTGGTGCAACGGGAGCAGGGAGGCGGGCCGGCCGGTCGCGAGCAGGATCCGCCCGCCGCGGCGTGCGACGTCGACGACACGGTCGCGCGCGACGTGGAGAGACGACATGAGCCGGTCGGGCTCGATCGAGACCAACGGCGCGTCGACGTCCCATCCCCACACGTCCGATGCCACCGCCCGCAGCTCCGCGAGGTCGACGTGGTCGAAGCGCTCGAGACCCAGAAGGGCGACCGGGTCGCCCGTGACCAGGCGCCGCATCACCGAATGCAGCTCGGCGCGGCCGAGACGGTCGTGGCGACCGGCGACGTGCGCCTTGACCACGCGCGACCGCGGGCTCGCCAGCCGGGGCTCACGTCGCGCCGGTCGTCGACGCACCGTGCTCGGCTCGAGGAGCGGGGGGCGATGCCCCGCGCGCTTGCTCATCGCGCCGCGCTCACCGGGACTGTCCGAGCTCGCGCGAACGCTCCGTCGCCGCGGTCACCGCGTCGAGCAGTGCGCCGCGCATCGAGCCCTGCTCGAGCGCGCGCAGCCCCGCGGCAGTCGTCCCACCCGGCGAGGTCACGGCGGCTCGCAGTGCCTCGGGGCCCTCGTCGCTCTCCACCAGCAGCGCGCCGGCACCGAGGATCGTCTGGTGCACCAGCGTGGTGGCGATGTCGCGCGGCAGGCCGTTCAGCACGCCACCCTCGGTGAGTGCCTCCGCGAGCAGGAACACGTACGCGGGACCCGAGCCGGACAGGCCGGTCACCGCGTCGAGCATCCGTTCGGGGACCCGCACGACGATCCCGACCGCGCCCAGGATCCGCTCGGCCCGCTCGAGGTCGGCCTCGGTCGCGTCCGCTCCCGCGGCGATGGCCGACGCGCCGCGCCGGACGACTGCGGGCGTGTTCGGCATGGCGCGGACGACGGGCCGTCCGGGCGCGGCTCCCTCGAGCTCGGCGATCGTGATCCCCGCGGCGATCGAGAGCACGAGCGCGTGCTCGGGGAGCGACGGCGCCGCGGACTCGAGCGCGGCCGACACGTGCTGGGGCTTGAGCGCGACGATCACGACGTCCGCGTCGGCCACCGCCCACGCCGGGCTCGGGACGACGCGGATCCCGCGATGGAGCGTCTCGATCGCGTGCCGGCGGTCGGGATCGATCTCCGCCACCGCGATGTCATCGGCGTCGAAACCCGCATCGAGCAGCCCCGCGACGAGGGCTTCGCCCATGCGTCCGCCTCCGAGCAACGCGATGCGCATCACGCAGCGAGGGTACCGGCGCGCGTTGCACGCGCTCGGGCAATCACCTCATGACGCGGGCGGGCCCGAGGAACGATCCACCGCTTCGCACTTCCCCGAACGAAGCGGCTTCCTGCACCTCGGGCCGCACCCTGCCGGCACCCGTCGGCGCCGACCGCTGCACCGTACCGACCCGACGGGCGCTCACGCAAGCGCAGGGAACCCGACGATTCGGAACGGAACCTGACCCTACGTGGCCGCCGGGGCGTCGCCACCGGGCCTGTAGGCGATGGCCACTGCGGGTTGGAACCACCGCTCGGTGAGCTCGAAGAGCACCCCGATGATGCGATCGAGCTCCTGCTCGGTGAGGTGCTCGAGCGCGACGCGACCCGTGAGGTAGACGTCACCATCACGACCGAGCGAGAAGCGCGCGGCGTAGAGATCGTGGTTCCGACGCAGCAACCACTCGTTCAGCGCGGCGCGCCGGTCCTCGCGCTCGGGGCTCGGAAGGAAGTAGATCTCGTAGCGCAACGTGCGCTGGTGCAGGTCGAAGTAGATCGTCGCGGCGTCGCGTCCGTCGCACCCGAACCGGACGTACCAGCGCCGGAGCTCGGGGTCGTATTCGACGTGCTGCACCGACGGCTGCTCTCGAACCGGTCCCCACAGGTGCGCGTCGATCAGCGCGTGGGCGGCATCGAGATCCGCGTCGACCGGGGTCATTGACACGAGACGAGCTCGCGCGCCAGGAGGTCGGCGTACAGCCGGCGCAGGCGCGCCGCGGTGATGCTCCACGCGTAGCGACGCGATCCCGCCTCGGCGTTCGCACCGATCGCGGCACGCAGCTCCGGGTCCGCGAGCAACGCACCGACGGGACCGGCGTAGTCCGCGGGGTCGCGACCCTCCACGAGGAACCCGGTGACGCCGTCATCGACCAGCGACCGCAGGCCGCCGACGTTGGCGGCGACGACCGGGGTCGCGCACGCCGCGGCCTCGAGCGCGACGAGCCCGAACGACTCGGTGCGGCTGGGCACGAGGCAGACGTCCGCGGCCCGGTAGAAGGTGGCCAGGCGCTCGTGGGGCTGGGGCGGGACGAAGCGAACCTGGTCGTGGACGCCGAGGGTGCGCGCGAGGCGGTGCAGCTCCTCCAGCTCGGTCGGACCGCTCGGACCGCTGGGACCGCCGACGACCAGCAGCACCGCGGCCGGGTCGTCGAGCGCGGCGAGGGTCTTGACCGCGAGCCGGGCCCCCTTCAGCGGCTGGATCCGGCCGACGAACAGGAGCGCGGGGCGGTCGCCGAGGTCGAGCGCGCGGCGCGCCCCGGCCCGGTCCGCGGTGTCGCCCGCGGAGAAGATCTCGTGGTCGACGCCGGGTGGGACGATCTCGATCCGCTCGCGGTCTGCGCCGTAGAGGCCGACGAGCTGCTCCCGCTCGTCCTCGGTCGAGGCGAGGATGAGGTCGGTGCAGCTGATGGTCTCCTGCTCCACGCGGGCCCGCTGCTCGGGGTCGTCGTCCACCCCGGCGTCCGCCTTCACCCGGGCGAGCGTGTGGAACGTGGCGACGAGGGGGACGTCGAGCTCGTGCTTCAGGCGGTGGCCCAACGCGCCCGAGACCCAGTAGTTCGCGTGGAAGGCGTCGTACTCGAGGTCCTCGGACGCCAGATGCTCCAGCGTGGCGTCGGCGAGGGGCTCGATGAGGTCGATGAGGTCGTGCTTGGGCACCGCGGCCGCGGGACCCGCGTCGAGGTGCACGACCCGGAACCCGGGCTCGATCTCGACGACGTCGGCCTGGCCGGGGTGGTCGCGGCGCGTGAGGACGTCGCACTCGACGCCCGCACGCGCCAGCGCCGAGGCGAGCGCGCGCACGTACACGTTCATCCCGCCGCCATCGCCCGCTCCCGGCTGCGCGAGCGGCGACGTGTGCACGCTGAGGACGGCGAGTCGGCGCAGGGGCATACCGGCAGGATCCTAACCTTGGGGCGCGGAGCCGAATCCCGGGGCGGCGGCGGCCGCTCAGGCGCCGACGTCGACGGTCTCGGGCTGCTCCCGCTCCCGCTGGAACGACCGGTAGACGTCGATCAGTGCCTGCTTCTGGCGCTCGTTGATGCTCGGGTCGGCCAGGATCCGGGCGACCAGGTCGGCGTCGTCCTCCCGCTCATCGAGGATCCCGGCCCGCACGTAGAGGGTCTCGGCCGAGATGCGCAGCCCCCTGGCGATCGCCTGCAGGATCTCGGCGCTCGGCTTCCGGAGGCCCCGCTCGATCTGGCTGAGGTACGGGTTCGAGATGCCCGCGAGCTCGCTCAGCTTGCGCAGGGACAGCCGGTCCCGGCGCCGCTGCTCGCGGATGAACTCCCCGAGGTCCCGCAGGCGGGACTCGAGGACGTCCGCCGCGTCGGCCGGTGTCGGGGGCACGTCAGGCCTTCTCGACCGCCAGCCGCTCGGCCAGCGTGTGCGTGAGGCGGTCCATCACCGAGTGCAACGCGGTGCGGTTCGCCGACACCTCCAGCTCGAGCGCGCGCAGCTGCTCGAGCGTGGTCGCGAGCTCGGCATCAGAGAGGGTGGGCAGGTTCGCGAGGGTGCCGTCGGACACGAGCCGCTCGAGCCCGCGCTTGAACTCGATCTCGGCCGCGGGGGTGTCCGGGTCCGCGAAGCGGGTCGAGGCCGGGTCCGGCCGGGGCGTGTCGTCGGCGAGGATCTTCGGGAGCGCGGCGATCAGGTCGCCGAGGGAGCCTCCGGCGGCCCGACGCTCCGTCTCCGCCTCGATGATCTCGATGCGACCCTGCGCGAGCCGCCGGACGTAGGAGAGCTCGGTCTCGATCTCGGCGCACTCGTGCTCCATCGCACGCACGTCCTCGAGCGGCATGCCCTCGAGCCCGGTGAGGTAGTCCGGGCCGAGGACCCGGTCGATGCGGCGCTGGTGCTGAGCCATGGTCCGATCAGGCTACCGCGCTGCTCTCGGGGCCCCGAGCGCCGCCGGAGGGCGCCAGCGCGCACCCACCCGTCGTGATCGCCCTCCGGGGATCGTCGAGGGGCGCCCGCCGGAGGGCGCCAGCGCGCACCCACCCGTCGTGATCGCCCGCCGGGGATCGTGGAGGGCTGCGAGTAAGGGGCGACGGGACGGGTACGGTCGAGTTCCCCGCGTGAAGGAGACCCGCCATGGCCGTCTACACCCTTCCCGACCTGCCCTACGACTACGCCGCCCTCGAGCCGCACTACTCCGCCGAGGTCCTCGAGCTGCACCACGACAAGCACCACGCGGCCTACGTGGCCGGCGCCAACACCACGCTCGAGAAGCTCGACCAGGCCCGGAGCTCGGACGACTTCGGCTCGATCAACCAGCTGCAGAAGAACCTCGCGTTCCACCTCTCCGGCCACGTGCTGCACTCGATGTTCTGGGAGAACCTCTCGCCGGACGGCGGCGGCAAGCCCGAGGGCGAGCTCGCGTCCGCGATCGACGAGGGCTTCGGCACGTTCGAGGGGCTGAAGAACCAGCTGACCGAGTCGGCGCTGAACGTGCAGGGCTCCGGTTGGGGCGCGCTCACCTGGGAGCCGCTCGGGCAGCGCCTGATCGTCGAGCAGGTCTACGACCACCAGAGCAACGTCGGTCAGGGCGCGCCCCCGTTGCTCGTGCTCGACATGTGGGAGCACGCGTACTACCTCCAGTACAAGAACGTGAAGGCCGACTGGGTCAAGGCGTTCTGGGAGATCGTGAACTGGCCCGACGTCGCGGCCCGCTTCGAGCGCGCCCGCAAGCTGAAGCTGCTCTAGCTGTAGCCACCACTGACCGGCGGGAGGACGGCGACCTCGTCGCCGTCCTCCAGCAGGGTCGCATCGCCGTCCTCCGGCTCGTCGCCGTTGACCCAAACGCGGGACCCGTCGAGCACCGCGGCGAACTCCCCGCCGTACCAGCTCCGCGCGCGCTCGAGCAGCTCACCGAGCGTGCGGGCCTCGGCCTCCACCGTGCCGACGCCCGCAGCCTCCCGGGCCCGGGCGAACAGGCGCAGCCGAACGATTACGGAGCCACCTCGGCCAGGCCGTCCTTGATGACCACCTCGCCGTCGCCGTTCCGGGTCTCGAAGCCGAACCCCGCGTTGCCGTCCTCGTCGCCGGAGCGCCAGAAGGTCGTGGTGATCGTCTGGCCGGGGAGCACCGGGCGCGAGAACCGCACCGCGAGCCGCTTGAGCCGCGCCGGGTCGCCGGCGCACACCTCCTCGATCGCCGCCCACGACGTGAACGCCATCGTGCAGAGGCCGTGGATGATGATCCCCGGGAGCCCGACGGACTTCGCCACCTCGGCGTCGAGGTGGATCGGCATGTTGTCGCCCGAGGCCTCGGCGTAGCGGTAGGTCTGGTCCGCGTCGAGCTGCTGGGTGATCGACCCGACCGGCTCGGTCGCCTTCGTCGCACCCTCGAGCTTGTGCTTGGGGGCCGCCTCGCCCGCGCTCTCACCGTCGCTCACGCCGCGGAAGAACGAGGTCATGTACTGCTCGGCAACCAGCGCGCCCGACTGGTCGCGGGTCTCGACCTTGGCAACCACGGTCGTGCCGTTCGGCTTGACGTGGATGCCGACGGGTGCCGCGCGCGAGCTCAGCACCATGCCCGGGATCATCTGCTGGTACAGCCGCATGTCCTGCTCGCCGTGCACGACGAGCATCAGCACCTCGGGCGGGACCACGCCGGCCATCGCCCCCGCGATCGTGTCCCAGATGGGCACGACCGCGAACACCGGCGGCGCCACCTGACCGCTCAGGTGCGCGGGGATCGGGTCGTTCGTGGCCTGGGCGTAGGCCTTGGTGCGCTCCGCCTCGACCTTGAACTCGGGGCCCTCCGTCCACTGCCCCAGCTTCTCGATCGCGAACCCCATGGCGTGCTCCCTCCGGTGTGCGGCGCCCGGATCGTACGTCCTTGCCGAAGATCTGCGCCGCTCGACCGCCGGACCCGGGAGCAGCCGGAGAGCGGCGGCGGCCCGGCCGAAGATCTGCGCCGCTCGACCGCCGGACCGGCTACTCCTCCGGCGCGGGGGTGTCCACGTTGGTGCGGGCGGTGGGCATCGCGTCGAGCCGGGCGGGATCGATCGGCGCCCCCGTGACCTGGTCGACCCCGTAGGTGCCGTTGTCGATGCGCTCGATGGCGGCCTCGACCTCGGCCAGCTCACCCTCGAGGTCGTCGAGGATGCCGAGGTCCTTCTCGCGCTCGAACGTGTCGGAGGCCGCGTCCGCGGGATGTTGGTCGTAGTCGCTCAGCTCGGCGTCGTCGCTGGTGACCTCGCCGACGATCTCGGTGCGCTGCTCGGAGATGAGCCCCTGCACCCGGGTCCGCTCCGCTTCCAGCCGTCCGCGTGCCTCGTCAGGATCCATGCCCGCACAGTACCGACTCGACTCCCGCCCGATCGAGGGCGCAGCCCGCAGCGCGGTCGCGAGTCATCGTCCGCCGAGGCGCAGCTCGAGCAGCTCCGCGGTCTCGGAGAGCAAGGTCGCAAGGCGGTCGAGGCGGTCCTCCGGGTCGTCGAGCTCGAGGAGCTGCTGGGCGTCGAACGACCCGATCGGCGCGAGCGAGGCGGCTTCGAAGGCGGCCCGCACCGGGTCGTCGTCGAGCCGGAGCTCGCCCGGAGTCTGCGGGGCGCCGAGCTCGGACGCGAGCGCCAGCACGCGGTGGAGCCGCTGCTCGACGACCGCGCGCCTGTCCGTGCACGCGGGTGGCGCGACCACTTCGTCGACGACCTCGACCGCGGCCCGAGGATACGGGTCGTCCGGGAGCCAGGACTGCACCCGCAGCCGGGCGGTGCCGACGGCAATCAGCGCGTACCGGCCGTCGGGCAGCCCACTCACCTCGACGATGCGCGCCAGCGAGCCGACGTCGAAGCGCGAGTCGCCGCCACCCACCTCCGAGCCGCGCTCGATCAGCACGACACCGAACTCCTGCTCTCCCGCGAGGCAGTGCTCGACGAGCGCGCGGTACCTCGGCTCGAACACGTGGAGCGGCAGGACCCCGTGCGGGAACAGCACGGACCCGAGGGGGAACATCGGCAGCGGCCGGGGCGCCACGCGGCTCAGTTCTCCCGAGCCCGGAGCGCGCGCGCCTCGGCCGCGATCGTCGCCGCGTTCGTGCCGTCGAGCGCCGCGGCGACCTCGTCGAGCGCGGCCGCAGCCTCCGCGAATCGGCCGAGCGAACCGAGCAGCGCCGCGGTCTGGCGCCGCTCGGCGAGGGGGAGGTCCGAGAAGCGGAGGCGCAGCCGGGCCACCCATACCGCGTCGGGTGCGCGGCGCGACAGGTAGGCGCGCTGCAGGTTGTTCAGGACGCGCAGGAGGATCGCACGCGGTCCGGTCGGCGCCAGGTAGCTCGCCGCGAACGGCGCCTCGGCGCCCTGCAGTGACGCGAACACCGCCTGGCAGCCCTCGCGGTCGAGCACCCGGCCCCGGTGGAACGGATCGACGAAGGTGTCCGGGTCGTCGTCCACGCCGACGAGGAAGTGGCCGGGCATCCCGACCCCGTGCAGCCCGAGGCCGACCCGCCGGGCGACCTCGACCATCAGGATGCTGAGCGTGATCGGGATGCCGAGCCGGCGGTCGATGACGTCGTCGAGGAGCGAGTTGCTCGGGTCGCCGTAGTCATCGACGTTGCCGGTGAACCCCTCGTCCACGAACAGCGCCTCGGCCAGCGTGGCCGGGGTCCGGTGCGCGACGCAGCGACCGGCGATCTCGTCGAGCCGGACGAGCCACTCGTCCAGGTTGAGCCCCGGGTGGGCGTGGGCGGCGACGAGAAACGCCCCCTCGTCGAGCGGGAGGTCGGTGTCCGGGAGCGCGACGAGCGCGGTGAACCGGGCGGTGGGCTCGTTCCAGGCCGCGTCGGACGGAGACGGCACCGGCCCGATCAGGTCTTCCCGGCGGCCGCGTCCGCGACGGCCTGCTTGAACGCGGCGGGGCTGCTGATCTGCTCGTCGTTCATCTGCACCGCCTTGCCGTTGGGCCCGGAGATGAACAGGGTCGGCGTCTGGTTGACGCCGCGCTGTGACGCCTGGTCGGCCGAGCGGCGCACGAACCCTTCGTAGGTCTTCGCCTTCACGCACTTCTCGAACGCGTCGTACGCCGGGCCCGTGATGCCGGCCTGCCGGCCGAAGGCCAGCAGCCGCGTCGTCGTGAGGAACCCGGAGTTCTCCGGCCGCTGCTGGTCGTAGAGCAGGTCCGCGAACGGGAAGAACTTGCCCTGGTCGCCCGCGCACACCGCTGCCGCGGCGGCCTGCACCGATTCGTCGCCGATGAAGGGGAAGTAGGTGTACGCGAAGCGGATCTGGCCGCTCTTGACCAGCGCCTCGATCGTCGGCGCCATCTCGGCGTGGAAGGCCCTGCACGACGGGCACTGGAAGTCGGCGTACTCCTGCACCAGCACCTTGGCGGAGCCCGCGCCCTCGATCTCCGAGTCGTTCGGGCCGAGGGCGTGCTTCGGCGCGACCACCTTCGTGTTCTCACTCTTCGATCGATTGGACTGCACGACGACTCCGATCACGATGGCGACGACGACCACGCCGATGACGACCCACCACTGCCACGCGACCCCACGCCTGGCCGGTGCACCGCGCGGCGGGCGCGGCGCCGCGCTCGGGCCCGGCCGCTTCGACGCGCGGGGGGTCGGCTTGGGACCGCGACGTTGCTTTCCCGAAGCCATCAGGTGGACATCCTCCTGTCGAGCGAGAGCGGCGAGACCGGCCCGAGGGCCACGAACACGGCGAGGGCCAGAAGGGCCAGGTCGCGGACGATCTCCTGGGCGTACTGGGCGGCGTCAACGCCGCTCGATGCACCGCCGCCGCCGAAGCAGCCGCAGTCGATCGAGAGGCCACGCGCCCAGGCCGAGCCGATCATCGCGATGAACGCGAGGAACAGTACCGCCGACACCCACGCCGCCGGTCGGCAGGCCAGCCCGACGAGCAGCAGCACCGCGAGCGCGAGCTCGACGAACGGCAGCCCCCACGCGATCGGCTTCACCACGCCCTCGGGGAACAGGTCGTACGCGCGCACCGCGCGCACGGCCGCGTCCGCGTCGGCGATCTTGGCCCAGCCGGCCCACGCCCAGACGCCGGCGAGCACCAGCCGCGCACCGAGCACGGCCCACGCCCAGGGGCCGAGCCGCGCCTCGGTCACCGGCTCGACCCCGGACGCGCCGCTCAATCGGTACTGCTCCGCATGTTCCGACGGGTGCGGCTCAGGATGAAGCCGAGGAGCGCAAGGACGATCACCACGCCGACGACGATCGCGACGATCGCGCCGGTGGACATCCCGTCATCGGAGTGCGACTTCGCGTGGGTGTCCGTCGTCGCCGCGGCATCGCCCTCGACCGGCTGCTTGCCGCGTGCGGTGAGCACCGGTGCGGGATGGTCGGGCTCGGCGCCGCCGGCCGGCGTCACCTCGATCCATCGCACGATCGTGTTGTTGTTGTAGGTCTGCAACGCCTTGAACTGCACGGTCTTCGTGTCCGACGGGATCGTGCCGAGGCTCAACGGGAACTCGACCTCCTGGCTCCCGGTGAGCGGCCCACCCGTCCAGGTCACGCCGGTCACCGCGCCGGACGGGTTCTTCTGCACCGTCGCGGTCCAGCCGTTCACCGCCCCGGCCGTCGCGGTCTCGAGGACGGGCTTCGCCGGGAAGACCAGCTCCACCTTCACCGTGCCGGCGTTCGTCTCTTCGTTCGGGACGTGCAGCGTCGTGTTCACGACGCCGTCGGCTCCGACCTGGCCGTCACGCTGGATCTCGACGTGCGCGAAGGCCGGCCCTGCCACCAACAGGACGACTCCGGTGATGATGGCGCCGACGACCGCCAGCTTGCGGATCATGATGCTCCTGTCTCTCGGTGTCTACGAGTGGATCGGGACCGTCGCGACGGCGCTCACCTCGTCGACACTGTTCACGACGGCCTTGACGGTGAGCTGCCAGCTCCCGGAGAACGGCACCGTCAGCCCGGTCGACGTGTAGTGCCCCGGGCCGAGGCGGATGAGCGTGACCTTGATCGGCGCGATGTCGTTCGACGACTGGCTCAGCTCCGCGGAGACGTCCGTCGGGTCTGCAGTGCCACCGCTCCGGGTCAAGCTGAAGAGGTGCATCTCGTTGGCGCCGCGGCTCGCGGGGCTGATGGTCACGTCGAACGAGAGCTGCTTCGCGTTGAGCGTCCCGGCGTACGGCCCGGTGTCGAGCTCGCGTGCGGGTGCGGCGTTGACGAGCAGCGCGGTCACGCCGAGGATGACGATGCTGATGAGGACCTCCAGGAGCAACGAACGGCGCAGTCGACGTTCTGCCGTCGGCTCCTCGAGCACGTATCCCTCGGGGTAGCCCTCCTCCTCCTCGTCGTCATCGTCGTCGGGCGGGCGCGCGTCCGGCTCGAGCGTGCGCACCGAGCCCGGCGGGATCCCGGATCCACCGCCCGACGCGTGCATCGCGCCGACCGGGACGGGGGCGACGAGGAGATCCTCGGGGATCCGCCAGCGCCGGTTGACGATGTCGCGGCTGACCGCGGCGACGACCATGAGCGCCAGGAACACGACGATCTTGATCAGCAGCAACCGTCCGTAGTCCGTGTCGAGCAGCGCGCCGAGCCGGTCCACCTGGCGGAACGCCTGGAACACCCCGGTCACGACGATGACCCCCATCGCGACGAGCGCGCACCGCGAGTAGCGCGGCACCACGTCGCGCAGCGTCGCCTCGTCGGCGCGGGGCATGAGCGCGGCGAAGAGGACCACGAGCCCGCCGAGCCAGACTCCGACGCCCGCGATGTGGAGCGTGTCGGCGGGCATCGCGAGGGGGACCAGCGGACCGGTCGAGGCGTGGCCTGCGAGGCCGGGGGTCGCGGCGAGGGCGAGGCCGAGCACCCCGGCCGCGTAGCGCCACCAGATGGGGAGCGGGTGCTCGATCTCCGGACCCCGCTTGGGCAGCAGCAGACCGATGAGCGGCAACGCGACCAGGAGGAGCACCACCCGCAGCAGGAGGATGTGACCGAAGCGCGTGTCGGCGACGTCGGACCAGAGGCTCGGATCCAGCGCCTTGGCCGGCCCCAGCGCGGCTGCGTAGGGGCCCTGGAGCGCGAATCCCGCGAGCGTGAACCCGAGCGCGCCGGCCCAGGCGATCCAGAGGATGCGCCGAGCCCGCCGATCCTGCCGGCCGCGACGCCAGACGTAGGCGAGGAACGCCGCCGCGCCGATCAGGACCGCGAGGCCGGCGAACGCGCCGAACCGCGCGACCGCGAAGAGCACGCCGACCGCGGCGCTGCCACCCTCGTCGGTCAGAAGCCGCGCCGCGAGGCCCTGGGCCTGCTGGTTCGTGGTCGCCGAGGACCCGACGGTGAACGTGAACGCCCCGCGCACCGGGTGCGAGTCCGCGGAGATGACCCGCCAGGTGACCACGTACGTGCCGTCGTCGAGCTTGGGGGTCGACACGCTGACTTCGCTGCCCTTGCCGTTCGGGTGCGTCGGCTCGCCGACGTCGACCCGGCTGGCGCGCGAATCGAAGACCCGGACGGCACCGAGCGACGCCTCGACGTGCTCGTCGAAGGTCAGCGTGATCTGGCTCGGTGAGCGCTTCAGGGTGGTGCCGGCGCCGGGGCTGGTCCCCTCGAGGACCGCGTGCGCGAACGCGGGGACGGCCCACACGCCGACGATGACGAACGCGAGCACCGTCACCGTCAGGACTCGCCGCAACGCGCGCATCAGCTCCCCCCGAGCCGCTCGACCACCGGCCGGATGCTCATCCGAGCACCGGACGGGTCCGATGTCGCGCATGCTCCTCGGGAACGCGGGTCAGCAGCCACACCGCCACCAGCCCCACGAGCTCCGGGGCGTGGCTCACCTCGGCCCCCGGAGCCGCGTTGCCCTGGACGATGTCGAGGATCGAGCTCCCGATCAGGCAGGCGACGAGCGCCGCGACCACCGGGAGCACGCCGGACGCGCGCTCGGGCTTCCAGGCGACCACGAGCAGCCCGACACCGAGCGCCAGCGCGAACGAGCCGAGGTGGCGGGCCGCGTGGGTGGGCAGGCCCGCATCGTCCCCGAGGACGAGGGCGGGGACCGCCATGGCGAGCTGGATCGCGCCGATGATGGCGAGGGAGATCCGGAGGAAGCGGGTGCGGTCGTCGACGGCCATCGGGTCGGGTTCGTCGCCGATGCGCCGCAGGATCGGCTCGGAGAGGTCCGGCACCGGGTCGGCGGGAGCGACCCGGGCGGCCCGGTGGAGCGGCCCCGCGCCCGCCGCGAACGCCGCACAGGCCGCGCAGCTCGCGACGTGCCCGCGCACCTCGTCGTCGTCGGCACCCGCATCCTCGCCGTCGAGCGCCGCGGAGAGCGCAATGCGGCAACGGTCGCAGTCCATGATGGAGTAGTCGCTCGGTCGGGCGGCCGAGTTCCAGGAAACCCTCGGTGCTTCCCGAGATCTCCGGCGGCCGATCGCTCGACCGCGGCCGACCCCGGCCGCCGGCGCCACGGCCCGACCTCCGGTGCGGTGGGATCGGCCAGTAGCGTCGGGCGACGTGGACGAGCTCACCCGCCAGCTCGTGGCGGCCCGGGACGGGGACCGCGACGCGCTCGCCGCTGCGATCCGGAAGGCCCAGCCCGACGTCTGGCGGCTCGCCGCGCACCTGGTGGGCCGGGACGAGGCCGACGACGTCACCCAGGACGTCTTCCTGCGCGCCTACCGCTCGCTCCCCGGCTTCCGCGCCGACGCGAGCGGGCGGACGTGGCTGCTGGCGATCACCCAGCGCGCGTGCGCGGACCTCGTGCGCCGGGCCCGCCGGCGCCGCCGGCTGCAGGACCGGCTCGTCGCCCACCGGAACCGCGAGGTCGGCGCCGCGGCCGCCGACGGCGGTGTCGGACTCGACCATCTCGTCGCCGGCCTGGACCCGGAGCGCAAGCTCGCCTTCGTGCTGACCCAGGTGATCGGCTGCTCGTACGCCGAGGCGGCGGAGGTGTGCGACACGGCGGTCGGCACGATCCGGTCCCGGGTCGCGCGCGCCCGGGCCGACCTGCTCGTACAGGTGCGCGCGGCCGACACCGCATGACGCGTCGCGCGATCGCGCGCGCGGCGGCCGGCGCAGCCGTGGTGCTCGGCTTCGTGATGGTGACCGCGGCCCCCGCGTCGGCCCACGGGGTCGGCGGCCTGCAGCCGACGAACTACGTCACGATCGTCCACGGCATCGTTCCGCCTGTGCCCGGGCTGCACGCCCGCGCGGTCGACCTCGACACCAGCATCGAGCTGCGCAACGACAGCGAGCACGAGGTCGTCGTGCTCGGATACCAGAGTGAGCCGTACCTGCGGATCGGTCCGCGCGGCGTGTGGCGAAACGCCCGCTCGCCCGCGGTCTTCCTCAACCGGACCGCGGTGCCGCGCACCTCGGCGCCCTCGCGCCAGTACGACGCCAAGGCGCCACCGCGCTGGGAGAAGATCTCGGACACGCCGGTCACGATCTGGCACGACCACCGCACCCACTGGATGGGCGCGGTCGACCCCCCGGTGGTGCAGCACGATCCCGGAGCCCGCCACGTGGTCATCCGGGACTGGCGCGTGCCCCTGCGAGTGGGTGCGCAGAAGCTCGCGGTGACCGGGGACGCGGTGTGGATCCCGGGACCGTCACCCTGGCCCTGGGTCGCCGGCGCGATCGTGCTCGCGGCCGCGGTCGTCGCGCTCTCACGGACGCGCCGGTGGGTCGCGGTCATGCAGGCCGCGCTGGCGGTGCTGCTCGTCAGCGAGACCGTGCACGTGATCGGCGCCTGGCAGGCCACCACGGCCTCGATCGCCAGCCGGACGGTGTCGAGCATCTACTCGATCGGCGGGGTGATCGTCTGCGTGCTCGCGCTCGCGTGGATGCGGAGGCGGGATCCCTGGGCCGCGACGCCGGCGGTGCTCATCGCGGGTCTCTTCGTCCTCGTGGCCGGTGGCCTCGCCGACGTCACCGCTCTCACCCGCTCGCAGATCCCCACCACGCTGCCGGACGGACTCGCGCGCCTCACCGTCACGATCGCGCTGGGCGTCGGCTCCGGCCTCGTCATCGCGGCGGGGATGCGGCTGCGCGCCCCGCCGGCGCCCAAACGGGTCTCGCCGCGCGACGCCGTCACCACGCCCGTCGCCTGACCGCGCGAGTCGGACCCGCCGCTCGGACCTGCGGCACCATGAGGTCATGGGCCAGGCTGGGGGGATGCCGACCCTCTTCACGCGCATCATCGACGGGGAGCTCCCGGGGACGTTCGTGTGGCGCGACGACGTCTGCGTCGCGTTCCTCTCGATCGCCCCGCTCCGGCCCGGTCACACCCTCGTCGTCCCCCGCGCCGAGGTCGACCACTGGATCGACCTGGACCCGGACGTCAACGCCCATCTCGTGCGCGTCGCCCAGCAGATCGCGACCGCACAGCAGCGCGCGTTCGATCCGGTGCGGGTCGGGTTGATCATCGCGGGCCTCGAGGTCCCGCACGCCCACGTCCACGTGATCCCGATCAACGCCATGGAGGACCTCGACTTCGCCAATGCGCACCAGACGACCCCCGAGGATCTGGCCGGCGCGGCGACCCGGATCCGCGACGCGCTGCGCGACGCGGGCGCGACCGGGGTGGCGGAGTAGATGCGGCTGGCCGGAGAGCTCGCGCTCGTCACCGGGTCAACGTCCGGCATCGGTCGGGCGATCGCGACCCGGTTCGCCGCGGAGGGCGCGCGGGTCGCGGTGCACGGCCGCAACCGGGAGCGGGGCGAGGCCGTCGTCGCCGCGATCCTCGAGCGCGGCGGTGACGCGACGTTCCTCGCGGCCGACCTCGCCGGCGAGGCGGAGAGTACGGGCCTGGTCGACGCGGCCGCCGCCGCACTCGGCGGGTTGACCGTCCTCGTCAACAACGCGGTCGCCGCCATCGTCGACGAGACCGACGGCCCCGTCGCCGAGCTGACGACCAGCGCGTGGGAGGCGAGCCTACGGGTGAACCTCACTGCGCCGATGTGGCTCTGCCGCCGCGCGATCCCACACATGATCGACGCCGGTCACGGTGCGATCGTCAACATCTCGAGCCGGCAGGCCGAACGCTCGTCGCCCCGCCTCACCGCCTACGCGGCGTCGAAGTCGGGGCTGAACGGGCTCACCCGCGCCATCGCGGTCGACTACGCGAAGGTGGGCATCCGGTGCAACACGATCAGCCCCGGCTACGTCGTGAACGAGCGGCGGGACGCGTCGATCGACCCCGAGACCCGGCGGCGCCGCGAGGCACAGCACCTCACCCGGCTCGGGGTGGCCGACGACGTCGCGCACGCGGCGGTGTACCTCGCCGGGCACGAGAGCGACTTCGTCACGGGCATCAACCTGGCCCTCGACGGCGGCAGCAGCGCGGCGCGGGGCCTCGTGCTCGGATGACCGGACGGGCGAAGGCACGCGTCTCGGTCAGCGCCATCTGCACGTTCGACTGGTCGCTGGAGCAGGACCTCGCGTTCTACGCCGAGCACGGGATCGCCAACGTCGGCATCTCGCTCGTCAAGCTCGAACGCCACGGGTGGATCGACGGCGCGGCCCGCGTGCGCGACGCCGGGCTGCGGGTCACGAACCTGATCGGGCTCGGTCCCTTCCACCTGTCGCGGCCGGACCAGTGGGACCAGCAGCGTGAACGTCTCCTCCACGCGCTCGACGCGGGAGTGACGGTCGGCGCCGAGTGCCTCGTGGTCACCACCGGACCCGCCGGTTCGATGACCTGGGAGGAGGCGGCCGACGCGCTCGAAGCGGCGCTCGCGCCGGTGCTCGCGATCGCGCGCGACCGCGCGATCCCCTTCGCGTTGGAGCACACCAACCCGCTGCGCGTCGATGTCGGCTTCGTCCACACCCTCGCCGACGTCGTCGACCTCGCGCGCCGGCTCGACATCGGCGTGTGCATGGAAGTGAACGCGTGCTGGGCCGAGCGCGGGCTCGGCGCGACGATCGCGAGCTCCATGGACCGGATTCGGCTGGTCCAGGTCAGCGACTTCGCGGTCGGCACGCTGTCGACCCCGAACCGGCTGGTTCCCGGGGACGGGGACATCCCGCTCGACCGGATCCTCGGCCAGGTGCTCGACGCGGGCTACGCGGGGTGCTTCGACCTCGAGCTGATCGGGCCCGCGATCGAGGCCGAGGGCTACGCGACGGCCGTGCCCCGTGCCGTGGACCGGCTCGCCGACGAGCTCGGTCGCCTCGGCGTCTGACCCGGTGTCGGGTCGCGGGCTCAGCCCGTCCAGGTGACCGGGCCGAAGTGGAAGCCGCTGGTGGCGAGGAGCTCGCCCGCGTCCGCGCTCCGGGCACCGGGCCAGCGGGTGAGCCGCAGCTCTGCGGGGAAGTACGTCACCGGCGACGGCTCCAGCCGCAGATACGCCAGGGGGGCGTTCTCGGTCGCGCGCGAGCCCGCATCGTCGAGTGTCGCGAGGACGCGCTCGCGGGTGGCTTCCGGCAGGTACTGCCACACGATGGAGTGGAACACGACGGTCGCTACGCCCGGCACCGGCGTCTCGAGCTGCCCGGGCAGCCAGTCGTCGATCGCGGCGCGTGTGATGTCCACCGGGAAGTCCGCCGCGACGGAGAGCGCGGCGCGGGTGCGCTCGAGCCGGTGCTCCTGGTCCGGCCAGATGTACGAGAGGAGCGTGAGCGCGGCCTCGGGTCCCGCGGCGTCGATCGGGTCCTGGTCGCAGCCGGCCCGGGACGCGATCGTTGCCGGCGTCGCGAGCGGGGGGCTCGCGCCGGGCCAC
Source organism: Acidimicrobiia bacterium (assembly GCA_036502405.1). Lineage (GTDB taxonomy): Bacteria > Actinomycetota > Acidimicrobiia > IMCC26256 > JAENVU01 > Chersky-806. Next base: position 17,918 of record DASXYP010000052.1, read on the forward strand.
AGGTCCTCGAACCGCACCGCGGACCCCGGGTCGCCCCATCCGGCACCACCCTGCTCGTACCGGTAGCGGTCGACGCGCAGGTTGAGCCCGGCGCTCGCGCCGAGCTCCAGCAGCCGCAGCGGCAACCCCGTCGACTTCGCGACGTGCAGGAAGCCGGGGACCAGCGAGGCAGAGCGCCCGACCTCGTTGGTCTGGGGCGGTCGAGTCAGCGCGTCCAGCACCGCGGGCGGCGGGTCCGCGAGGAGGTCACGCAGGTGCCACCAGGCCGCGACTGCGTCACCGTCGCCACCGGTCGACGGGTAGTGGCGCGCGAGGTCGGGCGCTTCTCCCGAGAGGACCATCCGGTGGACGCCGCCGAGCAAGCGGAGCGCGAGGGCGTCCTCGTGCGGCGTGCCGGCATGCGCCTCGAGCACGGACCAGCTCGGCCCGCCCGCCTCGACGTCGTCGGCGAGGTCCCGTTCGAGCGCGCCGTAGAAGTCGGAGCCGACCTCGGCGAGCCCGACGGCCTCGAGCCGGAACCACTCCGCGAGTGCGGCCCGGTCGTCCTGGGTCATGCCCACATGAACGCGCCGCCGTCGGCCATGAACGTGTGGCCGGTGAGGTAGCGGCATGCGTCGGAGCAGAGGAACCACGCGAGCGGCCCGATGTCGAGCTCCGGGTCGCCCTGGCGCCCCATCGGGCAGCTCTCGACGAAGATCCGGTACCCCTCGCTCTGCTTGCCCGCCTCGCCGTGGTGGTCGGCGGCCGCCGGTGCGATGCAGTTCACGACGATCCCGTCGGGCGCCCATTCGCGCGCCGCGGTGCGGGTCAGCGCCCGTACCGCCTCCTTCGACGCGTTGTAGGCGCCGAAGCCCCTGCCTCCGGTGATCCCCATCGAAGACGCGAAATTCACGATCCGGCCCCAACCCTGATCGCGCATGTGGGGGTACACCGCCTGCATCGCCCAGAGCGAGCCCTTCACGCCCGAGTCGTAGAAGACGTCGAGGTCGTCGCCACTGACGCTCGCCATCGGTGCGAGCGCCCGGAAGGTCTGCGCGTTGTTGATGAGCCCGTCGACCCGCCCGAACCGCTCGACGGTGCTCGCGACCATCGCCTCGATCTCGGGCCGCTCCATGATGTTGCACTGCACGCCGAGCGCTTCGACGCCGAGCTCCTCGAGCTCGGCGACCGTGGACTCGAGCAGCTCCGGCTTCCACTCCGCGACGACGACCTTCGCGCCTCCGCGCCCGAGGTGCACCGCCATCCCCTTGCCGACGCCCCGTCCCGAGCCGGTGACGATGATGACCTTGTCCGCGACCGTGTGCATCGCGTTCGCCGAGTCGTTCACGCACGCTCCTCGTTCGTCAGTGCCCGGCGCTCACGCTACCGTCCCGGCCATGAGCGACGACCTGGACGGACGAGTGGTGCTGGTGACCGGGGCAGGCAGCGGCATCGGGCAGGCGGCGACGGTCGAGGTGACCCGACGCGGCGGCTCGGTCCTCGGCCTCGACCGGTCGGCCGCCGGGCTCGCGGAGACCGCGGCGCTCGTCGCGGCGAGCGGCGGTGCGATCGAGACCGCGGCCGGAGATGTGGGTGACGAGGACGCGGTCGCGGAGGCCGTCGCGCGCGCCATCGGTGCGTTCGGGCGGCTCGACGGCGTGGTGACCTGCGCCGGCATCTTCGCCGGTGAGGACCTCCAGCCGATCCAGGACGTCGAGCTCGACACGTTCCTGCAGGTGCTGCGCGTGAACCTCGCCGGGACCTTCCTCGCGGTCAAGCACGCGCTGCCGCACCTCCGGCGCGACGAGCGGGAGGCCAGCGGGAGCGTCGTGACGATCGCGTCCACTGCCGCGATCCGGGGCCACGGCTTCGGGTCCGGCTACACCGCGAGCAAGGGCGGCGTCGCCGCCTTCACCCGGCTCGTCGCCGTGCAGGGCGGGCCGCAGGGCGTGCGCGCGAACTGCATCTGCCCCGGCGGCGTGGACACCCCGATGTCCGCCGGCACCTGGAGCTCGGACGAGGCCCGCGCCCGGCTGAAGCGCACCGTGCCCCTCGGCCGCGTCGCGCAGGCCGAGGACATCGCGGAGGTCGCGGGCTTCCTGCTCACCGACGCGGCGCGCCACGTCACCGGCCAGGTCTTCGCGGTCGACGGGGGTGCGACGGTCACGTGACAGGCTGACGCCACCGTTCGACGAGGGAGGGTGTCGTGGTCGTGATCGCGTCGTTGGGAGACCGGCTCGGGCAGTTCGGGAGCTGGTCGGTACCGGAGAAGATCCTGCGCACCGCCGTCGTGTACTTCGCGATCGTGGTGCTCCTGCGGATCTTCGGCAAACGGGAGCTCGCGCAGCTGAACTCGTTCGACCTCGTCGTGCTCCTGCTGCTGAGCAACGTGGTCCAGAACGCGATCATCGGCGCGGACAACTCGCTCTGGGGCGGTCTGCTCGGAGCGGCGACGCTGCTGTTCCTGAACGGGCTCGTCGTCCGGATCGTGCGGCGCTGGCCGCGTCTGGACACGCTCTTCGAGGGCAAGAAGAACACGATCGTCACCGACGGCCACTACGACGAAGTTGAGCTCGCTCGCCTCGGGCTGCGCCGCGGAGACGTCGAGACCGCCGTGCGGCGCCAGGGCGCGAGCTCGATCGCGGAGGTGAAGCGCGCGCAGATCTACCCCGGAGGCGCAGTGGTGGTGCAGCTCAACGACAAGGACCAGAACGCGACGCGCGGGGACCTCGAACGGCTCGAGTCCAAGCTCGATGCGAAGCTCGATCAGCTCCTCGCCGCCGGGGGCCACTGACGTGGCCCCATGGTTCGGCCTGTTCCTCCCGCAGCTCCGGATGTCGTTCCCGACGATCCTCGAGCGGACGCTCGCAGCCGAAGCTGCGGGGTTCGATTCGGTCTGGCTGATGGACCACCTCGCGGCACCCGCGGCGGCGGACCAGGACACGTTCGAGGGCTGGACGCTCGCGGCCGCGCTCGCCGTGCGCACCACGACGATCCGCATCGGCCACCTGGTGACGTGCGACCCGTTCCGGCACCCGGCGGTCCTGGCCAAGATGGCCGCGACCGTGGACGTGCTCTCCGAGGGCCGGCTCGAGCTCGGCCTCGGCTGGGGGTCGGTCGAACGCGAGCTCGAGACCTACGGGATCGGCGCCGGGCCACCGAAGGCGCGCGCGGCTCGCATGCGAGAGACGGTCGAGATCCTCGATCTGATGTTCGCCGGGGAGCCGTTCGACCATGACGGCGTGCACCAGCTGCGGGGAGCGATCGGCCGGCCCCGGCCCCGCCAGCTGCCCCGGCCACCGCTGCACATCGGCGGCGCGGGTCCGCAGCTCACGATGCCCCTCGTGCGCGACCACGCGGACTGGTGGAACTGTCCGACCTACGCGGTCGACCGGCTCGCCGAGCTCCGCCCGCTCGCCGGCGACGCGCGTGTCTCGGTGCAGCACCCCGTCGGGCTCGCGCTCGACGCCGAGACCCGCGACGAGACCGTGGCCACGGCCGAGCGCCGGTTCGGCAGCTGGGGCGGCCTCGTCGCCGGGACCGCGACCGAGGTGGCCGACGCGCTGGCGGCGGAGGTGGCGGGCGGCGTCGAGGGCTTCGTCGTCCAGCTCACCGACTTCGGCCGCCCCGAGTCCGCCGCCCACTTCATGGCCGAGGTCGCCCCGACCGTCCGCACCGCCGTCCGCACCACCCGCTGACGACACCTCCCGACGTCCCCGACCCACGATTTCGGCGTCGCAGGGGACCCGCAGAGGGTCGGCAGCGACGCCGAACCGCGAGCTGCGGTCAGTGGTCGAGCGCGAAGGCGTCGAGGTGGCCGTTCGCGGTCGCGGGCGTCGGACCCGTGGTGGAAGCGGCGTACACCGCGCCGTTCGCGACGATCGGGGCGCCGTAGGTGTTGGACGCGTTGACCGGCCCGTCCCAGAGCCGGGCGCCCGTCGCAGCATCGTCGGCGATCAGGTGGTTCCCGGTGGTCGGGTTCACCAGGACGCCGAACAGCACGCCGTTCGCCACGGCCGGAGCGTCACCCACGACGCCGTTCGGGTTGACGGTGTCCGCCGGCGCGCTCGTCCACACCGTGCTCCACTTGAACGCTCCCGTGCTCGCGTCGAGCGCGGCGAGCCGCGGTTGCATGGTCGATGACCGGTACGGCACGTACAGCGTGTCGCTCGTGACGGACAGCGTGCTCGTCGCCGGGCAGACCGCCCACCCGCCGAGACGTCGACCGGTTGCCGCGTCGAACGTGTGGCCGTTCGCGTAGACCTTGCCGTTCGCGACGACCGGGTCCGTCTGCTGGAAGACCGCGCTCGAGCACTGCTCCGCGGGGACCGACCACTTCTCCGCGCCGGTCTTCGTGTCGAACGCCCAGAGCGCGTCCCCCGGCTCGGTGCCCTGGTAGTGCGGCGCGACGACGTAGGTCGACCCGTTCGCGGCCGTCGGTCCGCCGATCGTCACCGGTCCGAAGCCGAGATCCCACGCCCGCGCCCCGGTCGACGCGTCGAAGGCCTGGATGCTGTCGCCGGCTCCGTGCGCGCCGCCGAAGTGCTGGAGGACACGTCCGTCAGAGGCGATCGGAGGGTTGCCGACGACGACGCCGGCGTCCTCGGACCACTGCTCCACGCCGGTGCGCACGTCGCGGCTCTGGAACGACGATGCCTCGACGCCGGGCTGGGCGACGAACCCGTAGATCGTGTTCCCGGTGATGGCACCCCAGCTGCCGCTGACGTTCCAGCGCGGCTCGCCCGTCGCCGCGTCGAACGCCTGACCCGCCAAGACCACCCGGTTGACCCCTTCGACCAGCGGCACCCCGCCCGACGCGGGAGCCGACCATTGCAGCGCGAGCCCGTGGACGTCCGTCGTCGAGAGCCCGGTCTCCGGGTTGAAGCCCGCCTCTCCGGCACCGGCCCGGAACATCGACCAGTCGCAGCCCGACAGCAACGCGACCACGGCGACCGCGCCGACCAACGCGATGACGCGGCGAATTACCAAGGTCGCGCGTTGCGAAGGACCGCGAAGACTCGACCCGTCTCCTGCCGTTGCACCCATCCCAGACCCCCGTCTTTCGGATCCACGCAATTTCGCGCACCAGAATCGCGAACGTCGGGTGTCCTCACGGTGCGCGCGAGCGGACGCGGGACGCGGCCGGCGAAGACCGTCCGGAGGAGGGGTCGACGGCTCAGTCCGTGCGTGGGAAGCCGAGGTCGGGGCCGCGCTCGACGGGGTCGGCCCAGCGGCTCGTGACGACCTTGCCCCGGGTGTAGAAGTGGACGCCCTCGGGGCCGTGGACGTGCGTGTCGCCGAACAGGCTCTGCTTCCAGCCGCCGAACGAGTAGTACGCCATCGGCACCGGGATCGGGACGTTGACGCCGACCATCCCCACGTCGACCTCGTGCTCGAACCGTCGGGCCGCGCCGCCGTCACGGGTGAAGATCGCCACGCCGTTGCCGTACGGGTTCTCGGACACGAGGTGCACCGCGTCGTCGTAGGTGTCGACCCGCACGACGGAGAGGACGGGCCCGAAGATCTCGTCGCGGTAGAGCGCCATCGACGGGGCGACCCGGTCGAAGAGGCACGGGCCGAGGAAGAACCCGTCGTCGGGCAGGCTCGCGGTGCGGCCGTCGACGACGAGATCTGCGCCGTCCGCGACGGCATCCTCGACGTAGCCGCGCACGCGGTC
>DASXYP010000053.1:0-19433 GCA_036502405.1 Acidimicrobiia bacterium
CCGAGCACCCCGGCCTCCGCGCAGCTCGGTGCGAGCTCGGGCGGCGGCGGCTCGGGCAGCAGGCAGCGGTAGCACGGGCCCTCGTAGGGCTTGAACACCGTGACCTGACCCTCGAACCGGAAGATCGAGCCGTGCACGACCGGGATCTTCTTGAGCAGTGACGCGTCGTTCAGCAGGTAGCGGACGGGGAAGTTGTCCGCACCGTCGAGGATCACGTCGTAGCCGTCGATGATGTCGAGCACGTTGTCCGCACCGAGGCGCACGTCGTGGGTGACGACGTTCACGTCGGGGTTGAGCAGCGTGAGGCTCTTCTTCGCCGAATCGACCTTGCGGTCGCCGATGCGGTCCACGTTGTGGAGGATCTGGCGCTGCAGGTTGGACGCGTCGACGACGTCCATGTCGACGATGCCGATCGTCCCGACACCTGCGGCCGCGAGGTACAGCGCAGCGGGCGAGCCGAGGCCACCGGCGCCGAGGAGCAGCACCTTGGACTCGAGCAGGCGCTGCTGGCCCTCCTCGCCGACCTCGGGAAGGAGGATGTGGCGCTTGTAGCGGTCGCGCTGCTCGGCGGTGAGGACGGCGGGGGTGATCCACGGGTGGTTCTCGTTCTTCCACTGGCCGAACCCACCGGCCATCGAGACCACGTCCGAGTAGCCGAGCTGCTCGAGGGTCTCCGCCGCGAACGCGGAGCGCATGCCGCCGGCGCAGTAGATGATCACCGGGGCGTCGTGGTCCGGGACCTTGGACTCGACCTGGCTCTCGAGGAAGCCGCGAGGGATGTGGATCGCGCCCGGGACGATCCCGGCGTCGAACTCGTCCTGCTCGCGCACGTCGAGGAACGTGGCCTGGCCGAGCTTGGCCTCGGCGGCCTCCGGGGTGATCTCCTTGATCCGGGCCTTGGCCTGGGCGAGCAGCTCTCGGTAGCTGGGCATCGGTGCTCCTGGAGAGGACGTGTGCAGTGAAAAAGGCTACCGCAGGGGTCGGATATTCCCCAACCTCACACCCGCGACACGAGCTCCGGGAGCAGCTCGCCGAGGGGTGCCGCGCTGGTCGCGGACGCGTACCCGTCGAACGGGGTGGGCTGCGCGTTGCCGATCACCAGCCGGGCGCCGTTGCCGAGGGCGACCTCGGGCAGGCCGGCCGCCGGGTAGACGCCGAGCGACGTCCCGAACGCGAGGAACAGGTCGGCCTGCTGTGACGATCGGTGGGCGCGCTCCAGGTCCGCGGCGACGAGGTTCTCCCCGAAGCTGATCGTGGCCGACTTCAGCATCCCGCCGCACTCGAGGCAGGGCGGGTCCTCCTCGCCGGCCTCGACTCGCGCCAGCGTCTCGTCCATCGGGCCGCGCCACTCGCACTGCAGGCACTTCGCCCCGTGGACCGTCCCGTGGATCTCGATCAGGCGCGCCGGCGACGACCCGGCCGCGAGGTGCAGGCCGTCGATGTTCTGGGTGACGAGCGTGTGCACCTTCGCCTTGCGCTCCAGCTCCGCGATCGCGAAGTGCCCCGCGTTCGGCTTCGCGTCCCAGATCTCGCTGCGCAGCCGGTTCTGCCACGCCTGCTTCCGGACCTCCGGGTCACCGACGTAGTGCGACAGCGTCGCGGTCTTCTCCGCGGCCGGGTTCTTGGTCCAGACCCCCTCCGGCCCGCGGAAGTCCGGGATCCCCGACTCGGTCGATATCCCCGCCCCCGTCAGGATGACGATCCGGTCCGCGTTGCGGATCCACTCCGCGATCACGTCGAGCCCGTCGTCGGTCACGGATCGAGAGTACCGGCCCATCCCTGCTCGTTTCCGGGAGTGTTTGACGTACTGGGGTGCGTACAACACGCCCCGAAACGAGCGACCGGGGCGAAGGGGCGGGTGAGGGTGACGCGCCGGGCGGGGGAGCGGGAGCACGTCACCCTCACCCGGACCTAGGCGGCCGGGTCGTACCCGGCCGCGACGGCTTCCTCGAGCGCCTGGCGATGACGCTCGTGCGCCCAGCTCGCGCTCTCCCGGCAGATCGTCGGGTGGAAGCCGATGTCGTGCAGGACGCGCTCGACGTGGTCGAGGTCGTCGCCCTGCTCCATCAACGTGAAGGCGAGCCGGCGGGCCCGTCGGCGCGCGATCGCGACTGGCGGCTCGGCGAGCGCACGCTCGGCCCACTGCCGGTGCTCCTCCTGGAGCGGCGCGGGCAGCCGGCCGACGTGGCGGCGGTTGACCGGCGGGACGGTGCGCCGCACCGCGTACCCGACCTCCCGCTCGCCGCAGGCCAGGTCGAACTGCATCAGGCGGTCGAGGCTGCGCACCACCGGCGACGAGTTCCCTTCGCGATGGCCGAGACCGAGCGCCTGCGAGAGCTCCCCGAGGTCGAGCTGGATCCCCTCCGGGTGCTCGTCGAGACCGGCGGCGATCCGTCGAAGAAGAAGGAGCGAGGTCGGTCCGAGCGTCGGGAGCCAGAAGCGCTCGACGTAGATCGACCTCGGGTCGTGGCCGAGCGTGTCGATCACGGGATCGGGCCAGGGGCGGATGGCGAGTGTCGCGGTCATGGGTCTCCTCTGCGCGGGCGCGTCAGGGTCGGGCGTCGAGCGGGGGAAGCGCGAGGTGCAGGCCGATGTGGATGAGGTTCGGGTCGTCACCGATCGCGGCGCGGTTGGCCGCGTAGATCCGGCGCCACCCCGCGTCGACGGAGCTCGCGCTCGCGCGGGGATCGAGATGCGCGGCCGCGATCGACCAGAGGCAGTCGCCGCGTCGCACCACGTAGTCCTGGGCCGGTGCGCGCGCAGGCGGGGTGCTGACGTGTGCTGCGGGAGCAGGCGCGGACGGCGCCGGCGCCGCGCCGTGCACCACGGTGGTGGGTGGGATCAGCACCACGGGACCGCGCGGCGCGGTCTCGGGCGGCGACGGATCACGCGCGGTGACCGCGTCCGGCGTCGCGACGACCGGCGCGGTGATGGACGTCGTGGTGGTCGTCGTGGTGGTCGCGGCCCCGCTGCGCAGCCAGCCACGCACGCTCTCCGCTGCACCCACCGGGCGCGGACCGACGAAGGTCGAGAGGAGCGCCAGCGCGGTCACCACGACCGCGCGCACGCCGGCGGGGACGGTGAGGTCGAGCACGGCGACGAGGTGGTGCCCGCGTCGGCGGCGCCGCAGCAGCTCAGCCGCGACGGCGAGGAGCAGCAGCACGACGCTCGCCGCGGCGGCACCGAGGGCGGCGCGCCCGACGAGATCGGCCAGCGACCCGTCCTGGGGTTCTCGAACCATCCGTGGCTCCCGTGCTGTGGACCGAGCCTCCGTTGCTCACACGAACAACATCAGCCTCGATACGTACGATTACATCTTGTTACGCTCGGAACCATCGCGTAAGGTTGCGCACGGTGTCAAGACCCCAGATGCTGGAGGAATTGCCCAGGTTTCAGGTTTTGACACCGGTTTAGGTAGTTCGTACAGTTCCACCACCTTCCACGGACGGAAGCAGGGTGCATGGGCCAGGACGGAGTTGGGGCCTCCGACGCGTCGGATGCCTTCGAGGCGATCGCCGCGGAGCTCTCCGAGCTGCGCCTCGAGGCGACGGCGGAGCAGCTCGAGGAGGCGCACGAGATCGTCGCCGCCGGGACCGCGACCCGGCGCTTCGTCGACGAGATCCGGCGGATCCCGCCGGGCGAGGTCGTGACGGTGGTCGCCGGCGACGGTGCGCCGGTCCGGGGTCGTGTCCTGCTCGTCGGGGCCGACTGGCTGCGGGTCGGCGAGGTCGCGGACGAGATCGGGAGCCGCCGGGCCCGGCTGTTGCGGGTGCACGACCTGCGAATCGAGGCGATCGCCCGGCTGATCCGGGAGCCGGGCACGTGATGGTCTACCGGGAGCGGGTCCTCGACTCCTCGGTGCGCTCGGCGAGGTACGCCTCGAGGGCTTCCCGGCTCACCCGCCATACGCCCTTGCGCCCGATCTTCAGGGCCGGCAGCTCGCCGCTGCGCATGAGCGTGTACACCTGCGAGACCGTCACGTTCAGGACGCCGGCCACCTCGGACGGCTTCAGCAGGGGGGCCGGGAGGTCTTCCACCGCGGGGCTCCTCGGTACGGGCGGGAACGTGACGTTGCCTCGAGTTGCATCTCCCAGCGTATCGAATCGACGCAATGCGGTCGCGGCAACCGGGGCCGGCGCGTGACCACGCTGACCGCCGCGGCGCCCCGGAGCGCACGCCGCACGCTCCGGTTGCCGAAGCTCGACACCCGCCTCGTGGTCGGTCTCCTCCTCGTGGCGCTGTCCGTGATCGGAGGGCTGCGGCTGGCCTCGACCTCGGACCGCACGGTCGCCGTCTACGCCGCGGCGCGCGACCTCCCGGCGGACCACGTCCTCGTCGCGTCCGACTTCCGGATCACGCGCATCCGCGCGTCCGACGAGGTCCTCGGCGGCCTGGTCAAGGCGAGTGCGGCGTCGCCCCCGGTGCACCGCGTCCTGCGGTTCCCGGTGGGCGAGGGCGGGCTCGTCGCGACGGCGACGCTCGGCGGAGTCGCGTCGACCGGTCGCGAGATCACCCTCCCGATCGGTTCCGATCACGCGCTCGGTGGGGCACTGGAGGCAGGCGACCGTGTCGACGTCCTCGCCAGCTTCGACAAGGGCACCGACGCGGCGAAGACGCTGAGGGTCGCCGCGGGTGCGCAGGTGGTCGACGTCGTGCACGCCGACGGCCTGTTCGGTCAGCACGAGGGCGAGCTCACCGCGCTGACGCTCTCCGTTGCGCCGGACGATGTCGTGTTCGTCGCGTTCGCCCTGCGCAACGGTGAGGTGGACGTCGTGCGGGCCAACGGGTCCGGCCCGGACGCGCGCGCCCGCTTCGACGCGTCCGAGCTCCCATGAGCGCAGCGCGACGCGGGCACGAAGGGCGGAGCGCGAAGCGGCCCCGAGCGGCGGAGCGGGAAGCATGAGCGCGCCGATCCGCGTCATCACCTGCGCGGGCGGCGCGCCGTGGGAGGCGCCGCTCGTGCGTGGGTTGCAGCGCCCCGAGCTCGGCGTCGAGCTCGTGCGTCGTTGTGTCGACCACGGCGAGCTCCTCGGTGTCGCAGTGCGCGACCAGGCGCGGGTCGCAGTGATCGCTGCGAGCCTGCCGTGGCTCGACCGGGACCTGGTCGGAACGCTGCACGACCACGGCGTCACCGTGGTGGCCGTCGGCGCCGACGACCGGCCCCTCGATCGGGTCGGCGTGGCCCACCGTCTCCCCGAAGGCGCGACGGCCGACGATCTCGCCGGCCTGGTCCACCGGATCGGCGGCGGGGAACGGTCGCCCGACGCCGTCGAGCCCTCGGGCGACGAGAGCATGCCGGCGCCGGGCCGGATGATCGCGGTCTGGGGCGCGCCGGGCGCTCCAGGTCGGACCACGGTGGCCGTGCACCTCGCCGTCGAGGCGGCCCGGTCGGGCGTCGGGGTCGCGCTCGTCGACGGTGACGCATGGTCCGCGTCCGTGGCGCAGCTCCTGGGCCTGGACGAGGCGCCCTCGATCGCGCAGGCAGCACGGTTGGCAGGGGAGGGCTGGCGCCAGCCGATCGAGAGCTGCTTCCAGGAGGGACCCGCCGGGTGCGCGGTGCTCGCCGGGCTCGCTCGAGCCGAGCTCTGGCCCGAGGTGCGCGAGCGCGCGTGGACCGCGGTGTTGGACGCTGCCCGCAACGGTCGCGACGTCGTCATCGTGGATCTCGCCGCGCCGATCGAGGAGGACGAGGAGCTCGCGTTCGACCGGGTGCCGCATCGCCGCAACCTCATGACCCTCACCGCGCTGGCCGCGGCGGACGAGGTCCTCGTCGTGACGAGCGCCGACCCGGTGGGCATCCGGCGCGGCATCGTCGCCCACCGCACGCTCACCGAGGCGCGGCCCGCCGTGGCCCCACGAGCCCGCGTCCTTCTGAACCGCATGCCCCGATCGGCCCGCCGGGCTCAGGAGTGCTCGGCCCAGGTCTCCGAGTGGACCGGCCGCCCGCCCGCGGCGTTGTTGCCGAGCGAGCCACAGCTCGCACGGACCGTCTGGGAAGCGCGGGCGCTGCACGAGATCGTGCCCCGATCGCCGTGGCTCCGCGAGCTGCGCTCGCTCGTGCCGGTGATGGCCCGATGACGACAGCCGCGATCCCGGACCGGCGCGCGATCGAGATCATCGAGCGCGACATCCGCGAGCTGCTCGCCCGGCGGGAGATGGCGCTCGATCACGACACCGCGCTCGCGAGCCTGGTGGACGAGGTCGTCCTCGACTACCGCGACCGGTACCTCTCGGGCGGGCTGCCGCCGCTCAGCGACGACGACGTCGAGCTGCTCCACCACCGGATCGGCGGGTTCGGGGCGCTCGCCCGCCTGCTCGAGGACCCGGAGGTCGAGGAGATCTGGATCAACGAACCCGGACGGGTCTTCGTCGCGCGGCGCGGGGAGCACGAGCTCACGACCGTCGTGCTCGGAGCCCGAGAGGTCGAGGAGCTGGTCGAGCGCATGCTCGCCCGCGCCGGCCGCCGCCTCGACCGGTCCCAGCCCTTCGTCGATGCCCGCCTGCCCGAAGGCAGCCGCCTGCACGTCGTGATCCCGCCGATCACCGATCAGTGGGCGGTGAACATCCGGAAGTTCGTCGGGCTGCGGGCGGTGCACCTCGAGGAGCTCGTCGCGCTCGGCTCGTGCTCGCCTGCCGCGGCGGCGTTCCTCGACGCCGCCGTTCGGGCGGGGCTGTCGATCGTCGTCGCGGGTGCGGTCGGCGCGGGCAAGACGACGCTCCTGAGCTGTCTCGCGTCGGCGATCCCGGCGCGCGAGCGGATCGTGACGTGCGAAGAGGTGTTCGAGCTGCGCATCGCCCGGCCGGATGTCGTCTCGATGCAGTGCCGGCAGACGAACCTCGAGGGGGAGGGCGCGGTCACCCTCCGGGACCTGGTGCGCGAGAGCCTCCGGATGCGTCCCGACCGGATCGTGGTGGGCGAGGTGCGCGGCGCGGAGACGCTCGACATGCTGCTCGCGCTCAACAGTGGCGCGGCGGGGATGACGTCGGTGCACGCGAACTCGGCGCGTGACGCGTTGCGAAAGCTGACGACCCTCCCGTTGCTCGCCGGAGAGAACGTCGATCGCCGGTTCGTGGCGTCGACGGTCGCCGCCTGTGTGGATCTCGTCGTGTTCTGCCGGCGAAGTGGGGGTGCGCGCACGATCACCGAGATCCTCGCGGTGTCGTCGCAGGTCGGTGACGGCGAGGAGCCGACCACCGGCGTGATCTTCGAAGGATCGGGTGCGGAGCTGCGATGGACCGGCGAGCTCCCGAAGGGCCTCGAACGCTTCGCCGAGCAAGAGATCGATCTGATGGGCCTCCTCCGATGAACGTCGTCTTCGCGCTGCTGCTCGGTCTGGGGACGTTCCTGGTGTTCGATGCCTGCACCGGCCCGCCGCGGGTCGCCCGCCGGCCGTTCGGCCGACGGATCGGCCTCCGGGTCGCGGACTGGCTCGCCGCGAACGGCATCGGGTCCGTGTCGCCGACCCAGTTCATGGCCGCGTGCCTCGGGTGCGGGCTGGGCCTGACCGCGGTCCTGATCGTGACGATCGGGTCGAGCGCGGTGGCCGCGCTCGGCTTCGCCGGGGGCACGTACGCGCCGGTCGCCTACTACCGCGCCCGAGGTCGGGCCGCCCGCCGGGCCCGCCAGCAGTGCTGGCCGGAGGCGATCGAGCTGCTCGTCGGCGCGGTCCGCGCGGGCGACACCCTGCCGGCTGCGGTCGCGCTCATCGCCGAGCGCGGACCGGAGCCGCTGCGGATGCCGTTCCGCGCCGTGGTCGCGGACCATCGGGTCTCGGGCGACCTGGTCGGGTCGCTCGAGCGGATGGGAGCCGCGCTCGCCGAGCCGACCGCGGACCGCGTCGTCGCCACGCTGGTGATCGCGCACCGGGTCGGAGGCCGCGAGCTCGGGCAGGTGCTGCGGACGCTCGGCGCCTTCCTTCGGGAGGACCTCGCGATCCGCAAGGAGATCGTGGCCCGGCAGTCCTGGACCCTCGTGGCGGCGCGCGTCGCGGCGGCCGCGCCGTGGCTCGTGCTGCTCCTGGTCGCGAGCCGTCCGCAAGGCGCGCACGCGTACGACTCTCTCGCCGGCGTGCTCGTGCTGGCCGCGGGCGCCGCCGCGACAGCACTCGGGTACCGGCTCATGGTCGCGGTCGGTCGGCTGCCCGAGGAGCCGCGGGTGCTCGCCGGCGCGGGCCGGCCTCTGCTCGAGGAAGCCCGGTGAGCGCGCTGCGCGCCATCGTCGTCGTCGGCATCGGGCTGCTCGGCGTCACGACGCTCGTGGGTTGCCTCCCGCGCTTCCGCCGACCGTCGCTCGTGCAACGCCTCGCTCCCTACCTCGGCGCACTGGGCCCGCAGCGCTCGCGCCTCCTCATGGCCGACCGCGCGCCACGCCACGGGATCGCCGCCGCGTTCCAGCCGTTCCTCGAGGACCTCGGGACCCGGCTGCAGCGGTGGTTCGGCGACAACGGGCGCGATCTCCCGGCCCGGCTGGTGGCGTCGGGGTCCGCGCTCACCCCCTCGGGGTTCCGGGCGGAACAGGCCACCTGGAGCCTGACCGGCTTCTTCGGCGGCGTGGTTGTCGCCGTCGGGCTCGCAGCGAGTGGTCGCACGATCTCGCCGGTCGTCGGGCTCGCCATGGCGGTCGCGTTCGGCGCGATCGGCATCGTCGCTCGCGACCGATCGCTGACGCGAGCCATCGAGGCGCGCCGGGAGCGGGCCCGCTCCGAGTTCCCGACCGTGGTCGACATGGTCTGCCTCGCGGTCACCGCGGGCGAGAGCCTCCGCGGCGCGCTGGAGCTGGTTGCGGGATCCGGCCACGGTCCGCTGGCCGGCGAGCTGCGGGCCGCGCTCCGGATCTCGCGAGGCGGCGCACCACTGGCCGACGCACTGGCCGAGCGGGCGCGGTTGCTCGGCCTCGCGCCGTTCGACCGCTTCGTGGGTGCGGTGGTCGCGGCCCAGGAGCGCGGCATGCCCCTCGGTGAGGCGCTGCGCGCCATGGCCGCAGACGTGCGGGAGTCGGAGAAGCGGGACGTGATCGAGGCCGCGGGTCGTAAGCAGGTGTCGATGCTCGTGCCGGTGGTGGGCCTCATCCTCCCGGTGGCGATCGTGTTCGCCTTCTACCCGGGGGTCGTGGCGATCAGGACGTTGGCTCGATGAACGGGAGGGCAAGGATGCGGAGCAATTGCAACGGAGAGCGAGGCTCGATACCGGAGTGGGTGATGTTGCTCGTGATGGGCATTGGGATCGTGATGGCGCTGTGGGCGATCGTCCAGCCCGATCTCACCGCCATCGTGAGCGATGCGCTCGACAAGCTGCGCGGGTAGGCCCGGTTGCGGCGAGTCAGGCTCGACGATGGTCGAGTTCCTCGCGGTGACGATCCTCACCGTGGTGTGCCTGCTCGCGTTGGCGCAGCTCGCGATCTGGGTCTGGGCGCGCGATGTCGCGGTGAGCGCGGTCCACGAGGGCGCACGGACTGCAGCCGAGACGGGCCGGCCGTTGGGCGACGGAGTCACGAGGACGCGCGCACTCCTCGGTGACGGGCTCGGTGCACAGGGGCGGACGTTCGCCGTCGACGTCGAGGAGCAGGGCGACACCGTGGCCGTGCGTGCCCGCGGGACCGCGCCGGTGATCCTGCCGTTCCTGCCGCACTTCGACATCGAGGCCGAGGCGACCGCGTTCGACGAGGACGCGGTGCTCGGGTGAGCGCCGCGGGAGCGGCGCGGGAGCGCGGCAGCTCGATCGTCGAGTTCACGCTGCTCGGCACGCTGATCTTCGGCGTGCTGGTCCAGGCAGTCGTGCTCTTCGGCGTCCTCCACCGGTCAACCCTCGCCACGAGCGCCGCGGCGCGGGAGTACGGCCGCGCCGTCGTCCTCGCCGACTCGCCCGACGACGCACTGCGCCGGGGCGCGCTGGTCGTCGAGCAGGCGGGCCGGAACCACGGGCTCGCCCCGGGTGCGTTGCACGCCAGCCTCGAAGGCCGGCCGACCCGGGGCGCACTCCTGCAGGTCCACGTGCGCACCGATGTGGCGGTCTTCCGGATCCCGTTCCTGGGTGACGTCCTCCCATCGGTCTCGGTGCCCGTCGAGGCGACCCACGTGGTCCAGGTCGACCGGTATCGCAGCGGACCGTGAGCCGTCCCCGCCCCGAGGCCGGTCAGGCGTCCGTGGTCCTGATCGGCGCGCTGGTGGTCGGGCTCGCGTTCGCCGGGCTCGCGATCGACGGGGCGCGGCTGTTCACCGCGCGGCGTGACCTCCAGAGCGTCGCCGACTCGGCCGCGCTCGCCGGCGCATCCGCGATCGACGAGGGCCACTTCCGCGCGACCGCGGGGAGTGAGGTTCGGCTCGATGCCACCTCTGCGCGCGCGGCGGTCGATCGCGTTCTCCAGGCCTCGGGCCTTCCGCCGACCACGCAGATCGACGTGATCGTGGAGCCGGATCGCGTGACCGTGCACCTGCGGCGACCGGTCGAGATGACGTTCCTGCGGATCACGGGCATGCGCGCGCAGGACATCGGCGCGTCCGCGAGCGCGAGTCCGCAGACCGGCTGAGAACTTTCCAAGTTCCCGTAGCAATCGGCGCGCGTCGCTGCTACAAATTCGAAGGCAACCTCCGGGCCGGGGCACGGACGCTTTCTGGGAGGGTGGCATGAAGCCATGCGAACCGGCGCGAGTGCGTGCACGATCGACGCGCCCCGCGTTCCGCGTGACCACTCCGTCCCGACCTGTCCGGCGTTCGGAGACCGAACGACGAACGCCGTTTGGCCCGACCCCGCTGCGGGCACGGTGAACCTTCCGTGCGCCGGTCGGGCCGGCGACGCGCGTGGGGGCCGCTTCCCCCACCTCTGAGTCGCGACGCGAACGTCGCGGGCCCCGGCCACGGATGGTCGGGGTCCGCGACACCTTCCCGGTCACGCCGGCGAGGACATCGTCGGCGCCCGCGCTCCGTGACACGCGCGACGCAATGTGGTCGCTAACCTGCTGCCGGGCGGACGCCGGCGTCCAGGGAGAGACCGGGGCGGCAGATGGGGCGTACGAGGGTCGGCATGGGGACGCGGCGCACCGCAATTGCGGTCGTGATCGCGCTGATCGCGGCCACGTTCGTGGTCGCGGCGCCGGTGGGCGCAGCGAACGAGCAGCACGTCACGCTGCACGCGCTCGCGGTCGTCGAGGGCAGCGGCGGCAAGTCGTCGATGGGCACGACGAACGCGTTCAGCGTCTCGTACGGCAAGCCCGGCGGGTCGGACTTCCGCGTCGGCTTCAGCGAGGACGAGGTCGCCGGCAGCGGTGACCAGTGGCAGGCCGCGGGCTGGAACGCGGCGGCCGTCGCCACGCTGCTCAACGGCGCGCCGCTGTCCGGCGTGCGCGTCGACTACGACGTCAACGGCCGCATCGACGGCCCGAGCGCGGGCGCGCTCATGACCGTGGGCCTCCTCTCCCTGATGCGCGGCGACAAGATCAAGCCCGGCATCACGATGACCGGCACGATCAACCCGGACGGGACCGTCGGCCCGGTCGGCGGCATCCCCTACAAGGTGGACGGCGCCAAGCAGGCCCACGCCAAGACCATGCTGATCCCGCTCGGCCAGCGCAACAGCGCGGACGACAGCGGCAAGCTCGTCGACGTCGTGGACATCGGCGACCAGAAGGGCGTTCACGTCAAGGAGGTCGCCGACGTCTACGAGGCCTACAAGGCGTTCACCGGCAAGACGCTGCCGCGGCCCAAGCCGGCGAGCAGCGTCAGCCTCGGCGGCCACGACTCCCGCCAGATCAAGGCGAAGGTGAAGGGCCAGCTCGCGAACTTCGAGGCGTCGGCCGGGGAGTTCAACAGCCTGACCCCGGCGGTGCAGAACGCGCTGACGTCGATCACGTCCAGCGCCGACGATTCGCACACCCAGGCCCAGAAGCTCACCGACGAGGGCCTGCAGGCCGGCGCCTACAACCAGGCGCTGGCGGCCGCCGGGTACGCCAACGCCGCGGTCAAGACCGGCCAGCTGGTCCAGGTGTACCTGACCCAGGGGGCAAACGCGTTCGCTGAGCAGGTGAAGGCCAGCACCGAGATCGACGGCAAGGTCGAGGCGCTCGTCGACGAGCTCAAGGCGTTCAAGCCCAAGACCGTGAGCGACGCGTCGGATCTCATCAGTGCGTACAGCAACACGATCGACGCGATCAGCCTCAGCAGCTACGCGGAGAACGTGATCTCGTCCGCGGCCCAGCAGACGGACCCGTCGCAGGCGCTCGAGAAGGCCATCGTCGGCGCGGTGCTCTACGAGCTCGCGGGCACCCAGGTGCAGGGCACCAACGACATCTTCGACATCGGCAAGGGCGGCGGTGGCACCAAGCTGTCGAATGCGAACCTCGGACCGGTGGCGGCCTTCTTCCGCAAGGCGGCGGAGGCCAACCTCAGCGCGTTCAACTCGCTGATCGTGAACCCGCAGGCCCAGACGGCCGGCGTCAGCGCCGACGCCGCGCAGGCGGCGTTCAGCGGGAACGACTTCGACTACGCGCTCGCGCAGTCCTCGCTCGGCGTGTTGAACGGCGGGCTCGACAAGTACCTGGGCACGGCCAAGACCGCGAACTACGCCAAGCTCGGCGGCGCGGTGCAGCTGTACACCCGGACGTCGCAGCTGCTCTCGAAGTACTACTCGCTCGGCGAGGTGAACAGTGACCTCGAGGTCACGGGCATCTCGAACGACCAGGCGATGCAGAGCGCGCTCGACCTCGGCCGCGGCCAGGTGCAGCGGGGTGTCGGCGTGCTCCGGTCCAAGAAGGTGTCGCCGACGCTCGTGGTGGGGGCGTACGAGATCGCGGGCGTCGACGCCCAGGGCGGTCCATCCGACAAACTCGACGCGCTGGGGGAGTACCTCTCGGCCTACGTCGGGTCGCGGGTCCTCGCCTACCTCGGCGGCTTCCCGACCACCGGCACCAAGTAGCCCGATCGGACGTCAGCCGGGCCGACGTCAACGAGGAGGTGCGCGCAGCGGTTCGTACGGGTTCGGCCCGTCGGGCGGGTGCTGCCGCGCGTACCGCTTGAGGTAGCCGCGCGTCGCGGCGATCACGGTCGGGCCCTGAGGCCGGAACCCGCCCTCCTTGGCCAGCCGCTTCACCGCGTCCGAGGTGACGACGGTCGGGATCGACGACACCCGCGGGTGCCCGGTCCGGTAGATGCTCGCCCACGAGTAGCCCGACGTCGGCCGGTACTGCGCGACCGGCACGAGGCCGACGTCCTTGCCGTGTTCGTCCAGCCAGGTCGCCAGCGCCCGCGGGCCGAAGCGGTGCGGGCCGCTCAGCACGAGGTAGTCCGCGCCGCGCAGGCCCTTGGTCAGCTGCTCGCGGGGCATCGTGCGGTAGTTGCGGCCGGTCGCGTCGACCCAGACCAGCGGGGGCAGCCGAGGCGGGTGGCGGGGCTCGCCGAACACCGCGGGCAGAAGCGTCGCCTTGCCTTCGAGCCGGGCCCAGACCGCGGCCTTGAAGCGGAACGTGGTGAGCACGGTCGGGTGGCCCGGCTGCGCGCCGATCCACTGGGCGATGTCCGCGTCCAGGTCCGTCGTCGACGCCTCGATCGTCGTGCGGTCCTGGGTGAGCACGATCGGCACCACTGCGACGACGGCCACCACGATCGCGACCGCGACGACGGCGCGGACCGCGCCGCGAGGCGCCCGCCGGCGAGCCGCGGCGACCACGTCCGCGGCCGCGACCCCGAGCGCGATCGCCGACAGCAGGGCGATCGGGATGAACTGGCGGATCGCGAAGCCGGCCTGCCACGCGATGACCGTCGCCGGCACGAACGCGAGCCCGGCGAGCACCAGGATCCGCGCGCGCGGGTCGCGTCGGCGACCGATCGCGACGACGAGCCACGCGGCGAGGCAGAGGACGATGAGCAGCTGGGCCGACAGGTTGAGCCCGAAGCCGCGGGGCACGCTCCGGCCCGACGCCTGGTGGAAGCCCTGCAGCGGGAAGATCTCGCCCTTCGAGACGAGCACCACGACGAACCACCACGCCACGGTCACGATGAACGCGGCGACGTAGCGCGTCGCGAGCCGTCGCCACTCGGCCCGCGACACGATGCCGAGGTAGGCGAGCGGGAGGATGACGAGCGGGGCCGACGTCTCCTTGATCAGCAGCGTCAGCCCCGCGACGACGCCGCCGATCAGCATGCGGCGCGGCGTCGGCGTGTCCACGATCAGCAGGAGCGCCATCGTCGAGCAGATGAGCGCCACGTCGATGCGGGTCGACTGGACCGACGTCCAGATCACCGGGGTGGCGAGGATCGCGAGCGTCGCCGCGATCGCGCCCGGCCCGCGCGCGAGCCGGTAGGCGACGATCACCGCGAGCACGAGCGCGGTGGTGCCGAGCGTCCAGCCGAGCACCCGGGGGCCGGTGAACGGGTCCCCGCCGAACAGCCGCGACGCGCCGCCGGCCATCGCCGGGTACACCCAGGAGCGGATGGTGAACAGGCTCCCGTCCTGGCCGACCGGTTCGCGCAGCCCCCAGAGCGCACGACCGACCCCGATGTACGCAGCGTCGTCGGGCGCGACAGAGAGGAAGCCCTGGGTGAGCACCCGCACGAGCGACACCGTCACGACGGACACGATCGACGCGAGCAGCGCGACGAGGTCCCACCGCGGCACCCGGGTCGAGGTGGCTGTCGGGGCGATCGGATCGGGGCTCTGCGCGACGGTCGCGCGGTCCGTCACGGCGCGCAGGGCCTCGGCATCGGATCACACTGTCAGACGCGTGGGCGCCGGTGGCGGTGTTCGGCCCACCTGGGAGTCCGACTCGGGTCGCCGGTAACCTGCGGCCCATGGAAGAGACGCCGCGCCAGACGGACTCGGGGATCGAGATCAAGCCGCTCTACACGGCCGAGGACCTCGCCGCGTTCGACCCCGAGACCCGGCTCGGCACCCCGGGAGCGCCGCCGTACACCCGCGGCATCTACGAGCAGATGTACCGGACCCGACCGTGGACGATGCGCCAGTACTCGGGCTTCGGCAGCGCGGCCGAGACCAACCAGCGGTTCCACTTCCTCCTGAAGGCGGGCCAGACCGGGCTGAGCTGCGCCTTCGACCTCCCGACGCAGATGGGCTACGACTCGGACCATCCGCGCTCCGAGGGTGAGGTGGGCAAGGTCGGCGTCGCGATCGACTCGCTCGAGGACATGGAGCTGCTGCTCCACGGCCTGCCGCTCGACACCGTCACCACCTCGATGACCATCAACTCGACCGCGGCGATCCTGCTCTGCCTCTACGAGCTCGTCGCCGAGGGTCAGGGCGTGCCGTCCCGGAAGATCGGCGGCACGATCCAGAACGACCTGCTCAAGGAGTACGTCGCGCGCGGCACCTACATCTACCCGCCGCGCGAGTCGATGCGAATCATCACCGACATCTTCGCCTACTGCCGCGACAACATCCCGAAGTGGAACACGATCTCGGTCTCGGGCTACCACATCCGCGAAGCCGGCAGCACCGCGGTGCAGGAGATCGCGTTCACGCTCTCGAACGGCATCGCGTACGTGCAGGCCGCGATCGACGCGGGCCTCGACGTCGACGAGTTCGCGCCCCGGCTCTCGTTCTTCTGGAACGGCCACAACGACTTCTTCGAGTAGGTCGCGAAGTTCCGCGCCTCGCGGCGCATGTGGTACCGGATCATGAGCGAACGGTTCGGGGCGAAGAACGAGAAGTCCAAGCTCCTCCGCTTCCACACGCAGACCGCGGGCTCGATGCTCACCGCCCAGCAGCCCGAGAACAACATCGTGCGGGTCTCGCTCCAGGCGCTCGCCGCGGTGCTCGGCGGCACCCAGAGCCTCCACACCAACGGCTTCGACGAGGCGCTCGGCCTGCCTACGGAGCGGGCCGCCACGATCGCGCTGCGGACCCAGCAGATCATCGCCTTCGAGTCCGGCGTCACCGCCACCCCCGACCCGCTCGCGGGCTCCTACTTCGTGGAGTCGCTCACCGACGAGGTCGAGGCCGGCGCCTGGAGGTACATCGAGAAGATCGACGAGATGGGCGGCGCGGTCGCGGCGATCGAGGCCGGCTACATGCAGGACGAGATCGAGAAGGCCGCCTTCGACTGGGCCACGTCGGTCGACGCCGAGAAGAAGGTCATCGTCGGCCTCAACCGCTACGCCAGCGACTCGGACGCCGATCCCGACGTCTTCCCGATCGACCCGAGCCTCGAGCGCGACCAGGCCGAGCGGCTGCGTTCGCTGCGGGCCAAGCGCGACGACGCCGCGGTGAAGGCCGGGCTCGAGGAGCTGCGGGCCGCGGCGAAGGGCACCCAGAACCTGCTCCCGCCGATGAAGGAGGCGCTGCGCCGCTACGCCACCCTCGGCGAGGTCAGCGACGTCCTGCGCGACGAGTTCGGCGTCTACCAGCCGCACTAGCGCCGGCGAGGGCTACCCGGGCTCCTTGCGGTGGGTCTCGCTCAGCTGGGCGAGGACATCGGGGGCGATGTCGTGGCGGGTGGCGGTCGCGATCTTGCACTTGGTGACCGTGCGCATCGTCGCGGTGCGGCGCCCGTTGCCCTCGTCGAGGAGCGCGCGCTCACCGAGGACCGCGCCCGGCCCGAACTCGGCGACGACCTCCCCGTCGACCTCGATCTCGACCACCCCGTCGAGGATGAGGAACAGGTCCCGGCCCTCGTCGCCCTGCTTCACGATGTTCTTGCCCTTGGCCACGTTCTTGATGCTCGGGTTCACGCCGTCGCGCATGATGTGGAACGAGAGCTGGCGCTCCAGCGCGCTCTCGACCGCGGTCGCGTACGCCGGCGACTCCTCGTCGCCCCAGGGGGAGTGCTTCCCGAACGCCTTGCGGTACCAGGACTTGAACTCGATGAGCCCCGACTTCTCGACCAGCTCGCCCGAGTGGTCGTAGACCCAGTGCCGCGGGAACGGACTGCAACCGGTGAGCTTCCGGGTGGTCGTGCCGTCGGCGTTGATGACCAGCTCGAGCGTGGTCCACGCGGTCGGGGCCGCGACCTTGAGGAACGGCGGCTTGGTGACGCGCCGCGGTGCGGGCGCGCCGGTCTGGCCCCCGGCGGTCTGGACGAAGCGCACCGAGTCCGGACCGAGCTCGGGGTCGGGGCGCAGGTCCGAGAACGAGGTCGCGGCCAGGGTCATGTCGTGGGCGCCGAGCTTGAGCGTGGTCGCGCCGATCCGCCCGCCGCCGGCGTGCCCGTAGTCGACGATCTGGCCGTCGACCACGTCGATCCAGGCCCGCAGCTCGTTGGCGAACCGGAAGCGGTCCTCGGCCTGGAGCGCCCCGAGGTCCTCGATCGCGTCAGGGGGCGGATCGTCGTAGTGGGCGACTCCGAACGCGAACGGGAGCTTGGTCATCCCCGCGATCGCCTCCGACGGGATCCACGAGATCGATGTGACGGACGACTCGATGCGCACGGCCCCTCCTCTGCTCCCCCTGCTCCGCGGCATGCGGGCACCCGAGTGAGGGGCTCAGTCTGACGGCTCCGTCCGTGCCTTGGCCAGGAAGCCTGCACGCCGAGTCCGGGAGGGGTAGCCACACCGGGGACGTGGACGTCGCCGGCGGGCGCAGGATCGGCGGTCGTGCGGTCGCTCAGCTGGCGCGGCGGAGCAGGCGGCCGAGCTCGCTCGGCTCGGGAACCTGCATCGCGGCGAGCCGCCGGCGCGCCTCCTCGATGCCCTTCCGACCCACCTGGCGGGTCCGGGCGTCGAGGTGGCGGGTGCGTTGGCCGCCTTCGAGGAGGAGGAGCTGCGTGGTCACCTCTGGAGTATCGCCCGGGGGTGGGACAACTATTCCCGGCTCGTACACTTCGCCTCGTGCCGGCGTACCTCGACCACGCGGCGAGCACGCCGATGCGACCCGAGGCGGTCGCGGCGATGCTGCCCTTCCTCTCCGACCACCCGGGCAACCCCTCGGGTGGGCACGCCGTCGCGCGGGTGGCGAAGACCGCGCTCGAGGAGGCCCGCGAGGAGGTCGCCGCCGTACTCGGCTGCGCCCCGGGCGAGGTCGTGTTCACCGGCGGCGGCACCGAGGCCGACAACCTGGCGGTGAAGGGCGGGGCGAGGGCGGCCCGGGCGTCCGGGCGGGACGGCGTCGTGACCTCGGCCGTCGAGCACAAGGGGGTCCTCGCGGCCGCAGCGCGCCTCGAGGCCGAGGGGTTCCGGGTCGCGTCCGTCGGCGTGGACCGGGGCGGGATCCTTGATCTGGACCAGCTCGCCGATGCGCTCGACGACCGGACGGCGGTCGTCTCGGTGATGCTCGTCAACAACGAGGTGGGCACGATCCAGCCCCTCGCCGAGGTGGCCGAGGTCGTCCGGGCCCGCGCGCCGCACGCGCTCCTGCACACCGACGCGGTCCAGGCCGTGCCGTGGCTCGACGTCGCCGACCGCGTGGCCGACGTGGATCTGGTCGCCATCTCGGGGCACAAGTTCGGCGGCCCCAAAGGGGTCGGCGTCCTCGTCGTGCGCGACGGGACCCGGCTGGAGCCCGAGATCGAGGGCGGTGGGCAGGAGCGCGGGCTGCGCGCCGGGACCGTCAACGTCGCGGGTGTCGTCGCGCTCGCCACGGCACTGCGCGTGACCGACGAGCGGCGCAAGACCGAGATCGACCGGGTGACCGTGCTCCGGGACCGGCTCACGCGCGGCCTCCGCGACGCGGTGCCGTCGATGTTCTTCAACGGCGACCCGGACCGGAAGGTGGCCGGCAACCTGCACGTCGGGTTCCCCGGAGTCGAATCCGAGGCACTGCTCGTGACCCTCGACGCGGCCGGCGTGTCCGCCGCCGCGGGATCCTCCTGCTCGTCGGGCGCGAACGAGCCGTCGCACGTGCTCGAGGCGATGGGGCTCTCGCGGAGCGACGCGCTCGCGTCCGTCCGGTTGAGTCTCGGGTTCGCCTCGACGAACTCGGATGTCGCCACCGCACTCGACGTGATCCCGCGCGCGGTGGAGCAGCTCTCGAGGGTCGCGCCGTGAAGGAGCGGGTGCTCGTTGCGATGAGCGGTGGGGTCGACTCGTCGGTCGCGGCCGCGCGGCTGCTGGAGGCCGGCCACGACGTGACCGGGGTGACGCTCAAGCTGTGGGGCGGCGCGTCGGACTCCGGGTGTTGCAGCGTCGCCGACGTCGAGGACGCGCGCCGGGTCGCCGCGCAGCTCGGCATCCCGCACTACGTCTTCAACTTCACCGAGGACTTCGACACGAACGTCGTCGAGCCGTACACCGACGCGTACGCCGCGGGTCGGACGCCGAACCCGTGCGTCGAGTGCAACCGCACGATGAAGTTCGGCCGGCTGCTCGACCGCGGCATGGCCATGGGCTTCGACGCGGTTGCCACTGGCCACCACGCGCGCGTGGCCCGCGACGAGCACGACCGCCCGGTGCTCGCACGCGGCGCAGACGGGACCAAGGACCAGTCCTACGTCCTCTACATGCTGGGTCAGGATGCGCTCGAGCGCGTTCGGCTCCCGGTGGGGGAGCTCACGAAGC
>DASXYP010000054.1:0-5363 GCA_036502405.1 Acidimicrobiia bacterium
GAACGCGCTCATGGAGTGGTACACGCCGATGACCTTGCCCGCGTAGGTGGGATCGGTGGCCCAGTTGCCGTGGCCCATGTCGCTCCACGTGGGGGCCCAGCCCTTGGCGAAGTAGTTGTCGAAGGCGGCCTCGGAGCGCCAGACGTACGGCGAGAGCGGGTTGTGCAGGTTGGCCACGCGCGAGTTGGGATCGGCGTAGTTCAGCAGCAGCTGGATCTGACCGCGGACGCCGTCGCGGGGAGTGGGGAACACGATGCCCTGCGGGCACCCGTCGCACCACCCGAGACCGGAGTAGTTGTTGTCGGGCGAGGCCGAGAACCCACCGGTCTCGATGATCGCCTGTGCGAACGCGAAGTCACCTCGCACGCCTTCGGCCGCGCCCTCGTCGAGGTAGATCTGCGCGAGGTCGGCCACGCTGGTGATGAGGCGGGGCTTGTAGCCCTGCGCGTCGTACCACGCCATCATCTGGTCGACGGTGAGGAGGTTCGGGCCGATCACCGGCTCGCCGGCCGCGTGCAGCGCGCCGATCGCCCGCGCTCGCTCGAGCGCGGCGTTGGCCTCGGCGACGCGCTGGTCGACCGCGGCCTGTTGAGCCTGGAGCTTCGGGACCAGCGCGTCGAGCTCGGCCTGCTGCGACTCGAGCGAGTCCTGCTCCTTGCGCAGCGACGTCTGCGTGTCGGCCAGCGTCTTGCGGGTGTCCTCGAGCTGGCGCGCGTTCTCGTGATCGCTCTTCGATGCGGCGTCCCCGAGCTGCTTGCGCCGGGCGCCGTCGAGCACGCTCCCGGAGAAGATGTCGGCCGCGCTGGTGCCGTCGCTGCCCATGGCGTAGAGCGCGACCGCGCGTTGGCGGAGGTGGTCGAGCAGCGTGTCGCGTTCCTGCGCCAGCTGCTCGCGCTGCTGCTCGAGCGCGACGATCTTCTGCTGGTGGTCGGCGATGTCGTTCTGCACCGCGGTCTGGTGCTGCAGGGTCGCCTCGAGCTCGGACTCGGCTTCGTGCGCGGCTTGCTGCGCCGCCTCGACCTCCGCGCGCGCCTTGACGACCGCGGGATCCGATTCGATCAGGGCCTCCTGCGCGTGCGCGGCCGACACGGGCAGAGCCGACACGCCCGCACCCAGGGCACCGCCGAACCCCGCAGCGACGAGCGCGCCCACGCCCATTCGTCTCCACACACCCCGCCTCATCAGCCGCGAGCTTAGAGACCGTGGGTACCCCGTTGTCCACACGAGCCCCATCAGCCCCTCGGGCCGCTCCGGTCGCTCCGGCACCAGCACGGGTCCTCAGGCCGGCGGATCGGTGCCGGGAGGCTCCGAGGGCCCACCAGGAGCGGCTGACGGGGGATCGGGGTCAGGGGCCATCGCCGCCTTGGCCGCCCGTTGGGCCCTGCCGACGAGGCGTCCCAGTTGACGGGGGCCGTCGTCGCGGGCCTTGCCCACCGCGTCGCCCACCTTCCGGGCGAGGGGGACCTCCGGACCGGGCGCCTGTCGGGGCGCAGGTCGGGGCGCCGGTTGGGGCGCCTGCTCCGGCTCCGGCTCCGGCTCCGGCTTCAGCTTCAGCTTCGGAGTCGGCTTCACCGGCGCGCGCCACTCGGTGCGCAGCGCGAGCCAGACCATGGCCGCGGCGGCGATCTCGAGGATCACGATCGGGAGCACGTGGTCGAGGCCGAGGAACAGCGGACTCAGCGCCATCACCGCGGCAGCCACGAGGTCGAGGACGCGGTGGAGGCGGCGGCCGATCCACGGCCATGCGGCCAGCGCGCCCTCGCTGCACAGCGCGAGCAACAGCAACAGCAACCCGAGGGTGACCAGCACCGCGGTGTGCTCACCGGTGCGCGCGCCCTGCACCAGGAGCAGCATCCCGAGCAGCAGCTCGACCAGTTGGTGGACCCAGAACGGGACCCGACCGGCCGCCGCGCGATCGCCAGCGTGAGGAGAGGCGCCCGCCATCCGACCAGCCTACGGGTCGTTCCAGCGGGGTCCGGTCGTCGGCGCGCCGGTAGCCTCCGCGCTCGTGAGTGGCACCGAGGTTCCGGCGTGGGCCCGTCATCTGCCTCCGGGCGTCGACCCGGCGTGGATCGACCTCCTGGTCCGGCGCAGCCTCCCGGCGGCGTGGGCCGCGCACTGGGCCGCCGTGCCCGACGCACCGGCGGTGCACGACGGACACGGGTGGCTCACCAACACCGAGCTCGATGCCCGTTCCCGGTTGATCGCAGGGCGCTTCTCCGGCGCCGGACTGCGCGCGGGCGACCGCATCGTGATGAGCGCGGCGACGTCGGTCGAGCTGGTCGTGGCGCACGTGGCCGCGTTGCGGCTCGGGCTCGTCGTCGTGCCGGTGAACGGTGCGTACACCGGGCGCGAGATCGCCCACATCGTCGACGACTGCGCGCCGGCCGCGTGCGTGGTCGACGCCGACCGCGTCGAGCAGTTCACGAGCATCGCCTCCGACGCGAGCGTGATCACGACCCCCGACGTCGACCTGTCGGACGCCGAGGTCCCCGCCCTCGACGACCGCGCGAGCGACGACGTGGCACTGCTCTGCTACACGTCGGGCACCACCGGCGCGCCGAAGGGCGCGATGCTCACCCACGGCAACGCGCTCGCGAGTGCGGAGGCGCTGCGGCTCGCCTGGCGCTGGACCGAGCGCGATCGGCTCGTGCTCGCGCTCCCGTTGTTCCACGTCCACGGTCTGGGGGTCGGCCTCCACGGCACGTTGTTGGCGGGTGGGTCAGCGGTGCTGCTGCCGCGCTTCGATCCCGACGCCGTGCTCGACGCCGCCCGCGACCACGACGCGTCGCTCTTCTTCGGTGTGCCGACGATGTACTCGCGACTCGGGTCCAGCGCCCGCGTCGGGGAACTGGCCCGACTACGGCTCTGCGTGTCGGGCTCGGCGCCGCTGCCGGCGTCGTTGCACGAGGAGCTCCTCGCGCGGGCAGGCGTCGTCGTCCTCGAGCGCTACGGGATGACCGAGACGCTGATGAACGTCTCGAACCCGTACCACGGCGAACGGCGTGCCGGCACGGTCGGTTTCCCCCTACCTGGCGTCGAGGTGCTGCTCGACGAGCCGTCGGGCGAGATCCTGTTGCGTGGACCCAACGTGTTCCGCGGATACTGGAAGCGCGAAGACGCGACGCGTGACGCGTTCACCGCTGACGGCTGGTTCCGCAGCGGCGACGTGGGCGCGTACGACCCCGACGGCTACCTGCGCATCGTCGGCCGGGCCAAGGAGCTGATCATCTCCGGCGGCTACAACGTCTACCCGCGAGAGGTCGAGGACGTGCTGCTCGAACACCCCGCGGTCGCCGAGGTCGCGGTGGTCGGGGAGCCGTCCGACGAGTGGGGCGAAGAGGTCGTCGCGGTCGTCGTCCCCGCCGGGGACGAACGCGATGCCGGCGCGCTCCTCGTGTTCGCGGCCGAGCACCTCGCGCCCTACAAGCGCCCGCGGCGGGTCCGCTACGTGGACGCGCTCCCGCGCAACGCACTGGGCAAGGTCCTGCGCGCGCAACTCTGAGCGGGCGACGCCGAGGAGAGGTGGCGGCCAGTTCTCATGTTCCTCTCAGGCCGACCCGTCAGGATGCGGGGCGAGGACATCCCCCCGTCCTGATCCGTCCCGGCCCGACCCCGCCGCTCCCAGAGCCGCGGCGGGGTCGGGCCCCGACGCGTCAACTGCGTTCCTGGGCGGCGATCCACGCCACGAACTGCTCGACCGTCCCCGACCCCACCTCGGCGATGAACGTCTCGGCCCACGCGTCGATCTGCGCGTCGTCGAAGCCGTCGGCGTGGAGGCGTTGCCGAGCTTCGTTGCCCAGCGTGCGGGCGCCCTCGATCTCCATCAACTCGGGGACCTCTTCGGTCACACCGGCGTCGGCGGGCTTCATGGGCTCGGGCTCGGGCATCAGGACTCCTCAGTGGGCTCGGTGGTCGTCGAGGCGGTCGGCGGGCCACTGCCCGGAGTCGACCTCGTCGTGGGTCCAGTCGGGCTGCTTCGTCAGCTGCGCCTCCTCGACGACCGCGCGGCCGTCGGCGACGGCGCGCAGTTCGGCGATCGGCGCGGGCGAGGCCGCGGGTGCGTGGCCCTCGGCGTGCGCAGCCACGAGGTCGGGGTAACGGTCGATGATGCTGCCCACGACCACCTGCTGCTGGGTCGCGAGGTTGCAGCGCGCACCCTCGGCGACGAGGTCGAGCCGGGTCGCGAGCTCCTCGTGGTCGCGCGCCTGGGGTGCCGACGCCGCCAGTCGGGCCATGATCCCGGCGAGCGCGAGGCCGTCGTCCTTGCAGTGGCGGCACTGCCCGCACGACTCGACCGCGAGGAAGCGCGCCACCCCGGCGGCGACTGCGACCAGGTCGGCGGAGTCGTCGAACACGATGAACCCTGCGGCACCGAGGCCCGACCCGGCCTCGCGCATCGCCTCGTAGCTCAGCGGTGTGTCGAACGCGCTGGCGGGCAGCAACGGGTTGGCGACGCCGGACAGCACCGCCACCAACTCGCGGTCCGGACGGGCACCGCCGCCGAGCTCGTCGAGCACCTCGCGCAGTGGAGTGCCCAGCTCGAACTCGGCGACCCCGGCGCGGACGGTGTCGCCGCTGACCGTGCACACGATGGTCCCGGGTGAGTCGGCGGTGCCGAGCTCCCGGAACCACTCGGCCCCGTTGCGGAGTATGCCGGGGAGGTTGGCGAAGGTCTCGACGTTCCCGGCGAGGGTCGGCGGGGCGACCGTCTCCCCGCCCGGGCCCGCCATCTCGACGTGCGCAGCCGAGCTCGATCCGGACGTCGTGTCGGAGGTGTGCTCGAAAACCTCGTCGACGCCCTCGCGGTAGGGCGGCGCGATGCGGGGGAACGGTGGACGACCGTCGATCACCTCGAGCAGCGCGGTCTCCTCGCCGAACAGGTACTCGTCGGGGCCGGTCACGAGTGTGATCGGCACCGGGTGGGTCCAGCCCGCGGCGTCGAGCTCGGCGATCGCGGTGCGTAGACGGTCGACCTCGGTCGTGAACGACGCCTTGGTCGCGATGATCACAGAGTCTGCGCCCACCGCGTGGGCCGCGATCAGCGCGCCCTCGAGCACGCGGTACGGATCGGCGCGCAGGATCGTGCGGTCCTTGAACGAACCGGGCTCGCCCTCGGCCGCGTTCACCACCACCGTTGACGGGATCGTGGCGGTGCGGTTGGCAACGACGGTGCGCCACTTGCGCGCCACCGGGAACCCGGCGCCGCCGCGACCGCGCAGACCCGCCGCGTCGATCAGGTCGATCACCGTGTCGGCGTCGACCGCCCGCGCGTCTCGCAGACCGTCACCGAACGCGTCGGCATCGTCGAGAGAGCGCACCGGTTCGTCCGGCAACACCCGTGGCGTGAAGTCGCGCGTCAT
>DASXYP010000055.1:0-54553 GCA_036502405.1 Acidimicrobiia bacterium
GCACCGTGCCCCGGCGCCAGCACACCGACGACTCCATCTGGCAGCGCCCGGCCGGCCTGCTCATGGGTGTCGCGGCGGTCCTCTCGCTCCTGATGGTGCTGAGCACCGCGCACTGAGCCACCGCGTCTGCTTGCGTGGCTCGCGCGCCAGTAGCAGCAGCTCGTCGATTCGCTGGTTCAGGGCCCGGTTCGTGAACGCGGGTCCGCCGGCGGGGAAGATGCCGTCCATGACGACCAGTCGCTTCGTCCTCCTCGCGACCAGCTCCCGTCCGGAACGTGCGCTCCCGGCGCCACCCTTCGAACGCAGCAACGCGCCCAGGTTCGTGTAGCCGCCGAGCGAGACGCTCCCGGCCCCAACACCGGGCCGATCCACCGGCGCGACATCGAGCGCCTGCTCTGCGACTGCTCGGTCAGCCGCATCGTGACCGGTCCCGACTCCCTCCCGCTCGATGTCGGGCGCACCCGGCGCACCGTGCCGCCGGCGTTGCGAAGAGCGCTCGTGGCCCGGGACGGCGGCTGCCGGTTCCCGGGCTGCGACCGGCCACCCGGGTGGTGCGACGCGCACCACACCGTCCCCTGGACGGAAGGGGGATGCACCACCCGCGACGGCCTCATCCTGCTCTGCGACCGCCATCACCACGTCGTGCACCAACCGGGCTGGTCGCTCGAGTTCGACGGCACGCGTCCGGTGGTCCGAAGACCCGGCGGGACGCAGGTGACGTGAGCGGGCCCGCGGCCCGCGGCG
Organism: Acidimicrobiia bacterium; assembly: GCA_036502405.1. Lineage (GTDB taxonomy): Bacteria > Actinomycetota > Acidimicrobiia > IMCC26256 > JAENVU01 > Chersky-806. Next base: position 745 of record DASXYP010000055.1, read on the forward strand.
AGGTGGCGCGGTCAGGCGGGCATGCAGGAGCCGCCGTCGACGCAGAGCGTCTGGCCCGTGACCAGCTCGGCGTCGTCGGAGGCGAAGAACACCGCGGTGCCCGCGAGGTGCTCGGGCTCGAGCGTCCGCTTCATCGCGCTCATCATGGGGAGCATCCCGATGTACTCCTCGGGCACGATCTTCTTCGTGGCCTCCGTCATCGTCACGCCGGGCGCGATGCAGTTGACCGTGACGTTGTACTGGCCGAGCTGGCTCGCCAGGAACTTGGTGAGCCCGATGACACTCCACTTGGTCTGGCTGTACGTGAAGGCGCCGACGCCGTGGAACTCGCCCACCGGCACCATGTTGTAGAGGTATGCGGCACCGGAGGACTGGTTGATGATCCGGCCCCAGTGCTGCTCGACCATCGTGGGCGCGCACGCCTTCGCCATCAGCCAGGCGCCGTGCAGGTTCACCGCGAAGACCTTCTGGAGGTACTCGTAGTCGTTGCGGTCGTTGTCGATGTCGTAGTAGAGCGCGGCGTTGTTCATCAGGATGTCGATCGTGCCGAAGCGGTCGATCGTGGCCGCGGCGCAGTCCTCGGTCGACTGCTCGTCGGAGATGTCGGTGCGCTGGAACGCGACGTCACCCTGTCCGTCGAGCTGCTTCATCGCCGAGGCGGCCCGGTCCTCGTTGATCTCGGCGACCATGACCTTGGCGCCTTCGGCGAGGAAGCGCTCCGCGTACGCCAACCCGATCCCCTGACCCGCACCGGTGATGATCGCAACCTTGTTCTCGAGTCGACCCATCTCGGTGGCGCTCCGTTTCCGTCGACGTGCCCGGGCGGTGCCGGTACCGGCCGGGTGCTACTTCTTCAGCCGGGCGATCAGGTTGAACTGCTCGGTGACCACGGGTGCACCGGAGTCGGCGTCCTTCCACTGCGTCTGCATGACGACGAACGTCATGTGCGCGGAGTCCGTCTCCTTCTCGTACAGGTCCTTGATGCGGCCCTCGCCGACGAGCACGTCGCCGACCTCGACCGGTCGGTGGTATTCGAACTCCTGCTCGCCGTGCAGCACGAGCGCGCCCTTCGCGAAGAGCTCGCCCATGATCGTGTGCATCGGGTTCGCCCCACCGGTCGGGTCCGGCGGCTGCTCCTCGGTGAACGAGCCCCAGAACGACATCGCGAACGTGAACGTCGGCGGCGCCGGGATGTTGTCGAAGCCCGCCGCACGCGCCCGGTTCACGTCCCGGTAGATCGGGTTGGAGTCCTGGAGCGCGGCCGCGAAGGTGCTGACCGGACCCCGTTCGACGGTCACCTTCCACGCGCCCGTCGCCTTCCCGATGGCACTCGTGTCGACGGTCATGTGGCGCGGCTCCCCGGTTGCGTTCGCCTTGGCGGTTTCGTGATGCGTCGCGCTAGCGTGACGCCGACGTCAGTTTTCTGTGTGGGGGAAGGAACGCGCAAATGGGCATGCTCGACGGCAAGGTCGCGATCGTCACCGGCGCCGGCAACGGGGTCGGGCGCGGCGAGGCGCTCGCACTCGCGGCACAGGGTGCGAAGGTCGTGGTCAACGACCTCGGCGGCTCACTGAGCGGCGAGGGCTCGGACTCCCGGGTCGCCGACGAGGTGGTCAAGGTCATCGAGAGCCGGGGCGGCGAGGCGGTCGCGAACTACGACAGCGTGGCCGAGACCGACAGCGCGGCAGCGATCATCAAGACCGCGGTCGATAGCTTCGGGCGCCTCGACGTGCTGGTGAACAACGCCGGCGTCCTGCGGGACAAGATGATGTTCTCGATGTCCCCCGAGGACTTCGACGCCGTCGTGAAGGTCCACATGTACGGCGCGTTCAACACGATGCACCACGCCTCGGCGTACTGGCGCAACGAGTCGAAGGAAGGCCGCCAGCCGAGCGCCTCGATCGTCAACACGGTCTCGAGCGCCGGTCTCCAGGGTCAGGCCAGCCAGATCAACTACGGCGCGGCCAAGGCCGGCATCGCGGCGATGACGATCATCGCCAGCCTCGAGCTCGGACGCTACGGCGTGCGCGCCAACTGCATCGGCCCCGGCGGGTTCACCCGCATGGTCGGCGTCGCCCGGCCCGACATCGAGATCAAGCAGCCCGACGAGTACGAGGAGTTCACGCCGATGAACCCCGGCAACTCTTCGCCGGCGGTCGTGTTCCTCGCGTCGGACGACTCGAAGCCGCTCACGGGCCAGGTGCTGCGCATGGTCGGCAACTCGCTGTGCGTCTACAAGCCGTGGGAGATGGGCGAGGAGTTCTTCGCCACGGACAAGGAGGGGAACCCCACCCAGTGGGACCCCACCGACATCGGGCGCATCCTCGGCCGGTACCACTTCCACACGATGAACCCCGGCATCGACGCCCAGCGTCGCGCCTGACCCGTCGGTGGCCTTCGACCCCAGCTTCGAGACGCTGCTGTACGAAGAGCGCGAGGGCGTCGCGTACGTCACGCTCAACCGCCCGGCCCAGCTGAACGCGTTCAACTCGGTGATGCAGCAGGAGCTGCGCGCGCTCTGGCGGGGCCTGCGGCGCCACGACGACGTCCGCTGCGTCGTGCTCACCGGCGCGGGCGAGAAGGCGTTCTGCACCGGGATCGACCGCATGGAGCAGATGGGTGGCGAGGGCGAGTCGACGTTCGACCCGGAGGACGCGATCGGCTCCGGCTCGACGCCCTTCATGTTCAACGACCCGGGCGACAACATCGGCCCGAAGAGCTGCGACCTCTGGAAGCCCGTCATCGCGGCGGTCAACGGCATGGCGTGCGGTGGCGCGTTCTACATGCTCGGCGAGGTCGAGTTCATCATTGCGGCCGAGACCGCGGCGTTCTTCGACCCGCACGTCACCTACGGGATGGTGGCGGCGTTCGAGCCGATCCACATGTCCGGGATCATGCCGTTCGGCGAGATCATGCGACTCTCGCTGATGGGGAACTACGAGCGCCTCTCCGCGCGACGCGCCTATGAGATCGGGATGGTCTCGGAGATCACGCCCGCGGGAGAGCTGCTCGACCGGGCGGGCGCCGTGGCGGCCACGATCGCGTCGCAACCAAAGCTCGCGATCGAGGGCACGGTGCGCGCGCTCTGGGGCGCGCGCGAGATGGGCGGGCGCGAAGCCCTCAAGCTCGGCTTCGCGTACGTCGCCATGGGCACCAACCAAGATTCGATCGCCGAGGGTCAGAAGACCTTCGAGTCCGGGAAACGCATCGACTGGAAGCTGCGATAACCAGATGAGTCGCCGAGTAGCAATCGTGGGTGCCGCGCTGTCCGATTGCGGGCGCGTCGACACCAAGTCCCCCTTCGAGCTCCACTACCAGGGCGCCAAGCGAGCGCTCGACGACGCCGGTCTCACCAAGGCAGACGTCGACGGGTTCGGCTCCAACGGGATGGGGCTGCTCGCCCCGGTCGAGATCGCCGAGTACCTCGGGCTGCGGCCGACGTGGATCGACGGCACGGGGGTCGGCGGCGCGACCTGGGTGGTCATGGCGGAGCACGCGGTCGAGGCGATCAAGGCCGGGCACGCCGAGGTGATCGTCCTTGCCTACGGCTCCACGACCCGGGCCGACCTGAAGTCGAAGCGCCGCCGGGCGAACCTCGCGTTCGGCACCCGAGGCCCGATCCAGTTCGACGCGCCGTACGGCCACGCGCTCATCGCCAAGTACGCGATGGCGACCCGCCGCCACATGTACGAGTACGGGACGACGATCGAGCAGCTGGCCGAGATCGCGGTGTCGAGCCGCTACAACGCCGGGTTCAACCCCGACGCGTACTACCGCGACCCGATCACGATCGACGACGTGCAGTCGTCGCCGATGATCGCCGACCCGCTCACCAAGCTGCACTGCTGCATCCGCTCCGACGGTGGCGGCTCGATCGTGCTGACCTCCGAGGAGCGGGCCAAGGACCTCAAGCAGGACCCGATCTGGGTCCTGGGCTCGGGCGAGACCAGCAGCCACACGACCATGAGCGAGTGGGAGGACTTCACAGAGTCCCCCGCGGTGCGGTCGGGCAAGCTCGCGTTCGAACGGGCCGGGATCACGCCGGACGAGGTCGACACCTGCCAGATCTACGACGCGTTCACGTCGATGGTGCTGCTGTCGCTCGAGGCGCTCGGATTCTGCGGGAAGGGCGAGGGCGGTGCGTTCGTCGCCGACGGCCGGCTGCGGGTCGGCGGGGCGCTTCCCACGAACACCGACGGCGGCGGGCTCTCGGCCTGCCACCCGGGCATGAGGGGGATGTTCCTCATGGTCGAAGCGGTGAAGCAGCTGCGCCACGAGCTCGGCGACCGTCAGGTGCCCGACGCCAAGATCGCGTGCGTCAACGGCACCGGCGGCTGGTTCTCCTCCACCGCGACCCTGCTCCTCGGCCGGGACTGACCCGGCCGGGCGGGCGATGGAACCCGACCGCATCTTCGGGGACGTCGCCGAGCTCTACGACCGCCGGCGCCCGGGCTACCCGGCCGCGGCGGTGGAAGCCGTCCTTGATGCTGCGCCCGGCGCGGCCCAGGCGGTCGTCGAGACCGGCGCCGGAACGGGCAAGGCCACGGCGGAGTTCGCCGCGCGCGGCGCGTCGGTGCTGGCCATCGAGCCTGACCCGCGCATGGCCGAGATCTGCCGGGCCAACACGGCCGCCACCGGCCGCGTCGAGGTCCTCGTCGCCCACCTCGAGGATGCGGTGCTCGAGCCCGGCGGGTTCACGATCGGGCTTGCCGCGCAGTCCTGGCACTGGGTGGATCCGGAACGCGGTGCCGCCCGGATGGCCGAGGCGATCCGGTCCGGCGGGGTGCTCGCGCTGATGTGGAACACCGCCGCAGAGGACCGCAGCCCGATCCGGCTCGCCATCGAGGCCGCCTACCGCCGTCATGCGCCCGAGCTGGCCGAGACGTCGGTCGCGAACCGGCCGGTCACGGTCGACGGGTCCGGGCACGAGTCGCTCGTCGGGCCGGGTCGGTTCGACGTCCCGACCTGGACGGCGTTCCCGTGGACGCACCGGTACACGAGCCGCGAGTACGTCGAGCTGCTCGCGACCTTCTCGGACCACCAGCTGCTCGCGCCCGACGTCCGCGCCGCCCTGCTCGCCGACGTCCGTGCCGTGATCGACGACCACGGCGGCTCGCTCGACTACCGGTTCGTGACCGATCTGGGGCTCCTGCGGCGCCGCTGAGCCCACCGCTGGCGCTCAGCCCGTCAGGCCGCGACGCGCGCGCCGAAGAACCCCCGGTGGATCAGGTGGGTCAGCGAGGTCAGCATCTCGTCGTCGTCGAGACCGAGGTCGCGCGACGCGATCGCGTAGCAGAACCGCTCGAGGAGCGACATCAGCGCGGCCACCGCGGCCGTCGACTCCGCGGCCGCGACGACTCCGCCCTGCTCCATGCGCTGCCCGAACGCGGTGGCGATGTGCGTGAACGCGCGCACGCCGAGCCGGTCCACCTCACGGTCACTGACCTGGTCCTCCATCCATGCCCGGATCACCACGCCGTAGCGCCGGTACGTCCCGACGAAGCGACCGAGGAACGCCCGGAGCCGCTCGAAGCCCTCGTCGCCCCGGTCGATCGCCTCGAGCTCGCCGGCGAGCGCCTCGATCTCCTGGGCGCACTCGACCGCGAGCGCCCGGAGGAGGTCCTCCTTGTTGGCGAAGTACAGGTAGAAGGTGCCGTGCGACGTGCGGGCGGCGCGCACGATGTCGTCGACCCGGCTCTGGTGGTAGCCGCGCTCGGCGAACACCCGCATGCCTGCGTCGGACAGGCGCCGCATCGTCTTGCGGCCCTGCGCGCGCAGCTCCCGCTGGCGCGCCGGCGTGCCTGCCGCCCGGGCGCGCTTCGGTGCCGCGGAGTTGTGCGATCCTGAGCCCATGCTCCCTCAGACGACGCGCGAGGCCGCCCGTCGGTTCGGCGATGCTACCGCCTACATCACGGAGGCGGGCCGGCCGATCTCCTTCACCGACGTCGACCGGCGCTCCGACGAGGTGGCTGCGGGACTGGCCCGTCGCGGGGTCGCCGCGGGCGACGTCGTCGCGCTGGTGCTGCCGCCCGGCCCCGAGTACCTGCTCGCGTACCTGGCCGCGGCGAAGCTCGGCGCGATCACGGCCGGCGTGAACGACCGCCTGTCCGAGTCCGAGCGCGACGTCGTGCTCGGGCGCGCCGGGCCCCGGATCGTGCTCGCCGCTCCCGGGATCGAGCCCGGCGCCAGCGACGCCGAGATCGTCACCGTGGCGGTCGGTGACCAGGGCGCGGACGCGCGGCTGCTGCCCGAGCTCCACGGCGATGAGCCCGTGCCCGACCTGCCCGAGGACCCCCAGCGGCCGGTCGCGATCATCTTCACGTCCGGCACCACCGGCGCGCCCAAGGGCGCGCTCTATACGAACCGGCAGCTCACGTTCATCACGCAGACGGACGTCGGCGATGCCTGGGGCGGCGGGGCGCGCAGCTTCACCGGCACCTCGTTCGCGCATCTGGGCTTCATGACGAAGCTCCCGGGCAACCTGCGGCGAGGCGGGACGAGCTTCATCATGACCCGGTGGCGCGCCGAGGACGCGTTGAGGCTCGTCGAGCGTGAGCGCATGGCGGTCATGGCCGGAGTGCCGACCCAGTTCGCGCTCATGCTGGCGCGACCCGACTTCGACTCGTTCGACCTCCAGAGCGTGAAGTACCTGATCGCGGGGGGCGGGCCCGTCACCCCCGGGCTGGCCGACGAAGCTCGCGCCCGGTTCGGTGCCGCACTCGCGACGAGGTACTCGTGCACGGAGGCCGGGATCGGGCTCGGGACCGCGTTCGACGACCCCGCAGAGGACGCGGTGCTCAGCGTCGGCCGGCCGCACGCCGCGGTCGACCTCGCGGTGCTCGACGAGTCCGATGTCGCGGCCCCGCCGGGCGAGGTCGGGCGCGTGTGTCTCCGCTCCCCCGCCGTGATGGCCGGCTACTGGCGTGACCCGGACGCGACCCGTGACGCGTTCACCGCCGACGGCTTCGTGCGCACCGGAGACCTCGGCTGGGTCGACGACCGTGGGCGCCTGCGGCTCGTGGGGCGGAGCAAGGAGATGTACGTGCGCGGCGGGTACAACGTGTACCCGGTCGAGGTCGAGGCGGTGCTGTCGGAGCACCCCGGCGTCGCCGCGGTCGCGGTCGTCCCCCGGCCCGACCCGGTCATGGGCGAGATCGGGGTGGCGGCGATCGTGCCCCGCGACCCGGGCCGTGCGCCGACCCTCGCCGAGCTCCGGGACTTCGGGCGCGAGCGGCTCGCCGGCTACAAGCTCCCCGAGGCGCTCGCCGTCGTCGAGGGGCTCCCCCTCACCGCGATGGAGAAGGTGGACCGGGCCGCGCTCGCCCGGACCCTCGCGGCTTCGTAGGTTCTTCGGGGGCGATCGCCGGTGCCCTCCGGCGGGTCCTCCCTCACGGGACTGACGACCACGTCAGGTAACGTGCGCCCGGCATGGAGCTGGACTTCACGGTCGACCAGGAAGAGCTGCAGGCCACGGTGCGGACGGTGCTCGCCACCGAGTGCACGCCGGCCGTGGTGCGCGAGCTGGTCGAGGCGCGCACCGCCGGCAAGCCGGTCAACGCCGACGCGCTCTGGTCCCACATGGTCGAGCTCGGCTGGCCCGCACTCACGGTGCCCGAGGCACACGGCGGGCTGGGTTTGGGCGCGGTCGAGCTCGCACTCGTCGTCGAGGAGCTCGGTCGGGCGCTCGCACCCGGCCCCCTCCTGCCGACGATCAGCCAGTTCGTCCCCGCGCTCGCCGCGCTCGGCTCCGAGGAGCAGCAGGACCGCTTCCTGGCTCCGGTCGCGGCCGGGAGCGCGACCGGGACACTCGCGCTCGCGGAGGCGACGGGGAGCTTCGACCCCGCCGCAGTGGCGACCACGGCCACGCCCGGCGCGGGGGGCAGCTACCGGCTCGAGGGCGTGAAGCACGGGGTGCTCGAAGCCGAGATCGCGACGGACGTGGTCGTGGTGGCGAGGACCCCGGGGACGACCGGCGACGACGGCATTGCCGCGTTCGTCGTCGCGCTCGACGCGCTCGACGTCGTCCCGATCGCCGCGCTCGACCAGAGCCGGGTGCTCGCCACCGTGTCCCTGGCCGATGTCGACATCCCGTCCGACCGGGTCCTCGGTGCGCCGGGCCCCTCGACCGCGGCTGCGCTGCGCCGGGTCGTGCAGGAGGCGACGGTCGCGCTCGCGCTCGAGAGCGTGGGCACCGCGCAGCAGGCCTTCGACATCTCGGTCGCCTACGCGAAGGAGCGGGAGCAGTTCGGGGCGCCGATCGGCTCGTTCCAGGCGACCAAGCACAAGCTCGCCGACATGTTGCTCCTGGTGGAGCGGGCGCGGGCGCTGGGGTACTTCGCCGCGCTCACCATTGCCGAGGCCGACGCGCGGGCGGCGATCTCCACCTCGATGGCCAAGGCCGCGGCCGGCGACGCCGCCCAGCGGATCGCGAGGGAGGGCATCCAGATCCACGGCGGCATCGGGTACACGTGGGAGCACGACATGCACCTGTACGTGCGCCGGCTGCAGTCCAGCTCCGCCCTCTTCGGCGGACCGAACCACCACCGCCAGCTGATCGCGGACCTGCTCGGTCTCTGAGCTCGGCACCACCGCCCGCAGGCGGCGATGCTTCAGATCAGCGGGCGAGGACCAGCGAGAACAGGAAGAGCCACACCACCGCGAGCACGAACCCGGTGATCAGGGCGTTCTTGTGCGTGTCGTAGATCGCGTTCGTGCCGCCCGGCTTGGTGCCGCCGATCACCCCGATCGCGTTCAGCTCGAGCACACCCCAGATGATGATCGTGACGATCCAGTAGATCGCGCGCTTGCTGCCCTCCGGCGGGAGGATCTGGTTGTACGGGAAGTGCGCGGTGCCGACCATGAACACGAGCAGCGGGAGCGAGAAGATCGCGTTCATGCGGGACGCCAGGAGCGCCTTGCGGCCCGCTCCGGCGGCCTCGGGATCGGCTTCGCCGCCGGCCTGGACGTTGCGGGCGTTGGCGATCACGATCTTCTGGTTGCGCCAGATGATCCCCCACACGTTCACGAACATCGTGAGGCCCAGCAGCACGCCGGTCGCGATGCTGATGCCGGGGAGGGACTTGAAGTAGTCCATGCTCGTGAGCTGCGAGCTGCCGTCGCCGGTGCGTTGCAGCCCGAGCAGCACCAGGCCGGTGACGACGGTCGCGACTGCAGCCCAGCGGAACCACCACAGCGCCCGTGACGCGAGCTTGTCGATCGCGTTGTTGCGGGCTGCAGCTTCCATCTCGGCGAACGCCGGCACCTGGACGAAGTTGAAGTAGTACAGCAACCCGATCCACGCGATCCCGACCACCACGTGGAGGTAGCGCGACAGGTAGGCGTACCCGTTACGCGAAAAGATGTCGAGCACCGCGGCAACCATGCGTATCCACCCCCGGGAGACCGAGTCTCATGACGTCCGATTGACGGCGCGGAACGTAGCACCGCCCCGCCGAGCCGTCAGGGACGGTTCGCCCACCCGTCGTCCGCGGACCCGGTACCCGGGCGTCCGGCCGCCTCCCACTCCGCGTAGAACTCGAAGAACGGCTCGCCGAACGGGTCTTCGCCGCGCAGGGGCAGGGATCCCCGGCGAATGGTCCAGTCCATCGGCGCGAGCTCGTACGCAGTCGCGAAGTGACGCTCCGCGGCCGCGGCCTTGCCTTCGCGCGCGAGATGGGCGCCGACCCGGCGCTCGAGCCGGGCGAGCTGCTCGGCCTCCGTCGGCGCCTGGAGGTGCCCGCGGACGCTCGCCTCGTCCTCGGGGACCTCGCCCTCGCGCACCCAGCGCCGCAGCTGGTCGTGGTGCACCGTGGAGTCGATGTCGGTGAAGTCCTTGAACTGGTCGTCGCCCGGCGCGATCACCGGGGCCCGGACGATGTGGTCGTCCTCGTCGATCCACACGACCGACGGGACGTTGGTGATGCCGTAGAGCTCGCTCAGCAGGTGCTCGCGGTCGTAGAGGACCGGGAACGTCGGCCGGGGATCCGCCGCGTCGACCCACTCCTTCGCCGTCGCCGCGCTGTCGTCCATCGCGACGGACACGACGTCGAGCCCCTCCGGCGCGAGCTCCTCGGCCAGCTGCTGCCAGGCCGAGAGGTCGTAGCGGCAACCGCACCACGAGGCCCACGTGACGACGAGCTTCTTGCGCCGGCCGAGCGACGAGTAGCGGAAGGGACGGTCCTCCACATCGGGGAGCTCGAAGTCCGGCGCCTCGAGCGACTCCATCGCGGCGACGCGGTCCTCGACCCGGACGCCGACGGCGGCGACCCCTTCCTGCGCGTCGACGACGATCGGGCTTCGCAGCGCCGCGGCGAACGCGGCCAGGTCGATCATCCCGTCGGCGACCAGCGCGTCGCGGTCCCGCACCGGCACGCACACTGCGCCCCGGCACAGGCCCTCGGGCTTGAGCACCCACCCGGTCGCGGCCTCGAGTGCCTTCGAGGCGACGAGCGCCCGCTCGCCGTCGAAGCGGCCTTCGACCGGTCGCGCGCCATGCTCGGCGTCGATGAGCGTCACGTTCGCAGCAGTCGTAGAGGTCATGCGGGCAATCTACGCTCGTCCTTCCGGGTCGCTTCGGCCTCGGCACCAGCCGGCGCGCCACCACCTGCGGCCTACGCTCATCGTGCCGGGTCGCTCCGGCCTCGACACCAGCCGTCGCGCGGCCACCTGCGGCCTACGCTCGGCCCATGACCGATGCCGCTGCCGTCGAAGCTCTCACCGACGACCTGATCCGGGACCACGACCCCGGTGACCGGGTCGCGTTCCGGGGCGCGCAGTACGACCTGGGCCTCGCGTGGGTGCACTTCCCGGTCGGCTTCGGCGGTCTCGGCGCCGACCCCGCGCTCCAGCGCATCGTCGAGACCCGGCTGCGGGCCGAGAACATCCAGTACGCCGAGACCGGCTGGAACGGCTTCGGGCTCTACCTCGCGGCGCCGACGATCGTGGCCCACGCGCAGGAGGCGACGCGCCGCCGCCTGCTCCGGCCGCTGTTCACCGGTGAGGAGGTCTGGTGCCAGCTGTTCAGCGAGCCCGGCGCGGGCTCCGACCTCGCGTCGCTGGCGACCCGCGCGGTGCGCGACGGCGACGAGTGGGTCGTGAACGGCCAGAAGGTCTGGAACACGCTCGCGCACATGGCCGACCGCGGGATGCTCGTGGCCCGCACCGATCCCGACGTGCCGAAGCACAAGGGACTCACGTACTTCGCGCTCGACATGCACGCGCCGGGGGTCGAGGTGCGGCCGCTCGTGCAGATCACCGGTGAGGCCGAGTTCAACGAGGTCTACCTGACCGACGCCCGGGTGGCGGACGAGGACCGCATCGGCGACGTCGGGGACGGCTGGCGCGTCTCGATGACGACCCTGATGAACGAGCGCGTGACGATCGGCGGTGCGGTCGCGCAGCGCGAGTCCGGGCCCATCGGCGACCTGATGAAGGTCTGGCGCGCCCTGCCGCCCGAGCGCCGAGCGGATCCGGTCGCCCGCGACGAGGTCGCCGGGCTCTGGACCGAGGCCGAGGTGCTCCGGCTCACGAACCTCCGCGCGACGCAGAACCGCAAGGCGGGCGTCGCCGGGCCCGAGGGCAGCGTGAGCAAGCTGGCGTTCGCCGAGGTGAACAAGCGCATCTACGAGCTCGCGGTCAGCCTCCTCGGTCCCGAGGGCATGCTCATCGACACCTACGAGTTCGTGCGGCCGGAGGCCGCGCAGCTCACCGGCGGCGGTGACCCCCGCAAGATGTTCCTCCGGTCGCGCGCGAACTCGATCGAGGGCGGCACCTCCGAGATCCTCCGCAACATCCTGGGCGAGCGGGTGCTGGGTCTTCCGGGTGAGCCTCGGACCGACAAGGCGCTGCCGTGGAAGGACGTCCCCCGCAGCTGAGATCCGGACCCGTCGGCCGCGGGCGCAGGTCGGACACCGGTCAGGCGGTGACGCGCACGTAGTCGACGAGCATCTGGGACGGCAACGTCACCGGCGGCGACACCGTCGAGGAGAGACCCAGGTTCAGCACGACGAACATCGGCACGGAAGTGATGCCCTGAGTGATCCGGCCGACCTGCACCCCGTCGTAGAAGTAGGTGACGACGCCCGCGCGCCAGTCGGCCGCGTAGGTGTGCCAACCGCCCGGGTTCGCACCCGCCGCGCAGCCACCCGGCTCCCCGCTGCTCGAGTGGAAGTGGTAGCAGGCCCGCCCCGCGATCCCTTCGACCACGTCCATCTCGCCAGTGTTCGGGTGGACCCCGGTGCCGTCAGTCCAGAAGGCCGGCCAGTTCTGGATCGCGCCCGCGCCGGGTGGCATCCAGATCCGGGCCTCGACCCGTCCGTAGGTGAACGTGAAGTGGTCCCGCGACTGCACGAGGCCCGAGGCGTACGGATAGGTGACGCCGTTGGTCGCGGTGCACGACCGGGCGACCGCACTCAGGTGCAGGTAGCCGCCGAGCTCCGAGACCTGCCTCGGGTCGTAGCAGCCCTGCTCCGCGGTGTTCACCGGCTTCGAGATCGCGCTCTCGCTCTTCCCGAGCCAGTTCGCGCGCCACCTGCCGGTGTCGAGCCCGGAGCCGTTGAACTCGTCGCTGAAGAGCACCACCGGCGGCGAGCTGGGGATCTCGAACGTCGACGCGCCACCGAGCCCCGTGAACCACACCTTCCTCATGCCTGGCTTCGTGCTGCACGCACTCGTCCCCAGCGTGTCGCTGACGAGATGGAGCGCCGCGTTCCCCTGCGCGTACGAGCCGGCCACGAGCGAGGTCGACGTCGCGTAGGTCTTCGCGACGCTTGGCGACGTCACCGTCGTCCCCCCGGACCACATGACGTACGTCGGATTGATCCTGCCGCCGGTGGCCGTCCACCTGATCGTGGCGTTGACCCGCGGCGCGGTCGTCGTGGCGCAGCTGAGGGTCGCGGCCGTGGTCGTCGCCACGATGCGGCCGGTCCGCACGGTCACCGTCGCGTTGCCGGTCGTCCCGGTGGTGCAGGTGAGCACCGCCTTGAGCACCTGCACGACCCCACTCTGCGCCGTGGTGGTCAGTGCCGGCTTGCTCGTCTGCATCCCCGACATCGAGCAGCGGATCGAGCCGTAGGCGTTGAAGCTCGGGCTCGCGCTCGACGGCTCGGCATCGAGCGCGATCCCGGCGGCGCCGAGCGCGGTGAGCAGTGCCAGCACTGTGGCCAGCGCCGGCCATCGCCGACGTCGCGTCCCCTGCATCGTGGTCCCTCACGTCCGTGTTCGGGTCTGCTCCGGCGCGACCTGTCCTCGCGACGGATGGAGGTGGCGGCGGGAATCGAACCCGCGTACGGGGCTTTGCAGGCCCTTGCCTGAACCACTCGGCTACGCCACCGGGAGCGGTGAGGTTACCCGCAGCATCCCACTGGTCCGGGTTGTGGTAAATCGCGCCTACCCTCGACGTGCGTGGACGGCCCGATGGTCGAGCTCATCGGCGTGACGCGCCGCTTCGGCGAGATCGTCGCGCTGGACGGCTTCTCGCTCGTGGTCGTACCGGGCGAGGTCACGGTGCTGCTCGGGCCGAACGGCGCCGGGAAGACCACCGCGGTGCGGGTCGTCACGGGGGTCGTCGGGGCCGATCAAGGCACCGTCCGGGTCCTCGGCGAGGACCCGACCGGTCCCGGCGGGCAGGCCATCCGCGCGCGGTGCGGCGTCGTCCCCGCGCGGCCCGCGCTCTACGACCGCCTCGACGGCTACGAGAACCTCCGGTACGCGGCCGAGCTCTACGGCGTCGCCGACGTGCCCGGGCGCATCGCGCAGGCGGCGGCGCGGTTCGGGATCGTGGACGCGCTCGGCCAACGCGTCGCCGGCTACTCCACCGGCATGCGGGCCCGCCTCGCGCTGTCGCGCGCCGTCCTGCACGACCCCGATCTGCTCCTCCTCGACGAGCCGACGGCGGGGCTCGACCCCGAGTCGGCCCGGGTGGTGCTCGGCCTGATCGACGAGATGGCCGACCAGGGCAAGGCCGTCGTGATGTGCACCCACCTGCTGCTCGAGGCCGAGGGGCTCGCGGACCAGGTCGTGGTGATGGACCGGGGCCGCACGCTCGTGGCCGGCAGCGCGAGCGAGCTCACCCGGCGCCTCTGGCCGTCGGTCACCGTGGTGATCGACGCCGAGGTGCCCCAGATGCTCGACCGTTGCGCCGGACTCCCCTTCGTCCGCTCCTACCAGCGCAACGGCGCCGCCCTCGTCGAGCTCGACGACCGCGAGCACGTCGCCGACCTGGTCGACGCGCTGGTCGCCGGCGGGGTCCGCCTGCTCCGGGTCGAGCCGAGGACGCCGACGCTCGAGGAGCTCTACTTCACCGTCCGGGGACGGGGATGAGCGGCGGCCGCGCGACGACGATCGCCCGCGCCGACCTGCGCCAGCTGCGCGCGAGCCGGGACTTCTGGCTGCCGCTCGCGGTCATCGCGCTCTTCATGTTCATGGTCGTCCCGGCCGTGATGCTGTGGGTCATCTCGACGGTCCAGGACCCGAAGCTGCTCGCGAAGCTCGTCGACGTCGTCGGCCGGTTACCCGCGCCGCTGCGCGAGCGACTCCACGGCACCCCGGCCGAGATCCAGGCGTCCTACACGCTGGCGGTCTACTTCTTCGCGCCTCTGGTGACGCTCGTACCGCTCACGGTCTCGTCGTCGATCAGCGCGAACACCTTCGTGGGCGAACGCGAGCGCGGGAGCGGCGAGTTCCTCGCCCACTCCCCCGCGTCGACCCGTGAGATCTACATCGGCAAGCTCATCGCCGCACTCGTGCCGGGCTACGCGACCGCGCTCGGCGGGGTCGTCGTCTACAGCGCGGTCGTGAACCTGATCGTCTCCACCCGCACCGACGGCGTGCTCTTCCCGGCCGGGAACTGGTGGATCTTCGTGCTCTGGGTGATGCCGCCGCTCATCGGCCTCGCCGTCGCGCTGATCGTCTCGATCTCCTCGCGGGTGAGCAGCGGCGCCGCGGCCCAGCAGGCATCGTCGTTGATCGCGCTGCCGATCGTGATCGTCGCGTACGGCGTCTCGGAGGCGTCGCTGTTCGGCAGCGCCACCGCGGCATGGGTCGTCGGCATCGTGACCTGGGTGGCAGCCGGGCTCGCGATCCGCTGGGGCGCGTCCTCCCTCTCCCGCGAACGGCTCCTCGGCATCGGGAGCTGACACCTCGCTACGCTCCCCCGTTGTGACAGGGGGAGCGCGGGGGGCGCTCGCGGTCGCGCTGCTCGTCGGCGTGCTGACCGCCGGCGCGGGCATGGCATCGGCGGGACCTGCCGCGAGCGGTCCGCGCACGGCGGCGTGCGACTGGCCGATGTGGGGATACGCACCCGCGCGGACGTTCGCGACGACCTGCCCGAGCGCGGTGACGGCGTCCACGGCATCGAAGCTCCGGCTGCGCTGGTTCTTCAACACTCGCGACGTGGTGACCGCCACGCCGGCGCTCGTTGACGGGACGCTCTACGTCGGCGACTGGTCCGGCCGTGTGTACGCGCTGCGCGCCGCCGACGGCACGCCGCGGTGGACCTTCGATGCCGAGCCGCAACCGCTCGTGTACAGCGGCCAGGTCGTCGCGTCGGCCGCGGTGGCCGACGTGCGCGGTGATCGCACCGTCTTCGTGCCGTCCGGCAAGGCGATGTACGCGCTGCGGGCGTCGGACGGCCACCTGCTGTGGAAGCACACACTGGGCCACGGAGACCCCGCACGCGACCCCACCGAGATCGAGTCGTCACCGGTGGTCGCCGACGGCAAGGTCATCTTCGGCTGGGACGTGCACAACTCCGAGAAGGGCTCACCGGCGGGCCTGATGGCGCTCGACGCGCGCACCGGGCGCGAGCGCTGGAAGCTCGTCACCGCGCCCGACGCCGACGCCCGCGCCTCGACCCCTCGCCCGACCGGGCCCGGCTGTGGCGACGTCTGGGGATCTCCTGCAGTCGACGTGGCCCGAAAGCTCGTCATCGCGGGAACCGGGAACTGCACGCAGGCGGCGAGCTGGGGCCGGTTCAGCGATGCGATGTTCGCCGTCGACCTGGAGACCGGCGCGCTGCGCTGGACCTACCAGCCTCACCCGTCGAACCGCGACGACCTGGACTTCGCCGGCGCGCCGAACCTGATCGACGAGGGCGGCCGGCCTCTCGCGGGTCTCGGCAACAAGGACGGGAAGTACTACCTCGTCGACCGTACGAACGGCGCGCCCGTGGCCGCGGTGACCGCCACCCAGCCCGGCCTCAACCGGCCGGGAGGGAACTACTCGACCGGTGGGTTCATCGGGCCCGCCGCCTACGGCAACGGCATCGTCGTCGGCGGCACCGCGGTCGGCCCCGCCCCCTACCTGCACGGCATCGACATCGCGCGCGCCACGCTCGCGTGGCAGGACCCGGCCCCGAGCGCGACCTACGCGGCGACCGGGATCGCCGGCGACGTCGCGTTCGTCGGCGGCACGGACTTCACGCTGCGGGCGGTCGCGGTGGACACCGGCCGCCAGCTCTGGTCGCACGCGATGAAGGGGGCGGTGTCCGGCGGTGCGGTGATCAGCCGCCAGGATGTCTTCGCGGTCGCGGGCATCCGAGAACCGGGACTGCAGAAGCGCAGCCGGTCGAGCGGCGTGTACCGGTTCTCGCTGCACGGCCCGCCGGCGAAGATCCACATCCGCCCGCCGACGCCGTCGTCGACTGCGGCCCGCCCGTCGGCACCGCAGGAGTGCGTGGGCGCGCCGTGCGCGATGGCGTTCGACCTGAAGAAGCCGCCGGCCGGACTCACCCCGACCGCCACGCTCGAGATCCGCGAGCGGCCGTTCCGCCTGCACTTCGCGGCCACCGGGCTGGGGCCCGCGTCCGGGTGGATGCGCCCGGGCACGCCCGCCGCGACCGCCGGCGCGACCGCCTACGCGGTCTTCCTGTCCGAGAGCGACGACGACCCGACCGGGGGCCTGGTCTGCGTGCTCGACGCCGACCTCGCCTGCACCGGGACCCGCGTCCCCCGGCGCGGCGCGACCTACAACCGGGCGACCATCGTCGCGGTCAAGGACACCAAGACCCTCCCGACGCTGGCCGACGGCTTCGAGCGTCTCGTGACCACGGTCTCGTTCGACCCACCGCTGCAACCGAGCCCCAGATGAGGAGCACCATGCGCGCACGCCGAGTGGTCCCGGTCCTGTCCGTGCTCACGCTGATCGCGGTCGGCCTGCTCGCCGCTGCGACCGGTGCGGGGGCGACGGCGCCCCGGGCGGCCTCCAATGGGGATCGGGCGATCGTGTTCAGCGGCGAGGGCAACAACCTCAACGCCTACGAGAGCGCGCCGCCGTTCCGCCACCAGCGCGTGATCACGACCCGGGCAGACGACCCTCACGGCCTCGACATCAACGCACAGATGTGCTTCTTCCCCGGGACCAAGCCCGGCGGAACCCGCTGGTTCATCGCGGGTGAGGACACCGGCCAGCCGAACCCGCCCCAGGGCTGGGGCATCTTCGCGCTGCGCGGCAACCGCATCGGCAAGCTCCACGCCAAGAAGGTGGGCAAGCTGACCCCGACGTACCAGGGCTCGCTCGACAACGCCGAGAACTACGGCTGCGGGTTCCTGAAGGACGGCCGCGTCCTCACCACCGACGTCGGGAACCAGGCGGCGGGCAACGGCGACGGCCAGCTCATCGTGTGGTTCCCGCCGTTCGACCGCACCGACGTCGAGTACTGCAAGATCGACGTGGGCCTGGCGACCGCAGGTGGCATCTACGTCAAGCGCGACAAGGTGTTCGTCGCCTCGGCCCGCTCGCCGACCGCGGGCGTGTGGACCTACACCGGTCCGTTCCCGACGTCGAACACCGCGGCGGGCGGGTGCGGCCGGACCGACGTCACCGGCGCGCCGCTCGCGACCTCGGTGCACAAGGAGCTGTTCATCCCCGGCGGCGGGCCGGTCGCCACGCCGAACGCGATCGCGCCGTCGCCCCGGGGCTACTACGTGTCCAGCGTCATCAGCGGCGTCATCGCCGAGTTCGACCGGCACGGCACGTTCCTGCGCAACGTCCTCGCGCCGGCGCCCGGCGACACGCTGGGCGCCCAGCCCTACAAGACCGGGACCCCGCTCGGCATCGGCGTCGACCGCGCCGGCGACCTCTTCTACGCGGACATCGGCGTCGTGGTCACGCCCGACAGCGTCGGGCCGGGCGACGACACCGGCACGCTCCGACGGATCCACTTCGCCCACGGCCGGCCGCAGAAGCCCCAGCTCATGGATCGCCACCTCGCGTTCCCGGACGGGATCGGCGTGCTCGAGCCCACCGGGTAGCCATGGGTCGTCGGCCCAATGTTTGGCCGACGTCGGCCCGTGGCAACCTCCCCAGCGTGTGGGGGGAGCGAGGCTCTGGTTCGGCGCGGGTTCCGGCGCTCGACGGCTTGCGAGGGCTGGCCGTCGCCGGTGTCCTGCTGTTCCACGCCGGGTTCGGCTGGGCCGCGGGCGGGTTCCTCGGCGTCAGCATCTTCTTCACGCTCTCCGGGTTCCTGATCACGTCCCTGCTGCTGTCCGAGCGCGACACCGCCGGTCGGATCTCGCTCCGACGGTTCTGGTCGCGGCGGGCCCGGCGGATCCTGCCGGCGGCGCTGGTCGCGCTGGCGGGGATCGCGGTCTACGGCCTCACCGTCGCCGACGCCCACCAGGCGGCGCGGCTCCCGGGTGACGGGCTCAGCGCGCTGGCCGAGGTCGCGAACTGGCGCTTCGTGCTCGGCGACCAGTCCTACGCGGCGCTCTTCTCGGCCCCGTCACCGGTGCAGCACTTCTGGTCGCTCGCGATCGAAGAGCAGTTCTACCTGGTGTTCCCCCTCCTCCTCGTCGGCATGACGTTGTGGACCCGGCGCTCGCGCCGCAGCCTCGGCGCGGTCGTCGCGCTGCTCGCGGTCGGGTCCGCGCTGCTCGCCGCGCTCCTGTTCTCGCCCGGCCACGATCCGTCGCGCGTCTACTACGGCACCGACACGCGCGCCGTCGAGCTGCTCGTCGGCGCGCTGCTCGCGATCCTCCTGACCGGTCGCGAGCGTCTGTCCGGAGCGAAGGTGCGCGTGCTGGTCGCCGCCGGCGGCACCCTTGCGCTCGTCGCGCTCGTCGCTGCGTGGGTGGTCGTGCACCAGAGTGACGACCTGCTCTACCGGGGTGGCCTGCCGCTGCACGCGCTGCTCGTCGCGCTGGTGATCGCCGCAGTGATGGTGCCCGGCCCGGTTCGCGCCGGGCTCACGTTCGCGCCGCTGTGCGCGCTCGGGCTCATCAGCTACGGCGTGTACCTGTACCACTGGCCCATCTACCTGTGGCTGAGCCCCGAACGCACCGGTCTCGACGGCGCAGAGCTGTTCGCGCTCCGCCTCTCGCTCACGGTCGCCGTCGCGGTGGTCTCGTACGTGTGGATCGAGCAGCCGATCCGGCACGGCCGCCGGATCACGGGGTGGCGACCCGCGATCGTCGCACCCGCGCTCGCAGCCGGCGTCGCGGCCCTGTTCGTGAGCGTGCCCGGCGCGACGGGCTCGCCCCAGCTCGTGTTCCGAGCGGTCCGCACGACCAACCGCGCGCTCTCGGCGAACGTCACGTCGAACCCGGCGGCCACGCCCGCGACCGCGCCCGTCCTCGCGACGGCCGCCGCGACCGCGAGGGCGACCGCGCCGGCGACCCTGCCGGTGACCGGCCCGGCACCGCCGCCGGGCTTCGCGGGCCCACCGGTCCGCCGCATCATGCTCGTGGGCGACTCGGTCGCGCAGACCCTCGGGCGCGGACTCGAACGGTGGGGACCCGCGCACGGCGTGCGGGTGCTCAACGCGGCGCGCTTCTACTGTGGCATCGCCCGCGGGGGCCGACTGGCCATCGCGTTCGGGCACGACCAGACCACCTGCGGTGACTTCAGCCGGCAGTGGCCCCCGCTGCTCGACCGGTTCCACCCGGACGTCGTCGTGGTCCTGTCCACCATCTGGGACACGACGGCCCGCCAGCGCGCCGATTGGGGTCCGGGCTACGTCGACCGGGGCGACCCGCGCTTCGACGCGTTCATCGAGGGCGAATGGCGGACCGCGGCGAACCTGCTCGCGTCGCGGGGTGCACGGGTCGTCTGGCTGAGCGCGCCGTGCGCGGCGTCCGGGGTGTCCGCCGGGCTCGCGTACGCGAACCGCACGTACCTGCCCGAGCTCCGCCGCACGACGGGCGTCGTCACCGTCGACCTCGACCACCACGTCTGCCCCGACGGCACGTTCTCGGACCGGCTCGGTCCGGTCGCCGATGGTCGGCCCGACGGCCTGCACTTCTCGGACGCGGGCGCGGACTGGGTCGCGCAGTGGCTCGGGCCCGCGCTCGCGGACCGCGCGCTGATCAGCCCGGTCACCGCCCCCGAGCACGCCCTCGCGCCCTGAAGCCGGCGCCGACGCTGACGCTAGAGTCAGGTTCGTGAGCCTTCCTGTGCGGGTCCTGTCCGTCGGTGCCGGCGCGCCCGGCCTGCGCCTCGCGGCGGCCGAGGTCGGTGCCGCCTGGTCCCGCGGCGGCAAGGGCCAGGCCGCGGTCTGCGCTCCCGACGAGGACACCCTGACCCTGGCCGCCGAGGCCGGGCTCGCCGCCCTCGGCGCCGCGGGGGTCGCGGCGGACGGCGTCGACGGCCTCTGGTGGGGGACGACCCGCCCGCCGTTCGCCGAAGGTCCCAGCCACGCGGTCCTCGCCTCCGCGCTCGGGCTCTCGCCTCAGTCCGGCGGCGCACTGACCGCCGGCTCACCCCATGCAGGCATGGACGCGCTGCTCGCCGCCGCGGACGCGGTCGCGGCCGGGTCCGCCCGGGTCGCCCTCGTCATCGTGTCCGATGCGCTGCTGCCCGGGCTCGGGTCCGCGTTCGAGGCCCGCTGCGGCGCCGGGGCTGCGGCCGTCATCCTGGGCGCGGACGGAGGCACCGCCGCCATCACCGCCCGGGTCACCCGGACCGCACCGCTGCTCGATCGCTACCGCGGCGACGGGGAGCACGCCACGCGGGACCTCTACGACCCGCGCCTGTTCCGCGAGGAGATGTTCCTGCCCGTCGTGCGCGAGGTCGGCGAGCAGCTCGGCGCCTTCGACGTGCGGGCCTGGTCCCTGCCGGACCCCGACGGCCGGCTCGGCGCGAGCGTCGCGAAGTCGCTCGGTGCCACCACCCTCGCCTCCTCGTCGGTGTACGCGGCGGTCGGCGACACGGGCGCCGCGGCCGCGTTGCTCGGCGGTGCGGGCGCACTCGATGCCGCCGGCGCGGTTGCGATCGTCGGCACCGGCGGAGGCCGCACCACCGGCGTGGTCATCACCGCCGACGCTCCGGTGCCCGGAGCGGCTGCGGTCGCGGACGCGCTGTCCGGCGGCCGGCCCGCTTCCTACGCCGAGGCACTGCGGGCCCGGGGTCAGCTCACCGCGGCCGGCGAGACGATCCCCATGGGCGTCCCACCCGAGAGCGCGATGTTCGCCCGCGGCGCGGTCGAGATGCTCCAGATGCTCGGCGGGCGCTGCACCGACTGCGGGACGATCAACACGCCGCCATCCATCCACCCCGCCTGCATCGCGTGCGGCGGCACCAAGCTCGAGCCCGTGCCGCTGGCCCGGCGCGGCACCGTCCACACGTTCATCATCAACCAGACGATGCCCGCGCCGTTCGTCGCCCCGCTGCCGATCGCGGTCATCGATCTCGAGGACGGCGCACGGATCATGCTCCAGGTGGTCGGCGACGGCCTGGGCCTCGAGATCGGGACCGAGGTCGAGCTCGTCCTGCGCCGGTACGCGCACGAGCGGGGCGTCCCGGTCTACGGATGGAAGGCACGAGCCGTGCCCGAGGCGGCGGCCATCACCGAGGAGGGATCGTGAGCAGAGCGGAGAGCATCGGTGCTCGCGGCCGTCAGGCCCGCGGCGCGTGGCCCAAGCGGTCCGGCCGGAACGGCCAGGAGCGGAGACGATGAGCTGGAACCGGGTTGCCGTCGTCGGTGCCGGGCTGATCAAGTTCGGCGAGCTCTTCGAGCAGTCCTACGAGACGATGGCCGCAGGTGCGTTCCGGGCCGCGTGCGATGCGGTCGACAAGGGCTTCGACCCCGCGTCGGTGGACGCCGCGTTCGTCGCGACCCAGCGCGGCACGCTCTGGGGCCAGGAGGGGATCGCCGGCAACACGGTCCCGACCGCACTCGGCCTCGTCGGCATCCCGTGCACCCGCATCGAGAACGCGTGCCCGTCCGGATCCGACGCGTTCCGGGTCGGCGCGATGGCGGTGGCGAGCGGCGTCCACGACGTCGTCCTCGTGATCGGTGTCGAGAAGATGCGGGACAAGTCGTCGGAGGAGGGCCTCCTCTCCCGGGCGGCCGCCGGCCACCCGATCCTCACGCGGGGCGAGACCGCGCCGGTCCTCTTCGCGCCGTTCGCGACCCGGCACATGCACGAGTTCGGCACCACGCGCGAGATGCTCGCCTCGGTTGCGGTGAAGAACCACTACAACGGCGCGCGGGACCCGTACGCGCACTTCCAGAACGAGATCACGATCGACCAGGCAATCGCCGCCCCGGCGGTCTGCTCTCCCCTGCACCTGCTCGACTGCTGCCCGCAGACCGACGGCGCCGCGGCCACGCTCCTGGTCTCGGCCGAGCGCGCCCACGAGTTCACGGACAACCCGGTGTACGTCGCCGGCTTCGGCGTAGCGACCGACCACCCGTACCTGCACGAGAAGACCAGCTTCGTGGGTCTCGACGCCACCGTCCTCGCGTCGCAGCGCGCGTACGCGATGGCCGGCGTCGGGCCGAGCGACATCGACATGGCCGAGGTGCACGACTGCTTCACGATCACCGAGATCCTCGACATCGAGGACCTCGGCTTCGTGGACAAGGGCAAGGGCGGCATCGCGTCCCTCGAGGGCGAGACGTCACTCACCGGCCGCATCCCGGTCAACACCTCCGGCGGGCTGCTGGCCAAGGGCCACCCGATCGGCGCGACCGGGATCGCGCAGATGACCGAGTGCTGGTGGCAGCTGCGGGGCGAGGCCGAGGACCGCCAGGTCGAGATCCGGAACGGCTACGCCCTCCAGCACAACGTCGGCGGGCGCGGGTCGGGCGTGAGCGTCGTGAACATCCTCACGAACCGGGCCTAGCGCGAGCTCGTGACCGTCAACGTCGAGACCACCGGCGACGGGGTCTGCGTCATCACCCTGGACCGGCCCGAGGCGAAGCACGCCCTCACCGTCGAGATGCGCGACCTCATCACCGAGGCCCTGCGCGCCGGGCGCGCAGACCCCGCGGTCCGCTCCTTCCTGCTCACGTCCACCGGTGACGCGTTCTGCGCCGGGATGGACCTCTCGGCCTCGACCGTCTCCCAGGCGGGGACGCCCGGGTTCGACCCCCGCACCACCGCCGAGGCGCTGCGGGTCGGGGTCCAGGCGTTCATCCGCGAGCTCTGGGAGCTGGACAAGCCGACGGTCGCCGCGGTCAACGGCGCCGCGGTCGGGCCCGGCGCACACCTCGCGCTCGCCTGCGACTTCGTCCTCGTCCACCCGAAGACCCGGTTCCTGTGGTCGTTCCACAAGTGGGGCCTCGTCGTCGACGCGGGCGGCGCCTACCTGCTCCCCCGCCTGGTCGGCCTGCCGCGGGCCAAGGCGATGATCCTCCTCGGGGAGGGCGCGACCGGGGCCGAAGCGGTCGAGCTGGGGCTCGCCTACCGGTGCGTGGAGCCGGAGCGGCTCGCCGACGACGCACGCGACCTCGCGACCCGGCTCGCCGCCGGGCCGACCCGTGCGCTCGGCCTGTCCAAGCGGCTCCTCAACGCGAGCTTCGAGACCGACCTCGGTGCCCTGCTCGAGCTCGAGGGCGCGTACCAGTCGCTCGCCACCGCCTCGAGCGACCTGGTCGAGGGCATGGCCGCGTTCCGCGACAAGCGCGACGCGAAGTTCACGGGCACCTGACCCGCGATCGTCGCGACGCCGGGCCGGATGAGCGCATCGGGGTGCGCCGAAACGCGCGCCGCCGATAGTGTCTGACGTCCACGTCAGTTCCCGTCCGTACGGTTCGAGGGGGGTCCATGGGTCAGCTCGATGGCAAGGTCGCGATCGTCACCGGGGCGGGGCGCGGGATCGGGCGCGCTGAGGCGCTGCTCCTCGCGGCCGAGGGCGCCGCGGTCGTGGTGAACGACCTCGGCGGCGAGTCGAGCGGCGAGGGCTCCGACCAGCGGCCCGCGCAGCAGGTGGTCGACGAGATCGTCGCCGCCGGTGGCCGCGCCACCGCGAACTTCGACAACATCGCCTCCTGGGACGGAGGGCAGGCCTTGGTGTCGCAGGCGGTCGACGAGCTCGGCGGGCTGGACATCCTCATCAACAACGCCGGGATCCTCCGGGACAAGATGAGCTTCAACATGACCGAGGACGAGTGGGACCTGGTCATCGACGTCCACCTGAAGGGCCACTTCGTCACGAGCCGGTTCGCGGCGTCGTACTGGCGCCAGCAGAGCAAGGACGCCGGCGGGCCGGTCGACGCCGCGATCGTCAACACCGCCTCCGAATCCGGCCTGTACGGCAACGCCGGCCAGGTGAACTACGCGGCAGCCAAGGCCGGGATCGCATCGATGACGATCGTCATGGCCCGCGAGCTCGAGCGGATCGGCGTACGGGTCAACGCGATCGCGCCCGTCGCCCGCACCCGGCTCACCGAGGCGGTCGCGGGAGACTTCATGAACGCGAAGGAAGGCGAGTTCGACCGCTTCGCCCCCGAGAACCCGGCCGCCATCGCGGTGTGGCTGGCCTCCCCGCTCGCGAAGGGCATCAGCGGCCAGGTCGTCAAGGTGCAGGGCGGCCAGGCCCAGATGCTGCGGGGTTGGCGACCGATGACCGAGGCGACCTCGGACGCGGTCTGGACGCTCGACTCGATCGAGGCGAGCCGCGCGGCGCTGATCGGCGACGCCGACACCGGCGTGCCGCCGTTCATGCCCGCGGTCGAGGGCTAGCCGGAGCGCTGCGTGCACCTGGCATGGGGTGAGGAGGAGGAGGCGTTCCGCGCCGAGCTCCTGGCGTTCCTCGACGAGTACGCACCGCCCGAGGCGCGCGTCCGGCGCGACTTCGCGGGCAACGTCCGCGCCGGCGGCGACGGCACCCTGATCCCGCAGTGGGCGCGCGAGTGGCAGGCGACGCTGTTCGACCACGGGTGGATGATCCCCGGCTACCCGCCCGAGCTCGGCGGGCGCAACGCCACCCCGGTCCAGACGCTCGTGTACCTGGAAGAGATGGCGCGCCTGGGGGTCCCCCGCTCGGTGCACTTCCCCGGGTACGCGATCGTCGCGCCGACGCTGCTCGAGTTCGGTACCCCCGCGCAGCGCGAGCTCGTTCCCGCCGCGATCCGTGGCGACACGGTCTGGTGCATCGGGATGAGCGAGCCCAACGCGGGCTCGGACCTGGCGGGGCTCACGACGCGCGCCGTGCTCGACGGCGACAACTTCGTCATCAACGGCCAGAAGGTGTGGACGTCCTACGCCATGGACGCCCAGCTGTGCTGCTGCTACGTCCGCACCGACCCCGACGCGGCGAAGCACCGCGGCATCTCGCTGCTCATCGTCGACATGAAGACCCCCGGGATCGAGATCCGCCCCTTGCGGCACCTGACCGGCGCGGCCGACTTCGCCGAGGTCTTCTTCACCGACGTCGCGGTGCCCCGCGAGAACCTCGTCGGCGCGCTGAACGACGGATGGCGGCTCACCCAGGGCTCGCTCGCTCACGAGCGTGCGGGGCTCTGGGTCGAGAGCGTCGCCCGGCTCGAGCAGAGCATCACCGCGCTGGTCGAGCTCTCCCGCAAGGTCGGCGTGGCGGACGACCCGGTCGTGCGCCGCCGCATCGGCGAGGCGTCGCAGCGCGCGACGACGCTGCGGTCGCTCGGGTACAAGGGCTTCACCTCGTTCGCCCAGGGCTCGTCCGCCCCCGAGCACTCGTACCTGAAGCTCGCGAGCTCGGAGCTCGGCAAGGCGCTGTTCGAGCTGGGGATGGAGATCCAGGGTCCCTACGGCCCGGTCATCGACGAGCAGCGCAGCCCCGACGCCGGGCGCTGGATCCTCGGGATGTTCGTGAGCTTCGCCAACACGATCGCCGGCGGCTCGTCCGAGATCCAGCGCAACATCATCGCCCAGCGCGTCCTCGGGCTCCCCCGCGCATGAGGTCGCCGACCACACCCGTGACGAAGGGGACCACGTGGATTTCGCGCTGACCGACGAGCAGGAGCTGCTGCGGGACTCGACGCGCGCGCTCCTCGCGCGTGAGTGCCCGCCCGCGCTGCTGCGCGCGCACATGGAGGACCTGGCCGCGGCCGCCCCGTTGTGGGGCCACCTGCGGGAGTTCACCGCGGTCGGCGTCGGACCGGTCGTGGATCTCTGCGTCCTCATGGAGGAGCTCGGGTACGTCGCCGCACCCGTCCCGTTCTTCGGCTCCGCGGTGCTCGCCGCGCCGGTGCTCGAGGCGATCGGGTCGGAGCTCGTCGGCCCGGTGCTGAGCGGCGCGCAGACCGCGACGCTCGCGCTCGCCGGCCCCGAGGGTCTCTGGGCGCTCAACGACGGGCCGTACAAGAGCTTCGTTCCCGACGCCGAGATCGCCGACCTGGTCCTCGCGATCGATGGCCGCGGCGCGGTCGTGCTCCTCGATGGCCCCGAGCGGTACCGGCTGGAGATGATCGATCCCAGCCGGCCGCTCTACGACGTGAAGACCGACGGCACGTCGGCGGCCGTCGGCGTGCTGCCCGACGGCGCCGTGGACCGGGTGCTGGCGCGGGCGACGGTCGCGCTCGCGGCCGAGCAGGTGGGCACGGCGCGGCGGCTGTTCGGGATGGCGCTCGACTACGCGAAGCACCGGATCCAGTTCGACGTGCCGATCGGCTCGTTCCAAGCCGTGCAGCACAAGCTCGCCGACATGAGCCTCGACGTCGAACGGGCCTGGAGCGCGGTGTACTACGCCGCGATGACGCTCGACGCAGACGACGCCGACCAGCGGCGCTCGGTGCACGTCGCCAAGGCGGCCGCCGGCGAGGCGGCCAAGCGGGCCGCGAAGGACGGCATCCAGATCCACGGCGGCATCGGGTACACCTGGGAGCACGACCTGCACCTGTTCATGCGCCGCGCCTTCGGGACCGAGGCGCTGCTGGGCACCACCGGCTGGCACCACGACCGGCTCGGCGACCTGTTGATGGCCGGCGGGGCCTAGGGCTGCTTCCGCAGCTCCCCGGGGCGACCGGCGAACGCGGTCATCCGGGGGGTTCGGCCGTGTCCCCGTCACCGGGCGGGAGCGACGGTGTAGATTTTGTGTGACACAGGCGTCATGTTTGTCACGCCGTCGAAGGGGGAGGTCAGCAAATGACCGACGTGGATCTGGTGCAGCTGGCGGGGAGCCGGGGCCGGCTGAGCGTGGAACCGACGGTGGACCAGGTGACCGCCGAGGTGATCCGCGGTGCGATGGAGACGATCTGCTTCGAGATGGCGGTCTACGTCTCGCGCACCGCGACCACGCCGATCCTCAACCAGAGCAACGAGCGCAACGCGACGATCCTCGACGCGCAGGGTCGGCTGGCCGCACTGTCGGTCGGGATCCCCCAGTTCATGCTCACCTCGACGCTGCCGGTGCGCTTCGCGCTCCAGCTGCTCGGGCCGGAGGAGTTCCGCGAGGGTGACGTGTTCGTCGCCAACGACCCGTACCACGGCGGCGGGCACCTCCCCGACTACAACGTCTTCGCCCCGATCTACGCCGACGACCCGGCGGCACCCGGTGGCCGGCGGATGGTGCTCATCGCGAGCATCCAGTGCCACCACGGCGACACCGGTGGCGGGGTGCCCGGCGGCTACAACGTGACCGCGGGCGACATCTGGGGCGAGGGCGTCCGGTGGCCGACGGTCAAGGTCGTCGACCGCGGCGTCGAGCGCAAGGACATCCTGTACGCGCTGCAGGTGAACAACCGCATCCCGAGCTACATCGGCGACCTGCGCGCGCAGATCGGCGCAGCCCAGCTCGCGGCGCAGCGGCTCGGAGAGATGATGGACCGCTACGGCGCGGGCACGGTCGAGGAGTCGGTCGACTACATGATCGACTACGCGGCGCGCCGGTTCCGCGAAGAGGTGACCGCCTGGCCCGACGGCGTCTACGAGGCCGACGCGTACGTGGACCACGATCCGCTCGGCAACCCGGACGTGCACCTCCACGTGAAGATCACCGTCGCGGGCGACGAGATCACGATCGACTACACGGGAAGCGACACCCGGGCCGAGCTGCAGGCGTGGTCGACGTTCGGCAACACCCGCGGGTACACGGTCGGCCAGATCGCATCGATGATGGACCCCGAGATCCCGAAGAACGAGGGCTTCTTCGACCAGATCAAGCTCGTCGTCCCGGAGGGGTGCGTCCTCAACCCCCCGGCGGGCAAGCCGGTGAGCGCGGGCACGCACCACCCGGGTGCCGACGTCGGCGAGGTCATCGCGGTCGCGATGCAGCACGTCCTTCCCGACAAGGCGGTCCCGCAGACCTACAAGACGGGGATCCCGACGATCATCGTCGGCGTCGATCCGGTCACCGGCCAGACGTTCACCGACCACTCGGCCGAGGTGTACGCGGGCTGGTGCAACGCGGGTAAGGGCATGGACGCGTGGGGCGCGCAGAACGCGAGCTTCGGCAACCTGTGGAAGGCCACCGCGGAGATCAACGAGAGCCTCTACCCGCACGTGCAATGGGACCGGGACTACCGGATGGACTCCGGTGGGCCCGGCCAGTGGCGCGGCCTGTGCGGCAGCCACTACGAGAAAGAGGTCCTGGTCGACGCGAAGGTCTACACGTACGTCGTCGGCATGAAGTACCCGATGCCGGGGATCTGCGGCGGCCAGCCGGGCGAGCCCAACAAGATGGTCATCCGCTACGGCTCCGACGACCCGTTCGTCGTCAAGCACACCGCGGACTGGGTGCCGATCACCGCGGGCCAGCGGGTCATGTACGACTACGGCGGGGGCGGTGGCTGGGGCGACCCGCTCGACCGGGACCCCCACCAGGTGCTCGACGACGTCCTGGACGAGTACGTGAGCCCCGAGGGGGCGACGCGCGACTACGGCGTCGTGCTCACCGGCTCGCTCGAGGAGCTCACCCTCGCGGTCGACCACGAGGCCACCGAGCAGCTGCGCGTTGCGCGCCGGAACGCCCGCGCCTGACATGGGCTACCGGATCGGTGTCGACGTCGGCGGCACGTTCACCGACGTCATCTGCGTCACCCCCGCCGGAGAGGTGCTGCTGGACAAGACGCCCTCGACCCTCGACGACCAGTCGACCGGCGTGATGAACGGCATCGCGCTCTTCGCCGAGCGGTTCGGGCTCACGCTGCCGGAGCTGTGCTCGCAGCTCGACATCGTCGTGCACGGCACCACCACCGCCGACAACACGATGATCGAGATGGACGGCGCGGCGACCGGGCTCCTCGTCACCCGCGGCCACCGCGACGAGATCGAGATGCGGCGGGTCCACAAGGAGGAGATCTGGGACCCGACGTACCCGGCGCCGATCCCGATCGCGCGCCGCCGGGCCCGGATCCCGATCCCCGAGCGCATCGACCACCGGGGCGAGGTCGTCCTGGCCCTCGACGAGGAGGCCGTGCGCGAGGGGGTGCGCCGGTTGCGCCGGCTCGGCGTGACGTCGATCGCGGTGATGTTCCTGTTCTCGTTCGTGAACCCCGAGCACGAGCGCCGCGCCGCAGAGATCATCCGCGAGGAGTTCCCCGACGTCGAGCACATCTCGCTGTCGCACGAGGTGATGGCCCGGGGCCCCGAGTTCGAGCGGGTCTCCACCACGTTGGTCAACGCCTACGTCGCGCCGCGGATCGCGTCCTACGTCGAGCACCTGCAGGAGAAGCTGCGCACCGCGGGCTACGCCGGGCAGCTGCTGATCATGCAGGCGACGGGCGGGGTCATGCCGCCGGACTACGTCGCCCGGCGCGCGGTGACGCTCCTCGCGAGCGGCCCGACCGGTGGTGCCATGGGAGCCGCGCTCGCGGCGGGCCGTGCCGGCGTCGACGACTTCGTCGCGGTCGACATGGGAGGCACGAGCTTCGACCTCTGCCTGGTGCGCGACGGCCGCCCCGAGATCAAGACCGACTGGAACTGGCGTTACCGCTACTACATCGGGCTCCCGATGGTGGACGTGCAGAGCGTCGGCGCCGGCGGCGGGTCCATCGCGCGCGTGCGCCAGGGCGCGCTGCTCGTCGGCCCCGAGAGCGCGGGCTCCACGCCCGGGCCCGCCTGCTACCGCAAGGGCGGCGACCGCCCGACGGTCACCGACGCGGACGCGGTGCTCGGCTACCTCCCGGTCGACGGGTTCGCCGGCGGGCGGATGACGCTGGACGTCGACGCCGCCCGCGCCGCGATCGAAGCCGAGGTCAGCGGGCCGCTGGGCATCGACGTCGTCGAGGCCGCGTGGGGCATCGAGCGCATCGTGAACTCGAACATGGCGAACGCGACCCGGCGGGTCCTCGCCGGTCACGGCGCCGACCACCGCCGGCTGTCGCTCATCGCCTACGGCGGCAACGGCGCGGTGCACGCCTGGGCGATCGCGGCCGAGCTCGGCATGGACCGGATCCTGGTGCCGAAGGCCGCGCCGGCCTTCTCCGCGCTCGGTGTGCTGGTCGCGGACTACGTCGTCGACCTCGTGCGCGCGTACGTCGTGCCGCTCTCGCAGGTCGACCTGGCGCGCCTGCGCGAGCTCATGCACGAGATCTCCGACGAGGCGCGCAAGGAGATGGAGCCGACCGGGCTGACCGAGGCCCAGACCCAGGTCACCCTGTTCGCGCAGATGTGCTATCCGGGCCAGAACTTCGACATGAGCGTGCCCGTGCCCGAGGGTGAGCGCCTGGACGAGGTCGGACTGCTCGATCTCGCCGAGCGCTTCCACGACCAGCACGAGGCCGAGCGGGGCTTCTGCTTCCGCAACCAGCAGCCGCTCGTTCGGGGCGTGCGCTTCGTGGCCCGCGGCACCACGCCCAAGCCGGACCGGTTCGCCGAGCTCGGGACCGTCACGGACGCCGAGCAGGCGCGCAAGGACCACCGCCCCGCGTACTTCGGTGTCGACTTCGTCGACACGCCCGTGTACGACGGTCCGCTCCTCGGCCCCGGCGCGACCCTGGAGGGCCCGGCCCTGATCGAGGAGCCGTTCACCGTGGTCGTCGTCCCCCCGGGCGCCCGCGTCGTCCTCGACGACCTCGGCAACTACGAGCTCACGCTCTCGTAGTCGACGATCCCCGGAGGGCGACCGCCGCGCCGCGACCGCACCGACGCCCTCCGGCGGTCCGCCAGTGGGCAGACGCACGACGAGCCCGGCGCGTCCCGGGGCGGACACGCCGAGCCCGTCATGTGGGAAGGCCGGAGCCTTGCGAGCTTTCCAGCCGTCAGGGGTACGAGGCCGTCCACGACTTGGATTGCGCGACCGCACGTGCGGGCAGGAATTTCTCGCCCGGCTGAAGCACGTATCTCACCTGACGCCGACGTCAGGTAGTGGGTAGGCTCCCTCCCCGGTGCCCGCCTCCCCGACCGACCGCCCGCAGCTCCTCGACCCCGAGGCCTTCGCGGTGCTGGTCGCGGCATGCGAGCGCCTCATGCCCGCCGTCGACGGTCACCCCGGCGCCACCGCGCTCGGCGTGCCCGACTACGTGGACGGCCTCCTCGGTGCATTCCTCGTCGACCCGCCGCGCGTCTTCGCGGGGGGCCCGTTCTCGGGCCGCTACGGCGGCGCCGCGAGCTTCGCCGACTTCGCGCCGCTCGGTCGGCTCGAGGAGCTCGCCTGGCGCATCCG
Source organism: Acidimicrobiia bacterium (assembly GCA_036502405.1). Taxonomy (GTDB): domain Bacteria; phylum Actinomycetota; class Acidimicrobiia; order IMCC26256; family JAENVU01; genus Chersky-806. The sequence goes on from DASXYP010000055.1 coordinate 32,488, forward strand.
CATCGAGGGTTCGCAGGGCATCCCCGAGCGTGAGATCAACGGACCCGTGACCGGGTTGCAGGCCGACTACCGCGCCGGGCTCGCGGCGCTGGGCTCGGACTTCCCCACTGTCGACGCGGCCGAGCAGGACCGTCGGCTCGACGCGGACCCCGACTTCAAGCAGCTCCTCTACGAGCACGCGTGCGAAGGCGCCTACGGCGCGCCCGAGTACGGCGGCAACCGCGACGGTCTCGGGTGGCGCGCGATCGAGTTCCCCGGTGACGTCCAGCCCCGCGGCTACACCGACCTGGAGGTCTCCGGCCGTGAGTGATTGCGACGCGGTGATCGTCGGGAGTGGGCCTGCGGGTGCGACCGCGGCCGCGGTGCTCACCGCGGCCGGATGGTCGGTGATCGTGCTGGAGAAGGGCCGCAACCATCTCCTCGACCTCGAACCGCCGTTCGCGGCCGCCGGTCACGTCTCGAACGACGAGATCAAGTTCAGCCGCCGCTTCTTCCTCGGTCCCGATCCCCTGCTCGAGCCCCGGACCTACCGCAACCGGGCCGACCAGGGCGACGAGGTCGACGTCGGCGAGGTCAACAACCTGCCGTCGACCGTCGGCGGCGGAGGCTTCCACGCCGACGGCAAGCTGCCCCGCTTCCGCGAGGACGACTTCAAGCCCCTGAGCGTGGCGGGCCCGGTCGACGGCGCCGATCTCGTCGACTGGCCGGTCGACTACGACGAGATGGAGCCCTACTACGCCGCGGCCGAGCAGACGGTGGGCGTCGCGGGCGAAGCGGGCGCCAACCCGTTCGCGTCGTGGCGCGCCGACCCGTACCCGATGCCCGCGGGACCCGACATGTTCTGCGCGGTCGTGACCGGAGAGGCCGCGACCCGGATGGGCTACCACCCATACCGCGCGCCGACCGGCGTCAACAGCGTCGAGTACGACGGCCGGCCGGCGTGCAACAACTGCGGCTTCTGCGCGTTCTACGGCTGCCCGATCGACGCCAAGGGCGACCCGGTCGCGCCGCTGCGCCAAGCCTTGCGCACCGGCCGGTGCGAGATCCGCCCCGACTCGTACGTCACGGACGTGCTGCGCGATGGGACGGGGCAGCGCGCGACCGGCGTGCGCTACCTGGACCACGACCTGGTCGAGCACGTCGTGTCGGCCGGACACGTGATCCTCGCCGCCGGCGCGTTCGAGACGCCCCGCCTGCTCCTGCGCACCGGGCTCGGCAACCCCGAGGTGGTCGGGCGCTTCCTGCAGTTCCACTTCCAGACGTTCGCGCTCGGCATCTTCCCCTACCGCCTGCACGGCCACCGGGGTCGGGCGGTGACCCACCTCATGGACGACCCGATCGTCCCCGACGAGCTCGCGCTCGCGGCCGCCCGCGACGCAGGCCTGCCGTTCATCCGGGGCGGCATCGTCGAGCACGGTGCTGCCGGTCACCCGTTGCAGGAGGCGATCTACTCCCCGTCGGGGCCGGCCCACGCGCGCACGATGCTCGAGTCCCCGATGCGCGACCGCATGGCTGCGTTCACGATGCAGGGCGAGGACCTTCCGCAGGCGACGAACCGCATCGAGCTCGACCCGCGCGTGAAGGACGTGTTCGGCACGCCGGCCGGTCGCGTCACCTACTCGCCGCACCCGCACGAGATCGTGTGCGCCGAGCACTGGGCGCCCCGCCTCGAAGCCGTGATGAAGGACGCGGGGGCGGAGCACACGTTCTGGGCGACCTCGCCGCCGATCCCGGGCTCGTTCGGCGACAAGCCCGGGTCACGGGCGCCGATGTCCCGCCACATCATGGGCGGGGCCCGCATGGGTGACGACCCCGCGACGAGCGTGTTCGACCGCTGGCAGCGCCTGCACGGCATGGACAACGTGCTCTGCACCGACTCGTCGGTGTTCCCCACCTCGACCGGCTACGGCCCGACGCTGACGATCGTGGCGCTGGCGATCCGCGCGTCGCGCGCGCTCGCGGGGCTCGACCCGCTCACGTCGAGCCGGCCGCGCCCGGCGGACGTGTAGCGCTCAGCTCGCGGGCGGCTTGCGCCCGAACAGGTCCTTGACCTTGTCGCCCACCTTGTCGCCGACGTCGCCGAACGTCGTGTTCATCGCGTCGCCCATCGAGTTCAGCGCCTGGGTGAGGTTGTCGCGCACCTCGGGGTCCTTCACCGCGCCGCCGACCGAGCTCACGACCTGGTTCAGGGCCTGACCGAGCGTGTCGAGCGCGTCGGACACGGCGGCCTGATCCGGGCCGGTCGACGCGTCGTCCGCCGAGGCCTTCGCCCCGCTCGCGGCGCCCTTGGCGTGCTCGCGGAGCTTGTCGCCGGCCGCCGCGAAGTGCAGCCCGACCTTCATCCACGCCTGCTTGCTGTCGTCGTCCATGCGGCCCAGCCTGCCACGCCGGGGCGCGCTCGCGCCGCGCCGGACCTAGCGCTCGCGCGCGGCGCTAGGCCGCTTCGAGCTCCTTCTCGGGCTCGGGACGGAGGACGCGGGCGGGGGGAACCTTCAGGTCGTGCACGATGCCGACCCAGCTCATGGCCCGCAGGACGTACCACGTGGGGTCGATCTCCCACCAGAAGAACCCCTGCCGGGCGGACGCCTGGTAGTGGTGGTGGTTGTTGTGCCAGCCCTCGCCGCCGGTCAGCAGCGCGATCACGAGCGAGTTGCGACTCGTGTCGTCGGTCTCGTACCGCCGGGAGCCGAGCACGTGCGCGGCCGAGTTCACGAGGAAGGTGCTGTGCCAGAGCAGCACGGTCGACCAGAAGAACCCGACCACGAGGCCGGGCCAGCCGCCCACGAGGAACGCGACCACGCCGAAGGTCCACGGCGCGATCCAGTCGTGGCGGTTCAGGAACCGCAGCTCCGGGAACCGGCCGAAGTCCTTGATGCCGTCGTGGTTCGTCGCCTTGTACTTGTCCGCGAGGATCCAGCCGACGTGGCTCCACCAGAAGCCCTTGCGCGGCGAGTGGATGTCGTTGTCGGTGTCGGAGTAGCGGTGGTGGTGCCGGTGGTTCGACGCCCACCACAGGACACCCTTCTGCGCGGTGGCCTCGGCCATGAACGCGAAGACCGTCTGCCAGAACCGGTTGAGCTTGTAGCTCTTGTGCGAGAAGTAGCGGTGGTAGCCCGCGGTGACGAAGAACGCCCGTCCGAAGAACATCACCGCGAACAGCGCGACGGCGGTCCAGGTGATCCCGGTGAACACCACCGCGAAGCACAGGAGGTGCACGAGGAAGAACGGGATCGACTGCAGCCAGTTGACCCGCTCGTCGTCGTGACGGCGCAGGGAGTTGATCGAGGTCGACATCGGGCTCAGCCTACCTACTGGTAGGTAGGCTGGCTTCCAGCCGACCCGGAAAATGCTGCTGACCTGGGGATTCGCACCCCTCGGGGGGACGCCGGGGGGATCGGGTCAGGCGCCGTAGATGCCCGTGAGGCGGCCGGAGGCCACGACGCTGCCGCTGATGGCCGCGAGGAACTGCCGGACGTTCGCGGTCGGCGCGATCCGGGGCGTGCGGGACAGCGCGAAGACGGTGAACTCGTAGTGGTGCGGGCCGCCCGCGGGTGGGCACGGCGGCACCCAGCCCTCGCTCCCCCGCCCGTTCATGCCCGGCGTCCCGCCGCCCGGGTACCGGTTGCCGGTCGTGCCCCGTGCCGTGGGCGCCACGCCCCACGCGAGGAAGTGGACGAAGCCACCGCCGCCCGCGTCCGGGTCGAAGACCAGCACCGCGAGCTCCTTGGTCCCGGGTGGCGGCGCGCTCCACGACAGGTCGGGCCACCTCCCCGCACCGGCACAGGTGTAGTCCACGGGGATGGTCCCGCCGTCGCGGAACGCGGAGCTCGTCAGGTGCATCGCCATCGGGACCGCAGCTCGGCTCGACCCGCTGGGGGACCGGCTCGCGCCCGAGTCCGACGACCCACCCCCACACCCGCCGAGCGCAACGAGCGCGGGCAGCACGAGGAACGCGAGCGCGGTCCGGATTCGTCGCACGGCCGCGAACGTAGCCCCCGACGCAGGGCCGAGACCGCCCGTGACCGGGGTGGCTCCCACGCCGTACCCTGGACCCATGACCGACGAGCGCGCCCCCGCCGACCACTCCCCGGCCGACCTGGTCAAGCGGCTGCGCGCGAGCTTCGACGCAGGACGCACCCGCCCGGTCGAGTGGCGTACCGCGCAGCTCCTCGCGCTGCGCCGGCTGCTCACGGAGGGCGAGGGCGAGCTCGTCGACGCGCTCGGGCAGGACCTCGGAAAGTCCGCAGTCGAAGGCTTCGTGACCGAGATCGCGTTCGTGCGGGCGGAGATCGACTACACGTTGCACCATCTCGTCGCCTGGCTCCGCCCGGAGAAGGTGCACGTCCCGGTCAAGCAGCAGCCGGGCCGGGCCCGCATCCGGCGTGACCCGCTCGGCGTGGTGCTGATCATCGGGCCGTGGAACTACCCGGTCCAGCTCGTCCTCGCTCCCCTGGTCGGCGCGCTCGCGGCGGGCAACGCCGCAGTGGTGAAGCCCTCGGAGCTCGCCGGGAGCACCTCGCACGCGCTGGCCCGCCTCGTTGCCCGGCACCTCGACCCGGACGCGGTGGCGGTCGTCGAAGGCGGCGTGCCCGAGACCACCGCGCTCCTCGACGAGCGCTGGGACCACATCTTCTACACGGGCAACGGGGCGGTCGGTCGGATCGTGATGACCGCCGCGGCCCGGCACCTGACCCCGGTGACGCTCGAGCTCGGTGGCAAGAGCCCGGCGATCGTGGACCGCAGCGCGAACCTCGACGTCGCGGCCCGGCGCATCGCGTGGGGGAAGTTCACGAACGCCGGCCAGACCTGCATCGCCCCGGACTACGTGCTCGTCGACCGGCGGGTCGAGGGTCCGCTGCTGGCCCGCCTGCGTGACGCCGTCCGCACCTTCTACGGCGGCGACCCGCACGAGAGCGCGGACTACGGCCGCATCGTCAACCCGCGCCACTTCGATCGGCTGGTCCGCCTGCTCGACGAGGACGGTGCGGGCGAGCTGGTCTTCGGTGGCGAGCGCGACGCCGACGACCGCTACTTCGCGCCGACCGTCGTGCGCCGACCCGAGCTCAGCGCCGCGCTGATGCAGGAGGAGATCTTCGGACCGATCCTCCCGATCATCGCGGTCGACGACGTCGACGCCGCGATCGAGCACGTCAACGCGCGCGACAAGCCCTTGGCGCTCTACGTGTTCGCGGAGGAGGGAGACGTCGCCGACCGGGTGATCGCCGAGACGGCGTCCGGGGGCGTGTGCGTCAACGCGACCCTGTTCCACATCGCGGTTCCCGGCCTGCCGTTCGGTGGCGTCGGGGCGAGCGGCATGGGCGCGTACCACGGGCGCGCCACGTTCGAGACGTTCAGCCACGCGAAGAGCGTGCTGACGAAGCCGACGGCGGTCGACCCGAGCATCGCGTATCCCCCGTACCGAGGTATCAAAGCCAAGCTGATCCGGAGGTTGCTGTGAAGCCGGTGGGCATCCACCACGTGAACCTGATGTTCGACGACATCGACGCGGCGCGGGAGTTCTACGGGAAGACGCTCGGGTTCGAGGAGCTCGAGCGCCCGGACTTCGGCTTCCCGGGGCTGTGGTTCCAGATGGGCGCCCATCAGCTGCACATGCAGCCCGGCGCCGCCCCGGACTCGTTCCAGCACTTCGCGCTCGAGGTCGACGACCTTCCTGCGGTCCTCGAGGAGCTGGCGGCGAACGGGCTCGACGTCGCGGCCAGCCCGACGGTCGACGGCGCGGGGCTGCAGGCGTTCTTCAAGGACCCGACCGGCAACGTCATCGAGCTCAACCAGCCCGGATAGCGGGGTACCACGAGTGGGGGCGCTCGAGGACGGCTGGACGCACGCCACGCCGCAGACCGATTCGCTGCTGCGCAGCTACGTGCTGGGCTTCGCGGACCTCCTCCGTGACATGGGTGCCGCGCTCGGCGGCCGCGTGCACGAGGACGACGACGTCGTCGCAGTCGACATCGGATCGGACTTCTTCCTCGCCAACGGCGCGATCCTCCGCCGCCCGGTGCGCGACGACGCGCTGCCCGGGGTCCTGGCCCGGCTGCACCGCTTCTACGCGGCAGGCCCCGGCGTCGGCTGGATGCTCGTGTCCGCCTGGCCGATCCCGCCGCTCGACGGCATGGGGCTCATCGGCCACCCCCCGTTCATGCTGCGGGCCCCCGGCGGCGACGCGCCGCCGGTCCCCGAGGGCCTGGTCGTCCGCGAGGCCCGCGACGCCACCGGCCTCGCCGACTTCGCCCGCGCGCTCGAGGGCTACCCGGCGACCGGCACGGACGTCTTCGCCGACCCGCGGCTGCTCGACGTCCGCGGCCTCCGGATCTGGATCGGCTACGTGGACGACCGTCCGGTCGCGTGTGCCGGCGCGCACGTCACCGAGGGTTGCGTCGACGTCGAGTACGTCGCGACGCACGAGGACGTGCGCGGGCGCGGCTACGGCGCCGCGGTCACCTGGGCTGCGACGCTCGCGGATCCGCGCAAGCCCGCGGTGCTGATCGCCAGCGACCCCGGCCAGCCGGTGTACGAGCGGATGGGCTACCAGCGGCTGATGCGGGTCACCATGTGGGCCGGCGCGCCGGCTTCGTCCTGAGCGGTCCTGGCGTGATGCTGCGACAAGCGGGAAGCATCGGCACCAACCCTGCCGTCGGGCACACCGAATCGGAACCGCTCAGCTTCCTCCTGAACGACCCTGGCGTGATGCTCCGCCAAGCGGGAAGCATAGGCACGGACCTCAGCCGCTTCCTCAGCGACGCCGCTCGCGGTACGTGCGTGCCTTGTTGCGGTTGCCGCACACCGCCATCACGCACCACTGCCCCGAGCGGTTGCGCGACCGGTCGTAGAACGCCCACTGGCAGTCGTCCTCGCGGCACGCCTTCAGGCGCGCCCACGTCCCGTCGGCCACGGACTGGACGACCACCGCGAGAAGCTGGCCCAGCGCGCCCTCGACTCCGCCGTCGCGGCCGGTCACCGCGATCGTGCCGGTCGGATCGAAGCGCGCTTCGAGCGGTGCAGCCGCCGCAAAGGAGTTCAGCGTCTCGACCGCTGCGGGCTCGAGGTCGACCCCATTGTTCGCGAGCAGCAGCGCGCGCAGCGCCTCGCGCAGCTCGACGACCCGATCCCGGTCGGCCGGACCGAGGCGCACCCCGGCGTCGAGCAGGCCGTGCCCGGCGAGCCAGGCCCCGGCCGCGTCGGCGTCGCCGAGCTCGTCGGTGGCCGACTCCACGTCCCGGGTGTTCACGAACGTCCGGACCAGCTCGAGCGGCTCGGGTGCCGGGGGTCGCGCGGCCTCCGCAGTGGGCGGCGGGTTGGTGGTGCGGGTGCTCATGACCCCAGGATACCGCGAGTCACCGGTCAATGCACTTGACTGGTGACGTTACCGGTGTCATGCTGATGGTGGTTACGGAGAGGCCCACCGAGCCGGAGGCACCCATGCATCCCTGGATCACCGGACGGATCATCGACACCATGCAGCACGACGCCCGCGCCCGGGCCGAGCAGCAGCGGCTGGGTCACCTGGCGCGCGACTCGCGGACGCGATCTGCGCCCCCACTCCCCCGGGGGCGCGAGCGTGTCGGTCTCGCCGTCGCCCGGATCGGGCTGCGGCTCGCGGGCCCCGACGCGGCCCGGCAGGGCGTGCGCGCGACCCCCACCCGCGATGCTTTCCGGAGCACCCCGTGGACCACCTGCGGCGCAACCTCGCCATCTTCGCGCTGACCCCCGAGCGCTGGCCCGACCTGGAGCAGCTGTTCGGCGAGCGGGGCGCGTCCAGCGGCTGCTGGTGCATGTGGTGGCGGGTCGCGGCCAGGGACTGGGAGCAGGGCGCCGGCGCCGGCAACCGCGCCGCGTTCCGCCGGGTCGTGGATTCCGGACCGGCACCGGGACTGCTCGCGTACGAGGACGCCGCGCCAGTGGGTTGGGTCGCGGTCGCGCCGCGCGCCGAGTACCCGCGCCTCAACCGCTCCCCCAAGCTCAAGGCGGTGGACGCGACGCCGGTCTGGGCCGCTACCTGCTTCTACATCGACCGCCACGCCCGCGGCGGTGGCGTCGCGGGCTCGCTGCTCGCGGCCGCGGTCGAGCACGCACGCGCCGGGGGCGCCGCGGCGATCGAGGGGTACCCGATCGACCCCGCCGGCGGCACCGTCAGCAACGCGTCGGCGTACACCGGCGTCCTCGACATGTTCCGCGCCGCGGGCTTCGAGGAGATCGAGCGGCGCGGCGGTCGCCCGATCCTGCGTCTGACCCTCTGAAGACCCGGCGGCCCATCGCCGGACCCGGAACAACCGGGCGGCCGCCGCCGGCTCTCTGAAGATCTCCGGCGGCCCATCGCCGGACCCGGAACGACCGGGCGGCCGCCGGCGGCTCTCTGAAGACCTCCGGCGGCCGATCGCCGGACCCGGAATGGACCGGCGGCCGCCGGCGGCTCTACCGGGGGAGGCCGAGGATGCGCTCCCCGATGATGCTGCGCTGCACTTCGGAGGTACCTCCCGCGATCGACGCCGCCTTCGACCACAGCCACTGCCGGGACCACTTCCCCGCGAGCGGGGCGTCGTCGCCGACCACGTCGAGCGCAGTGGCCGACAGGTGCTGGCTCATGTCGCTCCACGCGAGCTTCGTGAGGCTCGACTCCGGCCCCGGCTCGATCCCGCGCGCCAGGCGCGAGAGGGTCCGCCAATTGTGGAGCCGCAGGATGCGCAGCTCGACGAACGCCTGCGCGAGGGCGTCCGCGACCTCGACGTCATCCAGACTGCCCCGCTCGGCCGCCAGCGCGTACAGCTCGTCGAGGAAGACCTCGTGCACGACCTGCTCCTTGAAGGGGAACGCGGTGCCCCGCTCGTGCGCGAGCGTCGTGCTCGCGACCGCCCAGCCCTCGTGCAGACCGCCGATCAGGTGGTCCTCGGGGACGAAGGTCCCGTCGAAGAACACCTCGTTGAACTCCGCCTCCCCGGTGATCTGGACCAGCGGCCGGATCTCGATGCCGGGTGCCTCCATGTCGACGACCACGTAGGAGATGCCCCGGTGCTTCGAGGCCTCGGGATCGGTGCGGACGAGCGCGATCCCCCACCGCGCGTACTGCGCGTAGCTGGTCCAGACCTTCTGGCCCTCGAGGTTCCACCCACCCGGCGCGGGCAGCGCGCGCGTCCGCAGCGACGCGAGATCCGAGCCGGCCTCCGGCTCGCTGAACAGCTGGCACCAGATCTCGCTCGCGTCGAGGATGCGCGACAGCCAGCGCTGCTTCTGCTCGTCGGTGCCGTGGGTGAGCAGCGTCGGCCCGGCCAGGTTGATGCCCACCCGGTTGACCGGCTGCAACGCCCGGGAGCGGGCGTACTCCATGTTGTAGATCGCGACCTCGACCGGCATGGCGCCGCGACCGCCGTACTCGGACGGCCAGTGGATGCCGACCCAGCGGTCCGCGGCGAGCCGGGCCTGCCACTCCCGGCCCCAGGCGATCTGCTCGTCGAGCGAGTCGAAGCCGGGCGGCAGCTCGAGGTTCGCGTCCAGCCAGCCGCGGATCTCCTCGGCGAACGCCTGCTCGGCGGCGGTGAAGCTCAGGTCCATCAGAGGTCCCAGAACCGCTCACGCCCCGCGGCGACGAACGCGGCGTGCAGCTCGTCCTCCGCGGCCGGCGTGAGCGCGCGGTAGACGTCCTCACCGCGGTTGCGCACGAACACCTCGTCGCCGCCGACCCGGTCGCGGCGGAACTTCTGGTGCACGAGGGTGCGCTTCACGATCTTGTTGGTGCCGGTCGTGGGCGGATCCTGCAGCACGCGCACGTAGCGGGGGCGCCACTTCGGGCCCACGTCGGCGAGCCCGTCCACCCAGGACGCGAAGCTTGCGGGGTCGAACGGGGCCCCGTCGCGAAGCACGAGACCGGCCATGACCTGGTCCCCGGCGTCCGCGTCGGGCACGCCGTACACCGCGCTGAGCACGACCGCGGGGTGGTGGCGCAACGCGTCCTCGATCGGGCCGGCCGGGAAGTTCTCGCCGTCCACCCGGATCCAGTCGGCGTTGCGCCCCGCGAAGAACAGGTACCCGTCGTCGTCGAGGTAGCCCAGGTCGCCCGACCAGTACCAGCCGAACCGCGTCGTCTTCTCCGTCGCCGTCGGGTTGTTGTAGTAGCCCTCGAACGGTCCGACGCCCGCCGTGTTCACGATCTCGCCCACGCACTCGTCGGCGTTGGCGAGCCGGCCGCTCGCGTCGAAGCGGGCCCGCGGCTTCTCGTTCCCGTCGTCGTCGACGACCTTCACCCCGGCGCCGACGAGGCCGAGCGCACCGGCCCGCTCCTCTGCGTCACGGTTGACCGCGACGCCGCCCTCCGTGGCACCGTACGCGTCGATGACCTCCACCCCGAAGCGACGGGAGAACTCCTCGACGACCTGCGGCGACCCCTCGTTGCCGAACGCGACCCGCAGCGGGTTGTCCGCGTCGTCCGGCCCCTCGGGCTGGGCCAGCAGGTAGCCGAGCGGCTTGCCGGTGTAGTTGAAGTACGTGGCGCCGTAGTGCCGGACGTCGGGCAGCCAACCCGACGCGGAGAACTTGCGGGCCAGCCCGACGCTCGCGCCGTACACGATCGACGGGGCCCATCCGACCTGCACCGCGTTCGAGTGGAAGAGCGGCATGCACACGTAGCCGACGTCGTCCGGCCCGATGTCCATGATGATGCCCATGCGGTTGCCGGTGACGAGCAGGCGGCGTTGCGTGCAGATCACGGCCTTCGGCGAGTCCGAGGTCCCGCTCGTGAAGATCAGCGCCCAGATCGTGTCGACCGACGGCTCGAGGCCGGGGTCGGTCGTGTCGTAGCCCGCGAGTGCGGGCTCGAGCGTCGAACCGACCTCCAGCACCGGCGGAAGATCACCGGCGATCGGTGCGAGGAGCTCCTGGTGCTTGGGCTCGGTGATCACCAGCCCGCAGTGGGTGTGCTCGATGTCGCGCAGCAGGTGCTCGCCCCGCCGGGTGTGGTTGAGGCCGACCACCGCCGCACCCGCGAGCGCGGCGCCGCCGAAGGCGAAGAGGTACTCGGGAAGGTTGTCGAGCAGCACCGCCACGTGCGGCGGCGCGCCCGCGGGGAGCCGGTCGAGGAAGAGGTTGGCCCAGCGGGCCGACTCCGCGACGTACTCGGCGTGGGTGATCACCCGGTCCCCGAACCGCACCGCGGCTCGCGTCGCGATCGCCGGGTCCGCGGCGTTGCGCCGCAGCAGCGCGGCGGCGTTCGGGGCCGGGAGCGGGGCCTGGCCCGGAGCCGGTGCGGCCCGCCGCGGCCGGGAGATCGAACCTGACATCGGCGTCACTCTACGCGGCCCGCCCGAACTCGCCGGCGGCCCGACCCAAGATCTCCGGCGCTCGACCGCCGGGGCCGGGGTCCGGACCCTCAGGCGATGGCGCCGGCGTCGCGCAGGGCGGCGATCCGGTCGTCGTCGAGGCCGAGCACGGAGCGCAGCACGGCGTCGGTGTGCTCGCCGACCTCGGGCGCCTTCGTCGGCAGCAGGGGCTCCTCCCCCGCCACCTTGACCGGGAACGGCAGCTGGTCGGCGCCGAGCACGTCGGAGGGGAACCAGCTCAGACGGTCGCGGAACTGCGGGTCGTCGTGGACCGTGTGCGGCGTGTTGACCGGCGCGATCGGGACGTCGGTCTCGATCCCGAAGTCCACCCACTCGGCGGTGGTCTTGGTCGCGAAGATCTTCGTGAGCTCGTCCTGCAGCTCGAGGTTGCCCCGCGCGTGGTCGCCGTACTGCGAGCCCGGCCAGCGCTCGAAGAGCTCGGGCCGCCCGACCGCCTCGGCGAACTTCTTCCAGAAGTGCTGCTCGCTCGCCATGAACAGCACGTTGCCGTCCGTCGACTCGTAGACCTGGTACCGCACCCCGCCGCGCATCCCCGCGATCGCCGGCTCCCGACGGGCGTAGTCGTCGGACTTGTTGCCGGTCACCTCGGACTCGGGCCGCTCGTACGCGCGGTAGGTCTCGCTGCGGTACCAGTCGAACGCGACGGCCGCGTCGGACTGCGCGAGCTCGAGCTCCGCACCCTGGCCGGTCGCCCGGGCGCGAATGATCGCGGCGAGGATGCCGAGCGCCCCGAACAGCGGACCGGCGTTGATCCCGATCGAGACGTGGTCGGGGATGCTCGGGTGGTCGTGCGCATCCGCCTCGGGGGCGAAGATCCCGGCCCACGCGTCGTACGCGATCCCGTGGCTCGCGAGGTTCCGGTACGGGCCCGTCGCGCCGTACCCGGAGATCGTGCACTGCACGATCCGGGGGTTGACCTCGGCCAGGCGCTCGAAGCCGAGCCCCCGCCGGGCGAGCCCGCCCGGACGCATGGCCTCGACCACGACGTCGGACTCGCGCACGAGATCCAGGAACAGCGCCACCCCCTCCTCGGTGCGGAGATCGATCACGACGCTGTGCTTGCCCCGGTTCACGTGCAGGTGCATCAGCGACACACCCTCGACGATCGGCCACGTCATCTGGCGCACGTAGTCCCCGGCGGGCGTCTCGACCTTGATCACCTCGGCCCCGAGGTCGGCGAGCGCGGTCGTGATCGCAGCCGGGCCGAGCATCGAGACCTCGACGATCCGCACGCCGTCGAGCAGTCCGCTGGTCGCTGTCATCGTCACCTCGGTGTCGGGATCCCACACGTCGGAACCGTCGGAAAACTGGCTCCGGGAGACTACCGATCGCGCGACCGGGCTCAGGGCTCGGCCGGGGCGACGGCCTCCGCCAGACGGAGCCGGGGCGGGAGGCGCCGGGCGAGGACCAGCCCGAGGACGGCGACGGCGCCGGTGATCGCGGCGCCGAGCAGCAGGCTCGTCGACTCGGCCCAGCCCGACACCTCCCCGAGCGCCACCGCCGCGCCCGCGACGCCGGTCCCGAGCGCGAACCCGAGCTGGTCGGAGAGCTGGAGGGACGCGCTCGCGGCGCCCTCGCGGCCGGGCTCGGCGGCGTCGAACATCACGAGCGACAGCGGCGCGTAGGCGCAGCCCATGCCCGCGGCGCCGATGCTCCAGCTCACGACGATCGTCCCGACCGGGACCGATGCGGAGAGCGCGGCCGCGACGCCGACGATCCCCGCGGCGATCAGCCCGAACCCGAGCCGCACGAAGAACCGGGGCCCGCGCCGGTGCACGAAGTGCTGTTGCACCCACGCGGCCGCGGTCCACGAGAGCGTCGAAGCCGTCAGCACGATGCCGGTGTACGTCACCGACTGGTGCCGGACGTTCTGGATCAGGAGCGGCACGAACGCGTCGGTCCCGAAGAACGCGAACGTCAGCACGCCCCGGGCCAGCACGTCGGCGGGGAGGCCGGCACGGGCCCGCAACGTCCCGGCCGGGACCAGCCGCATGAACGGGGGCACGCCGACGAGCGCGCCGAGAAGGATCAGCACGGGCATGAGCCACGGGATGTCGCTCGCGGTCAACCCGCCGATCACCAGCCCGGCTCCGACCGCGACCAGCACCGCGTCGCTCGTGCGCGCGCTCTCCGGCACGTCGGGCAGGTCGGACGCATCCGCCTCCGTCTCCGGTGCGGGCCCGACCCGGAACAGCGCGGGCAGCGTCATCGCGGCGGCCAGGCCCACCAGCGGCACGAGCCCGAGGAAGACCCAGCGCCACCCGAGGCCGTGCGCGACCACGCCGGCGAGCGCGGGTCCGGCCAGTGCGGGCACGACCCACGCGGTGGAGAGCACCGCGAACATCCGGGGCCGTACGGCGGCCGGGTAGCACCGCCCGATCACCGCGTACGCGACCGCGGGCACGACGCCCGCGCCGAGGCCCTGCACGACGCGCGCGAGCACGAGCAGCGGCATCGACGGGGCCAGCCCGGCGGCCACCAGCCCGGTTGCGAACAGCACGCACCCGGCGACGAACGGTGGCCCCGGTCCCCGGCGGTCAGCTTCGCGACCCGCGATGACGGTGCCGACGAGGCCGGCGAGGAGGTACGCGCTGAACACCCACCCGTAGAGGGCGAGGTCGCCGAGGTCCTGTTCGACGACCGGGAGGACGGTCGCGACCGCGAGCGCCTCGAACCCGACCAGCGTGATCGTGAGCACGAGCCCCGCCGTCAACGCCCGGCGCGCCGGCGCGAAGACACCACCCTCGTCGAGCGGTGGGACCCCGGGCGGCATCCTCCGATCATGGCCCGCCGTAGGATCGGCCGAGTGGAAGACCGGAGTGGCGCGGGGCTGTACCTCGAGATGACCGACGGACCGCTGGCCGGCTACGTCGAGGAGCGCGTGCCCGACCTGCTGCAGGTGGACGGGGTCGAGCGCGCGACGTGGTGGGACAACTGCCGGCGGGACCGCGACGACCTTCCTCGCAAGCTGCCCGAGTTCTCGCACCTCGCGGTCTACGAGGTCGATGACAATTTCACGCCGCCACCACCGCACGCGCTCGCGTCCGGGCTCCACTTCCGCCGGACCGGCCGGCCGGGGCAGGGACGGCTCACCGGGAAGCCGACGATCGGGCTGTCGCTGGTGCTCATCTCGCCCCGCTCGCCCGGCGGGGCCCGGGCGCTGCGGGACTGGGCCGACTTCGTGCACCTCCGCCACATCGCCGAGGTCGCGGTGCCGGGCTACGGGATGATCACCCCGTACGAGCACGCCGACGGCGGCGACCCGCGCTACCTCCACTTCTACGAGATGGACACCGAGGAGCCCGAGGCCTCGTTCCAAGCCATGACCCCGCTCGTCGCGCAGCTGCTCGGTGAGGCGGGCACACCTGCGTTCGACCACTGGGCCGTCCATCCGGAGCTGCGCATCATGTACGTCAACACGTTCCGCCGGCTCGGGGAGGCGCTCCCGTGAACGCGGACACCGACTTCTTCTCCGTCGCCCGCGCGCAGCGGGCCTGCCGGACGTTCTCGGACGACCCGGTGTCGGACGCGCTCATCGGGCGCGTGCTCGAAGCCGCGACGTACGCGCCCAGCGCCGAGAACCGGCAGCCCTGGGAGTTCGTCGTCGTGCGCGACCCAGTGCTTCGCGACCGCATCGGCGAGCTCATGAAGCGGGCGTGGGAGCAGCACGGGCGGGCCCATTCCGAGAGCCGGCTCTCCCCGGAGCTCCTCGCGGACGTCGACCGCGGCGCGACCGGTTCGATCAGCGCGGCGCCCGTCCTCGTCGTGGTCGCCGCGGACACGTCGCGCTGCCTGCCCGCGACCGTCCCCTCCTCGATCTTCCCGGCCCTGCAGAACCTGCTGCTCGCCGCGGGCGCGGTCGGGCTCGGCTCTGCGCTCACGACCATCGCGACCGCGTTCGCCGACGAGCTGCGCGACGCGGTCGACCTGCCGCCCGAGATCGTCCCGGTCGCCGTCGTGCCCCTGGGCGTCCCCGCGAAGCGCCTCGGCCCGTCCCGGCGCGAGCCGTTCGCCGCGCACACCCACCGCGACCGCTACGGCACCCCCTGGGCCTGACCCGCCCGATCATCCCCACCCGTCTGTTGCAGATCCGCCGTTGTACGACGCATTCGCAACGAACGAGCGACGGGAGCTAGTAGCCCTCAGCCGGATCGACGACGTCCTGCAGGGGCTCGCCCGCCACGTGCCGGCGGAGGTTCTCGACGAAGAGGTCGACGGTGCTGTCCATCCCGAGGTGCGACGCCCACGAGATGTGCGCGCTCAGTCGCACCTTCGGGTGCTCGTAGAGCCAGTGACCGGCCGGGAGCGGCTCCGGGTCGACGGTGTCGAGCGTCGCCATCGCGACCCGATCGTCATCGAGCGCGACGCGCAGCGCGTCCTGGTCGACGAGCCGGCCCCGGGCGATGTTGACGAGGTGGACGCCGGGCTTCACCTTCGCGAACGCGTCGGCGTCGAGGAGGTGCTCGGTGCGCGCCGTGAGCGGGACCGCGAGGACGACGTGGTCCGACGCCGCGAGCATCGCGTCCAGTGAGGTGCTCATCTCGACCCCGTCGAGCGGGCTCGGCGCCTCGGTCCGGCGGTGGGCGATCACCCGCATGCCGAACGGGAGCGCACGCCGGGCCACCGCGACCCCGATGCCACCGAACCCCACGATGCCCACGGTCCGGTCCTTGAGGCCGCCGAGCCGGGCGAAGTTCCAGTGCTCCGGCGGCTCGTGAAGCCAGACGTCCGGGAAGCGCTTCTCGAACGCGAGCATCGCCCCGAGCACGAACTCCGAGATGGGCACCGCGCTCGCGCCGCGGGCGCACGTCACGACCCGCCCGCGCAGCAGCTCGGGCGGGACCTTGTCGACCCCGGTGCCGCTCAGCTGCACCCAGGGGACGTCGTACTCGTAGCTGCGGGGGCCCCAGCCCCCGAACAGGACATCGCCGGTGGTCGTCGCCGGATCGGAGTCCGGCCCGAGGTCCACCACGTCGGCCTCCGGCACCGCCGCCCGGATCCGGTCGCCGATCCGCCCACCGAGCTCGTTGAGGACCCGGACGGGCACTACTTCTTGAACTCCATGCCGCCGGGCATCGTCATGCCGACGTGCTGCATGTGCTGGCCGAGGATGCTGTCGAAGTTGTCGACCACCCCGTCCACCTCCCAGCCCCCGTCGCGCCACATGAACCCGATCTGCTTGGGCGTCTGGTAGATCGTGTAGGCGAAGTCGGTGCGCCCGACGATCTGGCCGTTGACGTGCGCGGCCCCCTCGGATGCGAGGAACGTGACGATCGGAGCGTTGAGCGCCGGGTTCGACTCCGGGGGCGGCTCGGAGCCGGTCCGCTCGAAGAGGCTCGCGGTCATCCGGGTCGCCCCGGCGGGCGACATCGCGTTCACCGTGATGCCGTACTTGCCCAGCTCGATCGCCCAGACGAACGTCATGCCCATGATCGCGGCCTTCGCCGCGCCGTAGTTGGTCTGGCCGAAGTTGCCCCGCAGCCCGGCCTGGGACGTGACGTTGATGATGCGGCCGTACCCCGCGTCCTTCATGTACGGCGCGGCATGGCGCGCGCAGTTGAACGTGCCCTTCATGTGCACGCCGACGACGGCGTCGAAGTCCTCCTCGCTCATCTTGACGAGCGAGCGGTCGCGCACGATGCCGGCGTTGTTGACCAGGATGTCGATCTTGCCGAACTCGTTCACCGCGGTGTCGATGATCCGGCCTGCGCCCTCGAAGTCGCTCACCGAGTCGTAGCTCGGCACCGCCCGCGCGCCCAGCGCCTCGATGTCCTTGCAGGTCTGCGCGGCCGGATCGTCCTCCGTGCCCTGGCCGTCGAGGCTGACCCCGACGTCGTTGATGACCACGCTCGCACCCTCGCGGGCCATGCTCAGCGCGAACTCGCGCCCGATGCCACGACCCGACCCGGTGACGACCGCCACCCGTCCGTCCAGGATCCCCATCTGCGTCGCTCCGCTCCTCGTTGCTCGACTCGGTGCCGCGTGCGGCCGGTGCCGGACGCCCTACTGATCGACGGCCGCGGTCGCGGTGCCGGTCAGCTTCTCCTCGCCGTCCTGGTTCGTCGCCGACAGCTCGAAGTCGACCAGTCCGCCGGCGCCTGCGGGCTCCAGCTTGGTGACCTTCGCGTTGAACGTCAGGGTCTCACCCGGCCACACCTGCTTGGCGAATCGGACGTTGATCCGGCGGATGGACTCCGGGCCCAGCCAGTCCTTCACCACGCGCGCCATCAGCCCGGCGGTGAGCATGCCGTGCCCGAACACCGAGGGGTTGCCGACCTGGGTCGCGATCGTGTCGTCGTGGTGCATCGGGTTGAAGTCACCGCTCGCCCCGGCGTACCGGACGAAGTGGGTGCGGCTGAGGTTCTCGAGCACGAGCGGCGGCGCGTCCTGCCCGACGCTGAGGTCGGCGAACTTGGGGGCGGCGGCAGTGCCGGCGGTCGGGCTCACGCGCGTCTCCTGGGGCTGCGGGCGGTCGGGCCGGTCGAGACTATCCGAGGCCGCCGGAAAGGTGACACGGGTGTCAACTCCGCCTAGCCTGCCGGGATGCCGCGCCGTCGACAGACTGCTGCCGGCTCACCGCGGCGAGAGCTCCGGGCACGGGGGCAGCGCACCAGGCAGCGCCTCCTCGACGCGGGCGTCGAGGTCTTCGCCAAGCGCGGTTACCACTCGGCCCGGGTCGACGACATCGTCAAGGGGGCCAAGACGTCCCACGGCACCTTCTACCTCTACTTCGGCAACAAGGAGGACCTGTTCCGGGCCCTGGCCGAGGAGGTGGCCACCGAGATGCGGACCCTCGCCGACGCGATGCCGGCGGTGACGCCGGGCGCCGCGGGCTCGAAGGCGCTGCGGGTCTGGCTCGGGTCGTTCGCGGACGTCTACGAGCACTACGGACCGGTGATCCGGGCCTGGACCGAGGCCGAGATCGGAGCGAGCGAGTTCGGGCGGATGGGCACCGACGTGCTCACGGAGTTCACCCGGGTCCTGCTGGACCGGGTCCGCCAGGCCGCGCCGCCCGACCTCGATCCGGTGGTCGCGTCCATCGCGCTGGTGGCGATGATCGAGCGCTGCAACTACTACGTGCTCTCCAATCAGGTGCAGATCTCCCGCGACGAGATGATCGACACCCTCGCCTCCGTGACCCTCGCCGCGCTCTTCGGCTCGTCCGTCGCCCCGGCGCGGCGCTGACGCGGAGCCGGTTCAGGGACCGCGGGCACGGCTCAGCCCGGGGTGGGCAGCAACCACTCCGAGAGGTCACCGAGCTCATCGGTCGGCCCGCGGAACGCGACCGTTCCCTTGGTGAGCACCGCGACCTCGTCCGCGATCTGCAGCGCGTGGCCGACGTACTGCTCGACGAGGAGCAGCGTCGTCCCGGCGTCGCGCACGGCCGCCAGGTTCTTGTAGACCTCGTCGATGATGATCGGCGCGAGGCCGAGCGACAGCTCGTCCGCGATCAGCAGGCGCGGCGGGTGGACCAGCACCCGCGCGAGCGAGAGCATGCGCTGCTCGCCGCCCGACAGGGTGCCCGCGATCTGCTTGCGCCGTTCCCCCAGCCGGGGGAACAGCTCGTAGGCCCGGTTGAGCGCGTCCGACGCACCCCGCCGGCCGAACTCCCGTCGGAAGGTCAGGACGAGGTTCTCCTCGACGGTCAGCGAGGCGAACACCGAGCGGCCCTCCGGCGCGTGGATGATCCCCAGGCGCGCGATGCGGAACGCGCGGAGCTTGTCGAGCCGCACGCCCTCGAAGAGCACCTCGCCCTTGGTCGGGCGCACCAACCCGGACGCGACGCGCGCGATCGTGGTCTTGCCCGCGCCGTTGGACCCGAGAAGGGCGAGCACCTTGCCCTCGGGGATCTCGAGCGAGACGTCGAAGATCGCCCGGAACGGGCCGTAGCCGGCGCTGACGTCGCGCAGCTCGAGCAGCGGGCTCGCGGTGGGGCCGGCGGTGGTCACACCATCTCCCCGAGGTACGCGCGCCGCACGTTGTCGTCGGCGAGCACGTCGGCGGTGGGGCCGGTGGCGATCAGGTGGCCGAAGTCGAGCACCGAGAGCCGGGTCGAGTAGCTCCGCACGAACTCGACGTCGTGCTCGACGAGCAGCACCGCGGTGCCGCGCTCGGCCTGCACCGCTCGCAGGGTGTCGGCGAGCGCCGCGGTCTCGTGGCCGTCGAGGCCCGAGGACGGCTCGTCGAGCAGGAGCAGCTTGGCCTCGGTCATCAGCGCCCGCCCGACCTCGACGAGTCGGGCCCGGCCCAGGCTCAACGCCTCCACCGGGCTCTCGGACACGTCCTCGAGCCCGAGCAGTGCGAGCGTGCGGTCGGTGCGCTCGTTCTCGTCCGACGTGGGCTTGGACAGGTTCAGCACGTCCTTCCAGAACCGGCCGGTGCCGAGGCGGGCCCGCTCCGCGACGAGGAGGTGGTCCCGCACGGTCATCCCGGTGAAGAGCTCGATGCGCTGGAACGTCCGGGCGAAGCCGAGACGGGACCGGCGGTACACCGGGAGCCGGGTGATGTCCCGGCCCGCGAACTCGACCTTGCCGTGCTCGGGCCGCAGCAGGCCGAGCAGGCAGTTGAAGAACGTCGTCTTGCCCGCACCGTTCGGGCCGATGAGACCGACCGACTCGCCGTCCTCGACGGTGATGGACACGTCGTCGAGCGCGGTGATGCCGGAGAACCGCTTGGTGATGCCGGTCGCCTCGAGCAGGCTCACCGGTCCCGCTCTCGCGCCTGCGGCCCGGGCCGCTGGGGCCCCGCGCCGCTCGTCCATCGGCCGCACGTCCGCGGCATCCCCGCGGCGCTCACGACTCCGCGCCCGCGGGGACCGGCGTGCTCGTGGCCTTGCCGTCGCCCGAAGCACCTCCGGACGACTTCGAACGGCGCGACGAGATCCGGTCGAACTGACGCTGGAAGAACGCGAGCGAGTTCCGCTTCCCGTTCTCCAGCGTGCCCTCCGGGTGGCGGGCGTACTGGATCGCGCCCAGGCCGAACAGCACGAACGCCCAGGTCTGCGAGATGCCGAACCAGTCCGAGAGGATGACCGGCAGGATCACGAACGCGATTCCGGCGTTGATCGCGCCCTCGACCGTGCGGGCCGCGGTCGACACCACGATGACGACGTACACGAAGCCCAGGAGGTAGCTGAAGTCGGCAGGTTGCGCGATCCCCTTCTGCATCGCCAGCAGACCACCACCCAGGCCGGCGATGCCGGCGGACACGGCGAACGCGACGACCTTCGTCTTGGACGGGTTGATCCCGATGGACTGCGCGGCGGTCTCGCTCCCCCGGAGCGCGTCGAGGTAGTGGCCGGTCGTGCCCCGGCGCACGAAGATCACGAGCACGCTGACGATGATCAGCACGACCATGCAGAAGATGAAGAACGTCTTGTTGTTCGACAGGTCGAACGGGCCGATGAGCGGGCGAGGGACGCGCACCGGTGTGACGCCACCGCCGACCCACCCGACGGGCACGAGCACGTTCTCGAACATGAGTGCGAACGCGAGCGTCGCCAGCGACAGGTAGATCCCTGCGAGCCGGAGCACCGGGATCGCGAGGAGCGCGCCGACCGCGGCCGCGATGACCGCACCGACGATCATGCCGAGGATCACGTTGGAGCCGAGCGCGGAGACGAACTGCGCGGTCGTGAACGCACCGATCGCGGCGAACGTCGCCTGACAGAGGGAGATCTGGCCCCCCATGCCGGTGATGACCGTGATCGACAGGAAGATCACCGAGTACACGAGGGTGAGCGTGAGGAGGGTGAGCCAGTACGCATCGGCCCGCTCCAGCGCCACGTAGATCATGAACAGCACGAACACGGTGCCGAGGATGTGCGTGGAGTTCGTGAACGTCCGGCTGCGGCTCGCGGACGCCAGCGACGGCGGTGGCGGGTCCGCGCCGGAGAGCGGGTCGGTCGTCTCCCGCCGGTTGCGCAGCCCGGGCCAGAACAGGAGGAGCAGGAACAGGACCGCGAACGGCAGTGACGGCTTGAGCCCCTGGGCCAGCAGGCTGGCGGGCGGCAGGTAACCGGCCAGCAGCGCCTGCGTGATCCCGAGCAGGATCCCGCCGAGCAGGGCCAACGGGATGTTGACCAGGCGCGCGAACGCGGCGGCCGCGATGGCCGAGATCAGCAGCGTGGTGAAGTCACTGACGTTGAGCGACGCCGAGAACGGCGCGAGCAGCACGCCGGCCAGGCCCGCCATCGCGCTCGAGATCATCCACGCGGCCGAGCTGGCGCGGTCCGCGTTGACCCCGGCGAGCTCGGTGAGCCGCGGGCTCTCGACGACCGCCCGCATCTGGAGACCGATCGCGGTCCATCGGAACAGCGCGACGAGCAGCAGCACCACGACCGCCACGCTGACGATGATCGCCATCTGGCGGCCGTCGAGCGTGTAGTCGCCGAAGTGGTAGAGCGCGTTGTCGTCCCACCAGATGCCCTTGATCCCGAACAGCTGGTTCGGGCCGAGCCACACGTCCACGATCCTCGGCACCGCGACGAGCAGACCGAGCGCGGACACGAGCTTGCCGATCGGGGACGCGCCGCGGAGCCAACGGAACACGAGCCGGTCGAGGAGGAACCCGACCAGCGGCGAGACGACGAGCACGACGAACACGAACGCCGGGATGATCGGCCAGGCGTGGCGGACGTGCACGTCGTAGTAGACCGCCGCGGCCAGGTACGCCTGCGCCGCGAACGCGAGGTTGAACACGCCCGACGTCTTGTAGGTGAG
>DASXYP010000056.1:0-25607 GCA_036502405.1 Acidimicrobiia bacterium
GGACCCGGACGCGCTGCTCGCCGAGATCCTGCTGACGCCGGACGGGAAGGCCGACCCGTACTCGCGCTACGCCGCGATCCGCGAGCACACGGCGGCGTACCGGTCGAGCCTCGGCTTCGTCGTCGTCTCCCGGTTCGAGGACTGCCAGTGGGTCCTGCGCGACCCGAGGTTCGGCAAGGGTGCCGGTGCCGCGGTGTGGGAGCAGTACGGGCTCACCGAGGCCGAGTGGCGCGAGCGGTTCTCCGACTTCCAGCGGCGGACGACGTCAATGCTCGGGCTCGACCCGCCGGACCACACGCGGCTGCGGCGGCTCGTCGCGAAGGCGTTCACGCCGAAGACGGTCGAGCAGCTGCGCCCCGACATCGTCCGCCTCACCGCGGCGCGGCTCGACACGTTCGAGCCCGGCGCGGTCGTCGACGTCATCCCCGAGCTCGCGCTCCGCCTGCCGATCGCGGTGATCTCCGAGATGCTCGGCGTGCCCGAGTCGTACTGGCCCGAGCTCCAACCGCTGGTGCGCGCCGCGACCGCGACGCTGGAGATCAACGTGTCGCTCGACCAGCTCGAGGCCGCGGCGCAGGCGGCGCGCGGGATCGCCCAGTGCTTCGAGGGCCTGATCGAGGAGCGCCGACACGCGCCCACGGACGACCTCCTCTCGCACCTGATCCACGTCGAGGAGGCGGGTGACCAGCTGAGCCACGACGAGCTGATCTCGACCGTGATCCTCCTGTTCGGCGCCGGCTTCGAGACGACGACGAACCTGATCGGCAACGGCCTCCTCGCGCTGCTCGACCACCCCGACGAGCTGCAGCGCCTGCGCGACGACCGGTCGCGGCTCGGTTCCGCGGTCGAGGAGCTGCTGCGCTGGGACAGCCCGGTGCAGATCGACGGCAGGAAGGCGTTCGCAGACATGGACGTCCACGGGGTGCCGGTCGCGGCCGGGGACGAGGTGGTCACCCTGCTCGGTGCGGCGAACCGGGACCCCCGCGTCTTCCCGGACCCGGACCGCTTCGACATCGGCCGGGGCGCGGCGCAGCTCATGAGCTTCGGCGGGGGGATCCACTTCTGCCTCGGAGCGCCGCTCGCCCGCGCCGAGGGGCGGGTCGTGCTGGACCAGCTCCTCGACCGCTTCCCGGTCATCGAGCCGGGCTGGGACGATGCCGACCGCCCGCGCTACCGCGACTCGCTCGTCCTGCGCGGCCTCGAGTCGCTGCCGGTTCGCTTCGCCTGAGAATTCCGGGCGTGCCGCCCGACCACGTTCGGTGGCGCGGCGCTTGTAACGTCGGGCCCGAGCGTGCGGTGCAACCGGGGACCGGCGGGGGGCGTTGATGGTGGGGATGCTGGCGCGGCGGGGATCGTCCCGGGCGGCGCGCGTGGTGGCCGCATCGGTGGCGGCGGCATGCCTCGTGCTCTCGGTCTCGGCGTTCGGTGACGGGCGCTACCCGGTGGGCACCGGGGCGGGCCACATCCCCGGCGGGACCTACACCACGGCCGGCGGCGCCAACTGCTACTGGGAGCGTGACGACCTCTCCGGCGGGATCATCGCCAACGACTTCATCGCGAACCCGCAACGGACCATCGTCACCGTCGACGGCACCGACGGCGCCTTCGACACCCGGCGCTGCGGGGACTGGCAGCCGCTCGGCGCCGCGCCACTGACCGCCGGCCCGAACGCGCCGGTCCCCGACGGGACCTGGCGGGTCGGCACCGACGTGGCCGGCAACAACCGGTGGATCAGCAGCGCGTCCACGGGCGACTGCTACTGGGAGCGGCTCAGCAGCTTCCACGGTGGCCTCGCCCCGGTCATCGACAACTTCTTCGGTTCGGGGCCCACGACCGTGGTGCTGTCGGCGAGCGACGTCGGCTTCCACTCGAACCGGTGCGGGACCTGGATCCGCGACACGCAGCTCGACCCGTTCGGCTCGCTGGACACCGCGGCGAGCGACAACGGCGGGATCCGGGTCGTCGGCTGGGCCCAGGATCGCGAGACCGGGTCGCCGATCGACGTGCACGTCTACGTGGACGGCACACCGCGCGCGGTGCTGCACGCGAACGTCGGCCGTCCGGACGTCGGCGCGCACGGGTACGCCGCGGTCGTCGCGGTCGGCGCCGGGACGCATCTGGTCTGCACGTACGGGATCAACGTCGGCCTCGGGGAGAACGCGGCGCTCGGTTGCCGCTCGGTGACCGTGATCGGGAACCCCGTGGGCAACCTCGAGCGGATCACGTACAGCCCCGCGGGCCTCCGCGTGTCGGGGTGGGCGTTCGACCCGAACTCGGTCGCTCCGATCAAGGTGCCGATCTACATCGACGGGCGCGGCCGGGCGGTCCCGACGGCGTCACAGCCGCGCCCGGACATCGGCCGCGCGTTCCCCGGCTACGGCGACGATCACGGGTTCGCGGTCACGGTGCCGATCGGCGGTGGCGCCCACTCGGTCTGCGCCTACGGCATCAACGTCGGCATCGGCGCCAACGCGACCATCGGGTGTCGGACCTTCGTGACGCCGACCGCACCGACCGGGAGCATCGACGCGATCACTGCCCGCTACGACACCGTGCGGGTGCGCGGCTGGGCGATCGACCCGAACACCGCGGACCCGGTCGGCGTCCGGGTCTACGTCGACGGCGTCGGGCGCGCGGCCCTGACCGCGTCCTCGTCGCGGCCCGACATCGGGAAGGCGCTCCCCGCGTACGGTCCGAACCACGGCTTCGACCTGACCGGGCTGCAGCTCGGCAACGGCGCCCACCAGGTGTGCGTGTACGCGATCAACCTCGGGATCGGGGCGGCCAACTCCACGCTCGGCTGCCGGACCGTCCGGACCAGCGGCAACCCGGTCGGCGGTGTCGACGCGTTCGTCGAGGCCGTCGGCGGTGTGAAGGTGCGGGGGTGGGCGTTCGACCCCGACGTCGCGACCCCGATCACCGTGCGGGTCTACGTCGACGGCGCGTTCCGCCAGAGCCTGCCGGCCGGCTCCCCGCGTCCGGACGTCGCGTCCTCGGTGCCGGGCGCGGGTCCGGACACCGGCTTCACGGGCGACAAGATCATGACCCCGCCCGGCTCGCACCAGGTCTGCGTGTACGGGATCAACGCCGGCATCGGCACCAGCTCGACGCTCGGGTGCGCGACCGTCACGGTGCACACGGGCTGAGCCGCCGGGCGGCTCGGCCGGATCTCCGCCGGCGAATTGCCGGGCCGTCCTGGTCCGGCGGCCGGGGCGGCGCTCGCCGCCCGGTAGTACCTTGCCGCGCCATGGCCACGATCTTTCATGATGCCGACGGTGATCTCGGACTGCTCGACGGCGCGTCGGTCGCCGTCGTCGGGTACGGGAACCAAGGTCGCTCCTGGGCGCTCAACCTGCGGGACTCCGGGTGCGACATCCGCGTCTGCGTGCGCGCCGACGCGTCTCGGGAGCAGGCCGCGACCGACGGCTTCACGCCGGGGAGCCTGGAGGACGCGAGCGACGCCGATGTCGCGTGCGTCCTCGTCCCCGACGACGTGATCCCGTCCCTGCCGATCACTCGGACCGCGGACGGCCTCACGGTCGTGGCGAGCGGGTACACGCTGGCGTTCGACCGGTTCGACCCGGCCGGCGACGTCGGGATGGTGGCGCCCCGCATGCTCGGACCCGAGGTCCGCAGCTGCTACGAGGAGGGCATCGGCTTCATCACCGCGGTCGGGGTGCAACGAGACGTGACCGGCAACGCCCAGGCCCGCGTGCTCGCGGTCGCCAAGGCGATCGGCGGCCTGCGCCAGGGTGCGATCGACCTGACCCCGATGCAGGAAGCGGTGCTCGACCTCGCGGTGGAGCAGGCGCTGTCGCCGGCGCTCACGCTCGTCAACGGCACCTTCGTCCAGGTGATGCTCGAGCAGGGGATCCCGCTCGAGGCCATCATCACCGAGCTCGTGCTGTCGGGCGAGGTCGAGCGGACGATGCGGTTGGTCCGCGAGTCGGGGTACGCCGCGCAGTTCTCGTTCCACTCGCCGACGAGCCAGTACGGGCAGCTCACCCGGCGCGACGAGTACGACGGCACCGAAGTCGCGGCGACGATGCGGCGGCTGGTCGAGGACATCACGTCGGGCCGGTTCGCCGACGAGTGGGACGGCGAGCGCGATGCGGGGTACCCCAACCTGGAGCGCCTGCGCGAGCAGCACGCCGGAGCCGCGGTGGGGGAGTTCGAGACCGCGCTGCGCCGCCAGCTCGGCGAGGGCGCGATCCAGCCCGCGGGGTGACGGCACGCGCTCGGACCCGGCCGCCGCCCGCGGCCCGGCGCGGCTGCGCTGCGTGGTCGGATGAGCGAAATCCGCGGCCCGATCCCCGCCGACCTGGCGCGTTCGCCCTAACGTCCTCCCCGAGGTCCCTACCGAGCGTGTGCCCGCCCAGGTCCGCACGGTGGGGACCTCTCGCGTCCGCCACCACTTCCCGGGGCCTCAGCCGGCGACGGTGACCCGGCTGAGCGTGGTGAACGAGCAGAGGTAGAGGTCCCGCCCGAAGCCGGGCGCCGGGAACACGACCGACTGGAGGGGGCTCCCGGTCCGGGCCCGCGCCCGCTCCGTGCCGGTCTCGAGGTCGAGGACGATCACCTGGTCGGCGTGATGCTCGTGGTCGTAGTCGGCGGTCACCAGCTCGCCGGTGTCCGGGAACCGGATCAGGTGCGATGCGTGGTGCTGGGGCCGTCGCCACCGCGGCTCGAGTGCGCCGTCGCCCGCGACGGTGAACGCGGCGAGCACGCCGTTGGCGCTGTCGTAGCCGACCGCGATCCGCCGGACCGGGTCCACCACCGGCGGGTTGGCGACGATGCCGCCCGGCTCCCCGCAGATCTCGGTGAGCCCGACCGTCCCGGTCGTCATGTCGACCCGCACGAGGTGCAACGGCGCGCGCGCGACCCCCAGCCCGCGGAAGGTACCGGCGAACCGCTCCGTGCCCTCGCCGTCGTCGAGGAACCACGCGGCGCCCCCGTCGAGCACCGCGTCCCACCCGTAGCCCTGGCCGTCGAGCGTGCGGTAGCGGGCGCGGAAACCGTCGTCCAGGGTCAGCGCCGTACCGTCCCACCGGGCGCGCAGGAGGGACTCGTCGCCGACGACGTAGATGTCGTCGCCGTCGGCCGAGAGGCGCGCGATCGAGCGTTCGGGGAGCGCGAGGCGGGCGACGATCTCGAGCCGGTCGGGCTCGAGCACCAGCAGCTCGGCCGGCTCGGTCGCGGGAGCCGAGCCGCCCGGCAGCACACCGCCGAAGTCCTTGGTCGCGAGGTGCCCGTCGGGGAGGATCACGAAGCTGTTGTACGGGCGCTCGCGCGGCAGGGTGCGGGACGCGATGGGCACGGTGTCGGCGCCGATCCGGTGCACGTGGCGGCCGAACGCGACGTACAACGACCCGTTCGCGTGCGCGGCGAGTCCACCCGGCCAGGTCGGTCCGCCGGGCAGGTCGGGAGAGCGGACCACGGGCGCGAGCGTCTCGGGATCGATCTGCTCGACCCAGGAGATCGCCGCGTCGCCGCCGGTGTGACGCAGCAGGTAGGCCTCGCCCGGGTCGCGCAGCACCACCATGGTCGCGGCCGGCACCTCGCGGGAGACGACTTCGAGCCGCTCGCCGCCGCGGATCCCGAGACCGGCCCCCGACGCCGGCGCCTGGGTCCGGCGCGGACCCCCGTCCTCGCCGGGCCAGCGGCTGGGCCAGTACCCCGCGAGACCGGGCGCGGACCGCGGTGCGGGCTCAGCCATCGAGGGCCGGTGGGCTCACGTGCGCGCGGCGGGCGGGGACGCGTCCGCGCCGACGCGCTCCACCCGGTAGAGGTCGATCGGGTCGGGGATGCCCTTCATCATCACCGGGCCGAGCTCGACCAGCTCGACGCCGTCGTGCGCATCGGCCGCGTCGAGCATGGTGCCCGAGCACAGCAGCTCGCCCGGTGCCGCGATGTCGACGATGCGCGCCGTGACGTTCACGTCGTGGCCGACGAGGTCGTCGCCGCGCGGTGACGGCCGCCCCCAGTGCAGCCCGACCCGCACCCACAGCGGCATCTCCTCGGCGGCCTCCGCCCGCTCGAACCCGTCGAGGATGGACACGCACGCGCCGACCGCGGCGTCCGCGCTCGGGAAGAACAGCAGCAGCCCGTCGCCGAGCTCCTTCACGACACGGGCACCCTCCGGGAGCGCAGCGCGCACGATGACGTCCTGCGCGCCGAGGACCGCGAGCGCGTCGGCGTCGCCCCGGGTCGCGGTGAACTCGGTGAACCCGACGAGGTCGGTGAAGGCGATCGCGCCCTCGACCGCGCTCGAGGGTTGCGGACTCACGCGGGCTCCACCGAGACGTCGCCGCTGATCGTGCGGGTCGTCACGTCCAGGTCGTGGCCCGGCTCGAGCCCCAGCCGCAGCTTCCCGCTCATGGAGCGGTGGTGCACGTCCGGCCGCGCGCCGGTCGGGAGGTTCACCTCGATCTTGCCCGAGACGGTCTCCGCCGCCACCGGCCCGGGGCCGTCCACCACGACCCTGATGTCCCCGCTCACGGTCTTGGCCGCGACGCGCGCCGCCGCGGCATCGACCCGGACCCGGCCGGAGACGCTGGCGATGCGGGTGTCCCCCTCGGCCCGCCTGATCCGCACCGTCGCGCTGTGCGAGCGCATCCGAACGGTGCCGCGGCTCCGTTCGACCTCGAGCTTCCCGGAGCGCGAGCGCGCGTCGACCGACGCTGCATCCTCGATCTTGATGTCGGCGCTGTCGGTGGTGACGCGCACCGCGCCGAGGCTGCCCTTGAACCGCACGTCGCCCGAGCCACTCCCGAGGACCACGTCGGTGCCGTCGGGGACCCGCACCGTGCAGGCGTCCGATCCGCCCTCGATGCGGGTCTCGTCGCCCTCGACGGAGACCCGCGCCGGGCCCTCGACGTCGACGTCCGACCGAGGTTCCGCGACGACGTCGACCCGCCCTGACCCGACGGTGACCCGGACCCGGTCCACGCGGCTCAGCCGGTGCCGAGGGCGGCCTTGACCGCGGCGGCCACCCGCCCGCCGCCGGCGTCGGTGCCGACCCGGGCGCGGACCGCCTTGATCACCTGGCCCATCGCCTTGCCGCCGGTGGCCCCGTCCGCCCGGGCCGTGGCCACCTCCTCGGCCACGATCGCGTCGAGCGCGGCGTCGTCGATCTCGGCGGGGAGGTACCGCTCGAGCACGGCGGCCTGGGCACGCTCGCGCGCCGCGAGCTCGGCCCGGTCCCCGCGCTCGTAGAGCTCGGCGGCCTCGGCCCTCCGCTTGCCCTCGCCCCGCAGGAGCTCGACGATCTGCGCGTCGGTCAGCGTCACCGACGTGTCGCCCGCGACCTCGGCCTTGGTGATCGCGGCGAGCGCGAGGCGAAGGGTCGCGACCTGGATCTCGTCCTGGCTCCGGATGGCGTCGGTGAGGTCGGCGCGGAGCCGCTCCTTCAACCCGTCGGGGCCCTGCGCGTCCATCGTGGCCGGTTCCGCGTCAGGGCTCGAGCACGACGACCGGGATGTCCCGCGTCGTCTTGCGCTGGTAGCCGGCGTAGTTGTCGTGGTCGGCGACGATGCGGGGCCACAGCGCGGCCTTCTCGCTCGCGTCCGCGACGCGAGCGGTCATCGGCCGGGTGGCACCGTCCATCGTGACCTGGACGCGCGGGTCGTCGCGGAGGTTGAGGAACCACGCGGGGTTGTGGTCGTCGCCGCCTTTGGACGCGACCAGCATGATCGCGTCGCCTTCCCGGAGCGGGCTCGTCAGCATCGTCGTGCGGGGCTGGCCGCTCTTGCGCCCGGTCGTGGTCAGCATCAGCACCGGCATCCCCGACCCGCGGTTGAGGAGCCGGCCCTTGCTGGCGCGGAAGATCGCCTCGTGCGCGCCGGTGACGGCCTTGATGAGGAGGTCCCTCCCGGTGGGCATGGGCGCAGACTACGCGCCCGGCCCGCCCGGGCGCGAGGCCCGGCGGGATCGCCGGACCCGGGTCGCGCCACTCGCCTCGGGGACGTTGCGGTAGTAGGCGAGCAACAAGAGGTCGTAGGTGACCTTCATCACGCCGGCGATCAGCAACGGCCACCCGAACGTCGTGCGCGCGAGCAGGACGCCGGCAAGCAGTGGCGTCGCGGCCGATGCGAGGCTGCGGGGGACGTTGGTCACACTCGATGCCGCGGCGCGCTCCTCGGGCGGCACCACGGCCATCACGAAGGACTGGCGCGCCGGGACGTCCATCTGCGCGAACAGCGCTCGTATCAGCAACAGGGTGACGGCCACTGCGCCGTTCGGCGCGAACGCGGCCAGCGCGAGCAGCGCGTTGGCGGGGAGGTGGGTGAACACCATCGTGCGCACCAGCCCGAAGCGCGCCGCGAGCCGTGGCGCCAGCAGCTGCGAGCACCCGCCGAGCAGCCCGGCGGCGAAGAACACCGCGCCGGTCTGCCCGGCCGAGAGGTCGAAGCGCAGGTGGAGCCAGAGCACGAGCAGCGACGTCACGACGAACCCGCTGCCCGCCGAGTCCAGGCTGAACAGGCCCGCGAGCTCCAGCACCGTGCGCCGGGACTCGCGCAGGACCCCGCTCTGGCTGGCGGGCGCCTCTCCCAACGCCTCGCGGTCGGGCCGGAGGCGCCGGTAGATGAGGAAGATCGACGCCCCCGCGGCCGCGTAGAGCAGGAACGACGCGCGCTGGGTGTCCGTCACGCCCCAGCCCGCCTGGCGGGCGATCGCCTCCGGCGCGATCGACGCGAGCGCACCGAACGCCCCGGCGAAGATCGCGCAGAGGTTGTAGATCGCGAAGAGGTGCGGGCGGCGCGGTGCGTCCACGTGGTCGGCGACGAGCGCCTGCTCGGTCGGGAGGAACACGCTGACGTCGCCGGCCGACGGGTTCAGCGTGCCCACGACCGCGACGACGAACAGCGGCCAGAACCAGACGATGCTCGCGAAGCCGAGCCCGGTCGCGACCATCATCGCGGTCGCCGCGAGCAGGAGCGTGCGGAGCGGGAACCGGTGGCTGGTGAAGCCGAAGCCGAGGGTCAGCACCGCGGACCCGATCAGCGTGCCGGTGACGATCGCGCCGACCTCGACCGGGGAGAACCCGAGCCCGGTCAGGTACTGCGCGAGCAGGACGCTGACGAACCCGTCGGCAAAGCCCCGGATCGTGCGGCCCACGACGATCCGGCGGACGTCCGGGGACGAGCCGGAAGGCAGGATGCTCCGCATCGCGGCGACCCTACGCGTGGGTCCGGCCCGGCCCGGGATGGATCAGAGCGACTTGCGGTACCAGAGCGCGGCGTCGCCGATCGGGTAGTCGTCGACCCGTCCCACCAGCTCGTAGCCCCGGCGCGGGTAGCGCTGCTCGTCCGCGCCTGCGTTCGCCGCGTGCGTGAACAGCACGACCTGGCGGCAGCCGCGCCGGGCCGCCTCGGCCTCGGCCGCGTCGAGCAGGAGCGTCCCCAGGCCCTTGCCTCGGCGCGCGTCGTCGACCCACAGGTGCTGGATCTCGCAGCACCCACCCCAGGTCCAGCCGTAGACCCCTGCGACCATGGTGCCGTCGTCGTCCCGGACGAAGATCGCGAGCTGGATCTCGGGCTCGCCGGCACGGCCGGCGGCTGCCGCGTTGTGCTGGACGACATGCGCTTCGAGGCGCGCGACGTCGTCCGGGTCCGGATCGGTCTCGACGCGAACCTCGGCCACGGACAGCTCAGACGTCGAGGAGCAGCTGCTCCAGCAGCGCGGCGTCGTCGAAGTAGTTGCGGAACGCGCAGATCAGGTCGCCGCGGAACTCCGCGAACGTGGCGCCGGCCAGCACGATCCGGCGGCCGCTCGGCTCGATCGTGACGTCGTCGTCGATGAACAGCGGCCCGGTGTGGTCCGCGCCGAGGCGCCATTCGGCGATCGCGTTCTCACCGACGATGTACACCGCGTCGAACGAGATCACGATGTTCGACAGCGCATCGTGGCGGTCGCCGAACTCGTCGGCGAGCTCGGCGCGCGACTCGACCGCGAGGTTCGGGGACCAACCTACGACGTCCTCGGTGAAGGTCTGGTCGAGCAGGCTGTCGTCGCCGGTGACCGCGGCCTCGAGGGCCTGGACGAGGACGGTCTCCTTGGTTGCCGTAGGCACGGTCGGCTCCTGAAGCTCGTGTCCGGTTCGAACGGAACAGATGCGGAAGAGAGTGGTGGGCGGTTCAGATGCCGAGGAGCTTCGCCTTGGCGGCGGAGAACTCCTCGTCGGTCAGCACGCCCGAGTTGTGGAACTGGACCAGCTGGTCGAGGTCTGCCGTCGCGCCGCTCGGCGCGGGCGGGGTGGGTGGCGCGTACGCGGGGGCCGGCGCCGGCTGCTGGGTCGCGGCGTACGCCTGCTGGGCCTGGTCGTTGACCTGGGCCTGCTGCTCGCCCTTCTTGCCCATGTGGTACGCGGTGCCCGCGACCGCCGCCCCGGCGGCGACGCGCATCAGTGGGCGGCGGCGGCGCATCATCAGTCCCATGCTGGTTCCTGCTTTCTGAGTCTCGTGGGTGTCGGCTCGCCGGTCACGCTAGACCGAAACCCCGGGCGCGTCCGCCGCGCCGGGCTCCCGTGATGCGCATGAAACCACTCGACCCCGGTCGTGTCGTCATCCGCATCGGGTGAATGTCACGGCTCGCCGCGGGCTCGACGCGGACTCGACGCGGACTCGGCGCGGGCTCGGAGTTGCCGGCTCAGCCGGGTGGGTCGGGCTCGCTCAGGATGACGCGATGGCCCCGGTCCCACTTGAAGTAGTTGAACGCCCAGTTCACGAGGACGACGACCCGGTTGCGGAACCCGATCAGGAACACGAGGTGCAGCCCGAGCCAGCTGAGCCAGCCGAGCGTCCCCCAGAAGCGGATCCGGAACGGGAGCTCGGCTACGGCGGACCGCCGCCCGATCGTCGCCATGATCCCCTTGTCGACGTAGTGGAACGGCCGGGGTGACCGGCCCTCGATCCGGCGCTCGATGCTCCGGGCGGTGTGGCGACCGCCCTGCATCGCGACCGGAGCGAGCTGCGGGTGGAGCTTGCCGTCACGCCCGGTCGCGGCCGCGAGGTCGCCGATCACGAAGACCTCGGGCCGGCCCGGCACGCTGAGGTCCGGACCGACCGAGATCTCGCCTCTCGCCGACGTCGGCAGCCCGAGCCCGGCGGCGATCGGGTTGGCCTTCACGCCGGCGGTCCACACGACGGTGCGGGTGCGGATCGTGCTCCCGTCGCCGAGGCGGACCTCGTCGGCCGCCACCGAGGCGATCGACGTGGACCGCCGGACCTCCACGCCCCGGCGCTCGAGCTCGACCACCGCCTCGACCCGGGACGGGGAGGAGAAGCCGCCGAGGAGGTGGTCGGTCATCTCGACGAGCACCACGCGGGCGCGGCCGACGTCGAGGTGCTTGAAGTCGCGAGCGAGGACCTTGGTGATCAGCTCGGCCAGCGCGCCGGAGAGCTCGACACCGGTCGGTCCGCCGCCGGCGACGACGAACGTCAGCTCGCCGTCCTCGAGCAATTTGGGCTGCGCGTTCGCGGCTTCGAACCGGCCGAGCACGGTGCTGCGGAGCCGGGTCGCGTCGTCGAGCGTCTTGAGCGGGATCGCGTGCTCGCCCACGCCCGGCACGCCGAAGTCGCTGCTCACCGCGCCCGCGGCGAGCACGAGGTAGTCGTAGGGGAGCGCGGACCCGCGATCGACGATGACCTCGCGTCGGTCGAAGTCGACCCCGGTGACCGTTGCCATCCGGGTCTCGACGTTGGCGTCGTCCTGCACGATGCCGCGCAGGTTCGGCGCGATGTCGTCCGGCGCGAGCCCGGCCGTGGCGACCTGGTACAGGAGCGGCGAGAACGTGTGGAAGTTGTGGCGGTCGACGATCGTGACGTCCACCTGAGCTCGGGACAGCGCCCGCGCCGTGCTGATCCCGCCGAAGCCGGCGCCGACGATCACCACCCGCGGCCGCCCCTCGCTCACCCCTCACCCCTCCTCGTCGCGCCTCGCCTTCCGGCGGTCACCCTGTGGTCCCGGTCCCGCCTGACCGGTCCCGTTCGGCGAGGCCCCGGGCGTACGCCGCCTGGCCCGCGTGCTGCAGGTCGTCGGCGATCACGCTCACCAGCCGCACCCCGAGCGTGACCGGCGGGTCCCACGACTCGTCCACCACGCGGTCGAGGTCTGCCGCGCCCAACCCACGGACGAACCCCAGCGTCTGCTCGTGGACGTCGTCGTAGTACCCGGTCAGCGGCGCGCCCGACTCCACCCGCACCGCGGCGACCTCGTCGGACGACTGGCCGTAGCCGGTCGCATGGTCGCCGAACGGGAGCCCGAACCGCTCGGACCAGCCCCGCCCGGTCCACACCTGCTCGATCCCCGCCGCGTCGGCGACGTGGTCGTCCTGGATGCGGGTCAGGTGCCAGACGAGCCACGCGACCGAATTCGCGTCGGCGTCGGCCCGGAAGCAGAGACCGTCGGCATCGAGTCCGTCGACGACCCGGTGGACCACGCCCTTCACCCGTCCGAACCCCTCGACCAGCAGCTCAGCAATGTCCATGACACGACCCTTTCCCGCCCGCCGCGGCGTCAACCCGACTGTG
The DNA here is from genome assembly GCA_036502405.1 of Acidimicrobiia bacterium. Lineage (GTDB taxonomy): Bacteria > Actinomycetota > Acidimicrobiia > IMCC26256 > JAENVU01 > Chersky-806. The sequence continues at coordinate 12,531 of DASXYP010000056.1, forward strand.
GCGTCCGCAGGCAGAGACCGGCGCCCGGGCCGCCGGTGGGCGGCGCCCACCCGCGGGAGTGCGGCGACCCGCGATGGCCCGCGGCATCCCGCGATGCGAGAGGCTGGGGCCCGTGCACCAGGGAAGCGGCTGAGCCGTGTGGTTGCAGTGGCGCTGGGCCGTCGGCCTTGCGATCGTGCTCGGAGGGGCGGGGATCGCGGCGCGCTGGTCCCCGATCGGATGGGTGCGCGGCGCGGGTGCCTTCGCCCGTGAGACCGCGCTGGTGCTCGCCCTGTACGCGGTGTGGAACCGCGCGGGCGGGCTCTCGCTCGTCCACGTGGACCAGGCGTTCGCGCACGGCCGGTGGGTGTGGCACGCCGAGCACTGGCTGCACCTCCCGAGCGAGGTCTGGTTCCAACGGCTGTTCCTGCCGTCCGCCGCGATCATGCAGTTCCTCAACGCGTACTACGCGGTGCTGCACGTGCCCGCGCTGATCGCGTGCCTCGTGTGGTTGTTCGTGACCCACCGCGACCGCTACCCGAGCCTGCGCACCACGCTCGCGATCACCACCGGCGTGTGCCTGCTCGTCCAGTTCACGCCGGTCGCGCCACCGCGGATGTACCCGCAGTACGGCTTCGTGGACGCCGGTGCGGTCTTCGGGCCCACCGTGTACGGCAAGGTCGGCACCGGGATCTCGGACCAGCTCTCCGCCATGCCGTCGGTGCACGTGGCGTGGGCGGCGTTCGTCGCGTTCGCGGTGATCCTGGTGGGCACCAGCCGCTGGCGCTACTGGATCCTCGCCCACCCGGTCCTGACCATCGTGGCGGTCACCGCGACCGCGAACCACTGGTGGCTGGATGGCATCGTCGCGATCGCGATCCTCTTCGCGGCCTACGGCATCGACCGCGCGGTGCGCCCTGCGGTCGGTCGGGTCGTCCGCCTCGCCACCCGCACCTCGCCGAGCCCGCACCCCGAGCTCGAGCCGGCCGCGGGGCAGGTTCCGACCGCCGTCTGAGCACGCCCGCGCGCACCGATCAGATCTGCGAGAAGTCGCCCTCGGCCGGGACCTTCGCGGGGGGCGTGCCGATGACGATCGCGATCTCCTTGAAGTTGGTCAGGGGGATCGTGCGCGGGTCGCCGGTGTACCGCTGGCCGTCCACGGAGATCGCGATCGGCGTCTTCGGCTCGCAGTACGTGCCCACGCAGGTCGGCGACAAGGTCACACCCCACTCGGTGAAGAACTGCCCGAGCGTGTTGTCCACGTCCGTGGCCGACTCGGTGTGCAGGATGCCGCTCGCGTCGTGGGTGTGGAGCGGCGAGATGCACGGCTGGTCGCACGGGACGCTGATCCCGCCGTACGCGGGCTGGCCGAGCACGGTGCCGCTGTGCACGCCCGGGTCCTTGGTGTTGATGCCGATGCCGCCCGGCACGAGGATCTTCTTGCCGTTCACGTACACGTCGAGATGCGAGTGGACGTGGTGCTCGAGCCGCTCCGCGGTCTCAGGGACGAGCCCCGCGGCGCGCGCCCGGGTGAGCGGATCCGCCGGGGCGGGCCAGGGCTCGTCGGCGGTCGCCTTCGCCGGCGACGCCTTCGCGCTCGAGCCGCCCGACGAGCACCCGGCGACCAGCGCGAGCGCGACGACGGCCAGCAGACCAACGAGGACGGCAGAGCGGAGGCTGTGGCGCACGGCGCATTCTGGCCCACCCGCGCACCCGAAACCCGGCACCCGACACGGCGTGGCCGCGATGTTCCGCGAACCGGGTGGGACAACGGCACCGCCGGCGCCGGGCCTGCAGACCCGTTGTCCGACGCGGCGGACCGGCTTATGGTGAACCTCGGGCCGAGCAGGGACTTGTCGGGAGGGAGAGCGTCATGACGCTGACCGGGACGATGGTGGACGCGCTGCGAGCGACGTTCAGAGGACCGCTCATCGGGCCCGGCGACCCGGACTACGACAACGCCCGGAGCGTGTGGAACGCGATGGTCGACAAGCGCCCGGCGGTGGTCGCGTGCTGCACCGGGCCCGCTGACGTCGTTGCCGCGGTGGACTTCGCGCGTGAGCACGAGCTGCCGACCGCGGTGCGCGGGGGCGGGCACAGTGCGGCGGGGAAGGGCACGTGTGACGACGGGATCGTGATCGACCTGTCGCTGATGAAGGGTGTCCGGGTCGACCCCGCGCGCCAGACCGTGCGCGCGCAGGGCGGTGTCACCTGGGGTGACTTCGACCAGAACACGCAGGCGGCCGGGCTCGCGACCCCGGGTGGTGTCATCTCGACCACCGGCATCTCGGGGCTGACCCTGGGCGGGGGGTTCGGGTGGCTGACCCGACGGTTCGGGCTGTCCTGCGACAACCTGCTGTCGGTCGACCTGGTGACCGCGGCCGGGGAGCAGCTCGTCTGCAGCGAGAGCGAGAACCCGGACCTGTTCTGGGCGTTGCGCGGCGGCGGTGGGAACTTCGGCATCGCGACGAGCCTGGAGTACCAGGCACACCCCGTCGGCCCGTTGATCCTCGGCGGGCTCATCGGCTGGCCGCTCGCGCAGGCGCCCGAGATCCTCGAGTTCCATCGCGAGCAGACGCGCGACGCGCCCGACGAGCTCGGCATCTCGGCCGCGTTCGTGACCGCGCCGCCGCTGCCGTTCGTGCCCGAGGAGCTCCAGTTCAAGCCGGCGATCGCCGTCATCGTGTGCTGGTCCGGCGACCTCGACGAGGGGCGCGAGGTCCTCAAGCCCTGGATGGATCTCGCGCCGCCGATCCAGATGGTCGACGCGCTGCCGTACACGTTCATGCAGTCGATCCAGGACGACCTGGCGCCGCCGGGACGGCACAGCTATTGGAAGGCGGGCTACCTCGCGGAGCTCACCGACGACGCGATCGCGGCCGCGGTCGACGTGGCCGGTCGGGTCCCGTCGCCGTTCAGCCTCGCCGAGCTGGTGCTCTGGGGCGGTGCGGTGGCGCGCGTCGGCGCGGACGACACCGCGTTCGGCCAGCGCGACGGACGGTTCCTCTTCAACGCGGTCTCGATGTGGGAGGACCCGGCTGTCACCGACGACAACGTCGCGTGGGCGCGCGGGTTCTACGAGGCGCTCCAGCCGTTCGCGACGGAGGGCGTGTACGTCAACTTCCTCTCGGAGGAGGGCGACCAGCGCATCATCGAGGCGTACGGCGCGGAGAAGTACGCGCGCCTGGCCCGGATCAAGGCCGAGTACGACCCCGACAACCTCTTCAGGCTCAACCAGAACATCGCGCCCGCGACCTGAGCACGCGGCTCGCCGGAGCCGGCGCTAGATGGTGAGGTCGATGACGGCGAGGCCGTGATCGGTGACGACCACGGCCGTCCGGCTGTCGGGGCTCACAGCGGTTCGGGCGGACCAGAACCCCGTCACGGTGTCACCGAGCTCGTGGTTGGCGAGGACCCGCAGCGCGTCCGAGTCGAAGGTCTGCAGGGTCGTGCCCTCCGGGCGGTACCCGAGCGGACCGGTCGCGGCGAGAACACCGGTCTTGATGTGACTGCCGCCGACGAGGTCGCAGGCCCGGGTCGACGAGGTGTCGCAGACGCTGCGGCCGTCCACGAGGACGCGGCTCCCGTCGTGGTTGAGGGTCGCGTAGTCGATGAAGCGGTCCCATCCCCGGAAGAAGAACGTGTCCGTGCTGGTCGAGTACACGCCGACGGTTCCCCCCGAGGTCCCGCCGATCGCGAACACCAGCCGCGTCCGGTCTCCGCTCGGCTTGAGGATCATCTCGTCGGTCATGGCGCGCGTGTGGTCGCTGCGATCGGTGAAGGTGTCCGTCGCGAGGTCGAGCTGGTAGAGCGGACCGCCCGAGCCGGGGCTGGAGATCGTGCTCACGAGGGCGGTGCCGTTGGCGGCGATGGCGATCGAGGCCGGGAAGACCGCGAGCTCCGGGAACTCTGTCCCGTGGGGCACCGCGATCGTTCGCTGCACCTGGCGGGCGCCGACCGATACGACCGAGATGCCACCACCCTTGTTCGTCACGTAGAGCTTCGTGCCGTCGGGCGTGAGGTCGAGACCCGAGGGACTGCTGCCGACGGTGATCGATGCGACGAGCGTCCTCGAGGCGAGGTCGACGACCGCGAGCCGGTCTGGTCCTTGCGTCGTCGCGTACGCGAACGCGCCGGCCGCGTCTACGACGACATCGGTGATCGTCCCGCTGACCGGTACCAGGGTCTTCGCGACCGGCGCGGGCCACGCCAGCAGGCTCGTCAGCAGGATCAGCCCGCGAGCCGTGTCGGTTCCCGGCCACGTGGCCGAGCCCGTCATCGGCGGCTGGGTACGTCGGGTGCCGATCGAGAACCACGCGAAGTTCCCCGCCTTGTCGACCTCGAAGCCCCCGGACCCGTCCGGGAAGAGTGCGAGCCCGCGGGCGGCATCATCGTGCGGGAACGACGGCACGCCGAAGAGTCTCGGCGCGGGGCTCGCGGTCCCAAGCGAGAACCAATGAAGACCGCCGAAGGCATCGAGCTCGAACCCTCCGCTCCCGTCCGGCATCATCGCGACGCCGCGCGCCATGTCGACTCCGGGCCAGGTCGGCGCGCCGAGCACCTTCGGTGCGGTCCGGTTCGTGCCGATGCCGAACGGGTGCAGCCCGCCGTAGCGGTCGACCACCAGGCCGCTCGAACCTTCGGGTCCGATCGCCACGCCGCGGGCAACGTCCTGGCCCGGCCACGTCGTGGTGCCGTAGGCCCGGGGCGCGACGTCATTGCGACCGAACGCGAAGCCGCGCAGCACGCCGCTCCCGTCGAGGGTGTACGCATGCGCGCCGTCGGGCGTCGCCGCGAGGCCGCGCACCGGCGCGGCACCGGGCGTCGGAAGACCGGTCGGGCCCTTCGGCGAGCCACCGATCGTCGCGGCGTGGAGCGCGCCGCGGGCGTCGAGCACGAAGCCACCCGACACCCGGGCTGCGGTGGTCGCTCGGGTCACGGGTCCCATGAAGCCGAGATCCGGGGCGACGTCGGTCACCCCGTCCGCGCCCGCGCGGATCGGGCTCTCGTCGTAGTCCATCGCGACCGCGACCGCGAGCCGCTTCGGGTTCCCGAGGCAGCGCGTCGGCACCATGATCGAGAAGCGATGCGCGTCGTAGGTCGCGTTGGCCGAGCAGAGGAAGCCCGCGCTCGCGGAGTCCTTCACGACGTAGCCGGCAAGGCGCCCCGGATCGACGGCGAGCAGCACGCCGGCGCGCTCGAAGCTGCCGTCACCCCCGGTGTCGAGGTACCAGATCAACCCGGTCTCGCCGTGGAGCCATCCGGCATCCGTGCGCGGGTCGGCCCCGGTCGGGAGCGTCGCGGTGAGCCGGACGCTCCCGCCGGTGAGGGTCGCACCGATCTCGCCGATGTCCGCCTTGTACGACTGGCTGTCTCCCTTCGGGTCCGAGAGCGACACCGAGCTCGATGCCGGAGACGCGGCGGCGGACTCCAGGGCGCGGCTCGCGCCGAGGGCGGCGTGCATCGGTGCTGCAGCAGCCGGCGGCCGCCCCGCGAGGAGGTGGCGCACGGCGGACGACGCCCGGCTCGAACCGACGTCGGAGGCTCCGCCCGCGAACGCCGCCGGGGCGCGCGTGGCCGGGAGTGACGCGAACGCGAGACCCGCGACGACGGCGAGCGCCACGCACCCTGCAGTCCTGCTCGTTCGCACCCCTGCCCCTTCCCCTGGACCGGGAAGGCTACCGGTGAGCGGGAAATCCGCTCAAGCAGGCGAAGTGGGGCCCGCGTCCCGCTACCGGCGCGTGTCCATCACGTTCGCGAACTGCTCCCACGAGAGCTTGGCCGGGATCTGCGCGCCGCGCGGGTACCAGTCGACGCCGCCCTGGCTGATCCGCAGCTCGCCGAGCTTGCCGGCGTCGTCGAACACCTCGAACACGACGTCGGCGTGCTGCACGACCTTGGTCGTCGGGATCTTCATCTCGACCCAGTGCGACGGCATCGCTGCTCCTTCTCGCGGTCCTACGTCCTCGTCACGACGAGCGTGTGGCGGCCAATGGTCGCGTCGATCTCGAGGCCGCGCTCGGAGACCCGCGTCGAGACCGGCGAAGTCCCCCCGACGCACGAAACCTTCCAGCGCGACGGGTCGTCGACGTTCACCACGCCGAACGTCGTGGGCATCCCCACCGCGGCGTCGCTCGCCGGGGTCGTGCCGATCGTCAGCTCCGCACGCGCCGCGTCCCACCACGCACGGTCGAGCGACAGCGTCGGGAAGTCGACACCGACGATCGTCGGGTCGGTGAACCGCGAGCCCGGCCGCTCGTTCGCGAGGCGCCACCAGGAGTCGCGCGTCGCGACCTGGGCCGCGGCCATCGTCCCGTTGTACTGCCCGCGGGGGTGCGCCTCGCCGAGCTCGAAGCCCCACGTGAACTCGCCGGTCGTCGCGTCGAACGTCGGCTCGTACTGCTCGTCGATCGCGTCGGAGAGCGGGGTCTCGATCTCGCCGAGCCCCCACTCGCGCGCCAGCCACAGCGCGGTCGCGGAGGCACGCGGCCCGGGGAGGGCCACCGGGCCCGAGGGGGACCAGAGCCCGAGCTGGGTCATGCCCGCCTCGAACAGCCGCTGCGCGCCGGCCGGCTCCTGCGGCGCGAGGTAGATCGCCGGCACCATGCCCGCGAACACCGGGACCTCGTGCGCGACCTCGAGGATCGGGTCGTAGTACAGGGTCACGTTCTCGGGCAGAGCCTCACCGTCGAGATGCAGGTAGCGGTCGCGGCACACGTCGTTCCACCACCGGGTGAACACCTCGTGGTGCCCGGTGCCGCGCAAGAGGTCGTGGAGCTGCAGGCCGAGCCCCGCGCCCGCGAGGCAGTACGGCCACACCTTCGTGTTCTCGCAGTGACAGCCGTCAGGCGTCCGCTCCCACTGGCCGTGCAGGTGCTCCGCGATGGCGGAGTGGAACCACGTGAACGTGTTGTCGCCGTCGCGCACGATGTCGAACGGGTCGTTCCAGCGCGCGTCCCCGGTCGTGCGCAGGTGCAGGCCCAGCATGACGAGGAAGAAGCCCTTGAAGAACAGGTTGCCGTCGGCGCCGATGGGGTCCATCTGCAGCCCCCAGGGCTCGACGCCGTTGGCGGTCCAGCCCGGGACGTCGTAGTCGCCCCAGAGGTGCGCGGGGATCAGCAGGCGGTACAGGTCGGGGTAGCTCGCGCGGTCGGGGTCGTGGCCGATCTGCGTGAGCCAGTCCCGCGCCGCCCACCAACCTGTGTGCCGGAAGACCAGCTCGTCGAGGATCCGGCCGTACACCTCGCGCCACGCCGGGGTGCGGTCGGCCATGAGCGCGACCGCGTACGTCGAGTCGATGAGGTCGAACCGGTGCCAGCACAGCATCGGCGGGTCGCTCCGGTCGTCCCAGTGCGGGTGGGGCCGGCCGCTGCGGTCCCAGTCGTCCGGGGTCGTCGCCTTCCGGTAGAGGTACCGGAGCCAGCCCTGCGCACGCGCGTCGAGACACGGAACGTCTTCGACCGCGGCGGTCATGCGAGGTGGTCCTCGACGGCACGGACCTTGTCGTGCAGTGCGTCCGTGGTGCCGGGACGGACGTCCAGCTTCATCGTGACGCTCACCCGTGGCGCGTCTTCGAGGACGCGCTCGACGCACTGCTTCAGGACGTCCATGACCTCGTCCCACTCGCCCTCGACGTTCGTGAACATCGCGTTGGTCTCGTTGGCGAGGCCGCTGGCCCGGACGATGCGGACGGCCTCGGCGACGGAATCGCTCACCGAGTCGCCGGCGCCGAGGGGGGTGATGGAGAAGGCTGCGAGCATGCCGCGCAGTTTTCCATCGATCCGCGTGCTGGACTTCGGACCATCGCCGTTCGGGCCGAAGGGGAGGGTCCATGAGCGCAGAGCAGAGCGGGCACGAAGTGCGGAGCTCGGAGCGATCCGGAGCGGGGGAGCGGGAGAGATGAGCGCAGAGCAGAGCGGGCACGAAGTGCGGAGCTCGGAGCGATCCGGAGCGGGGGAGCGGAAAAGATGAGCGAGGAAGGGCCGTTGGAACCCGTCGCGCCCGAGTCGGAGCCGCCCACGCAACCCCAGGCGGCGGCCGATCCCACCCAGCCGGTGCCCACTGCGTCCGACCCGGCGCCCGCGCCGGCGTGGCCGACGCCCCCGGCGGCCGCGGTGCCGGGCCGGAGCTCGACCGTGGCCGTCCCCAAGTGGCTGATCCTCGTCCTGGGTGGGCTGGCCGTCGGCCTGCTCGGGTTCGCGATCGGTTGGATCGCCGCGCCCGGAGGCGACAGCAGCACGGTCGTCGTCCGGCCCGGCGGCGGCTTCGCGCCCGGCGACGGCAACGGCTTCTTCCCGAACCCCGGCAACGGTGGCAATGGGAACGGCAGCGGCGGGAACAGCCCGACCGTGCCCTCGGTCCCACGCATCCCGCGCCGTCAAGGCGGCGCGTTCCTGGGGGTCGCGTCGAGCACGGCCACCGACCCGGCGGGTGCACGCGTCGTGACGGTCGTGCCCGCCTCACCCGCCGCGAACGGGGGGCTCAAGGTCGACGACGTGATCACGAAGATCGGCGGGGAGACGGTGAAGACCCCGCGGCAGCTGGCCAACCGGATCGGCGCGCACCGTCCCGGTGACGAGGTGACGCTCACCTACCAGCGCGAAGGCAAGAGCGACACCGCGACCGTGCGGCTTGTCGCGCGCGCTTCGGTGCAGATCCCGACCCCGAGCACGACCAGCCCCGGTCTCTAGCGGGGCGCACGCGTCACCAGCGCCGGAATGCGGAGCAGTGGTGCGGTCCGTCGTGACCGGACCCGTCGTGACCCGGTCCGTCGTGGACGGGCGGCACCGGGTGGACGGGCGGCACCGGATGGACGGGCGGCGGCGGAGCATGGGCCGCGCGCACCGTCCGCCGGCCGGAGGTGAAGTCGAGCGCCACGCCGCCCTCGCGATCGGCGATCGTGAGGGTCTTCGCGTCGAACGGCGTGTGGCTCCAGGGGTTGTCGTACCGGGCGTAGTCGGCGATCGGGACGACCGCGCCCCGGTCGGTCAGCGGCGCGGTCGTGCCGAACGTCAGGGCGCCTTCGGTCGGCGAGTCCCACGCCACGTCGAACCCACCCGGCAGGCCGGCCGGGGTCTTCGGCCGCACCGAGACCTGCGGCGCGTGGGCGAGCACCGCGGCGCGGAACGCGTCGAACGACCCGAACCTCGACGCGTCGCCGACCTGGGTGATCCAGGTGTCGTCGGGGCCGCCGTCCGCCACGAGGTCGAACGGCTCGGTGAGACCGTGGGTGAAGATCCCGGGGTCGGTGTACGTCCGCCAGCGCGTCGGACGCCACGACCAGAGCGCGACATAGCCGTCACCGCGCCGGCCGAACGTCCATCCGCCCGCCTGCACGACCTGGTCGAAGCGCTCCTGCGGGAAGTAGGCGTGCGTGAAGTCCAGGTAGCCGAAGGAGTCCAGGGGCGGACCGGACGGTGCGAAGTTCGGTGCGTACAGGCTCATGGACACTGCGCCCTGCTGCGCCGCTCGGGGGAGCGATCCGTCGCCGGTCCAGTAGCCGTCGTCGTCGGGCCACTGGGTCCCCGACTGCGGCTCGTTCTTCGGGTGGGTGGTGAAGACGATCGCGTGCTCGTCGAGCGTCGCCTGTGAGATGTGCGCCTGCTCGCTGAAGTCGCCCGCGCGCCAGGACTGCGCGGTCGACAGCATCACGCTCGGGCTCCGGTACGTGATGGTGTTGACCTCGCTCAGCAGGCCGAACGAGATCTGCGACGCGAGCGACTGCGCGAGGTTGCGCTCGACGTTGGGATCCCCGCCCGCGATGTCCACCAACGGCTTGAACGGGGAGAAGAAGTCCGAGCTGAAGAGGTTGTACTTCTCCAGCTCGTCGATGGTCGTCGGCACGACCTGCCACGCGGTGAGCGCGCCACGCTCCCACCAGAACGGGATGTTCGCCGGGTCGTCGAAGGCGTACCCGTAGGGCGCGACGGGGTTCGGCGTGACCGGGGCGTGGGGGTCGAGGGGCACGCCCATGCGCTCGCGGTCGACGGTCGTCGCGGTGCTGCGCGCGACCCGGAGGAGCACGGCGGGCAGGCGATAGCGCCGGGCCCGGGCGAAGAGCGTCGCACCCGCGTCGCCGTCCGAGGTGTACGGCAGCGACGTGTCGTCGAAGAGCAGCTTGGCCATCCCGAAGACGTCCTCGTCCTCGGCCACGCTCTTGTCCTTCATGTACGACCGACCGTGGGTCGCGCCGTTGTTGCCCTTCTGCAGGTGCAGCGCAAGATCGAAGAGCAGCAGGTCCAGGATCCCCGACGCCCGCTCGACGCGCGCCGGATCGTTCGCGAACTCGACGAACGTGAGCAGCGCGTCCGCGGTCTTCTGGTAGTAGACGTCCGAGTGCCACTCGGTGAACCCGAAGCGCGCCTTCTCGGTGAGCCACTGGTCGATCAGACCCGCCGCGCGGGCGCGGTGCTCGACGCCGGTCTTGCCGTCGTTGCCGAACGTCGTGGCCGGGAACGTCTGTCCGGCCAGGTACTCCTCGACGTGGTAGAGCATCGCGTGGTTCTCGGTCCAGTAGTACCGCTGGTCGACGACGCCGGCCGGCTGCGGATCGGTGTACCAGTACTTGAACCCGACGATGCGCGCGGCGATCGCGCTCCGCACCTCCGGCGTGAGCTGCGCACCGTTCCCGAAGTACAGGTTCATCAGGTAGAGGAGATCGAAGTCCGAGGTGTCGACGAACCCGTCGATCCGGGTGAAGGAGTCGGCGAGCGTCGCCGGCGTCACCGCGGTGGCGTCGAAGTGGAACGTCGGGTCCCGTCGTGCCCGTTCCGCGTTGTTGATGATGTTGGTCGCCGACCCGGGGGAGAGATGGGCGGTCGCGAAGCGCAGGTAGTCGTCCTGACGGGTGCGCATCCACGCAGCCGAGACGAACCCGTCCGCGCCCGACTCCGGCGGCCCACCCGGCCCGCCGTGGCCCTGACCCTGACCCCAGCCCGGCCGGCACGCGGTCGCGACCAGCACCACGGCCACCGCCAGCGCACCGAACGTCCCGATCCGCTTCGCCCCCACGGCGCCACCCTGCCATCTCCACTCCACCCGGGCCAGCGCCGGTCGGGCCGGCGCGACTCGCGCCCGTGCGATCATGCGCCCATGGCGAGGGAGATCGTGCAGGTGCGGCGGCTGCGCGACGCCGCGGCGTTCGACGCGCACCTCCAGGATCTGGGCATCGAGCTCGCGCGACATCCTGATCCCGCCGCGGTGCTCGGACGAGCGGTCGACGTTGCGGGCGCGACGCTCGCGAACCGCTGGGCGGTCCTGCCGATGGAAGGGTGGGACGGCACCGCCGACGGTCGCCCGACCGACCTCGTCCGGCGGCGCTGGCGCCGGTTCGGGGAGTCCGGGGCCGCGCTCGTCTGGGGTGGCGAAGCGGTCGCGGTCCGGTCCGACGGTCGCGCGAACCCGCGCCAGCTCGCGATCGGCCCGGCGTCGCCCGGTGACCTTGCGACGCTGCGCGAGGAGCTCGTGGCGGGCCACGCCGGCGCGACCGGAGGAGGCGCGCCGCCGGTCGTCGGCCTCCAGCTCACCCACTCGGGCCGGTGGTCCTGCCCCGACGGCGCGCCCGCGCCGTGCGTCGCGTTCCGCCACCCGCTGCTCGACGCCAGGGTCGGCGCCACGGACTCGGACGTCGTCACCGACGGTTGGCTCGACGACCTCGTCGGCGCGTACGCCGCCGCGGCGAAGGTCGCGAGCGACGCGGGCTTCGACTTCGTCGACGTCAAGCACTGCCACGGCTACCTGCTCCACGAGCTGCTGGCCGCGCGGGACCGGCCGGGCCGGTACGGCGGGGATCTTCCCGGCCGGACCCGCTTCCTGACCGAGACGGTCGGGGCCATCCGCCGAGCCGCGCCCGGGCTCGGCATCGGGGTGCGTCTCTCCGCGTTCGACGTCGTCCCCCACGTCCGCGGTGGCGATGGTCGTGGTGTGCCCGAGGCCCCGGGGCCCTACCCGTACGCGTTCGGGGGCGACGGGACCGGCATGGGCATCGACCTCGGCGAGGTGCACGAGCTGTGCGAGCAGCTCGTCGCGCTCGACGTCACGCTGTTGTGCGTGACCGCGGGGAGCCCGTACTGGTGCCCGCACGTCCAACGCCCGGCCTACTTCCCGCCGTCGGACGGCTACCTCCCGCCGCGCGATCCGCTGCTCGAGGTGGCGCGCCTGCTCGACGTCACGGCAGCGATCACGCGCGCGCACCCCCGCCTCACGGTCGTGGCGAGTGGCCTGTCGTACCTCCAGGAGTGGATGCCGGGCGTGGCGGCCGCGATCGTGGACCGCGGCGCCGCCACGCTGGTCGGCTACGGGCGCGGTGTCCTCTCGTACCCCGAGCTCCCGCGCGACGTCCTGGGCCGGCGCGACGCGACCCGCGGCCGGCTGTGCCGGACGTTCTCGGACTGCACCACCGCGCCGCGCAACGGGCTCGTCTCCGGTTGCTACCCGCTCGATCCGTTCTACAAGGCGCGCCCGGAGCGCCTCGAGCTGACCGCGGCCAAGCGCGCGGCGGGTGAGGGCTGAGGTGGCCCGACCGGCGATCGCGCTGGCAATGATGGGCGGCCTGGTCGACCACGCGTTCACCCCGGCGCAGCTCGACCGGCTCGCCGCAGCCGGCGAGCTGGTCGACCCGGTGCCGCTCGACGCGTTCGACGGCGACCGCGCCGCCGCGGCGCTCGCCCGGGCCGAGGTCATCGTCGGTCACTGGGGGTGCCCGACGTTGACCGGCGAGGTGCTCACCGCGGCGCCGAACCTGCGGCTGTTCGCCTACGCCGCGGGCACGGTGAAATGGCAGGTGACCGACGCGGTGTGGGCGCGCGACCTCGTGGTGACCTCGGCCGCGGCGGCGAACGCGGTCCCGGTGGCGGAGTACACGGTCGCGATGCTCCTGCTCGCGGGCAAGGGGGTGCTGCTCTTCCGGGAGTGGCTGCGCGACCCGCAGCTGCGGCTCCCGCTCGACCCGAGCACCGTCGGCAACTACCGGAGGCGCATCGGGCTCGTCGGGGCGTCGCTCGTCGGCCGGAGGGTGATCGAGCTGCTCTCGCCCTACGACTTCGAGCTCGCGGTCTACGACCCGTTCCTCAGCGCGGCTGACGCGGCGCAGCTGGGCGT
>DASXYP010000057.1:0-21081 GCA_036502405.1 Acidimicrobiia bacterium
CACGGCCAGCGTGTACCAGAGGTTGTAGGAGTGGTTGCGCTTGTAGTTGTGGCTGACGCCGGGATGCCGGCTGATGACGGCCGCGGCCTCGTCGACGTGGTCCGGGTCGATGCGCGCCGCGACGAGTGCCGACGAGTAGCCGAGCGCACGGGTGTCGAAGATCGCGGACAGCTGCCGGAGGATCCCCGCCGCCTTGACCCGGCGGGTCCGCTCCAGGACCTCCTGCTCGGAGAGCCCGAGCCGCTCGCCGAGCGCGGCGTACGGCTGCGAGACGACCGGGAAGTCCCACTGCAGGGCGTTGAGCAGCTCCCGGTCGACGTCGTCCAGCGCGTCGGGCTCCGGCTCGGGCGCCGCATCGGTGGTCATCGGCGCCAGTCTCGCGCCGACGGGGCGTCGCGCACCTACCCGGTGCTGACCGGGGTGACCGGGGCCGAGGTCACGGTCGTGCTCGACGCGGCCTCCGGCTCGCCGTCGGTGGAGCCCAGGGTCACCTCCACGTGGCGGGCGTGGTCGCGCCGGAGGACCGTCACCGCCACCCGGTCGTCGGGTTGGTGCCGGCGCACCGCGACGACGAGGTCGGCTGCATCCCGGATGGGGTGGTCGTCGATCTTGACCACGACGTCGCCCGCGGTGATCCCGGAGTGGTCCGCGGCGCCGCCGGCGACGACCGACAGGACCCGGGCCCCCCGGGGCTGGTCGCCGTCCTCCGCCCGGACGCCGAGGGCACCGTGCGCCGCCTTGCCCGTGGTGGCGAGCTGGGCGGCGACGTTGCGGGCCATCGCGATCGGTGTGGCGAGACCGCCCTTCTGGTCCTTGGTCGCGCCCGCGAGGATCCCGACCACGTGCCCGTCCCGGTCGAGCAGCGCACCCCCCGCGGCCTGGGGCGGGAGGTCGGCGTCCACCGTGATCATCCCGGCGTTGGGGGCACCAGACCCGTCCTCGGCCCAGCCACCGAGCGATGCCACGACGCCGGTCGCGACCCAGGGGCCCGACCCGTCGGTCGCGCCGAGGGCCAGGATCCACTGCCCGACCTGGAGATCGTCCTTCGCCGCGAGCTTCGCCGGGCTCGGCCCTCCGTCGACCCGGATCAGCGCGAGCCGGGTCGTCGGGTCTTCGCCCACCATCGCACCGACCTTGCGCTTGCCGTCCTCGGCGACGACCGTGAGGGCGGTGGCGCCCTCGAGCGCCGCCGCGGTGGTGATCACCTGGCCGCTGCGCAGGAAAACGCCCGAGACCTTGCGCACGCCGCTCGGCGTCGTGGCGAGGATGCCGACGACGCTCTGGTGCGCGAGGTCGACCAGGTGGGCTGCGCCGCCGGGCTGGTTCGGCTGATCCGTGGCGCGCGCGACGGTGACGGTCTTGGACTGCTCGCCGAGAAGCCCCGCCAAGGCAAGGACCACCACCATCGCGAGCGCTCCGATCACCCCGGCGCCGACCGCCAGCGCGACGTCGCGCGGCCGGACCGCACGTCCTCGGGGCGAGCGCGCCGGTTTGGTCGCTCCGCTTGCGAAGAGCTCGCTCGGGTGAACCCAGGGCCGATCGAGGGGATGCGGCGGCGGGCCGTTCGCGTCCTCGTCCCCTGCCTCCTCGGGGGCCATGCGGCGGAGTGTACCGACGCGATCGGCGCAAGGGACCGCGGCCCGGACGGACCGCGGACGTCGTTCCCGGGCTCCGCGGCGGCCGCGATCGCCGATGCCCGCCCGGCGCGTGCGGGTCACGGTGGCGGCGGGCGGCAGGGCGGCTGGGAGCGTCCCGCGGTTCCGTCCCTACAATGACGCCCGTGGCCGCACCCCCCGAAGGCGTCGACTGGATCGCGCTGCTCGCGACGCCCCTGCCCGTCGAGGCCGCGGTGGCGTGGGCGACGACGCCGGAGTCCGGCGCGGTGGTGAGCTTCCTCGGCGTCGTGCGCGACCACGCGGACGGACGTCCCGGGGTCGTGGGGCTCGGGTACGAGGCCTACGAGGCCGAAGCCGTGCGCGTGCTCGGCGAGATCGCATCGGAGGCCCGGGTCCGCTGGCCCGACGTGTCGCGCGTCGCGCTGCTCCACCGCACCGGCGAGCTGGCCCTCTCCGACCCGTCCGTCGCCGTGGTCGTCTCGTCACCGCACCGTGACGAGGCCTTCGCAGCCGCGCGGTTCTGCATCGACACGCTCAAGGAGAGCGCGCCGATCTGGAAGCGGGAGCACCGGTCCGATGGATCGGACTGGTCCCCGGCCGAGCAGCCCATCCGGGCCGTCGGCACGTCGAGCACGTCCCGAGCCTGAACGCGACGAGGAGGTCGCCCGCGTGGAGTTCCTGATCCTGGCTGTGGCGCTGATCACGATCGGGGTGATGATCGTGGTGCTGCGCAATCGCCGTCCGACCGGGATCGACGCCGGCATCGCGGACTTCGAGGCTCGACGGCAGGCGCTCGCCCCGGAAGAGGAGCGCGAGCCGGACCAACGGGGCCGCCGCTCTGGCTAGGGACCTCGCCATCGACCTCGGCACGGCGAACACGCTCGTCTATTCGCGCGGCCAGGGGATCATCCTCAACGAGCCGACGGTCATCGCGCTGAACAGCCGTTCGCAGGACGTGCTCGCCATGGGCCACGAGGCCTGGCAGATGATCGGCCGCACGCCCGGGTACATCGTCGCGGTCCGCCCGCTGCGCGGCGGTGCGATCACCGACTTCGAGATCACCCAGCGGATGATCCGGCTCCTGTTCCAGCGCGCCGGGGTGTCGCGGCTGTACCGCGCGCGCGTGCTCATCTGCGTGCCCTCCGCGATCACCCACGTCGAGCAGCGCGCGGTGCTCGAAGCGGCCCGGCGCGCGGGTGCGGCCGCGACGTACCTGATCGAGCAGCCGATGGCCGCGGCCATCGGGGCCGGCCTGCCCATCCATGAGCCGATGGGCAACATGGTCGTCGACGTCGGTGGCGGCACGACCGAGGTCGCGGTGATCTCGCTCGGCGGCGTCGTCGCGCTCGAGGCGGTGCGCGTCGGCTCGTTCGACATCGACGCCGCGATCCAGGCGTACGTGCGACGCGAGTACGGCATCGCCATCGGCGAGCGGACCTCGGAGGAGATCAAGCTCGCCATCGGCTCCGCGTTCCCGACGCCGGACGAGTACAAGGCCGAGGTGCGCGGCCGCGACCTCATGAGCGGGCTGCCGAAGACGATCATCCTCGCCCCCGAGGAGGTGCGCGGGGCGATCGAGGAGCAGGTGCGCGCCATCTGCGACGCGGTGGTCGCCGCGCTCGCGCAGACGCCACCCGAGCTCGCACAGGATCTGATCCTGCACGGCATCCACCTGGTCGGCGGCGGCGGGATGCTGCGCGGCCTGGACCTGCGCATCGCCAAGGAGACGGCACTCCCCGTTCACCTGGTCGACGCGCCGCTCGAGTGCGTGGTGCTCGGCGCCGGTCGCTGCCTCGAGTCCTTCGACCGCCTGAAGGACATGTTCATGGGGCGGCCCAGAACCTGATTTCTGGTCGCTCCGGGCTCCGCACTTCGTGCCCACTCCGCCCTGCGCTCCTGCAGGCTCGGCGGGCTCCTGCGTCGCTCCGCTCGCCGCTCGCGATCGAACCCGCGATCTAGCGCGACTGGTCGGTCAGGTCCTCGGCGGCTTGGCGGACCTGCCAGTCGGGGTCGGTGAGGGCGGCAGCGAGGGCGGCATCGACGTCGGGGCCGTCGAACGGCGCCAGCGCGAGCACGGCCCGGCGGCGGATCGGGGGCCGGTCGCCGCACGCGTCGAGGATCGCCGGCAGCCCGCGGGCATCGCCCACGGCGCCGAGTGCGGCGACGGCCGACTCGCGCACCAGCGGGTCGGGGTGGCTCCGGGCGGCGCCGGCGAGCACCCGCACGACCCGCGCCCGGGTCCGCCCCGTCCAGGCCACCTCGCCGAGGGCCCACGCCGCGGTCTCGGCGACCAAGGGGTCGTCGTCGGCCACGAGCCCGAGCACGCCGATCACCGGCACCGGTCGGACCGCCGGCGCGAGCTCGGCGGCCCGGCGGCGCACCGCGGCGGTCCCGTCCGCGGCCGCCGACCGCCACGCGGTGCGGGCGCGCCCGGCGACCGTGCCGCGCACGAGCGCGCCGAGCGCGGCGCTCCGGACCCGTGCGTCGGGGTGGGTCCGGACCGCGGCCCCCAGCTCCAGCCCCAGGAATTGGGAGATTTCAGCGCCGGAGGCGGCGTAGCGGGCTGCCCGGTCGAGGTCGTCCCGGTCTGCACCGGATCTGTGGCCGATGTCACTCATCGTGAGCGCCGGTCTACAGATGGCCACGCTGGGTGCCGATATCGGTCAGGTCCCACAACGCCGCTGGTGAGGCCAATGACCAAATTCCGCTGTCGCAGCCCGCTCCTCTTCGCTCTCGCGTTCGCGCTGGTGTTCGGCGCCGCGGCGATCGCCGTGACCCCGGGCCGGGCCCAGGGCCAGTCGAGCCTCCCGTCGCTCGTCGTCGCGCCGCCCAACGTCGTCCCGACGGTCGCGGCTCGGGCGGTCGAGCCGACTCTCGCCACTGCGGCCGCCACGCCGCCGACCCCGCCGCCGCCGCCGAACCCGGCCCCGCCGCTGCCGGTCCCCGCGGCGCTCCCGAACCCGGCGACGCGCGTGCCGCTCGTGGCGTTCGGCCGCATCCAGATCCCGAAGATCGGCCTCGACCAGGTCGTCCACGAGGGCGTCGAGCAGATGGTCATCGACGCCGGCCCGGCCCACTGGCCCGGGACGGCCGCGTTCGGCTCCTGGGGCAACGTCGTGCTGGCGGGGCACCGGACCACGCACACCGAGCCGTTCCTCCGGGTGGCCGAGCTGAACCCCGGCGACCCGATCATCCTGTCGGACGCCGTGGGCACGTACACGTACCACGTGACGGGCGTCGAGATCGTGCCGAACACCGCGCTCTCGATCGTCGACCAGCACCCGGGCCGCACGCTGACGATCTTCAGCTGCCATCCGATCGGGAGCTCCGCGCAGCGGATCGTCGTCCACGCGGTGCTGATGTCGACGCCGCGCCCCGGCCAGTAGCGCGCGCCCTCGGGCACCGGGCGCGCAGGTACCCTGCGCCGACCGATCGGCATCCAGCTCGGAGCCCCATTGACCGCCCCGTCCCCGGACCTCCCGACGGCGCCCGCGCCACCGGGGCCGCCGGTCACGCCATCCTCACCGCGCCGGCGGTGGCCGGTCGTCGTCGCGGTCGTCGTCGCGGCGGCATTGCTGATCGGGCTGCTCGGGGCGATCATCCGGCTGCCGTACGTCATCTACTCGCCGGGTGACGCGACCCCGGTCGAGGGCATCGTCAAGGTGTCCGGCGCCCGCACGTACCGCAGCCGCGGGGAGGTGCTGTTCCTGACCGTCTCCGTCTCGACCGAGCGGCCCAACGTCTGGCGCTGGGTGCAGGCCTCGCTCGACTCCGACTCGGACGTCGTGGGCGAGAACAGCTTCCTGCAGGGCCAGTCGCGCTCGCGCGTCGAGAAGGAGAACGTCGCCGCGATGACCGACTCCCAGTCCGCGGCGAAGAAGGTGGCGCTCGAGCAGCTCGGGTACACGGTGACCGAGTCCGGGAACGGCGCGATCGTCGTGCAGGTGGTCAAGGGCAGCCCGGCGTCCGGCCACCTGGAGGAGGGCGACGTGATCACCGCGATCGACGGTGCGCCGATCCGTCTGGCCGAGCAGGTCGGGACGATCGTGCGGGCCCGGCCGGTCGGCACGACGTTCGACTTCACGGTGACCCGCAAGGGCGCCACCCGCTCCGAGAAGGTCACGACCGCAGCGGCAAAGAGCGGACCGCTGAAGGGGAAGCCCCAGGTCGGGATCGTCCCGGTCACGAAGGACCTCAAGTTCGACTACCCGGTCGACATCACGATCGACCCGGGCCCGGTGAGCGGCCCGTCCGCCGGCCTCGCGTTCACGCTCACGATCATCGACGAGCTCACGCCCGGCAGCCTGACCGGTGCCCAGAAGGTCGCGGTGACCGGCACGATGGACCTCGACGGCAACGTCGGCGAGGTGGGCGGCGTGACCCAGAAGACGGCCGCCGCGCTCGACGCGGGGGCGAAGCTCTTCATCGTCCCGAAGGCGGAGGTCAAGGACGCACGCGCCCGCGCCGGGTCGAAGGCGACCGTGATCGGTGTCAGCACCATCGACGGTGCGCTCCGCGCGCTGCGCGAGCACGGTGGCGCACCGGTGCCGAAGACCCCGGCGGCGGCCGCGGCGTAATTCCAGGTCATCCATGGAACGCCGCCGCGCCTTCAATACGATGGCGCGATGGCCGACGTCCACCGACGCGCCGCCGCGAGCTCGTCGCGGCTGACGCCCGAGGAGATCACGAACCGCGGCTTCGCGAGCGCCTTTCGTGGCCTCTCCGAGACGGAGGTGCGCAACTTCCTGCGCCGGGTGGCGGACGAGCTCGTGGCGATGCGCAGCCGCGAGTCGGACCTCCTCGCCCAGGTCGGCCGGCTCGAGGAGCAGCTCCGCAACCCACCGCCGGTGACCGAGGAGCAGCTGCTGAGCTCGCTCGGCGAGGAGACCGCCCGCGTGCTCCGATCCGCCCAGGAGGCGGCCGAGGAGATCCGCAAGCGTGCGGAAGAGCGGGCGGCGGGGCTGGTGCGCGAAGCCCAGGAGGAGTCGGGGCGGCTGCGCGAGACCGCCCAGCAGCAGGCGACCGCGCGCCGCGAAGCCGCGGAGGAGAAGGCGACCGAGCTCGAAGCTTCCGCGACCGCGCGCGCGACCGAGGTGCGCGAGCACGCGGAGCAGGAGGCGGAGGAGCTGCGCGAGGCGACGGCGACCGAGACCGGCGCCGCCCGCGAGCAGGCCGAGCGCGCGGCCGCCGACGAGCTCGACGCCGCGAGGGCGAGCAGCCGCGCGCTCGTCGACGAAGCGCGCACGGTGCGCGAGCGCGTGCTCGCCGACCTCGGTCGGCGACGTTCGCTCTTGCAGGCGCAGGTCGACGAGCTCCGCAGCGGGCGCGACCGCCTGCTCGACGCGTATCGGGTCGTGAAGCGAACGCTGTCCGATGCGACCGACGCGCTCGCCCAGGTCGAGGCCCGAGCCAACGCGGAGCTCGCCGCGCCCCCGGCGCGCGTCGCGGTACCGCCGGTCGAGGGCGAGCTCGAGATCCTGGAGGGCTCGCCGGCCGGCTCCGCGCCGACAACTGCCGGACCGGACGCGCCGGTCGAGATCGACGTCGACGTGGTCGTGACGACAGAGCCCCCGTCGGCGAGGGACGACGGGTCGCCCGAGGACGCGGACTCGGGGGCTGCGGTCGACGCGCTGTTCGCCCGGCTGCGGGCCAGCCACACCACGGACCCGGAGCCACACGACGAGCTGCCGGCGCCGGAGTCCGGGCCTCCCGTCTCGGGTCCGGGCGCCGAGCCCGACGTGGACGCCGCAACCGAGGAACCCGACGCCGAGCGCGAGGCCGACGCCGAGGCCGGGCCCGAGGTCGAGGCGGCGACCGCGCCGGCCCCGCCCGAGCCCGAAGCCGCGGCGGCGCCCGCGCCGACCCCGCCGGAGCCCGAAGCCGGGGCGGATGCTCCGGCCGTGAGGATGGCGCCCGACGACGAGCTGCGCGCCGCCCGCGACGATGTCATGGCGCCGCTCGCCCGCGACCTGAGCCGCGCCGCCAAGCGCGCGCTGCAGGACCAGCAGAACGAGCTGCTCGACCAGATCCGCACGGTCAAGGGCAAGGTCGCGGCCGACACGGTCCTCCCGGCGGTCGAGGCGCAGGAGGCGGCCTGGGCACAGGTGCTCGAGGCACCGTTGCGCACCGCGTACTCCGCGGGTGCCGCGGCGATCGGCGACGGCGACGGCGCTCCGGACGCCGAACCACCGTCCGAGCTGTTCGAGGAGCTGGCCCGTCCGATGGTCGCGCCATGGCGCCGGCGACTCGTCTCGGCCATCGACGGCGCGGCCGACGACCCGGACGCGGTGACCCAGCGGCTCGGCGCTCGCTACCGCGAGTACCGCGGTCGCGAGCTCGAGGACGCGCTCGGCGACGCGCTCGCGGAAGCCTGGACGCGCGGCGAGTACGCCGCGGTGCCGGAGGGCACGCTCCTGCGCTGGATCCCGGCGGAGGTCGGCCGGTGCCCGGACTGCGACGACAACGCGCTCGAGCCGACGGCCAAGGGTGCACCGTTCCCGACCGGCCAGGTCCACCCGCCGGCCCATCCCGGGTGCCGATGCTTCCTCACCCGCGCCGAGCCCGGCGCTGCGAACTAGCGCCCCGACCGGCAACGTTCGCCGCGTTCCCGCCGGCCAGGAACGCCGCTCGCGGCGTCCTCGTCCTCGACGCAGAAGCCCACTGCGCCTTCGTTCCTACGTTCTTGCGACCGCCGCCCCTGCCTCGTCGTGAACATCGCCACCGTCACCGGACGGAGCACGAGCGCGAAAGTCGGCCCTGCTCCCGGTCGGGAGCGGCTGCCCTCTAGGCTCCCCCTCGATGCGCGTCCCCTCCGCCGAGCGACGTCGCCGCGGCGGCTTCCGAATCCGCGGATGGATGATCGCGATCGTCGTCGTCCTCGTGGTGCTGTTCCTGAGCGCGCGGGGCCTGGCCGGCTTCTACACGGACTACCTCTGGTTCGACTCCGTCGGCTTCGGCTCGACCTGGCGGGGCCTGCTGTGGGCCCGGTTCGCGCCCACCGCGGTGTTCACCGTCCTGTTCTTCGTCCTGATGCTGGTCAGCCTGACGGTCGCGGACCGGCTCGCGCCCCGCACCCGCACCATGGGCCCCGAGGACGAGCTCCTGGCGCGCTACCAGCAGTCGGTCGGCCCGTACAGCGGCCGGATCCGGATCGCCGTCTCCGCGTTCTTCGCCCTGGTCACCGGGGGGAGCGTCGCCAGCCAGTGGCAGCAATGGATCCTGTTCACCAACGCGAAGTCCTTCGGGATCGACGACCCGCAGTTCCACAAGGACATCGGGTTCTACGTCTTCCGGCTGCCGTTCCTGACGTTCCTGTTCGACTGGCTCTTCGCCGCGCTGATCATCATCCTCATCGTCACCGCGGTCGCGCACTACCTGAACGGCGGGATCCGGCTCCAGAGCCCGTTCCAGCGGGTCACACCGCAGGTGAAGGCGCACCTCTCGGTGATCCTGGCGCTCATGGCGCTGGTGAAGACGGCGCAGTACTACTACGCCCGATTCCAGCTGGACTTCTCGACCCGGGGCGTGGTCGAGGGAGCGAGCAAGACCGACGTCGCGGCCCAGCTCCCGGCGCTGAACCTGCTCATGGTGATCTCGATCGTCGCCGCCGCCCTCTTCGTCTGGAACATCTGGCGCCGGGGATGGGTGCTCCCGATCATCGCGGTCGGCCTCTGGGCGTTCGTGTCGCTCGTGATCGGGACGATCGTGCCGGTCGTGTACCAACAGTTCTTCGTCCAGCCGAACGAGCTCCAGAAGGAGCAGCCCTACATCGCGCGCAACATCCACGCGACCCGTGACGCCTTCGAACTGAACCGGGTCGCAGTCAAGAGCTTCCCGTACCAGGAGAACCTCAACTCGCAGTCGATCGTCGACAACTCGACGACGATCGAGAACACGCGCCTGTGGGACCCGCCGGTGATCCTGCGCAACTTCCAGCTGTTCCAGGCGCTGCAGACCTTCTACAAATTCGCGGATGTCGACGTCGACCGGTACGTGATCGACGGAAAGCTCGTGCAGACGCTGATCGCGGCGCGCGAGCTCAACCCCGCCGACCTGCCGAGCCAGACGTGGGTGAACCGGCACCTGGTCTACACGCACGGCTACGGCGCGGTGCTCTCGCCCTCCAACTCGGCCAGCTCGGTCGGCCAGCCGAACTACGAGCTGAGCGACATCCCACCGCAAGGCAACATCCCGCTCCAGCGACCCGAGGTGTACTTCGGCGAGAACCTCGCCGGCTTCTCGCTCGTCGACGCGAAGCAGAAGGAGTTCAACTACCCGCAGAAGGGTGCGGACAACAACTTCAACCGGTACCACGGCACCGGGGGAGTGGAGCTCTCGAGCTGGCTGCGGCGCGCCGCGTTCGCGCTGCGGTTCAACGACTTCAACGTCCTGATCTCCGGTCAGATCACCCCCAAGACCAAGGTCCTGTACCTGCGCGACATCCTCGAGCGCGTGAAGAAGGCCGCCCCGTTCCTGCACTACGACGCCGACCCGTACCCGGTCATCGCCGACGGCCGCCTGGTCTGGATGGTGGACGGCTACACGACGAGCAGCAAGTACCCCTACTCGCAGAGCTTCAACGGCAGCGGCGGGCTCAACGGGTCCTTCAACTACGTCCGCAACTCGGTGAAGGCGACGATCGACGCCTACGACGGCACGGTGAAGTTCTACGTGATCGACGCGAAGGACCCGGTGATCCAGGCCTACCGTTCCGCGTTCCCGCACCTCTTCACGGCCTACGACAAGATGCCGGCGGCCATCAAGAAGCACCTGCGCTACCCGCAGGACCTGTTCGGCGCCCAGACCGATGTCTACCGCACGTACCACATGACCAACACGACGACCTTCTACAACAAGGCCGACCTGTGGGAGGTGTCGCCGGACCCCGGCTCCGGTGAGGTCGCGGCGCCGTCGCTGAACGACGCGACCGCGCAGACGCCGACCACGACGAACACCCCCCAGGCCGCGTCGTCGACCGGGAAGCGGATCGACCCGATCTACCTGCTGGTGCGGCTGCCCGGCGACAAGACCGAGCAGTTCATCCTGCTGCGCCCGTTCGTCCCCGTCTCGAAGGGCAACGCGCTCCAGAACCTCGTCTCGTTCATGGTGGCGAAGTCCGACCCCGCGCAGTACGGCGACCTCCAGAGCTTCACGATGCCCACGGGCAAGAGCGCCGTCGACGGACCCGTGCAGGTGAACAGCACGATCCTCAACACCGCCGCGATCTCGTCGCAGTTCACCCTGCTGAACCAGCAGGGCTCCCGCGTGGTCCAGGGCAGCCTGCAGCTGGTCCCGATCGAGGACTCGCTGCTCTACATCCGCCCGATCTACGTCGTGTCCGCGAGCCAGAAGCAGCCGGCGTTCCGGTTCGTCGTGGTGTTCTACGCGGGCCAGGCCGTGATCGACACGACGGTGAAGAAGGCGCTCGCGCAGTTCCCGCAGTTCCAGGGGATCGCCACGCCCTCGACGCCGGGCACCGGCGGGACCGGGGGCACCGGAGGCACCGGCGGCACCACGTCGAACCCGACCGTCGAGTCGCTCCTCACCCAGGCGTCGCGCGTCTACAACGAGGCGCAGGACGCCCTCAAGGCCGGGGACTTCGCGCAGTACGGCACCCTCTCGAAGCAGCTCGGCCAGCTGCTCCAGCAGGCGTCCGACGCGCTCGCGAACTCGTCCAAGGCCGGCAGCTCGACCTCGTCGACGAGCACGTCGAGCTCGACCAGCACCACGACCACCACGAGCGGCTCGGGCGGCTCGCAGGCGGCCGGCACCCGCCGCCCCGCCCACCGCTGAGCCCCGGAAACCACGGCCCGGCGGGATTGTTCGGGCCCCGGGGTATTGTTACTATCTACGTAGTGGAAATCCCCCGGCCACCCCCGGCCGGCCCCCGATCCACGGAGCACGCTCATGGCCGTCAAGGGCATCGACCTCGGCAAGTACCAGCTCGGCTGGTCCGACACCGCCAGCTACATCAACACGCCCAAGAAGGGGCTGAACGTCGACGTCGTCAAGGACATCTCCGGGCAGAAGTCCGAGCCCGAGTGGATGACCACGTTCCGCCTCAACGCCCTGAAGCGGTTCGAGCGCAAGCCGATGCTCGAGTGGTTCGCGAAGAACATGCCCGACATCGACTTCGACGACATCTACTACTACCTGAAGCCCACCGAGGGCGCCGTCTCCGACTGGGACATGCTCCCCGAGGAGATGAAGGCGACCTACGAGAAGCTCGGCATCCCCGAGGCGGAGCGCAAGTTCCTCGCCGGCGTCACGAGCCAGTACGAGTCCGAGGTCGTGTACCACAAGAACCGCGACGACCTGGAGGCCAAGGGGATCCTCTTCACGTCGATGGACCAGGCGCTGAAGGACTACCCGGAGCTGGTGCGCGAGCACTTCGGCACCGTGATCCCGCCCGGTGACAACAAGTTCGCCGCGCTGAACTCCGCGGTGTGGTCGGGCGGCAGCTTCATCTACGTGCCGCCGGGCGTGCACGTCGACATGCCGCTCCAGGCCTACTTCCGCATCAACGCGGAGAACGCGGGTCAGTTCGAGCGCACGCTGATCATCGCCGACGAGGGCTCGTCGGTGCACTACGTCGAGGGCTGCTCCGCGCCGGTCTACTCGAGCGACTCGCTGCACTCCGCGGTCGTCGAGCTCATCGCAAAGCCGAGCGCCCGGATCCGGTACACCACGATCCAGAACTGGTCGTCGAACGTCTACAACCTCGTCACCAAGCGGGCCCGGGCCGAGACCGAGGCGACCGTCGAGTGGATCGACGGCAACCTCGGCTCCAAGCTGACCATGAAGTACCCCGCGGTCGTGATGACCGGCCCGAAGGCCCACGGCGAGGTGCTCTCGGTGGCGTACGCCGGTCCCGGCCAGCACCAGGACGCGGGAGCGAAGATGACCCACGCGGCCCCGGAGACGACCTCGATCATCGACAGCAAGTCGATCTCCAAGGACGGTGGCCGCACCACCTACCGCGGCCTGGTCAAGGTGAACGAGGGCGCGCACGGGGTGAAGAGCCACGTGCGGTGCGACGCGCTGATCCTCGACGAGGAGAGCCGCTCGGACACGTACCCGTACATGGAGATCGATGAGAAGGACGCGCGCATCGGCCACGAGGCGACGGTCTCGAAGGTCGGTGACGACCAGCTCTTCTACCTGATGAGCCGCGGCCTCTCGGAGCAGCAGGCGGTCGCGATGATCGTCAACGGCTTCATCGAGCCGATCACCAAGACGCTGCCGATGGAGTACGCGGTCGAGCTCAGCCGGCTGATCGAGCTCAACATGGAGGGCGCGGTCGGTTGACCGGGAGCACCCGGTTCACTCCCGACGCCGCCGCCGCCCTCGGTGGTCCCGACTGGCTCGTGGACCGTCGTCGGCGCGCCGCCACGCAGCTGACGGACCTGACCTGGCCGAGCGCGTCCGAGGAGATCTGGCGCTACAGCCGCATCGGCGACTTCGACCTGGAGCGGTACCGGCCGCTGACCGCGGAGGAGACCGGCGCCGCCGGCGAGGAGCGCGCGCCGGGCGGCGGGGTCGTCGCGGCAGAGGCGGGCGACCGTTCGGGCCTGCTCGTCGTGCGCGACGGGCGCGTGGTGCACCGGGAGCTGGACGAGGGCCTCGCGTCGAAGGGCGTGGTCCTCTGCGACCTGGCCACCTGCGAGGGCGAGGACGTCGACCAGTGGCTCGGGTCCTGCTCGGACGCGTCGCCGGACGCGTTCACCCGGCTGCACGACGCGTTCCTCGCGGGCGGCGCCTTCGTGCGGGTGCCTCCGGGCGTCGTGGTCGAGAAGCCGATCGTGGTGCTGCACTGGTCCGACGGCGACGGTCTCGCATCGTTCCCGCACACGCTCGTGGTCGCCGAGGAGCACAGCGAGGTCACCGTCCTCGACCGCTTCGGCTCGCCCGACGTCGCGCATCTCGTGGACGGCGTGGTGGAGCTGATCGTGAGCGACGCCGCGCACGTGAAGTACCTGTCGGTGCAGGAGCACGGTCCCCGCACCTGGTCGGTGGTCCTCCAACGAGCGCACGTCGGTCGGGACGCCTCGCTGCGCTCGTCCGCGGTCGCGCTCGGCGGCGAGTACGCCCGGCTGCGCAGCGAGTCCCGGCTGGACGGCGAGGGCAGCGAGAGCGACCTGCTCGCGGTCTACTTCGGCGACCAGGACCAGATGCTCGACTTCCGCACCCTCCAGGACCACGTCGCGCCGCGCACGCGCAGCGACCTGCTGTTCAAGGGGGCGGTCGAGGACCGGGCCCGCTCGGTGTACAGCGGCCTCATCCGGCTGCGCCACGACGCCCAGAAGGCGAACGCGTACCAGACCAACCGCAACCTGGTGCTCAGCGAGGGGGCCGGGGCGGAGTCGATCCCGAACCTCGAGATCGAGGCGAACGACGTCCGCTGCTCCCACGCGTCGACCGTCGGCCCGATCGACGACGACCAGCGCTACTACCTCGAGAGCCGCGGGATCCGGCCCGAGGACGCCGAGCGGCTGATCGTGCTCGGGTTCTTCGAGGACGTCTTCGCCCGGCTGCCGATCCCGTCGCTGGCCGGCGCGCTGCGGCGCTCCGTGCACGAGAAGGTCGGACACCTCCATGCCGACTGATGTGCGCGTCTGCGCGACCGCGGACGTCCCGGCGGCGTCGTCACGACGCTTCGACCTCGACGGCCACCGGCTCTGCGTCGTGCACCTCGACCCGGAGGACTGGTACGTCATCGGCGACCGGTGCTCGCACGCCGACGAATCCCTCAGCGAGGGCTACCTGTGGATCGATGAGTGCGAGATCGAGTGCCCGAAGCACGGGTCGACCTTCGACCTGCGCACCGGCGAGCCGCAGGCGCTGCCGGCGACCGAGCCCGTCCCGGTCTACGCGGTGAGGGTCGAAGGCGACGACGTGGTGGTGACGCTGCCATGAGCGCAACCGTGACGGGCGTCGGTTCGGACCGGTGGGCCGGCGGAGCGGCCTGCCGGAGCAGTGGTTGCCGGCCCGGCCCGAAGGGCCAGGAGCGGGAAGCATGAGCGGCTTGATCATCAAGGACCTGCACGCGTCGGTCCAGGGGCAGGAGATCCTGCGCGGCGTCGAGCTCGAGCTGCACCCGGGTGAGGTGCACGCGCTCATGGGGCCCAACGGCTCGGGGAAGTCGACGCTCGCGCACGTGCTGATGGGCCGCAGCGACTACGAGGTCACCGCAGGCTCGGTGCAGCTCGACGGGGTCGAGCTCCTCGGCCGGCCGACCTGGGAGCGCGCCGCGGCCGGGTTGTTCCTGTCGCACCAGTACCCGGTCGAGATCCCCGGTGTGCGCGTCGAGGACCTGCTCGACGCGGCCGGCGACGGCAGGGACACCGGCCTCGGCGAGCGAGTGCGCGCGGAGGCGCACCGGCTCGCGGTCGCGGACGAGTTCCTCGAGCGCGGGGTGAACATCGACTTCTCTGGCGGCGAGCAGAAGCGGGCGGAGACGCTGCAGCTCGCGTTGCTCAAGCCCCGCTTCGCGATCCTCGACGAGCTCGACTCCGGCCTCGACGTCGACGCGCTGCGCGACGTCTCGCGCCGCATCGAGGCGATGACCGAGGAGGACGACCTCGGCGTCCTCGCGATCACGCACTACTCGCGGTTGCTCACCGAGCTGCGTCCCGACGTCGTCCACGTCTTCATGGCCGGCCGGGTCGTCACCAGCGGGGGCCCGGAGCTGGCGGACGAGCTCGAGCGCACCGGGTACGACGGCCTGGCCGAACGACTCGGCATCGAGGTCCAGACCGTCGCCGCCCCGACCGAGGAAGCCGACCCATTCGCGGAGCCCGGCTTCTGAGAACAGCTCCTTTCGGGGCGCGTTCGACGCACCCGGGCACGTACGACGCGCCCCGAAACCAGCCCGGTCAGGTCGTGGGGGGTGTCGGCCCGGTCGTCGGCGTCGTGATCGGCGCGGTGGTCGGCGGGACGGTGGCCGGCACCGTCGGCGGCGGGACCACCGGAGCGGCGGGCGGGACCGTCGGCGCCGTCGTGGGCGGGGGTGCGATCGGCGTGCTCGAGATGACTTTCTCCGGCGTGCCGCCGAAGACGTAGACGGGGTCACCGACGTGCACGAGCGTGTGCCAGTACTCCGCGATGTGCATCGGGATGCGGGTGCACCCGTGCGACGCGGGGTACGTCGGCACCTCCTCGTAGCCGTGCACCGCGATGCCCCCGTTGAAGTAGAAGGGGTTGTACAGCTGGCCGAGCGGCGACTTGTCCCAGCCGCTCACGAAGCGCGTGTACGTGAACCGGCCCGAAGGTGTGTTCGCGTACTCGCAGACGCGTTGGGTCGGGTTCACCCGTGGGGTGCTGTAGCAGTACCGGGCGCCCGAGCCGCTGGACGTCGTGGTGATGAGGCGCACCTGGTAGTCCTGGTAGAGCGTGATCACCTGCTTGGTGATGTCGATCTCGGTACGGTTCGCCTCACCGCTCGGCTGCAGCGGCTCGGGGTACCTGAAGCTCGCGAGTGCCAGCGCCTCGGTCGGCCCGATCTTGCCGGTGCGGGGGGCACCGATGATCTTCTGCAGCGCTTCGACCGCATAGGCCATGTCGCCGCCGTACTGGCCGTCGACCGCGCCCGGGTCGAAGTGGATGTCGACGAGGCGCTGCTGGTACGCCTTGACGACGTCGCCGCTCGATCCCGGGCCCATCGTCCCGCCCGGGATGGCGGGCAACATGACCGCGGTGGGCTGGATCAGGCCCGGGCGGGTGGAGGTGGTGCTGGCCGGGGCCGTCGTGGTCGTCGCCCGGTCGGCCACGCCCTTCGCGTTGCCCAGGTCGGCCGACCCGGAGTGGCCGGAGTCCGATCGCAGGAGCGCGAACGCGACTCCGGCGATGACGAGGACGCCGACGAGCGCGCCGACCGTGACCCAGATCCAGGGACGCGCGAGCTTCTTCAGCGGACTCGGCCTTCTCGAACGGGGGGAGGAAGGATGCGAAATCGTACCGATGGTACGGCTCCCTGCGGGGTCGCGATCCTAACTTGACCGTTGGGTCAAGGGCGATAGCGTTCGGCGCGTGCGGTGCTTCGCGTTCCATCTGATGCCCTACATCGGGTTGGATCCGTCCTACGAAGGCCCGGCCTGGGTGACCGTGCCGAACTCCCTGTACGACCCCGCGGTCGGCAGCCGGCTCTACAACCGGTACCTGGACGAGCTCATCTCGGCCGAGGACCTGGGCTTCGACGGGGTCTGCGTGAACGAGCACCACCAGAACGCGTACGGCAACATGCCGTCGCCGAACCTCGTCGCGTCGATCCTGGCCCGCCAGACGTCGCGGGTGAAGATCGCGGTCGTCGGCAACGCCCTGCCCCTCTACGACCCCCCGACCCGGGTGGCCGAGGAGTTCGCCATGATCGACGTGATCAGCGGCGGACGGCTCATCGCGGGCATGGTCGTGGGCGGCGGCCCCGAGTACTACTCGTTCTCCGTGAACCCGACCCAGGCCCGGGAGCGGTTCCGGGAGGCGCACGACCTGATCAAGAAGGCGTGGACCGAGCCCGGGCCGTTCGAGTGGGTGAGCAAGCACTTCCGCATCCGCTACGTGAACCCGTGGCCCCGCCCGCTCCAGCAGCCCCACCCGGAGATCTGGATCCCGGGCGCGGGCTCGCTCGAGACGTTCGAGTTCGTGGCGCACAACCGCTACTCGTACATGGGGATCCCGTACTTCCGCTTCGACGTGTTCGAGCGGTACTTCTCGATGTTCCGCGACGCGTGTGAGGCCGAGGGCTACACCGCCGACCCGCTCCAGGCGGGATGGCTCGTGCCCATCTACGTCGCCGAGACCGACGAGCAGGCCCGCAAGGAGTACGAGGAGCACCTCTGGTACTTCGTGAAGCGGTTGCTGCCGGGGATCACGATCCAGCCGCCCGGCTACACGTCCGTGCGCTCGCTGGCCAGCATCCTGAAGTCGGCCGGAACGTTCATGCTCAACGTCGAGACGTGGGAGCAGATCATCGAGGGCCGGTACGCGATCGTCGGCTCTCCGGACACGGTGGCCGACACGTTGATCGACAGCCTCGGCCGGCTCGGCACCGGCAACCTGCTCGGGCTCTTCCAGCTCGGCAGCCTCCCGCACGACCTCACCGCGAAGAACATGGCGCTGTTCGCGGACAAGGTGCTGCCGCGGCTGCGGGCGGAGTTCCCCGAAGGCGCGCCGGTCTACCGGCCGGCGGCGAAGGTCGCCTGATGCCGGAGTTCGTCGAGGAGCGCATCGACGCGCCCGTCGGCACGATCCAGGTCTGGCGCGCCGGGAGCGGTCCGCAGCTGGTGTACCTGCACTCCGCCGGGGGCGAGAACGTGACCCCGGCGCTCGAGCAGCTCGCCGACAGCTTCGAGGTGCTGGTCCCGATCTTCCCCGGCTTCGCGGAGTCCGAGGGCATCGAGGCGATCGACGGGATGGAGGACGCCGTCTTCCACCTCCTCGACGTGTGGGAGCTGCTCGGGCTCGACGCGCCGCCGGTGCTCGGGCTCTCGCTCGGTGGGTGGCTCGCGCTCGAGCTGGCGACCCGCTACCCCGAACGGGTGTCGCGGATGGTGCTCGTGAACCCCGTCGGCATCTACCTCGAGGACGCGCCGATGGGCGAGATGTTCGGCCGGACGCCCGGCGAGCTCGCCGACATGCTGTTCGCCGACCAGAGCTTCCCGATCGCGGCGGCCATGCACGACATGGACGCGTTTGCCGGTGACGTCGGCCGCGAGACGGAGATCCCGATCGAGCTCGTGCTGCCGATGTGGAAGGCGCTCGGGGCGACCGCCCGCCTCGGTTGGGACCCCTACCTCCACAACCCGAAGCTGCGCGATCGGCTCCGACGCATCACCGCGCCGACGCTCGTCGTCGCCGGCGCCCAGGACGGTCTCGTGCCGATGGCGTACGCGGAGACGTTCGCGGCTGAGATCCCCGACGCGCGCCTCGCGGTCGTCGAAGGCGCTGCGCACTGGTTGCCGTTCGAGAAGCCGGACGAGCTGACCGCGCTCGTCCGCGACTTCCTCGCCGAGTAGGCGAGGAGCCGGCGGCGATCAGCCGGTCGGCTGGCTCTCTTCCTCCAGCAGCTGCTCCAACGCGTCCGGGCTCCCCGGGATCGCGAGGCGCAGGTCCAGGAGGAAGTCGAGGACTTCGGCGCCCGAGACGAGATCACGGCTGCCGAAACGCTCGAGTGCTGCGTCGATCATGCTCACGAGTGCTGTCTGGTCAGCCATTGGGTTCCTCCCGGTCGGCGTAGTAGTCAACCTACCGCGCGCGAGTTCCATACCCGTGTCACGAAGGTTTCCTCAATGAGAAGACAACAGTCACACTCGTTGCGCAATGGGCTGACCGGCCCAATGCGCGCGACGGCGGAGGCGTCGACCTAGGCCGGGACCTCGTCGAGGCCCTGTTGCAGGGTGTTCCAGGCCAGGGTGGCGCACTTGATCCGCACCGGGAACTTCACCACGCCCTGCAGTGCCTCGAGGTCGCCGAGGGCGACACCGTCGAGCTCCGCTTGGAGGTCCGCACCGTCGGACTCGCCCTCGAGCTTGGACTCGTGGATCGACATGAGCGCCTTGAACGCGCTGATCAGGCGGCGCGCCTCCTCGACGGACTTGCCCTTCACCGCGGCACTCATCATCGACGTCGACGCTTGGCTGATCGAGCAGCCCTGGCCGCCGATCTTCACGTCGACGACAGTGCCGTCCTCCACCACCAGGTAGAGCACGACCTCGTCCCCGCAGAGCGGGTTGAAGCCCTCCGACTTGGTGGCCGGCGGCGTGGGGAGCTCCCCGCGGTTCCGCGGCGAGCGGTAGTGGTCGAGGATGATCTCGCGATAGAGGTCTTCGAGTCCGGGCACGGTGTCTGATCCTTAGGGGGCGAAGAACTTCTCGGCCTTGACCAGCGACTCCACGAGCGCGTCGGCGTCGGCCTCGTCGTTGTACACGTAGAACGAGGCGCGCGTCGTCGCGGGCACCCCGAGCACCCGCATGAGCGGCTTGGCGCAGTGATGGCCGGCGCGCACGCAGACCGCGTCCTCGTCGAGGACCTGCGAGATGTCGTGGGCGTGGATCCCGTCGAACAGGAACGAGATCGCACCGCCGCGCACGGCGACGTCGCGGGGGCCGTAGATCGTGATCTTGTCGCCCAGGCGTTCGTCGAGGGCGTCGAGGGCGTACCGGGTGAGCTCGACCTCGTGGCGACGCACCTCGTCCATGCCCAGCGTCTCGAGGTAGTCGACCGCGGCCCCGAAGCCGATGGCCTCCGCGATCGCGGGTGTCCCCGCTTCGAACTTCCAGGGCACGTCGTTGGTCGTGAACCCGTCCTTGCGCACGTCGCGGATCATCTCGCCGCCGCCGAGGAACGGTGGCATCGCCTCCAGCAGCTCCCGGCGCGCCCAGAGCGCACCGATGCCCGAAGGGCCGAGCATCTTGTGCGCGGTGATCACGACGAAGTCGGCGTCCCAGTCGCGCACGTCCACCGGGAGGTGCGGCGCGGCCTGGCTCGCGTCGACCAGCACCAGCGCGCCGGCCGCGTGTGCCGCGCGCGCGAGGGGGCCGATGTCGTTGATGGTGCCGAGCACGTTCGACATCGCGGTGATCGCCAGCAGCTTGGCGCCGCGCAGGATGTCGCCGATCGAGGTGAGATCGAGGCGGTAGTCAGGGGTGAGGGGGATCCAGCGCAGCTCGATGCCGCGCTCGGAGGCCAGCATCAGCCACGGCACCACGTTGGCGTGGTGCTCCATCTCGCTCAGGACGACGACGTCACCCTCGGCGAGGTTGGCGCGCGCCCAGGTGTACGCCACGAGGTTGATCGCCTCGGTCGCGTTGCGAACGAAGACGATCTCCTCGGTCTCGCGGGCGTTGACGAACCCGGCGACCTTGGCGCGGGCGGCCTCGTACGCCTGCGTGCTCTCGGCCGCGATCGTGTAGACGCCGCGGTGCACGTTCGCGTACGACGTTCGGTACAGGTGCTCCATCGCGTCCAGCACGGCGGTCGGCTTCTGCGAGCTCGAGGCGCTGTCCAGGTACACGAGCCGCTTCCCGTTCACCTCGCGCTCGAGGATCGGGACGTCCAGCTTGATCTTGGCGACGTCGATGGTCATGACCTGACGCTCCGGAACGCGTCGAAGCCCTCGGACTCGACGCGGCGGGCCAGCTCCGGTCCCCCGGACTCGACGATCCGCCCGTCGAGGAGGATGTGGACGACGTCGGGCGTGAGATGCTCGAGGATCCGCTGGTAGTGGGTGATCAGGAGGATCCCGAGGTCGGGCCGTTCCGAGCGGACCTCGTGGATGCCGTGCGCGACGACGCGCAGGGCGTCGATGTCCAGGCCCGAGTCGGTCTCGTCGAGCACCGCGAAGTCGGGCTCCATCAGCGCCATCTGCAGGATCTCGTTGCGCTTCTTCTCGCCGCCCGAGAAGCCCTCGTTCAGGTAGCGGTCGGCGAACGACGGGTCCATGCCGAGGCGCTTCATCCACTCCATGATCGAC
>DASXYP010000058.1:0-3597 GCA_036502405.1 Acidimicrobiia bacterium
TCGCGAGACAGTTCGGTCCCTATCCAGTGCGGGCGTAGGAGATTTGAGGGGAGCTGTCCCTAGTACGAGAGGACCGGGACGGACGCAGCTCTCGTGTGCCAGTTGTTCCGCCAGGAGCATGGCTGGTTGGCGACCTGCGGAAGGGATAAGCGCTGAAAGCATCTAAGCGCGAAACCCGCCTCGAGATGAGATCTCCCACCGGGTTAACCGGGTAAGGCCCCTGGAAGACGACCAGGTTGATAGGCCGGAGGTGTACGCACGGTGACGTGTTCAGCCGACCGGTACTAATCGGCCGAGGGCTTGGGATCTTTGTTGTTCGTGCTCGCTATGGAATTCTCACAGGACGTTCACGTCTTGACATAGGTTTCCGGTGGCCATTGCGGCGGGGAAACACCCGTTCCCATTCCGAACACGGAAGTGAAGACCGCCCGCGCCGATGGTACTTGGGGGGCAGCCCCCTGGGAGAGTAGGTCGCCGCCGGGATTTCTCGAACGAGAGAGCACCTTCGGGTGCTCTCTCGTCGCGTCCGGGCCCGTGGAGCATCGGGCGGGCCGGCGGCTTCTGTACGATCGACGACCCGCCCCCACCCCGAAGGACCCCGTGACCGACCGCCGCCCCCGACGCGCCGACCCTTCCAAGCGAGCCCAGGGTCGGCCCGCGTCCGGCGCGAGTCGGGGCGCGGGCAAGGCCGGACGGGGCGGCGCCGAGCAGGGCAAGACCCGCGGCGCGGCGTCGGGCCGGTCGGCTGCGCCCCGCAGCCCGGCGAGCCGCACCGGCTCGAGCCGGACCGGCTCGGGGGGTTCGGGCACCGGGCGTGGCGCGGGGGATTCGGGCACCGGGCGTGGCGCGGGCGGCACGGGCGCGGCCCGGAAGCCGACGGCCCGTGGCAGGACCGGGAGCGACGCACGGGGTGCGGCGAGCAGCCGGAGCGCGAGCGACAAGCGGACGAGCTCGAGCGGCTCCGGCCGGGGCGCGCCGACCAGGTCCGCCGGGACCGGCCGCGGCCGCGCGTCGGACGGCCCGACCGCACGGACCACGGGCCGGGCCACCCCCCCGGGTGGCGCCGGACGGTCATCGACCGGTGGCCGCAGCGGCTCCTCCCAGAGCCGGGACCGCAAGCCGACCGGTGCGGGGTCCGGCTCCGCCCGATCCCGCAGCGACGGACCGGCACGCGCCCCCCGTACCGGTGGCAGCCGGGACGACCGGGGGCGTGGCGCCTCGGGCGGCTCCCGTTCGACGTCCCGCACCGGCCGCGGCTCGGGCAGCCCGTCCCGCGATGGCGGCCGATCCGATCCCCGAGGTGCGAGCCGGACCGGGCCGCGCCCGATCGACGTCCGCCCGTCCGGCGCGACCTGGAAGCCCGACCGCAAGACCGATCGCAAGGCGGGCACCGCCGAGGCGGACCCCGAGGCTCGCACCCCGGGCACGCCACGCCCGCGCCGGGAGCCGGCCGCACGCCAGCCCGCGCCGCTGCGCGTCGTGCGGGGCAAGCCGCGTCCGGGGAAGCCCGTCGGGAAGGCGGCACCGTCCGCGTCGAAGAGCGGTACGAGGTCCAGGAAGCGGGCGGCGGGCGCGCCGCCCGAGCCGGCCTCGCGCCGGGCACGCGGTCCCAGCCCCAAGGTGGTGCGCGAGGAGGTGCTGCGCCTCGGCGGCGCGCGCGGGCCCCGCCTGTACGAGCAGCTCGTGAAGGCGGTCGACGCGCTCGACGCCGATCACGAGAAGGAGGCGCTCCGCCTGCTCCGGGCGCTGCGCCGCGCGCTGCCGCAGTCGGCGACGGTGCGCGAGCAGATGGGCGTCGCCCTGTACCGGAGTGGTCGCTTCGCGGAGGCGGCCGAGGAGCTCGAGGCCTACGTGGCGTTGTGCGGCGCGGTCGACCAGCACCCTGCGCTCATGGACTGCTACCGGGCGCTGCGGGACTACGACCGCGTCCAGGCCCTCTGGAACGAGCTCGGGCAGGTCGCCGCCGCCCCCGAGGTCGTCGCCGAAGCGCGCATCGTGCTCGCCGGGAGCCTCGCCGACCGCGGCCGCCTGCGCGAGGCCATCGCGATGCTCTCCCGGCGTGGCGGCGACGTGCGCAACGTCCGTGAGCACCACCTCCGGCTCTGGTACGCCCTCGCCGACCTGGAGGAGCGCGCCGGCAACCTGCCCGGCGCGCGCTCGCTCTTCGAGCGCATCAGCCGCACCGATCCCGGCTTCGCCGATGTCGTGGAGCGGCTGGTCGCCCTGGGCTGAACGACCCAGGGATGGTCCGCGCACCCACCCTGTAACCTCTACGCCCTGTGCAGGAGATGACCGCAACCCACGACGCGGGGACGGACACCGAGCCGCAGCTCGACGTCTCGGTGATCCTGCCGGTGTACAACGAGAAGGGTCACCTCCAGGCCGAGCTCGACCGCATCACGGAAGCGCTCGACGCGTCGCCGTACACCTACGAGATCATCGTGGTGGACGACGGCTCGAACGACGGATCGGGCGAGGCGCTGCGCGAGGTCGAAGGGATCCGGCTGATCCAGTTCGCCCAGAACCGGGGCAGCGGCTCGGCCCGCAAGGCCGGGACGCACGCCGCCCGCGGGCGCATCGTGGTCTGGACCGACGTCGACATGACGTACCCGAACAACGAGATCCCGCGCCTGGTGAAGGAGCTCGACGGCTGGGACCAGGTCGTCGGCGCGCGCACCTCGGAGCAGGGCACCGCCAAGGTCGCCCGGGTGCCGGCGAAGTGGCTCATCCGCAAGCTCGCCAGCTACCTCGTCGAGACCCCGATCCCCGACCTCAACTCCGGGCTGCGGGCGTTCCGGGCCGACGTCGCCCGCCAGTACCTGTACCAGCTGCCACCTGGGTTCTCCTGCGTGACCACGATCACGATGGCGTTCCTCGCGAACGGCTACTCGGTGAAGTACATCCCGATCGAGTACTCGCCGCGCGCCGGGGAGTCGAAGTTCCACTGGTGGAAGGACACCAAGCGCTACCTCACCCAAGTGGTGCGCATGGTGCTCTCCTACAACCCGCTGAAGATCTTCCTGCCCCTGTTCGTGGTCCTCGGGCTCCTCGGCGTCGGCAAGATGGTCTTCGACTGGGTCGACCACGACTTCCGGTTGGCGACGAACACGCTCCTGATCCTGTTCGCGGCGTTCCAGCTCCTCGCCATCGGGCTGTTGGCCGACCTGTTCGTGCGCCTCTCGAAACCGCGCGGCGAGGTCGACCCCGCGTCGTTGTGAGCGTCGAGCACCCGGTACCCACGGGGAACACCTACGACAAGTACGGAAGCTCGAACCCGATCGAGCGCCGGCTGATGGCCACGTTCCTGGCCCGGCTCGACGACGCCCTGCCGTCGGTGCCACCGCGTCGGATCCTCGAGGTGGGCGTCGGGGAGGGCGAGGTGGCGGACCGGGTGGCGCAGCGCTATCCGGACGCGTTCGTGACGGGGATCGACCTGCCCGATCCTTCGCTCGCGGACCACTGGAGCTCGAAGCGGTTCGCCGCCAGCTTCGCCGACATCGAGCACCTGCCGTTCGGCGACGCCGGCTTCGACCTCGTGCTCGCGATCGAGGTGCTCGAGCACGTGCCCGACCCGGCCGCGGCGCTGCGCGAGCTCCG
>DASXYP010000059.1:0-12004 GCA_036502405.1 Acidimicrobiia bacterium
GTGCGGCGTGATCGACCCCGGCTTCGCCAGGACCTGACCCCGCTCCACGTCCTCCTTCTTCGTCCCCCGCAGCAGCGCCCCGATGTTGTCACCCGCGCGCCCCTCGTCGAGGAGCTTGCGGAACATCTCCACCCCGGTGCAGGTCGTCTTCTGGGTGTCGCGGAGCCCGACGATCTCGACCTCCTCACCGGTCTTGACGATCCCCTGCTCCACCTTGCCCGTCACGACCGTGCCGCGACCGGTGATCGTGAACACGTCCTCGATCGGCATCAGGAACGGCTTCTCGAACTCCCGCACCGGCTCGGGGATGAAGCTGTCGACGGCGGCCATGAGCTCGACGATGCCCTTCGCGGCTTCCGCGTCGCCTTCCAGCGCCTTCAGCGCGGAGACGCGCACGATCGGCGTGTCGTCGCCCGGAAACTCGTACTCGTTCAGCAGCTCACGGACCTCGAGCTCGACGAGCTCGAGGAGCTCCTCGTCGTCGACCTGATCGACCTTGTTCAGGGCGACGACGATCGACGGCACGCCCACCTGGCGGGCGAGCAGCACGTGCTCACGGGTCTGGGGCATCGGGCCGTCGGTCGCCGCGACCACGAGGATCGCGCCGTCGACCTGGGCCGCGCCGGTGATCATGTTCTTGATGTAGTCGGCGTGCCCGGGCATGTCGACGTGCGCGTAGTGGCGGTTCTCGGTCTCGTACTCGACGTGGGAGATGTTGATCGTGATCCCGCGCGCCTTCTCTTCGGGCGCCTTGTCGATCTGGTCGAACGCCGTCGCGGTCACGTTCGGGTTGGCCTCGGCCAGCACCTTGGTGATCGCCGCGGTCAGCGTCGTCTTGCCGTGGTCGATGTGGCCCATCGTCCCGACGTTCAGGTGCGGCTTGTTCCGCTCGAACTTCGCCTTCGCCATCGTCAATGCCGTCCTGCTCGAGGCGCCGCGGCGCCGGGTTTCCGATTGGTAGCGGGGGCGGGACTCGAACCCGCGACACCACGATTATGAGCCGTGTGCTCTAACCGACTGAGCTACCCCGCCGAGGGGTGTGGGACCGTCGTCCCTGGTGAGAGCCCCCTTACGGACTTGAACCGTAGACCCCTTCCTTACCATGGAAGTGCTCTGCCAACTGAGCTAAGGGGGCGGGAGCAGGGACCAGGGTAGCAAGCCCGGCCCCAGTGGTTCCCACGACTGCGGAGGGCAACGGAGGAGGGCGAGGCGGAATCGTCGTCGACGGGCGCGCGTCGGGCGGTACGTTCCGGGCCGTGGAACCGACGATCCGACTCGCCCGGCCCGGCGACGCCGAGGCGATCCGGGCGATCTACAACGTCGAGGTCCTCGACACCACGGTGACGTTCGACATCGTGGCGCGCACGCCCGACCAGCAGGCGGCCTGGCTCGTCGAGCACTCCGGCGGCCACCCGGCCATCGTGGCGGTCGACGACGCGGGCGTCCTCGTGGGGTTCGGGTCGCTCAGCCCCTACAAGGAGCGGCCCGCCTACTCGCCGACCGTCGAGGACTCGGTGTACATCCACCGGGACCGCCGCGGCGCCGGCGTCGGCCGGGCGATCCTCGGCGAGCTGGTCCGGCTCGCCCAGACCTACGGCTACCACTCGGTCGTGGCCCGGATCGTCGGCGGGCACGACGCTTCGATCAGCCTGCACGCGGCGCACGGCTTCGAGATGGTGGGCGTGGAGCGTGAAGTCGGCCGCAAGCTCGGGCGCTGGCTCGACGTCGTGGTCATGCAACGGATGCTCTGAGCCCGATCGCTCACCCGACTCCGGCGGCCGGGCCTGGGTATGGTGGGCCCGGGAGGATTCGAACCTCCGTAGCTTGCGCAACAGGTTTACAGCCTGTCCCCTTTGGCCACTCGGGTACGGACCCGGGTCAAACCTAGCAGCCGACCTTTCGCCGAAATCGGGGGAACGCACCACCATGCCCAGCTTCGACGTCGTCTCAGAGGTGGACTTCCAAGAGGTCCGCAACGCGGTCGACCAGGCCCACCGCGAGGTGTCCACCCGGTTCGACTTCAAGGGAACCGACAGCACGATCGAGCTCAGCGAGAAGACCATCGAGCTCCACACCGAGAGTGAGCAGCGGCTCAAGGCACTGACCCAGGTCCTCGAGGAGAAGCTGGTCAAGCGCAAGGTGTCGCTCAAGCTCCTCAGCTACGGCAACGTCGAGGAGGCGGCCAAGGGCACGGTACGCCAGACCGTGACCCTCAACGTCGGCATCAGCGACGAGAAGGCCCGCGAGATCGGGAAGTACATCAAGGGCCTGCCGCTCAAGGGGATCCAGCACCAGGTCCAGGGCGACCAGCTGCGCGTGACCGGCAAGAAGCGCGACGACCTCCAGAAGGTCATCGGCGAGCTGCGTGAGCACGACTTCGGCGTGCCTTTGCAGTTCATCAACTTCCGAGATTGAATTTCGCGGCGAGCGCGTCACGTCGGGTGCGGGGCTCCGTCCCGGCATACGTCGATTCGCTCGGACAGTCTGAGCAAAGG
The DNA here is from genome assembly GCA_036502405.1 of Acidimicrobiia bacterium. Lineage (GTDB taxonomy): Bacteria > Actinomycetota > Acidimicrobiia > IMCC26256 > JAENVU01 > Chersky-806. Next base: position 2,496 of record DASXYP010000059.1, read on the forward strand.
GCGCTCAGAACTCGCTCGGTCGACGCACGCCGTCCCGGATCCCTCTCACATCCGGGGTGGTGACCCCGAACCGCCGGAGATCTTCGGCGTCAGCTCAGGGCCGTGGTCTGGGCGCGGAGGCGGGCGATGCGCTCCTCGGTGGGCGGGTGCGTGGTGAACAGGTTGGCGAAGTTCACCTTGCGGCCGCTGAGCGGGTTGATGATGTACGCCGTCGCCTGCGCGGGATCGACGTTCATCGGCACCTGCTTCGCGGAGGCGTCGATCTTCTCGAGCGCGCGGGCCAGCGGCTCCCCGTCGCCGAGCAGCTCGGCACCCGACCGGTCGGCCTCGAACTCGCGCGAGCGGCTGAGCGCCATCTGGATCAGGCCCGCCGCGACCGGGGCGAGGATCGCCATGGCGAGCACTCCGAAGATGTTGCCGTTGTCGCGGTCACCGCCGCCGGTGAACATCGCCCCCCACATCGCCATGCGGGCGACGAACGTGATCCCCATCGCGAGCGCGGCGGCGACCGAGCCGATCAGGATGTCGCGGTTCTTCACGTGGCTCAGCTCGTGGGCGAGCACGCCGCGCATCTCGTCGCGGTCGAGGATCCGGGTGAGGCCCTCGGTGACCGCGACCACCGCGTGGTCGGGCCCGCGCCCGGTGGCGAACGCGTTGGGCTGGGCCGCCGGGGACAGGTACACCCGGGGCATCGGGATCCCGTCGCGCTCCGCCAGCTCGCGCACGATCGCGTACAGCTCGGGCGCTTCCTGCTCGCTGACCGGCTGCGCGCCCGCGGCCTTGACCGCCAGCTTGTCGCTGAACCAGTACGAGCCGCCGACGAAGACGAGGCCGATCGCGAGCCCGATCAGCAGGCCACCGGTGCCGAAGAGCGACCCGATGCCCATCAGGAGGGCGCCGAAGGCGGCGAGGAGGACGTAGGTCTTGAACGTGTTCTTGCTCATGGAGCGTCCATTCTGGGTGGGCTCGCTGTGAGCCCGCTGAACGTGCAACGACGGGCCCCTCGTGCTCGTTCCCGGGTGGAAATCCCTTCGCGGGGGCCTCGCCGTCGGCAAGTCTTCTGGTCATGACTGCACCTGACACCCGGCTGGTCCTCATCCGTCACGGCGAGTCCGACGCGCAGGACCGCGGCTACGTCTCCGGCCACGACGTGTGCGGGGGGCTCTCGGACCGCGGCCGCGAGCAGGCGCGGCGGCTCCGCGACCGGCTGCTCGCGACGCACGAGCTCGGGACCGTCGACGTGCTGTACACGAGCATCCTGGCCCGGGCCATCGAGACCGCCGAGATCATCGCCCCCGCCTTCGGCGAAGTGCCCCCGCAGCGGGAGTGCGACTGGTGCGAGATCCACCCGGGCGAGGCCGAGGGTCTGACCTGGCCGGAGTACCGCGAGAAGTACCCGTGGGCGGGTGACGCGACGAACCCGTTCCTGCGCCGGGCACCGGGCTCGGAGTCGTGGGCGGAGTTCTTCGTGCGTGCCGGTGGCCGGCTGCGCCGCATCGCGGACGACCACCCCGGCGAACGTGTGGTCGTGGTGTGCCACGGCGGCATCGTCGGCGCCAGCTTCATCGCGCTCGGCGAGCTCGCGCTCCGCAACGGGAGCGCGTTCACCCACGAGACGGCGAACACCTCCTTGACCGAGTGGCGCTTCACCGAGGACGAGTGGCGTCTCGTGCGCTACAACGACGCCGCGCACCTCCTCGCCCCGGAGTAGCCCGGGCGTCGGTTGGTTGGCCGTGAGTGCAGTCGCTCACGTCATCTCGCTGCGCGACCCTGAGGGTGCGGGCTCGTCGAGGCGTGACATCGGCACCGGGCGTCGGAGGGTTGGCCGTGAGTGCAGTCGCTCAGTCGTAGTAGCCCGAGTGGAAGTAGATGCACGGGATGCCCTCGGCGCGCAGCATCGCGACGTTGCGCCGGTCGTCCTCGATCCCGAGCCGCAGGTCGAACCCGTAGTCGCGCAGGTCCCACACCGACGACTGCTTGAAGTCGCGGGAGAGCTCGTAGTCACCCCAGGGCCGCATGATCAGCAGGTCCCAGCGGATGCCGTAGCGGGTGAGCCACGCGGCCGTCAGGTGGTGGACGCGCGCCGGTCGCGCGGTGAGCAGCACCACGCGCATCTCGGGCTCGAGCAGGTCGAGGAGCACCCGGACCTCCTCGATCACCGGGTCGTCACCGCAGGCGTCGAAGAACGCCTGCCAGTCGCGGCGCGGCGCCTCGAGGTAGTGCTGGCGCGTCGCCGCGTCCGAGAGCACCCCGTCGATGTCCACCACCACCGCGCGGCCCGGCTCCACCGGACCGTCGCGCCAGGTCCAGTGCTCGGGCGGGGTGCTCCTCACCCTTCGTCGTCGGTGCTGGTCGACAGGTACCGCGCCTTGATGCCCTCGACGACGCTCGGGTCGGCCAGCGTCGTCGTGTCGCCGAGCGTCTCGTCCTCGGCGACGTTGCGCAGGAGCCGGCGCATGATCTTGCCGGAGCGGGTCTTCGGCAGGTCCTCGGTGAACAGGATCGTCTTCGGCTTCGCGATCGGGCCGATGGCGTGCGCGACGTGGTCGCGGAGCTCGGCCACCAGCGCCTCGCTCGGCTCGTTGCCGCCGCGCAGGATCACGAACGCGCTCACGGCCTGCCCGGTCGTCTCGTCGGTGCGGCCGACGACCGCGGCCTCGGCCACGGCGGGGTGCGACACCAGCGCGGACTCCACCTCGGTCGTCGAGATGTTGTGCCCGGCGACGAGCATGATGTCGTCGACCCGTCCGAGCAGCCAGAAGTAGCCGTCGTCGTCGCGCTTGGCGCCGTCGCCGGCGAAGTACCGCCCGTCGAAGCGCGACCAGTACGTCTCGCGGTACCGCTCGGGATCACCCCAGATGCCGCGCAGCATCGACGGCCACGGTTGCGTGAGCACCAGGTAGCCACCGCCGGGAATCGGGACCGGCGTCCCCTCGTCGTTCACGATGTCGGCGCCGATCCCGGGCAACGGGAACGTCGCGCTGCCCGGCTTGGCCACGGTGGCCCCGGGGAGCGGGCTGATCATGATCGCGCCGGTCTCGGTCTGCCACCACGTGTCGACCACCGGGCACCGCTCGCCGCCGATGTTCTTCCAGTACCAGACCCATGCTTCGGGGTTGATCGGCTCACCGACGGATCCGAGCAGTCGCAGCGACGTGAGGTCGTGCGCGTCGGAGTGCTGCGTGCCCCACTTCATGAACGTGCGGATCGCGGTGGGTGCGGTGTACAAGGTCGTGACCTCGTACTTCTCCACGATCGCCCAGAAGCGGTCCTTGCCCGGGTGATCCGGCGTGCCCTCGTACATCACGCTCGTGGCCCGGTTCGCGAGCGGCCCGTAGACGATGTACGAATGGCCGGTCACCCAGCCGCAGTCCGCCGTGCACCAGAAGACGTCGGTGTCCGGGTGCAGGTCGAACACGTACTTGTGGGTGAAGGCGACCTGCGTGAGGTACCCGCCGGTCGTGTGCATGATGCCCTTGGGCTTCCCCGTCGTCCCGCTCGTGTAGAGGATGAACAACAGGTCCTCGGCGTCCATCGGCTCGGGCGGGCAGTCCGGCGACTGCGCGTCGACGAGGTCGTGCCACCAAACGTCGCGGCCGCCCTGCATCGTCACGCCGTGGTCGGTCCGCCGGACCACGAGGCACCGCTCGACGCTCGGGGTCTCGGACATCGCCGCGTCCGCGATCTCCTTGAGCGGCACGACGTTGCCGCGCCGCCACGCGCCATCGCCGGTCACCAGCACCTTGCACTCGGCGTCGTTGATGCGGTCGCGCAGCGAGTCGGAGGTGAAGCCGCCGAAGACGACCGAGTGGGCTGCTCCGAGGCGTGCGCAGGCCAGCATCGCAACGGGGAGCTCCGGCACCATGCCGAGGTAGATCGCGACGCGGTCGCCCTTGCGGACGCCGAGCGCCTTGAGCGCGTTCGCGGCCCGGCTCACGTCGTCGCGCAGCTGGGCGTAGGTGATGGCGAGCGAGTCGCCGGGCTCGCCCTCCCAGAGGAACGCGACCTGGTCACCGTGCCCGGCGTCCACGTGACGGTCGACGCAGTTGTACGACGCGTTGAGCTGCCCGCCGACGAACCACTTCGCGAACGGCAGGTCCCATTCGAGGACCGTCGACCACGGCGCCGACCAGTCGAGCAGCTCGCCGGCCTGACCGGCCCAGAACGCCTCGGGATCCGCGGCCGCACGATCGTGGAGGCCGGTGTCGGTGACCAGCGCCGATGCGACGAGCTCCGGCGACGGCGGGAACGTGCGCCCCTCCGCCAGCAGCCCTTCCAGCGTCACGTCGGCCATGCAATTCCCCCTCGTCGGCCCGGACCCGGAATCTAGCCCTGCCCCCGATTTGCCCGTACCGGAGCGCGGTACGTCATCGGCGCGTCGCCAGGACGATCACGGTATGGGCACCGAGCCCGTCCGGATCCGTCAGCGCCGCGGCCTCGGTGACCCGGCTCCGGCCCGCCAGCGCCGCGAGGTCGCCGCGTGCCGCGCCCGCCTCCCAGGCCCGGCGACCTTCGTCGACGAGCGCGTCGATCCCGACCGAGCGCAGCCACGCGGCCTGGGTCGTCTCGGTCGCGACCGTGAGCCCCGCCCGACGCGCCTCGCGCCGCAGGGTCGGGAGCAGGAGGTCGGTCGTGATGTCCTGCGCGCCGGGATCCTCGAGCGGAGGACCCCCACGCCGGTGGTCCCGGTACGTCCGCAGCCACCCGGAGCCGTCGGGCGCGGCACCCCGGCGCACCAGCTCGTCGAGCTCGGCGGCGTAGTCGAGGATGAGCACCACCCCGCGGCGCAGGCGTGCCGCGGCGTCGTCGATCCACGCCCCCGCGGCGTGCTGCACCGGGAGCCGCGCGCCGGCCGGAACCTCGATCTCGCCCAGCCAGGTGACGATCTCCTCGGACGCAGGCACCGGCACCTCGTAGAAGGTCCCGCGGTCCGTGACCCCGACCCGGATCTCGACCCAACCGTCGTCGCGGCGCTCGACCAGATCGAAGGCGAGGTTGTCGAGCAGCTCGTTGGCGATCACGACGCCGTCGACGACCAGCGCGGGCAGCTCCTCGAGCGCGCTGACGATCGGGCCGCTGTCCCCGACCGGTTGCGGGACGCCGTCGTCGTCCGGGGTCGACGGTCCGAGCGCGTGCTCGAACGGCTCGACGGTCAGCAGCTCGCGCTGCGCCTCCCGGAGCGCGGCCGAGCGCTCGACGAGCACGTAGCGCAGCGCGGGCCCGCATTCGGGCTCGGCCCGGAGCACCTCGCGGCAGAGCCGGCCGTTGCCGGCCCCGGCCTCCATGACCACGAACGGGTCCGGCGCGCCGAGCTCGTGCCACCACTGGTCGAGCGCACGGGCGACGCACGCGCCGAACAGCGGTCCGACCTCGGGGCTGGTGACGAAATCGTCGCCGGCCCGACCCGCGCCGTGCGCACGCGCGAAGAAGCCGCTCTCCGGGTCGTACAGCGCGGCGTCGACGAAGGTGCTGAACGGGACGGGGCCGCCCCGGTGGATCCGCGCCGCGAGGCTGCCCGTGGGCTCAGCCGCCCGCTGCGAGCTCGCCGATGCGGGCGAAGACCTGCGGGTACACGCCCACCACCAGGACGATCACCGCGCAGATCCCCATCGCCGCGTTGAGCGCCAGGGGCATCTGCATCGGCTCGGAGTCGACCGAGTCCGGCACCGGGTGGAACCACATCTCCCGTACGACGCGCATGTAGTAGAAGAACGCGACCACGGACATCACCGCGGCGATCACGCCGAGCACGGTCGCAGCCGGTGTCCCGGCATCGAGCACCGACCGGAACATCACGAACTTGGCGAACCACCCTGCGAGCGGCGGGATGCCGGCGAGCGAGAGCAGGAACGCGCTCATCACGACCGCGAAGCCCGGCGCGTAGGACCCGAGCCCGCCGTACGTCGAGATCTCGGCCGAGCGGGTCCGTCGGGCGAACGCGATCACGCACGCGAACGCACCCAGGTTCATCGCACCGTAGATGAGCAGGTAGATCACGACGGCCTCGAACGACGACTGCCGCGCGCTCCCGTCGGCGGCGACCGCGAACGGCACGAGGATGAAGCCGCCCTGCGCGATCGAGGAGTAGGCGAGCATCCGGACGATGTTCGTCTGGCGCAGCGCCGCCAGGTTCCCGAGCACGATCGACAGGACCGCGAGGATCCAGAGCACCGGCTGCCAGGTGTCCGGGGCGTTGAAGAACCCGAAGAAGATGATGGAGAGCAGGGCCACGAACCCGCCGGCCTTGGAGGAGACGGAGAGGAAGGCGGTGACCGGCGTCGGCGCGCCCTCGTAGGTGTCCGGCGCCCAGAAGTGGAACGGCACCGCGCTGATCTTGAACGCGAAGCCGACGATGGTCAGGAACACCGCGACGATCAACAGCGACTGATGGGGCGAGTCCCTGACCGCGCCGGCGATGTCGCGCAGCATCGTCGAGCCGGTGAGCCCGAAGACCAGCGACATCCCGTACAGCATGATCGCCGAGGAGAGGACCCCGATCAGGTAGTACTTGATCGCGGCCTCGTTCGACTTCGGATCGTGCTTGCGCCAGCCCGCGAGCACGAAGGTCGGGATCGAGATCGTCTCCAGCGCCACGAAGATCGTGATGAGGTCACGGGCCGAGCTCATCACCATCATGCCGAGCAGCGACGTCAGCAACAGGACGTAGAACTCGCCCTGGTAGTAGTCGCCGTCGCCGATGTAGTCGACCGAGAGCAGCAGCGTCACGTACGCCGCGGCCAGGAAGAAGCCGGTCAGCGCGATCGAGTACGGGTCGACCACGAACGCACCGCTGAACATCTGTCGCGTGCCGCCGTCCGCCGCGAGCGTCACCACGGGCACCAGCGCGGCGAGGACGCCGATCGTCGCGATCTGCGACGTCTGGAACCGGCGCCGGTACTCGAAGAAGAAGTCGGCGATCAGGACGACGATGATCGTCGCGGAGATGATGATCTCCGGGGCGATCGCGTGGAAGTCCCAACCAGTGTTCATGGGCGTCAGTGTCCGATGAGCTGCGTGAGGTGGGTCACGGTCGGGTCCGTGACGTGGAAGATGATGTTCGGATAGATGCCGAGGACCAGGATGCCGAGCAGCATCGGGGTCCACGCGATCCACTCCACGATGTTGACGTCATGGATGTGTGCGTCCGCGAACTCGGCCTTCGGCTCGCCGAACGCGACCCGCTGGTACATCCAGAGCAGGTAGCCGGCCGCGAGCACGGTGCCGATCGCGGCGATGACCATGTAGATCCGGAACGTCGGGTCGGGGTCGCCGCCGAACAGGCCCATCGCCTGCTGCGCCGGGCTGTAGGCGGAGAGCACGGCCGGGAACTCGCCCCAGAAGCCGGCGAGCCCGGGCAGGCCGAGCGACGCCATGACGCAGAAGCCCAGGATCCAGCCCATCTTGGGCGCCTGTTTGAGCAGGCCCCCCAACCGCGAGATCTGTCTGGTGCCGTACGTGTGCTGCACGGACCCGGTGACGAAGAAGAGCATGCCGGTGATGAGTCCGTGGGCGACCATCCCGAAGATCGCCGCGTTGATGCCGAAGGTCGTGAGCGTCGCGATGCCGAGCATCACGAAGCCCATGTGCGCGACGGAGGAGAACGCGATGAGCCGTTTCATGTCGGTCTGCGCCAGACAACAGAGCGCGCCGTAGATGATCCCGATGACCGCTAACAGCCCGATCCAGGGGGCCCAGTCGTGCGCGGCCTTCGGGAGGATCGGCAGCGCGATCCGGATGAAGCCGTAGGTCCCGAGCTTCAGGAGGATCGCGGCCAGCAGCACCGAGCCCACGGTCGGTGCCTCGGTATGGGCGTCCGGGAGCCAGGTGTGAAACGGGAACATCGGCACCTTGATCGCGAACCCGAGGAACAGCCCGGCGAAGATCAGGTTCTGGGTGATCCGCACGATGTCGCTGCCGCTCTTGAGCGTCAGCGCGGGGATCTGGAACGTCCCCTCGAGGAAGAACAGGGCCAGGAAGCCCAACAGCATCAACGCGGAGCCGAAGAGCGTGAACAGGAAGAACTTGATCGACGCGTACTCGCGGTTCGGGCCGCCCCAGACCCCGATCATGAAGAACATCGGGAGCAGGACGATCTCGAAGAAGATGAAGAACAGGATCAGGTCCTCGGCGAGGAACGTGCCGTTCATCCCGACCTCGAGCAGCAGGATCAGCGCGAGGAAGGCCTTCGGGTTGTAGGGCTCGGGGAAGTGGTTCCACGAGTAGATGACGCACAGGACGGTGACGAACATCGACAGGAGCAGCAGCGGCAGGGAGATGCCGTCGAGCCCGAGGTGGTAGCGGGCGTGGATCACGTCGATCCAGGGCTCGTTCGCGATGTACTGCAGCTTGCCCGAGTGGCCGTAGTCGAAGTCCGCGGCGATGCCGACGCCGACCCCGAGGGTCACGAGCGTGGTCAGGAGCGCGACGACCTTGGCCGCGTTCTCCTCGGCTTTCGGCAGCAGGAGGATGATGGCAAGCCCGACCGCCGGCAAGAAGATCACCAGGGTCAGCGCCCACTCCCGGAACCAGTTCATCTCTGTCCTTCCCACACGAGGAGCACGAACGCCGCCTTGTTGCTCACGAGGTTCAACTGAAGATCACGAGCAGCAGGGCGAGCAGCCCCACTGATGCGAAGAGGATGAGCGCGTACCGCTGCACGCGCCCGGACTGGACGTAGGTCATGAGGCCACCGGCGTTCCCGGTCTCGTTCGCGATGCCGTTCACCGCGCCGTCCACCACGTCCTGGTCCACGAAGCGATACGTGAGCCGGCCGAGCGCGCCCGCGCCCTTGCCGGCGGCGTTGACCGCCCCGTCGATCACGTTCTGGTTCACCCAGTACGCCGCGCGGGCGATCGGGCCCTTGATCCCGGCGACGATCTTCCCCTCGTAGAAGTCGTCCAGGTAGTACTTGTTGAGGAGGAAGCTGTGGCCGGCCTTCGCCGCGTTGCTCCGTCCGGTGAGCCCCTTCAACGACTGGAGCTCCTTGCGGTCGAGCCAGTACACCGCGGCGATGCCGAGCGAGATGATCACCAGGAAGAACGACACCGCCGCGAGGGTGAAGTCGAAGTCGGGCGTCACCACCGGCGGGAACGCGAAGGTCGGCTCGACGAACTTGGCGAACTCCTCGATGCCGAACGCGCTGGCGTTCGCCAAGCCGGCGACGACGCTGAAGAACGCGAGGACGACCAACGGAACGGTGATCGAGCGGGGCGACTCGTGTGGCTCGCCGTGGCCGCGGAACTCGCCGAAGAACGTGAGCCACACGCAGCGGACCATGTAGGCCGCGGTCATGACCGCGCCGATCAGCCCGATCACCAGGAAGATCGTGTAGTTGCCCTGACCTGCGGTGGCGAGGATCTCGTCCTTCGACCAGAAGCCCGCGAGCGGGAAGACCCCGGCGAGCGCGAGCGACCCGATCATGAAGGTCACGAACGTGATCGGCATGTACTTGCGCAGGCCGCCCATGTCCTTCTTCATGTCGAACGAGTGGTGCGACCCCGAGTGGCTGA
>DASXYP010000060.1:0-9529 GCA_036502405.1 Acidimicrobiia bacterium
ATGTCGGGCCGCTACCGTCTGCCCCTCGGCAACTTCCTGGGGGACCAATGGCAGGGACACCGGCAGGTTGGTACGCCGACCCACTAGGTAGACACGAGCACCGGTACTGGGATGGGTCGGCGTGGACTGAGAACGTCGCGACGGCCGGCACAGCCAGCACCGACCCGCTTGACGCTGTCGCGCAGCCGACGGTTCAGCAGGAGCCGGTAGACGGCACGGCTCCGGTCGCGGCGGTGCCGATGGCGACCACGTCCAACCGAAGGACGGGCTGGCGCGCGTTGCCCGTGTGGGCATGGGCGGTTGTCGGAGCCGTCGTCTTGTTCGTCGGCATTGGCGCGGCCGGTGCTGCGACAGGTGGGAACGACTCGTCCACGACTCACCACTCGCCATCAGCATCGTCGGTACCAAGTACTCATGCGTTGGTCACGAGCACGACGACCAGCACCACGACGAGCACGACGCTTCCGCCAACGACGACGACGACGGTCTACGTCCCGCCGCCGACTGCGCCACCTGCGACGTTCGCACCAGCGCCTCCTCCGGCCAGCTGTCCGACCGGGAGCTACGTGAACTCGTCCGGCAACACGGTGTGCAGCCCCTACACACCACCGGGGGGTGGTGCTCCGCCAGGCGCCACCGCGAAGTGCACCGACGGGACCTACTCGTCCTCGCAGCATCGTTCGGGGACGTGCTCGGGCCACGGTGGTGTCGCGCAATGGCTGTGACGCGGTGAACCGCGGTGGCTGGAGCTGGCGACGCCAGTTCGGCGTCACCGCCGCGAAACGGCGCGTCTCGCGGGCAACCGGTGTTCCGTGGACGCGCTCAGGTCGTCAACGCAAGGTCGGCGGCCTGTTCTGGAAGCTCTTCAAGTAGACGCGCCACGTTGAAGCCTTTGTGCGCAGATGCTGGAGCGCGCCCGCACCTCATTCCCAGATCAGCGACGTGCATCACCGGCATCGCCACGGCTCGCTCGTGGGCTCGGCGCGGCTACGTTCTCGGCGTGCAGAGTCGCCGAGGCAGGGCAGTGGCATTGGTCGGGTTGGTCGGTGTCGCCCTGCTGCTGGCGGGCTGTGACCAGGCAGATCACGCCGCTGCAACGAAGCACCACCACGCCGAGGTCGCGAGCGCGACGTCGTCCACGACGGTGACGTCGAGCACGACCACGACCACGACGACCGTCGCTCCGGTGCCGACCGTCCCGCCCTCGACGACGACGACGCTCCGTCGCGCGGTGACGACATCGCCGACTGCGGCACCGGGTGCGACGCCATCGGGTGCGTGCACGAACGGGAGCGGCAAGGTCGTCAACGGATCGCCGTACGTGTGCAACTACGGGCGCTGGGTGCTGGTGCCGGCGCGGCCGTTGCCGATCGTGCCGCCGATGTCGTTCCCGCCACCGACGCCCGCGATCACTGCGCCGCCGGCGACAGCACCGCCGACGACCGCGCCGCCGAGCTCCGCGCCGCCTGCCGGCTGAAGCGCTCCGCGCGCGTGACGCGCGACACGAAAACGCGCGACCCGCGTGACGCGCGACACACGCCCGCGCGCGCGTCACTCACTCAGATGTCACACGCCGGTCGCCGAGTCGTTGCGTGGCAGCGATCCCACCGCAACCCGCGTCGACGACGATGGTCGTGTCCGCAACACGAGGAGGATCCGCATGTCCCATCACAGCTTCGTCCTCTCCCGTCGGGTGGGCCGAGCGCCGAGCCTGACCGAACGCTCGCTCCCCGGGTTGTCCGGCTACGACTTCGCCGGACTCACCCTCGTCGGCCCGTTCGAGCGCCGGACGATCGTCGGCCCGTGGGGGAGCGGACCCATCGAGCGCGAGGCGCCCGCCGACCTGCGCACCGGGCGGCGGACGCCGGAACGGGTCGCGGTCGAGGTCGCGCCGTGGGCCCAGCACGCGGTCGAGCTCCGGGTGCGCCCCGCCGGCCGTCGTCCCGACCGCTGGACCGGCCGGCGCCAGCTCCGCTACTTCGACCACGCCCACGCGGCGATCGACGAGCTGGCCCGCGCCCTGGCCGAGGCCACGCCCGACGTGCCGGTCAGCCACCCGGTCCGCCGCTCCGCCTGAGCCCGCGCCGCCCCGACCCCGTTCTCGGCGCGCTCGAGCACCCCGGAGGTGCTTCGGCGTGCCGAGAAGCAGCGGGGCGCGCCGAGCGCCGGGCAGAAAGGGGCACCGGGAGACGCAGGAATCCCCGGGGCAGGGGGCGGGTCCCACGTCTCGACCGGCGCCAACCGTCTCCAACGGTGAGCAGGTGGTGAATGTTCCCAGCCCGGGGGACGAGTCCCTCAGACGCGGGCGAGGCGCTGCGCGGCTTCGGCCCGGTACCGGCTGGTCGAGTGCTCCGGGTCCGTGTCGAACTCGGGGATGACCTGGGTGCCGAAGAGCTCGATCGTCTGGGCCATGAGCGCGTCGGAGTAGGTGCTGCCCGACGGGCCCATGATCAGCTGGTCGACGCCGATCGCGTCCCACTTGCGGAGCGCGGCCGCGCAGTCCTCGGGGTTGCCGACGATGCTCGCCCCGCTGGCCTGCCCGGCGAGGACCTGCTCCCGGGTCGGGTCCGGGATCTCGGTCGGCCAGTCCGGCACGAACGGCGGCTTCGGGAACGTGTCCAGGTACTTGAACAGCAGGGTCTGCTGATAGCCGTTCCCGGAGCGCGTCACCCAGTCGATCGCCTCGTCGCGGTCCTCGAGGCACATGAAGCTGGTCGTGATCGCGACGTTGTCGTTCACGTACTCGCCGACCGGCTCCGCCTCGGCGATCGCGTTCTTGTAGATCTCGACGAGCGGCGCCATCTTCTCGGGTGCCCCACCGGTGAAGCAGAGGACCCCGAGGCCCATCTTCCCGGCCTTCTCGAACGTGCCCGGGTTGCCGGCGGCGACCCACATCGGCGGGTGCGGCTTCACGTACGGCTTGGGCAGGACGTTGCGCTCGGGCAGCGAGAAGAAGCGGCCGTCGTGCTGGTAGGTCCCCGGCGCCCACATCTTCTTGAACTCGCCGATCGCCTCGTCGTACATCTCCTTGGTCAGCTCCGGGTCGTTGATCCCGAAGCCGGCCTGCTCGGTCGTGGACGAGCCGCGGCCGGTGCCGAACTCGAACCGGCCCTCGGAGAGGTGGTCGAGCATCGCGACCCGCTCCGCGACGCGCGCCGGGTGGTTCACCGGCGGGGTGATGTTGATGATCCCGGAGCCGATGTGCATCTGCTTCGTGCGCGCGGCGACGAACGGCATGATCGTCTCGTTGGCGGAGATGTGCGAGTACTCGAGGAGGAAGTGGTGCTCGGTCCACCACGAGTACTTCCAGTTGGTGCGGTCGCCGACCTCGGCGAGCGCGACCTCGCTCATGAGCCGGGCGTGCTCGGCGTCCGGGTTGGCGGCCATCTGGTCCTTGTGGACGAACCCGCCCATGAACAGCCCGAACTCCATCGACCCGACCTCCGCTCACGCACGCGCCGGACCGGCGCAGCCAAAAATGAAACCTGTTCCATTTTCACACGGGGGCCCGCGGATGTCCAGCCTCGACCGCGAGATCCCGGGCGGTCGCCCTCCGGAGACGCTCGGGAGGGGGAGGCCCCGGTTACCCTGATCGGACACCATGATCGAGATCGGCACCATGGGCTTTCCGTACCGCGCGAGCGCTATCGCGACCGGCGCGGCGATGCTGGCCGAGGCCGAGGGCGTGGATGCGCTCTGGTACCCGGACCACCTGATGGCCTGGCACCCCCGCGAGCTGTGGCGCGAGGCGGGCGGGGTCCTGGCCGAGGTCGTCGACGACCCGCACGCGTACGCCGACCCCTTCGTCGCGGCCACGGTCTCGCTGATGGCGACCCGCCGGCCCCGGGTCGGGATCGCGGTCACCGACACCTACCGGCGCCACCCGGCCACGATCGCCCAGGCCGCCGCGACCCTGAGCGAGCTCGCGCCGGGCCGCTTCGTGCTCGGCCTCGGCTCCGGCGAGGGCCTGAACACCGCTCCGCTCGGGATCGCCCGGACCCGGCCGGTCGGCCGGCTCGGTGAGGCGCTCGAGATCGTCACCCGCCTGCTCGGCACCGATGGACCGGTGTCCTTCCGGGGTGAGCACTTCACGATCGACCGTCTGCCGGGCATGGCGAGCTCCCGGGCTCCGTCGACCCCACCGCTCGAGATCGTCCTCGGCGGCCACTCGGACGGTCTGCTCGAGCTGGTCGGCCGCTACGGCACCGGGTGGCTGCCGGTGCTGCCGACGACCGCGGAGCAGTACCAGGCGCGGCTGGCGCTGGCGCAGCGCGCGGCCGAGGCCGCGGGCCGCGATCCCGGTGGCATCGTGCCCGGCCTCTACCTCTACGCGGTGATCCACGAGGACCACGACGTCGCCGAGAAGGCGCTCGAAGGCGTCCTGCTGCGCGTGCAGGCGCTCGCGGGCAACGCCGACGTCTTCGCCCAGGCCGGGCTGGAGCACCCGCTCGGCCCCGGGTTCGCGGGCCTGCGCGACTACATCCCGGAGTGGGTGCCGACCGCGACGATCCGGGACGCGGCCAACGACCTGCCGGTCGAGGGTGCCGGCCACTTCGTGGCGCACGGCACACCGGCCGAGATCGTCGCCCGGTTGCAGCCGTTCGTCGACGTCGGGGTGCGCCGCGTCGTGATCGACAACCTCCTCCCCCTCGGCATCCCCGAGGAGCTCGAAGGCGCCAACCGCGCGACGCGTGCCGCAATCCGCGCCGCGCGCCTGACCTTCCGGAGTGTCGCGTGACGATGCTGGACGCGCTCCAGCGCGATCTCTTCTGGAAGGTGCGGGCAGACCCGCGGCGGGCCGACGTCGACCTCGCGTCGCGTGCACACGCGTTCCCGTACTTCGTCCCGGTCGGCTCGCCTCTCGGTCGTGAGGTGGTCGTCGACGGGGTGCCGAAGCTGATGTTCGGCTCGAACAACTACCTCGGTCTCGCCGACGAGCCCCGCGTCGCCGAAGCCGCGCGGCGCGCGGTGGACCGGTACGGCACCGGGTGCACCGGGTCCCGGCTCATGAACGGGACGCTCGACCTGCACCTGGAGCTGGAGGCCGAGCTCGCGGACTGGATGCAGCGCGAGGCCGCGCTCGTCTTCACCGCGGGCTACCTCGCCAACCTCGCGACGATCGCCACGCTCTGCGGACCGGAGGACGTGATCGTCACCGACGCGAAGAACCACGCGTCGATCGAGGACGGTGCCCAGCTCTCGGGTGCGCGGGTGGTGCGCGTGCGCCACAACGACCTGGACCAGCTCGAGTCCAAGCTCGGTCGCCTGGCCCAGGACGGTCGGGCCGCGCTGGTGGTGTGGGACTCGGTGTTCTCGATGGAGGGCGACGTCGTCGACCTGCCCCGCCTCCTCGCGATCAGCCGCGCTGCGGGTGCACGCACGCTCGTGGACGAGGCGCACTCGCTCGGGCTGTTCGGTCCGGACGGCGGTGGCCTGTCGGTGGGCCTCGATCCCGGGGCCGACCTGGTCATGGGGACCTTCAGCAAGTCGCTCGCTTCGTGCGGCGGCGTCATCGCGGGGGACGCCGACGTCATCGAGCACCTGCGCATCCACGCTCGACCGTTCGTGTTCACCGCGTCGGCGGTGCCCGCGGCCGTCGGAGCCGCGCAGGAGGAGCTGCGGATCTGCCGGGCCGAGCCGTGGCGTCGCGAGCGCACGATCGCGCTCGCGACGCAGCTGGCGGACGGGCTGCGGGACCTCGGTGCCGACATCTCGTTCGCGGGCAGCGCGATCGTCGGCGTGCGCATGCCCGACGAGTGGCACGCGACCCTCGCCTGGCGCGCGTTGTTCGAAGCGGGCGTCTACGTGAACGTCGGCGTCTTCCCCGCAGTCCCTCGCGGCGAGGCGCTGCTCCGACTCAGCACCACCTCGGTGCACACCGACGCCGACGTCGACCGGTGCCTCGAGACCTTCGGCCGCGTGGTGACGCCGTGAGCGGAGCGCATCGCGGGCACGAAGTACGAGGCGCGAAGTGGCCCCGAGCGGTGGAGCGGGGGAGATGAGCGCTGCTCCGGACGTCGCGTCGTTCATGCGGCCGCGGCTCGCGAGCGCGCTCGGCGTCACACCCGAGCTCGTCACCGACGACCTCGAGCTCGCGACCCTCGGCCTGTCGTCGCTCGAGATCATGGAGATGATCTACGACGCCGAGGACGAGCTCGGGATCGTCTTCCCCGAAGAGTCCCTCGAGGGCGCCACGACGGTGGGCGCGCTCATCACCGCGCTCGAGACCGAGGCCCGGTCCGCCCGGGGTACGACGTGAGCGGAGCGATGCCGGCACGCGGCCACGGCCGAGCGAGGAGCGGAGCGTCTCGCCGAGGAACCGGTCGTCGGCCCGGCCCCCAGGGCCGGGAGCGGGAAGGATGACCGCGCCGACCTCGGCCCGGGCCCCCGAGACGGAGATCGGCAGCCTCGTCGAGCTGATGGACGAGCGGGCCGGCCGGCTCGACCGCAACGTCCTCTACCACTACCTGACGGACGGCGCCGAGGTGACGTTCGCGGAGCTGCCGGTGCGCGCGGCGCGAGTCGCGGGGCAGCTCGCGTCAGGCGGCGTCGCACCCGGCGAGCACGTCGGCATCCTCGTCGAGGACCGCGCCGTCTTCTGTGACGCGTTCTACGGGCTCCAGCACCTCGGCGCGGTGCCGGTCCCGCTCGGCCTCGCCGGCCACGTCGGGTCGGAAGCCTGGTGCGCGGTCCTGCGCGACCGGGTCGAGCGGATGCGCCTCGTCGCGATCGCCACCGACGGAGCAAGCGCGCAGGCCTACCGCGACGCCGTCCCGGAGCTGCGCGCGATCGGCATCGACGGCGCGCTCGGCAATGCGGTGCCCGCGGGCCCGCCGAACCCGGTGGCGTTCATCCAGCCGTCCTCGGGGACGACGGGGCAGCCGAAGGGCATCGTGATCTCCCAGCGGGCGGTGCTGGCGAACCTCTGGTCGATCCGCGAGCAGTGGCAGATCCAGCCCGGCGACAGCGGGCTCTCCTGGCTGCCGCTCTTCCACGACATGGGCCTGATCGGCACGGTCATCAACGCGCTCTGGAGCGAGGGCACGCTGCACCAGTGGCCCACCGAGAGCTTCCTGCGCAGTCCCGGCCGCTGGCTCGAGCTGCTGAGCGAGCTCCAGGTGACGTTCGCGATCGCACCGCCGTTCGCGCTCGAGCTCGTCGGCCGCCGCTTCCGGCGCCGGGGCGGAGACGCCGACCTCTCGTCGGTGCAGCACGTGCTCGTCGGCGCCGAGACCATCCGGCCGAGCGTGATCGAGGCCTTCGCCGAGGTCTTCGAACCCCGCGGGCTGCGGCCCGAGGCGCTGTGCCCCACCTACGGGCTCGCCGAGGCGACGCTCGCGGTCACCGCGAAGCCGGCAGGCACGCGCTTCGTGACCGTGGAGGACGGACGCCACGTCTGGGTCTCGTGCGGGCGTCCGGTGCCCGGCGTCGAGATTCGCCTCGACCCGGACACGAACGAGCTGCTGGCGCTGACGCCCGCGGCGATGACCGGCTACCTCGACGACCCGGAGGCGACCGCGGCCGCGTTCGACGGCGAATGGCTCCGGACCGGCGACGTCGCGCAGGTGGTCGACGACGAGGTCGTCATCGTCGGGCGGTTGAAGGAGATGATCAACCGCAACGGGCAGCGCGTCGCGGCGTCGGACTTCGAGCTCGCGGTGCAGGGGACTGAGGGCGTCCTGCCGGACCGCGTCGTCGCGTTCGGTGACGTCGGGCCGGAGGGGGAGCGCGTCGTCCTGCTCGCCGAGTCCCGGTACAAGAGCGCGAAGGCCGGCGAGGTGGTCCTCGCGCTGCGGGCGAAGCTCGCCGACGCCGGGCTACCCGCGGACGTCGTGGAGCTGGTTCCGGCCGGCTTCATCCCCCGGACGACGAGCGGCAAGCTGCGCCGGGGCGCCGCCCGGGCGCGCTGGCAGTCGCCCGACCCGGCCGGCGGCGAAGCGGGCCTCCCAGGCGAGGTGCCGACGCTTGGCGTCGGCGATGAACGGTGACCGCGCGATCGCGCTGATCACGAACGCGTTCACCACGTTCATCGGGAAGCGCAGCGGTCGGACGACGTCGATGAAGAGCACCACCCGCTCCCCGTCGGTGTCGTTCCACACCTCGTGCTCGTAGGTGTCGTCGAAGATCAGGCTGTGACCTTCCTCCCACGTGACGATCTCGTCGCCGACCCGGATGCGGCACTGCTCGCGCGGCTCGGGGACCTTGAGCGCGAGGTGGTAGCGGACGATCCCCTTGTACGGGCCGGAGTGGTCGGGGATGTGCTTGTGCGGTGAGAGGATCGAGAACATCGCCGTCTTCATCCCCGGGATGGACTCGACGAGCCGGGCGGTCTCGGGGCAGCGGGCGCAGTTGCTGTCGGAGCGGAACCCGAACCCGTAGAGGAAGAACGTCTTCCACCGGTCGTCGTCGGTGATCGACTCCTGGTCGGTCGAGATGTCCTGGAAGTTGGGGAGCTCGTCGCGGTACCGGAGCACCTCGTCGAGCTCGGCGCGGATCGCCTCCCAGTTCGCCTCCATCCCGTAGGCCCAGAGGAAGTCGCGCTTCGAGAAGAAGGGCGGGTTGCCGAGCTTCGACGCTCGCGCGACGAGGCGGTCGAGCCGGTCGAGGAGCCACTCCCCGACGAGGACGGTCAGGTCCACGACGCGCTGGCGCACCCGTCCAGTCTGGCGCGCGGCGGGCCTCCGGACCCAGTGGTTCCGGGGCTCCGCGGCCACTCCCCGACAATCCGGACATTCCGTTCAAGTTGCCGAAGGGCTGGGCCGATATGGGCAGTGGTCGTCACCGAATCCTCGGCAACGGCCTTTGACAATCCAACGAACCAAAGGGGAAATGCAGTGAACATCATTGCCAAGCTGCGCGCCCGGCGGGACGGGGACGACGAGGGTGGATTCACTCTCATCGAGCTCATGGTGGTCGTGCTCATCATTGCGATCCTGATCGCCATCGCCATCCCGACCTTCCTCGGTGCGCAGAACAAGGCGAAGGACCGTGCCGCGCAGTCATCGCTGCGCAACGCGCTCACCTCCGCCAAGACGCTGTACACCGACAGCTCGGACTACACCACCGCGACGTTCACGGCCCTCAACGGCGTCGAGCCGAGCCTGACCTTCCAGACGGCTGCGTCGACCGGGCCGAAGATGGTCTCGGTGAGCAACGCCGGGTTCACGGTGGCCGGCACGCCGCCACAGACGGTGACGGGAGTTGACGGCATCGCGTTCGCGGCCCGCTCGGCCTCGGGGACCTGCTTCTACCTGCGTGACGTGGCGACCGGTCCCGGCACGCAGTTCGCGGCCAGTGCTTCGGGCCAGGCGAGCTGTGACGCGGCGGCACCGAGCCTCACGGGCGGTGTCGACTGGAACGGCAACGGGTTCACCGGCTGATCCAGCCGGAGGTGATGGAGCGGGCCCGGGGAGGAACCCCGGGCCCGCTCCGTTTCCGGAGACCTTCCGTGATGCGCAGCCACCCAACCCACGGACCTGAGCGGGGGTTCACCCTGATCGAGCTGCTCATGGTCGTCACGATCATCGGG
>DASXYP010000061.1:0-46983 GCA_036502405.1 Acidimicrobiia bacterium
CACTCGCCGCGACGACCTAGGGTTCGGGCCGTGACGTCGTCGTTCGACGCGAGGCTCGCGGAGCTCGGCATCACGCTGCCGCCGGTGTTCCCGCCGGTCGGGAGCTACGTCTCGTGCGTGCTGTCCGGGGATCTGTTGCACGTCGGGGGCCACGGTCCGACGGACGGGACGACCACCGTCGTCGGCAAGGTCGGGACGGATCTGACGCTGGGGCAGGGCCGCGACGCGGCCCGCCTCACCGGGCTCTCGATCCTGGCGACCGTGAGGGCCGAGCTGGGGACGCTGGACCGGGTCGAGCGGGTCGTGAAGGTGTTCGGGATGGTGAACGTCGGTGCGGGGTTCGACCGGACGCCGGCCGTGATCGACGGGTGCTCGGACCTGCTGCTCGAGGTCTTCGGAGAGCGCGGCCGGCACACCCGCTCGGCGGTCGGCATGGCCGCGCTGCCCTTCGGGATCGCGGTCGAGATCGAGGCGATCCTCCGGGTGGCGCCCGCGTAGCCCGGGTCGTCAGGGGCCGACGGCATCGCCGCGTCCGCGGACCCGACGAGGCGACCGGGTTCCCGACCCGCGCCGGCCGCGCGCTGGTTACGCGGCGACCGGCTCCAGGCGCGCATCGACGGGGTGCTCGTCGTGCAGCCAGCCGCAGGTGGTGCAGATCGCCGGCTCCTCGGGGTCCGGCGCGAACGCGCCGCAGCGCTCCGCCAGGACGAACGGGGCGTCGAATTCGCCGGCGATGTCGTCACGTCGAAGCTCGGTGCGTGGATCGGTCATGGTCGCCTCCCGGTGGATCACACGAGTGTAGTTACACCGGTGTCGTCCACCGGTGCTCCCAGCGTGCACCCGGGGTGGGACACCTACGACACGGCGATCCAGAGTCTGGAAAGGCGAGCTCGGCGTTCAGTCGTCGTGGTTCGTGTAGTCGATCGGCGGCGCGCCCTTGACCCCGACCGCGAAGCAGAAGCAGTGGATCGGTGCGTGGTCGCTGATCGGCTTGAGGCTGTGCACCGTGTCCGGCGGGATGTAGACGAGGTCGCCCTGGGTGATCTCGCGGTCCTCGTCGCCGATCGTCATCGTGCCCCGCCCCGAGGTCACGTAATAGAACTCGTGGGTCGGGTGCGTGTGCGGGTACACGTACGAGCCGCCCGGAACCTCGAACTCGTTCGCCAGCTCGAGGTATCCGCCGTCGGTGATGTCCTTCATCTCACGCGGGTTGATGAGCCACCAGACCGGCACGGTGCCGTTGTGCTCGACGACTGGGGCCCGGTCTTCGATCTTCCGTACGTCCATGGCGGGCGAGTCTACGACCCGGGGTTCACCCCGGCCCGCTGTCGACGCGGCACCGTCCTCCGGAGGGCGACACCGCCGAGCGAGGGAGCGGCGCCGTCCGGCAGCGTCGACGAGACTTCCCCCATGGTCGAGCCCGTCGCCGACGACGCCACCGTCGAGATCCGGTTCCTCCTCCCGGACGAGGCGGCGCAGCTCACCGCGGCGATCGTGCGGTCGTACGGACGGTCCTACGACGGTGCGTGGGCCTACGACGTGGACGAGATCCGGCGCCGGCTCGAGTGCGGCTCGATGCGCTCGATCGTCGGGATCGACCCGGCCGGCGACGTCGTCGGCCACCTCGCGCTGGACCGCGCCGACCCCGCGGCGCTCGCCGGTCATGCGGGCCAGGCGGTCGTCGATCCCCGCTACCGCGGGCACCACCTGTTCACGACGCTCAAGCGCGACCTGGCGTCGTGGTGCGCCGCCGAGGGCCTGCTCGGGATGTACAGCGAGGCGACCGCCGCGCACCCGTACAGCCAGGCGGCGAACCTCGAGCTCGGGGGCCACGAGACCGGGTTCCTGATCGGCTACATCCCCTCTCGCGTGTCGTACACCGCGATCAAGGAGGACAGTCGGGGCCGGCGGCAGTCGGTCGCGCTGTTCTGGCTGGCCACGAACCCGTCCCCGAACCGGGTCGTGCACCCGCCGCACTGGCACCGTGACATCGTCGCGGCGGTCTACGAGCACAACGCCCTGGAGCGGGAGCTGGTCCCCCTGGTCGGGGTGCCGGTGCTCGACGGACCGACGCACCTGACCATCACCGAGCACGACGACCACAACGAGGCCACGGTCGCGGTCGACCGGGTCGGGGCGGACGTCGTCGACGCGCTCGCGCGGGCCCTCGACGCGGAAGCCGACGCCGGCCGCGACCTCGTGCACATCGACCTGTCGCTGCATGATCCCGGCACGGCAGCCCTGCCGCCCGCGGTCCACGAGGAGCTCGAGGTCTTCTTCGGGGGCATCGTGCCCGAGCTCCGGGGCGGCGACGTGCTGCGCCTCCAGTGGCTCAACGGTGTGGACGCGGACCCGTCGGACGTCGTGGTCGCGTCGAGCTTCGGCGCGGAGCTGCTGGCGTACGTCTTCAACCGCGACCGGACCGAGCCGTCAGCCTGACGAACCCCGGAGCTCGATCGCGACCGGCAGCGCGGTGCGCGCCCACGAGACGAGGTCGTCCGACGCGTTTGCGTACTTGTCGCGCAACAGCGGGCGCACGCGCGCGTCCTCCTCGGTGTCGGCCGCGACGACACGCGCGGTCGCTTCCCACTCGACGTCGCCGATCCGTACGTGCACCGACGGATCGTCGAGGAGGTTGCGCACCCAGTCGGAGTGCTCGCGACCACCCGCCATCATGTAGACGACGCCGCGGTCGACCGCGAACCAGATCTCGATCGTGTGCAGTCGGCCCGTCCGTCGCCCGACGGTCGTGAGGTAGCAGAAGTCCTCGTCCGCGTGGGCGGCGGGGTCCTGCGGGTCGCCGTTCACGCGGCGGATCATCGCACCCTCGCCGGTAGCCTCGCCGCAGATGGGACTCCTCGGACACCTCGGCGCGGTGCTGCTCGGGCTGCTCGCGCTCAGCGGTCCGTCGGCGGCCCTGGCGTCGCACGAGCAGCTGGACGGGGCGTACGACCAGGGCATCGCCCGCATCCCGGGCGGCTGGGTGGTGTCCGGCACCGACGTGCTCGCCCGGCTCGACGAGCACCTCCAGACCGTCCGCCGGGTCGATGCCGCGATCCCACCGGCCTGGGCGCAGCGCGGGTTCGACCACGTCGGCGACATCGACGTGTCGGGCACCACCGTGTACGTCCCGTTCGAGCAGCCGGACTACGACCGGGGCACGCAGGCGATGGCCCGCTACGACCTGCGCACGCTCTCGTTCCGCGGTGCGACGACCGTCGACCAGCACGAGAACTCGTTCGTCGCGGTGGACGCGGCCAGCGGCATCGCGTACTCGATGGACCGGTTCGGGGGCCGTGCGCTGCTGCGCTACGACATCCGGGCGGGCTGGCGTCGCTTGAAGCCCCTGGTGCTGGACCGGGCGCTCCAGAAGGTGCAGGGCGCATCCGTCGCCCGCGGGGCGGTCTGGCTCATGACCGACGACGCGCGGCACGGCGTGTACCACGTGGACATCGGTTCCGGGGCGGTCACCGACATCGGCTCGGCCCCGCCCGCCGACGGCGAAGGGGAGGGCATCGACGCCGCGGAGACGAGCGCGGGAACGCTGCACGCGACGGTCACCGACGCCGACCACGCGGCGGTGACGCTGGATCACTTCGCGACCAGTGGTGAATCGCCCGCGCGCACGGGTGCTTCGGTGAGCGCCACCGACACGAGCTGGCCACCCGCGCTGATCTACTTCGGGATCGCGCTCGTCGTCGTGGCCCTCGCCGCCGTGGGAACGATGTTCCGGCGCGCGCGCACGACGCTGCATCCCAAGGCGCGGCCGCCGACCTCGGACTGAGCCCGAAGGGCTGCGAACCACCCGGGCTACGCTCCGGCGATGCGGGGCGCGGCGGACGTCATCAACTGGGGTTGGGAGCAGCTCGCGCGCCAGGGCACGATCGGGCCGCGGAGCCGTCGGGCGCGGCGGTTCGGCGGCTTCGGAGCCGGCAGCGCTGTCTGCTTCCCCCTCACCGCGCTGTACGGCGAGCAGTACATCCGGCTCGGCGAGAAGGTCATCGTCGGGCCGTACGGCACTCTCTCCGCGGGCGTGATGCCCGGCCACGTGCCGGACAACGACCCGGTCATCACGATCGGCGACCGGACGCTGATCGGGAAGGGGAGCGGCATCGTCGGGCACAGCTCGATCCGGATCGGCAACGACGTGTGGACCGGTCACCACGTCTACGTCACGGACGCGAACCACGGCTACGAGGACGTCTCGCTGCCGCCCGGCCTCCAGTTCTCCTCGCCCCGGCCGGTCGCGATCGCCGACGGCGCATGGCTCGGCCACGGAACGGTCGTCCTGCCCGGGGCGTCGATCGGGCGCCACACCGTCATCGGCGCCGGCTCGGTCGTCGCCGGCGAGATCGCCGACTTCTGCGTCGCAGTCGGCAACCCGGCGCGTGTGATCCGCCGGTACGTCCTGGGAGAGGGCTGGCAGCGGGTCGCCCCGACCGCAGCCGACCGGGCCTACCTGGCCGGGGACGGGTAGCTCGGCGGCTGGTCGGCGGGCGGGATCCTCGCGAACTCGGTGATCGAGGTCGCCGGATGGAAGATGTCGGGCTCGCCGGACGGCCATTGGCCGGGCAGGTAGCGCTTGCCGCCCCGCGAGTACTCCCAGAGTCCCGTGCCCTGGTTGCCGACCTCGTCCACGCCCTTCGCGTTCGGGTTCCACCAGATCTGGGTCGCGTCGTCGCTGCCGAAGTAGTCCGTGCTCGGCCAGATGCCGTGGTCACCCCACGAGACGTGGAGATCGGTCGGGTGCGTCGCACCGGAGGGGAACCGGAACAAGCCGTCGCGGAACGTCTCCGCGGTGAGGTGGGGACCCGCGAGGTGCAGCGCGGTGTAGAAGATCAGCGGTGCCTGCACCAGGACCTTGAAGGTCTTCGCGACCGGGCCCTTGCCCGACTGCCACACGAGGATCTGGTACAGCTGGTCGGCGGTCGGGACGACGGGCGCGGGCAGGGTCGAGACGCCGAACGCGTGCGCCCACTGCTTCTGGTCGTAGGTGCGCCCGAACAGCGACGTGTCGGTGTACGCCGCGCCGAGCACCACCCACTCGGGGAAGTAGTGCTGAGCGGTGGCCTCCTGGGTGAGCGACGACGGGGTCACCGGGTCGCCGGCGAAGATCACCGTCGTGACCTTGGCGGCCTTCAGCTTCGCGATCCAGTTGCGCGCGTTCTCCTGGGCCTTCGAGAGATCGAGCTGGTACGGGATCTCGGCGCCGAGCGGCACCCCTTGTCTTCGCAGCTGCTTCACGAAGCTCGCGCCGGCCTGGTCGAGCCCCGCGAAGCTCTCGTCGAAGCGGACCACGCCGAAGACCCTGGTGCGCCTGCGCAGCGCCGGGTCGCCGGCGAACTGTGCCTTGCGCCCCACGAGCTCCCGGGTGAGGAACTCGCTCCAGTGCGCTCCGAGCTGCTCGATCGACGGGAACGTGAGCCAGACGTGGTTCTTGCTCTGCCCGACGTATCCGTTCGTCGCGGCCAGCAGGCAGTCGCCGATGCAGAGGACCCCGCGCGCCGAGAGCTCGTCCGCGTAGGCCTGGGTCTCGCTCGGGCCACCCCACGATGCAAACGCCTTGATCTCGGTCGCTACCTTGATCGCGTCGGCACGTGCCGCGCTCTCGTCGTCGGGCGCGCCGGTCGCCTTCACCGGCACGATCTTCACGTGGCGGCCGTACGTCTCGTAGTGCGCCTCGAAGAACGACACGTACTGCTGCACGGTCTCCAGCTCGCTCTGGAGCGACTCGTCGGATCCGCTCTGCTGGAAGAAGGTCTGCTGCAGGATGTCCGGCTGCGCCTGGTACAGCGCGATGGTGATCGTGTCCGCGGTGACGCCCTGGGCGGTCGCGCCCCCGTTGTCACCCGTGAACGGCTTGACGCACGGCGGTGCGTAGGTCAACGGCACCGCGACGGTGCCGCGGGAGGTGTCGCACTTCGGACCCCATTGCACCGAGCTCTTGTTCGCGGCCGAGAACACGACCGGTCCGTTCGCCGGACCCGTCGCCGCCGGCGGCTTCGACGAGGACCCGCTGTCGTCCGACCGGCCGAACAGCAGCCACACGAGCACGACGACGACCACGATCGCGACGAACGGCGCGTAGCGGAGCAGCCCCCGTGGGCTGCTCCGCTTCCGCGGCGGCGTCGGCTCCATCGCCCCTATTTAGCAGGCGACGGGTAGTTGGGCGGTGCGTACTGGGGTGGGATCGTCTTGAAGATGGTGATCGACGACTTCGGGTCGAACAGGCCCGGGTTGCTCGTGGGGAAGTCCTTGAGGAACCACCGCTTGCCCATCGAGGTGTACTCGTACAGGCCCTTGCCGACGGTGCCGACCTCGTCCTCGCCGGTGGCGTTCGGGTTCCACCAGATGAGGCCGGTGTCGTCGGTGCCGCCCCAGTCGGTGCCGGGCCACAGGCCGTGGTGCCCCCTCGAGGTCGCAGGGCTGAGCGGGGTGCCGCCCAGGATCGGCTCGCGGAACATGCCCGCGGCGAAGCTGTCCGGCGTGAGGTCCGGACCCGCGAGCTGGAGGCCGGTGAACAGCGCGACCGGGTCGACGATGATCACGCCGTAGGTGTTGTTGGGCGGCGGCTTCCCGTACTGCCACTTGTAGAGGTTGTAGGACTCCCGCGCGTCCTGGTCCGTGCGCGCGGCGGTGAGCGCGAGCCCGAAGGCGTGCTGCCACTGCTGCTGGTCGAAGGTTCGTCCGAAGAGCGCGATGTCGACCAGCACGTTCGAGCCGATGACCCACTCCGGGAAGTAGTTCTGGGCCGTCGCCTCCTTGGTCAGCGACGCCGGGGTGAGCGGGTCACCGGTGTAGACGACGGTGGTGACGCCGGCGGCCTTGAGCTTCGAGATCTCGGTCCGTGCGTTCTCCTGCGCCTTCGAGAGGTCGAGCAGGAAGGGGATCTCGGTCGCGATCTTCACGCCGTCTGCGGTGAGCGTGCTCTTGAGCACGTTGAACGCGGATGTCTGCTGGCCGTCGATCGTGTCGTAGTGGACGATGCCGAACACCCGCTTCTTGTTCTTCAGCGCGTCGCCCGCGTACTGGGCGGTCTTGCCGTTGAGCAGGTTGCTCACGAGCTTGGCGGTCAGCAGCGACGCCTGCTCGGGTGTCGGACCGGTGCCGAAGATGTACGGCTGGTGGCCCTTGATGAAGCTCTCGGGCACGGCGAGCGAGCAGTTGGCCAGGCACATGATGTGGTGCGCGGAGAGCTCGTCCGACCAGGCCGGCGTCTGGTTGGCGCCGTTCAGCACGGCAAAGGGGTGCATGTCGGCGATCGCCTTGGCGTCCGCGCGCGCCGCGACCTCGTCCATCGGGCCGCCGGTGCCGTCGAAGAACTTCAGGTCGATCTTGCGCCCATAGGTCTCGTAGTACTTCGCGAAGAGATCGATGTAGCCCTGGTAGGTCTCCTTCGCCGTCGCCGGGCTCACGTCGGCGCCGGCGCCCTTGACCGTCGCGGACTGCAGCGGGTTCTTGGCCGGGTCGCCGATGTAGACGACGACCGTGATCGCGTCCTTCGTCACGCCCGGGGCGGTCGCGCCACCGTTGTCACCGGTGAACGGCTTCACGCACGGCGCGGCGTAGGTGTACGGGATCTTCACCTTGCCGAGCTTGGTGTCGCAGTTCGGGCCCCAGTTGATCGAGTCGCGGTTCGAGTCGTTGATGGTGACCGGGCCGCCACTCGTCTTGACCGCGCCACTCGTGTCCGACGCCTTGTTGTTGCTGCTGTCGTCGCCCGAGCTCGTGACGAGGACGACACCGCCGATCACGATGATCACGACCAGGATGGCGATCCAGGGCCCGTAGCGCTTCATCGCGCTGGGTCGCGCTCCGGTCTCTCGGCGGTTTGTCGGTTCCATGTGTTCCCCCTGTCAGGTGGTGCCGGGTCCGAGCCCGCCGGAGCGGGAGATCGCGGCTTCGTCGGTGCCGAGGTACGACGCCACGACGCGAGGGTCGTTGACGACGTCGCCGGGGTCACCCGAAGCGATGACCGCGCCGAGCTCCATCGCCACCATGCGGTCGGCGACGGAGGTGAGCAGCGGCAGGTCGTGCTCGATCACGAGGATGCTGGCCCCGAGCGAGTCGCGGATCCGCAGCAGCAGCGGGCCGAGCGCCTCGGCCTCGCGCTGCGCGATCCCACTCGACGGCTCGTCGAGGAGGAGCACGGTCGGTTGGTGGGCCAGGATGCAGGCGAGGTCGACGATCCGACGGCTGCCGGTGGAGAGCTCGTGGACGAACTTGTCCCGGAAGGCGCCGAGGCCCATCAGGGCGATCAGCTCCTCGACCCGATCCTCGACCCTGGCCTCGGAGTCCACCACTGCGGGGAGGTGCAGCGCGGCGGCGAGCGGGTCGCGCACGTCGATGCTGCACTCGAGCGAGACCGCGATCGTCTCGGTGACGGTCAGCGCGGGGAACAGGCGCCCGTCCTGGAACGAGCGGCCGAGTCCGAGCTTGGCCCGCGTCTGGGCCGCCGTGTGCGAGATGTCGTGCACGTCGCCCTGGGTGTCGCGGATCATGATCGTCCCGCCGTCCTGCGGCGTGAACCCGGAGATGACGTCGAACAGCGTCGTCTTGCCCGCGCCGTTCGGGCCGAGGAAGCCGACGATCTCGCCCCCGCTGACCGCGCACGAGACGTCGGCGAGCGCCGTGATCCCGCCGAAGCGCTTGGTGAGCCCGCGCACCTCGAGGCGGAGCTCGGAGGGGTTGACCTCGCCGTTGCGGGCGGGGCGAGCCGGCACGGTGGGTGCGGGCACGCTGCCGTTGGTGCCCGCGACGGCGGTCGCATGCGTGCCGGCACCCTCGAGGAACACGGACCGCAGCACGTCGGGCCGCTCGAGCAGCTCCGACGTCGGCCCGTGGAAGCGGATCTCACCCTTCTCCATGAAGTACGCGGTCTCGGCCACGGTCAGGGCGACGTTGACCGACTGCTCGACGAGGATGATCGTCGTCCCCGCGGCCTTGAGCTCGCGGACGATCTCGAGCAGCTGGCCGACGACGCTCGGGGCGAGCCCGAGCGAGAGCTCGTCGATCATGAGGAGGCGCGGCTGCTCGATGAACGCCATGCCGAGGGTCAGCATCTGCTGCTGGCCGCCCGAGAGGTTGCCGCCGACCTCGTCCATGCGCTCCCGGAGCACCGGGAAGATGTCGAGGACCTTCTCCGTCGCGGCGCGGGTGTGGGCCTTGTCCTTGCGGTGCAGCCAGCCGGCGAGCTGCAGGTTCTCGCGGACCGTGAGCGAGGGGAACACGCCCTGGCCGCCCGGTGCCATCGTCACGCCCCGGCCCGCAGTCTCGTTCGGCGGCGTGTAGGTCATGTCCCGGCCGTCGAAGATGATCGCGCCCTCGGTCGCCTCGACGAGCCCGGTGATCGCCTTGAGCAACGTGGACTTTCCCGCGCCGTTGGTGCCGAGCAACGCGATGATCTCGCCCTCGTCCACCTCGAGATCGACGTTGAAGAGCACCTGCACGCTGTCGTAGTGGACCGACACCCCACGCACGAGGAGCAGCTTCGAGCGCCCCTGGTTGCGCTCGTACAGCGCCTCGGACTGGGCCGCGGCGGACGTCCAGACCCGCTTGATGTCGCGCTCGATCTCCTGCCCGGCGGACGCGACGACGAGCGCGCCGATCAGGAAGACCGGCACCATCAGGACGAGGCCGACCCGGATGCCCCACGCGTCGGCGATGCCGCCGACGACGGGGAGGAGGAGCAGCCCCGGCAGGATCCAGAGCGCAGCCACGGCGAAGCCGAACGAGCGGATCTTCGGGGGGATCGCGAGCGACAGCGCGGCGAAGATCGGCGGGATGATCAGCACGACGATCCCCGTGACGATCGCGTTCATGATCACCGCGACGACCAGGTTCGGGCTGAGCGCGAACGCGGTCCAAGCCACCGCGACCGCGAGCGACACGCCGGCGACGAACCGAGGAACGAGCGTCGCGCTCCGCACGAACAGCCGCGTGATGATGCGGGTGGTCAGCAGCAGCCCGATGAGCTGCGCGGGGGCCACCAGTGCGAAGACGTAGCCGCGGTCCCGCGCGTTCAGGTGGAAGACCTGCTGATAGAAGAGCGACCCGAAGATCTCCAGCCCGATGAACGCGACAGCGAGGAACGGCAGCGCGTAGAAGATCCGACGCAGCGTCCCGACGTTCCAGCACACCCGCCACGACTCGGCGTACGACGGTGCGGCGACCTCGGTGGCCGCGGTCTCGGCGTCCACGCCCATGGCCTCGCGCTCGTAGTGCCCGCGAACGGGTTCACGCAGGAAGAACGCGAGGACCACGAAGACCGCGGTCGGGAGGAGCAGGACGAGGAACGGCACCCGCCAGCTGAACCAGGACGTGAGGATCCCGGCCATGAGCGGGCCGAGGCACGCGCCCACCGCGATCGCCGCCCGGTGGACGGAGTACACCTTCGGCCGGATCGGGATCTCGTAGTAGTCCGCGAGCAGCGAGTTGTGGGTCGGAGTGCTGACCGCGGTCCCGAAGCCCGCGCCGGCACGGGCGATGAGCAGCACCCAGATCGTCGTGGCGAGCCCCGTCAGCGCGGAGAAGATGCCGAACGCGATCGCCCCCGCGATGACGATCGGCATGCGGGGGATCCGGTCGGCCGCAAACCCGAACGGCACCGAGAGGAGGAGCCCGAGCACGAGGCCCAGCGCGACGATCAGGAGGAAGTCGGCGTTGTTGAGGTGGAACGAGTCGCGGATGTTCGGGGCGAGGAGCGCGAAGGTGCGCTGGTCGGCCTGGTCGACCGCGTTCAGACCGAAGAGGACCACGAGCGGGAAGAGCGCCTGGCCCCCGGTGAAGGCCTGGCGGAGGCGGGACCGCCGCTCGGGGGCCACGGCGCCGACCGGCGCGGTCACATCGGCGGTCACGAGAGGCGCTCCGGGACGGGCTCGGTCTCGGCCGCCTCGACCGCGGCCTCGGCGGCCTCGGGAGAGATCTCGACCGGGTCGGCCATGCGGTCGGCGACGAGGCTCGGCACGAGCAGGTTGCGGCGTCGCGCGACCCATCGGAGGTAGCCGTCGCGCACGTCGGCCAGCGCCGCGCCGATCCCGCCGGGGAGGATCATCAGCACGAGCAACAGCCCGGCGCCGCTCGCGAGCAGCGCCCAGTTGCCGGGCAGGAAGTACTTCGCGCCCTCGACGTAGAACGCGCCGATGAGCGCGCCCGAGAGCGATCCGAGCCCACCGATGACGACCATCGAGAACGCGGTGAGGCTCTCGGTGGGCAGATACGCGGCGATGCCGAGCGCGCCCTGCAGGTGGATGTAGAGCACGCCCGCGAACGCGGCCATGAATCCCGAGATCGCGAAGGCGGCGAGCGTGGTCCGCGCGGCACCGATGCCGTATGCACGGGCTGCGGCCTCGTTCTCCCGGATCGCGATCAGCGCCCGTCCGGTACGGCTGTACCTGATCCCGCGGGCGGCGACGTACATCAGGGCCAGGCCGACGAGGCAGAAGTAGAAGTAGCGGGTGTCGGTGCTGATGTCGATGAACCCGAGGAAGTCGGGTCGCTCGACCCGCCCGACCGGCAGCCAGCTGTCGAAGAACTCGACGTTGAGCAGGTACGAGGAGGTCAGGAGCGCAAACGCGAGGGTCGCGACCGGAAGGGTCAAGCCGCCGCGCCGGATGGCCGGATAGCCGACGATCACCGCGACCACCGCCCCGACGATGCCCCCGATCAGCAGCGCGAGGCCGAGGTCGAGGCCCTGGTTGGCCGTCAGCGCGCCACCGACCGCGGAGCCGATGCCGACGAAGGCCATCTGGCCCAGACTGACCTGGCCGGCCCAGCCGGTGAGCACGACGAGCGAGATGCCGACGATGCCGAAGACGACGATCAGGGAAGCGAGGCTCAGCTTCGACTGCGAGAGCCAGGCGGGCAGCGTGAGCACCGCGAGGAGCAGCGCCGCGCCGAGGCCCCAGCGGGCGTAGCGCACCTCGGGGATCCGCACGAGCTCGCGGGGGATCGGCCGGACCTCGCGCGCGGCCTGCCAGGTCGAGACGTCGCCGGAGCGGGTCACGGTCGGCCTCTTGGTCAGCAGCAGCGCGACGAGCACGATCAGGAACAGGACCGCGTCGTTGAACGCCGGGCGGTTCCCCGGTTGGAACGTCATCGCCTGGTCGACCATCCCGATGCCGATCGCCGCGATCGCGATCGTGGGCAATCGCTCCATGCGACCGATCACGGCCGCGGCGAGTGCCTGGAGGAGGAAGCTCGGCCCGAGGACCTCGCCGAGCGGCAGCCCGACGGTCCCGGCGCGCAGGAACATCGCGACGTACGCGAGGACGCTCGCGATCACCCAGACGATCGTGTGGAGGCGCTTCACCGGGATGCCGAGGGTCGCGGCGCGGTCGCCTCGCTCGGCCGACGCCCGGATCGCGGTCCCGAACGCCGAGCGCTGCATGAACAGGCCGAGCGCCACGAAGCACACGGGCACGAGGATGATCGTGAGCACGTCGGTCGCGTTGAACGTCACCCCGGGCAGCGTGAAGCTGACCGTGAACGGCGGGGTGAGGCGGGGTGAGCCGAAGATGTCGAGGTTGGGGAACCACTGGGGCATGAACAGCGCGAAGCCGGTCAGCACCTGTGAGATCCCGATCGTCGCCACGGTCACGATCAGGCGCGGCGAGCTGTAGAAGCGCCGGATGATCAGCGTCTCGACGAGCACGCCGAGCACGATCGCAGCCACGAGCCCGAGCACCGCGCTGAGCACGTAGTTCCAGCCGAGGCTGAGCACGAGGAGGACCGCGAGCGAAGCGGGGACCTGGCCGAGGTCGCCGGCGGCGAAGTTGATGACCCGGTTGGCGCGGTAGACGAGCGCGATGCCGAGCGCGATCAGCGCGACCCGGCCCCCGACGAGCGCACCGTTGACGATCACGCCGAGCGGCGCGGGGAACGGCCAGACCAGCGTGGCGAACGCCAGGGCACCGAGCGGCAGGACCCACGCGAGCACGCGCCGGGCGTTGGCGGAGGGCAGCACGCGCTCCAACGTCGCCGTCATCGTCCCTCGTCCCCCCTCGTGGACATTTCGCCGCTCCGGCTGGCTGTCGAGCCTAGGTCCGACTCACGCGCAACCCGGTGCGCGCGTGAGCCCGTGGTCGTTGGTTCATGTGGTGTCCGGCGTTGCGTGGACGAAGTCCACGATGACCTTCGCGAGCTCCGGCCCGCGGTCCTCCTGCAGGAAGTGGCCGCCGCCGGCGATCGTCGTGTGGGGCTGGTCCTTGGCGCCGGGTATCCGCGCCTGCAGCGGGCCGTCGCCGCCCTTGGTGATGGGGTCGGCGTCGGAGAACGCGGTCAGAAACGGCTTCGTCCACTGCTCGAGCACGGCCCAGGCGGCGCGGTTCGCCGCGGCCGCAGGATCGTCCGGGGACGTCGGCACGAGCAGCGGGAACTGCCGCGCGCCGGCCTTGAACGTGTCGTCGGGGAACGGCGCGTCGTACGCGGCGACGACCTCGGCTCCGAGGTCCGTCGTCGAGCCCATGTTGACGATCCCCCCGATCGGGAGGTCGGGCGCTTCCTGTGAGAACTGCTGCCAAGCCAGGAACGCGTCGCCGGGCGGGGTGTCGCCCGTCGGCAGGAAGGTGTTCGCCGCGACGACCCGCGAGAAGCGATCGGGCGCCTCCGCCACCACCCGGAGCCCGATCAGCCCGCCCCAGTCCTGGCAGACGAGCGTGATTCGCTGGAGGTCGAGCACTCCGATGACGGCTTTCACCCAGTCGACGTGGCGGGCGTAGGTGTAGTCGGTGCGCTCGGTCGGCTTGTCGGACCGGCCGAAGCCGACCAGGTCCGGTGCGACGGCGCGGATGCCGGCCGCGGTGATCACCGGGATCATGGTCCGGTACAGGTAGCTCCACGACGGCTCGCCGTGGAGCATCAGCACCGTCTCGGACGCGTCGCGCGGTCCCTCGTCGACGAGGTGCATGCGCAAGGTCGCGTCGCCGCCGTCACCCCGCGGCACCTCCACGTAGTGCGGCGCGAAGTCGTAGCCGGGCAGGTTGTCGAACCGGTCGTCGGGGGTGCGGACGACGTCCATCAGTGCGCGCTGCTCATGGGGTGGCCTCCAGGACGGCGGTGATCGTGGTGTCGACGACGCGAGCCGCCGCGTCGACGCTGAGCCTGCACTCCGTGCGCAGGACCTCCCAGGCCGCGGCGCTGGTCGCGAGGTGCAGCGCCTCGAGGGTGACCCGGCGGTCGTCGTCGTCCAGCGGGGCGAGCTCGGTCGCGAACACCCGGGCGAGGTCGCGGCGGGCGCGCCGCGTCGCCCGCAGCGCGCCTTCACGCAGGGTCGGCGAGCTGGACTCCCAGACGAGCACCGCTCGGCGGACCGGCGCCAGCTCCTCCCAGATGGCGCTCCGCTGCGCGACGACCTCGTCGATGCGCTGCCGGAGCGGGTGTCCCGCGTCGACCGGGGAGAGGAGAGGGGCGACGGCCTCGGTCTGGCGCCGGCTCGCCGCCGCGAACAGGTCGTCCAGGTCGTCGAAGTGGACGTAGACCGAGCGCAAGGAGATCCCGGCCCGGGCGGCGATCTCCTTGGCCGTCGGCCTCGGGTCGCCGGCCCGCACGAGCTCGAGGACCGCGAGGACGACGGCGTCGCGGGTCCGGGCTGACCGCGCGGTGCGTCCGTCGACCGTCTGCGTCACGGCGCGCACCGTAGATGTTCTTTCACGCAGCGTGCAACGGTCGCTTCCCGGGCATCGGCCCGATGGTGCTCAATGTCGGACCGGGGCCCGCCGATGTTCTCGCATGCGGATGCAACTTGTTGCGAGGAGACCCTGATGCCCGAGGCGATGACCATCGACGGCCGCGTGCTGCGGGGCGAGCGCAATCGCGACGCGATCGTGGACGCGCTCCTCGAGCTGCTCGCGGAAGGCGAGACGTCCCCGCCCTCCCGGGAGATCGCGCAGCGGGCCGGCGTGTCGCTGCGCACCGTGTTCCAGCACTTCGACGACATCGACACGCTGTACGCCGCGGTCGCGCAGCGCCAGGTCGAGCGGCTCTGGTCGAGGCTGGAGCCGTTGCCGCCGAGCGACGAGCCCCTGCACCTTCGCGTCGACGCGGTGATCCGTCAGCGTGCGCGGCTCTTCGAGGTGATCGGCCCGGTCCGGCGGGCGGCGGCGGGCGCGAACAGCACGTCGCCGGCGTTGCTACGGGGGCTCGCACGCTCAGAGGCGTTCCTGCGCCGCCAGATCGCCGAGACCTTCGAGCCCGAGCTCGCGGGCGACGCCGACCGGCTCGCCGCCGCGGACTTCGCGGCGTCGTGGGAGGCGTGGGAAGGGCTGCGTCGCTCGTCGCGGCGCTCGGTGCCGGCCGCTTCGCGGATCCTGCGCGTGCTGCTGCTCGCGGTCCTCGATCCCGCGTAGCGGTCCTCCCCCCGCGCTCGGTCGAGGCCGTGCCTCGCACCGATCCGCGTAGGCTCGCCCGTCGTGGCGCGCGTGCGATGGTGGCCGGTCCTCGTCACCGGCGCGCTCGCGCTCGCCCTCGGTGGGTGCGGCGGGTCGGACCACGGATCGGTCGACATGGGCGTGGCCCGCACCGGGATCCTCCAGCTCGCCAGCCGGCAGTACCGGGGCAAGGCCACCGTCGGCGAGGTGAAGTGCCCCGAGGACGTCCCGCTCGAGAAGGGCCGGGCGTTCTTCTGCACGGTCGAGCTCGACGGCGTGCCGCTCCGGCTGGTGCTGCGCCAGACCGACGACGGGGGCGACACGCACATCGCCCAGGCCGAGTCGGTGCTGCTCGTCCCGCAGCTGGATGCATTCGTCGCTCGCTACGCGAACGGCCGCGGGCGGCCGGTCGCCGACGTCTCGTGCGGGAAGGGGAGGGTCCTCACCGAGAAGCCGGGCACGAGGGTGCGCTGCTCGGTCACCTACGCGAACGGGTCCAACGGCCGGGCCGTCATCGGCGTCAAGGACACCAAGGACAACTACGTCCTCGTGAGCATCACCCCGTAACGAGTGCGGCGCGTCGGGACCGATCCCGGCGCGGACGCGCCCGTGGGCTCCCTACGATGACCGTCATGCTGCGCATCGACGGGCCCTGGGACGGCATCGCCACGCTCACCCTGGACCGTCCGGAGCGCAAGAACGCACTGTCGGTCGAGCTGCGCGACCGGCTCGCCGACGTGCTCGTCGCGCTCGGCGCCGATCCCGCGGTCCGCACCGTCGTGCTCACCGGCGCAGGCGACGTGTTCTGCGCGGGGTTCGACCTCGAGGAGTTCGAAGCCGCAGTCGAGGACCCGGAGTTCGGAGAGCGCCTCTGGGCGTCGAGCGACCGCTACCACCGGGCGGTCTTCACGTTCCCGCTCCCGATCGTGGCGGCGCTCAACGGTCCCGCGATCGCGGGCGGGTTCGACCTCGCCGTGATGTGCGACCTGCGCATCGCGGCGGAGTCCGTCACCTTGTCGCACCCCGAGGTGACCTTCGGCGACGTCGTCTACTCGCCACTCCACGACCTGGTCGGAGCCGGCGTCGCACGAGACCTCTGCTTCACGGGGCGCAAGGTCGACGCGGAGGAGGCGCGGCGCCTCCACCTCGTCTCGCGCGTCGTGCCCGCGGCCGACCTGCCTGCAGCGGCCACCGAGACCGCGCAGCAGATCGCCCGGGTCCCCCGGGACCTGCTGCTCCGGACCAAGGCGAAGGCGCTGCGCCGCTCGCGCATCACGGTCGAAGGCACCCTCGACCTCTGACCCCACCGGGTAATCTGACGGGCCGTCAGATCCGTCCGACGGGCCAGACGAGAGGGACGACACCATGCTCGACATCGTGATCCGCGGCGGGACGCTCGTCGACGGGACCGGAGCCCCCGCGCGCGCCGGTGACCTCGGCATCCGGGACGGCCGGATCGTGGCCGTCGGTGCCGTCGAGGAGCCTGCGGTCCGGGAGATCGACGCGACCGGGCTGATCGTCGCCCCGGGCTTCGTCGACCCCCACACGCACTACGACGCGCAGCTCTTCTGGGACCCGGTCGCGTCCCCGAGCAACATCCACGGCGTGACCTCGGTGATCGGCGGCAACTGCGGGTTCACGCTCGCTCCGGTCCACGAGGAGGACGCCGACTACCTCCGCCGGATGATGGCGCAGGTGGAGGGGATGCCCCTCGCCGCACTCGAGCAGGGCGTCCCGTGGACGTGGGAGACGTTCGAGCAGTACCTGGCGGCGCTCGAGGGCAACGTGGGCGTCAACGCGGGCTTCCTCGTCGGTCACTGCGCGATCCGTCGCTACGTGATGGGGAAGGAGGCGGTCGAGCGGGAAGCGACCGATGACGAGGTCGCGACGATGGTGGCGGAGCTCCATGCCGCGATCGAGGCGGGGGGCCTCGGCTTCTCGACGACCCTGTCGTACACCCACTCCGACGGCGACGGGAAGCCG
The DNA here is from genome assembly GCA_036502405.1 of Acidimicrobiia bacterium. Lineage (GTDB taxonomy): Bacteria > Actinomycetota > Acidimicrobiia > IMCC26256 > JAENVU01 > Chersky-806. The sequence continues at coordinate 17,349 of DASXYP010000061.1, forward strand.
GTCGCGTCGCGGTGGGCGAGCCACGACGAGGTCCTCGCACTGTGCGGTGCGGTGCGCGACCACGAAGGAACGACGCTCGAAGCAATCGTCGACGGGTGCCTCGACCAGTTCAGCGACGCCGAGATCGAGCTCTTCACCAACATGTCGGTGGCCGGGCAGCGACCCCTCAACTGGAACGTCCTGACCGTCGACTCCCGGGTGCCCGAGCGCGTGACGCGCCAGCTGCAGGCGTCGACCTTCGCGGCGGAAGCGGGCGGTCGCCTGGTCGCGCTCACGATGCCGGTCATCGTTCCGATGAACATGAGCTTCAAGACGTACTGCGCGCTGTTCATGCTCCCGGGCTGGAAGGAGGTCATGGCGCTGCCGGTCCCCGAGCGGATCGAGAAGCTTCGTGACCCCGAGACCCGGAAGTGGATGAGCGAGCGCGCGCAGAGCGAGGAGGCCGGGGTCTTCCGCCGCCTGGCGGACTGGCAGAACTACGTGCTCGGCGACACCTACTCGGACGCGAACGAGGGCCTCAAGGGCCGGACGGTCAAGGAGCTCGCGGCGGAGCGGGGCACTGCGCCGTTCGACACGCTCCTCGACATCGTGATCAACGACGACCTGCGCACGATCCTCTGGCCGATCGCGCCCGACGGCGACTCGGCCTCCTGGGACCTGCGCAGGCAGGTGTGGGAGGACCCGCGGGCGATGGTCGGCGGTTCGGACGCCGGTGCGCACCTCGACCGGATGTGCGGCGCGCCGTACACCACCCGGTTCCTCGGCGACACGATCCGCGGCCGCAAGCTCGTCGCGCTCGAGGAGGCCGTGCGCATGATCACCAGCCAGCCGGCCGACCTGTTCGGGTTGCGCGACCGCGGCCGGCTCGAGGTCGGCGGCCATGCCGACGTCGTGCTCTTCGACCCCGGGACCATCGGAGCGGGCCCGGCGACGCTCGTCGCCGACCTTCCCGGCGCCGCCGCGCGCCTGACGTCGACCGCGGAAGGCATCCGCCACGTCTTCGTGAACGGCGTGGAGACCGTCGTCGACAACCAGTCGACCGGTGCCACCCCGGGGACGATCCTGCGGTCGGGCCGCGACACCGCCACGGTCTCCACCCGCTGACGCTACGGGCGGTACGCGAGCGAGAGCTCGAGGGCCCCGGTCCCGGTGCGCGTGCCGCACGAACCGGACCGGGATCGGGGCTGCGCGAAGAACGTGGCGTCGAAGTGGCCGGAATGACCGCTCGTCGGGAGCAGGCCGGTCCCCACGCCGCCGCCGTAGCCCGCGCGCCGGAGGCGCACGGACGCTCGGTGCAACGCGGTGCCCGGTGGGACGCTCCGGATGCGGTAGCAGCGAAGAAGGGCGGGGCAATTGTCGAGGCAGTAGCCGCCGCGGTAGCTCTCGTGCACCAGGGACGTGCCCGCCACCCGCAGCCGGTCCGCCTCGGCCTGCAGCTTCCCTTCGGCGGCGTGGAAGGGCCGGTAGAAGGCGAAGAAGAAGAAGACGGCGACGATGGCGACGGCGAGCAGGACTCCGCCGCCGAGCGTGACCAGGACCGTGCCGAGGCACCCCAGCCCGCCCCCGCCCGCCCTCTTCATCGCGCCACCCCGCTTCCGGACCCGCCGCGATGGTGCCAGACCGGTGGGCGCGAGCCTCCGAACCAGCGACCGTCCCGGCGCCGCACGGTTCGAACGAGCGTGCGACGATGACGAGCACCATGCAGCTCTCGCAGGACTACGTCGAGGCCCGCGGCCGGTTCCTCGACGCCGCGCGGGAGGCCGACGTCCCGGTCGTCCATCACGATCACCCGCTCGCCGGACCCGGTGGCGAGGCGCTCGCGACCGACGTCGCGATCGTCGGTGCGCCGGACGCGCCCAACCGCCTGCTCGTGATCTCGGGGACCCATGGGGTCGAGGGGTTCGCTGGTTCGATGTGCCAGACCGAGTGGCTCGCGCGGGGCGCGCGGGTCCCTGACGACCTTGCGGTCGTGCTCGTCCACGCGATCAACCCCTACGGCTTCGCGTGGATCCGGCGGGTGAACGAGGACAACGTCGACCTGAACCGCAACTGCATCGACTTCGGCGGGGCGCTCCCGCAGAACCCGGGCTACGACCTCTTGGCGTCGGCGCTCGTGCCGACCACGTGGGACGAGACGACGCAGGAGGAGACCACGGGCGAGCTGCTCGGGTACGCGGCCGAGCACGGGTTCGACGCGCTGCAGGACGCGGTCTCGCGCGGTCAGTACCAGCACGAGAAGGGTGTGTACTTCGGAGGTCGGCGACCGGTCTGGTCGCGCGCGACGCTCGAGGCGATCGCACGCAGCCGGCTCACCGACGCGACGCGCACCGGCATCATCGACCTGCACACTGGGCTCGGGCCGTTCGGCGTCGGCGAGCTGATCGCGAGCCACCCGGGACCGGCGGGGAAGGAGCGGCTCGCGTCGTGGTACGGCGACGGCGCCTACACCCTGCCGAGCGAAGGGAGCTCTGTCTCGTCGGACGTCACCGGCGACGTCCTCGACGGGCTCGACGACTGGCTCGACAGCCCGGAGGTCACCGGGGTCGCAATCGAGTGGGGGACCGTCGACATCGTCGAGGTCGCGAACTCGCTGCGAGCCGACGCCTGGTTGCACTCCTACGGAGATCCGAGGGGCCCGGAGGCCGGGCCGATCAAGGCGGGCCTCAAGGCTGCGTTCGCGCCGGCGGACCCGCAGTGGGCCGGGATGGTGTGGGACCGCTTCACCGAGGTGACGGGCGCCGCCGCCGCCGGGCTCGAGTCCTCGGGGTGATCACGAGGGGAGCCGGATCAGACCGGGCTCTCCCAGCGTCCCGCCCCGGACGCGGAGCGGCCGGCGGTCTGCGGGATGGCCGACAGGGTCCGGCGCCGGTCGTTGGCCTCCCAGCGATGTGTGCACACGACGGCGATGAGTCCGCACGCGATCAAGCCGAACGCGACCGGCACCAGGAACTCGCCGGCTTCCAGGACGGCGCCGGCTACGCCGATCCAGCCTCCGAGTGGTCGCAGCAGCGCACGCGGGAGCAACCAGAAGACGACGAGCGTGCCGACGCCGACTGCGACCGTCCATCGACCGATCCGGCCGACGGCCCAGGCGCGGTGCTCGACGCGCAACATTCCGTAGGTCACGAGCAGCAGCGCGAGGAATGCGAGCGCGCGCGTGACCGTCTCCCAGATGCTCGCCCAGCGCGCCAGGTCGGGGACCTGGTCCTCGGAGATCGACACCGCGAGCGGAGCGCCGGAGTCGACTGCCGCGGTGACCTGAGGCTGCCCCACGGCGGCCGCGTGCACCGCCTGCCCTACGAGCGCGGGATCGAGCGTGATCGGCCCGGTCGTCCCGTCCACGACGTGCTCCTGGACCTGGTCGAGCGCGCCGGCGAACGCGGCCACGAACTCGGGTTGGTCGAGCGTCGTGCTCGCGACCGAGGCCACCGTGGCCGCGTCGCCGCCACCGGCCGCGGTGCCGTCGAGGGCGGCCGCGACCCGGTTCGCCATCGTCTGGTGCACCGTGGACTCCGAGAGCACCGTCCGGCTCGCGTCGTGCAGCCGGCCGTGGTCGAGTGCGGTGGCCTGGAGCGTCCAGAGCGCGAACGCCGCGGTCGCGAGACAGAGGCCGAGCGTCAGCGAGGCACTGGGCGCGAGACGGGTGCGCATCCTGGTTCATCGGCGGCAGGCGGCCACAAGTTCAATGGCCTCCCGAGATTCTCCGCACGCGCCCGGGAAGGACGGGGAGCAAGGGCCGGCTCCGGAGCGAAGATGCCCCCGGGGCGAGCCGGCGGACCGGGCAGGGAGGCCCGCGGCCCTGCTCCCGGGGGCACTCCATCTTGGCGCGTCCGCGGGCCCACGTGCGAGCGCGGGGACGTCAATTTCGCGACAAGGTCCGGAATGCAGGAACAGCATTCGCGCGGCGCGTAGGCCGAACGGACTACAGGTGGGCGCGGTGCCACTCTCGGAGGTGCGCGCGTGCGCGGCCGCTAGCCTCGCCCCGGTGAGCGAGGCGGTGGGTGTCCCCGAGCGGCTGGCCGAGATCGAGGCCGAGCTCGTCGCGCCGGGTGGCTTCTTCGAGGTGGTCGAGGACGACGTGCTCGGCGAGCCCATGCTGGTCTTCAAGACCCGGATGGCGAACCTGCGCGAGGCCGTCGTGGCCTCCGTCGGGTTCGGCGACCACGAGTACCTCATCTTCAGCGACGGCGACGCGCGCCGGGTGCTCACGTTTCGCGAGCACGAACGAGCGGTCGCGTCGGTCGCGGCCGCGCTCCGGGACCGCTTCGGCGTCGGCCCCGGCGACCGGGTCGCGATCCTCGCGGCCAACTGCGTGGAGTGGATCGTCACCTTCTGGGCGACGATCAGCCTCGGGGCGATCGCGGTCGGGCTCAACGGCTGGTGGGTCGGGCCCGAGATCCAGTACGGCATCGAGGACTCGGACCCCAAGGTGCTGGTGGCCGACGCGAAGCGCCTGGCGCGCCTGGAGGGTGCCGATCCCGGAGTCCCGACGATCGTCATCGAGGACGACTTCGCCGCACTCTGGCAGCACGACCCCGACGCACCGCTCCCGGACGGGCCGATCGCCGAGGACGATCCTGCGGTCATCCTGTACACGAGCGGGACGACCGGTCGACCGAAGGGCGCGGTCAACTCGCACCGCAACATCCTGGCCGCGCTCGGCCTGTCGTTCTTCCATGGCGCGCGCATGGCGATCCTGAACCCCGCCGACCCCGCGGCGCCGGCTGCGTGCCAGCTCGTGACCTCGCCGCTGTTCCACGTGTCCGGCCTTCACATGACCGCCGTCGCCTACCTCGTCGGTGGCGTGCGTTCGATCTGGACCGTCGGCAAGTTCGATCCCGAGACCGTGATGCGGCTCATCCAGGACGAGCGCATCACCCACTGGTCCTACACCGCGACGATGCTGCACCGCCTGGTCGCGCATCCTGCGCTCGAGGACTACGACCTGACGTCGCTCCGCAGCGGCGGCGGGGGCGGGTCGACGTTCTCGCCCGCGCTGCAGCGGCGTGCGAAGGAGGCGCTGCCGAACCTGGGCAGCACGATGGGCGTCGGCTACGGCCAGACCGAGTGCGCGGCGCTCGCCACCCTGAACAGCGGCGAGGAGCTCAACCGGTTCCCCGAGTCGGCGGGCCGGCCCCTGCCCACCGTCGAGCTCGAGATCCGGGACCCGCTCGGCGACGCGCTCCCGGAGGGCGAGGAGGGCGAGATCCACGTGCGCGGGCCGATGGTGATGCCCGGGTACTGGCGCCGGCCCGAGGCGACCGCGGAGGTGATCGGGCCCGGCCGCTGGCTCCGGACGGGCGACATCGGCCGGATGGAGGGCGGTCGCCTGTACCTCGCGTCACGCCGGCGGGACCTCATCATCCGGGGAGGGGAGAACATCTACCCGGTCGAGATCGAGAACCGGCTCGAGGAGCACCCGGGCGTCGCGGAGGTCGCGGTGGTGCCGGTCGAGCACGAGGAGCTCGGCCAGGAGGTCCGCGCGGTGGTCGTGCCCGTCGCCGGTGTGACGCTGACGCCCGACGAGCTCGGAGCGTGGTGCGCGGAGGTTCTCTCGTACTTCAAGGTGCCGGCGCACTGGGACATCCGCGACGAGCCGTTGCCGCGCAACGCGTCGGGGAAGGTCGTGAAGCAGGTGCTCCTGGACGGTGAGCCGCTCACGTTCGTCGAAGAGGACAGCGAGGGCTGAGGCATGCCGGTCGACCTCGGCGCGCTCGTCGCGCCCGGCCACACCGCGCTCGTGCTGCAGGAGGTGCAGAACGGGGTCGTCGGGGAGCAGTCCGCGCTGCCTGCGCTCACGGAGGCCGCGGCCGCGGTCGACCTCATCCCGCACTGCGCCGCGCTCGCGCGGTCGGCCCGCGCCCTCGGGATCCCGGTGTTCCACTGCACCGCGGAGACCCGTGAGGATCTCAAGGGTGCGAACCAGAACGCGCGCCTCTTCCTCGGCGTGCGGAAGTCGCCGGTGCCGCTGTCGCCCGGAACCGACGCGGTGCAGGTGCCCGCGGCGATCGGTGTCGACACCGGCGACGTCGTGCTCCCACGCCATCACGGACTCGGTCCGATGACCGGCACGCAGCTGGACTCGATGCTGCGGAACCTCGGCGTGACGACGATCGTCGGCGTCGGCGTCTCCGTGAACATCGGGATGACGAACTTCGCGTTCGACGCCGTGAACCGCGGCTACCAGTTCGTCATGCCGACGGATGCGGTCGCCGGTGTCCCCGCGGACTACGCCGCGGCTGTGATCGCGAACACGCTCTCGCTCGTCGCCACGCTCACCACGACCGACGCCGTCCTCGCCGCCTGGAGCTGAAGCGGCCCGGTCGCCCCACGTCTCGGTGCGAGCTGCACCCCCTCTGGGGGGTGGAAGTCGCACCGAAGGCGGAACCGCCCCCGGCTCCGTTGGCCGGGCTCGGCGCTAGGGTCGCTGCGTCGACGGGGCGAGGGGGAACCGTGGGAGCTCACCGAAGGTCGCTGATCGTGGCGGTCGTCGTGCTGACGATCTGCGCCGCGTGCACCCCCTGGGCCAGACACGGCCCGGCCGGTCACAGGTTCCCCACCGGGCCCGTCCCGACGATCAGCGGCCCGGTCACCGGGGGGACCGGGAGCATCAACCTCGTCGCGCCGCCCGTGTCGCTGCACCCCGGCTACGTGGGCCAGGAGTACTTCATCGCCGGTGCGGCCCGGTCCTACACGCCGACCGCGCCCCTCGGCCCGGACGGACGCTGGAGCGTGCGCCCGGCGGACAGTGCCCCCTACAAGACCCGGATCGTCGTGTACCGCCCGGCCGACCCGAAGCGCTTCTCCGGCACCGTGTTCGTCGAGTGGCTCAACGTGAGTGCCGGGTTCGAGAGCGCACCCGACTGGGGGAGCGCTCACAACTGGATCACGCGCTCGGGTGCCGCGTGGGTCGGCGTCTCGGCCCAGGCCGCCGGAGTGCAGGGCGGGACCGCCACGGTCGGCGGGGTTCCTGCAGGTGGCCTGAAGGCCGCCGATCCCGCCCGCTACGGGTCGCTGTCGCACCCGGGTGACGCGTACTCCTACGACATCTTCTCCCAGGCCGGCCGGGCAGTCGACGCCCGGCGGGGCGTCCGCCCGCTCGGCGGGCTCGACGTGCGGCACGTCATCGCGGCCGGCGAGTCGCAGTCGGCGTTCCGCATGGTGACGTACATCAACGCGGTGAACCCGCTCGCGCACGTCTACGACGGGTTCCTCGTCCACAGCCGTGGCGCGTCGGGCGCCGGCCTCGGGTCATCGGCGACCTCGGGCATCGGCGACGCCGGCGTCCCGCCCACGACCGCGATCCGGGACACCGACGTTCCCGTGCTCACGTTCGAGACCGAGACCGACCTGTTGTCACTGGGCTATCTCGCGGCGCGCCAACCCGACTCCCGGAGCTTCCGACTCTGGGAGGTCGCGGGCACGTCGCACGCGGACGCGTACACGGGGTCCGTCGGCTTCGGTGACACGGGCGACGGCCGGGCCGAGCTCACGCTGCTCGATCCCACCCGCGCCAACGGTGGGCCGCTCGGCTGCACGCAGCCGATCAACTCGGGTCCCGCCTTCGCGGTGCTGAGCGCCGCGATGGCAAATCTGAACCGCTGGGTCCAGATCGGCCTCCCACCACGGCCGGCGCCGCGCCTCGTCGCAGCCGCGGACGGCACGCTCGTGCGCGACGCGGTCGGGAACGCCGAAGGGGGAGTGCGCACCCCGCTCGTGGACGCACCGGTGGCGAGGCTGACCGGGCTCCGCAACGCGGGCGGATCGTTCTGCTCGTTGTTCGGCACCACGACACCGCTCGACGCGGCGACGCTCGCGCGCCTGTATCCGACCCACGACCAGTACGTGCGCGCGTTCGATCGGGCGACGCTCCGATCGGAGCTCTCCGGCTGGCTCCTGCCGACCGAGGCCGAGCACTTCGCGGACGCCGCGCGTCAGCTGGCGGTCCCACCGCAACAGCCCTGACCCTCGGGTCCGCGGCGGAGCGTCCGGCGCCCCACGGAACGCCGTGCACAGGGAGAGTGTGAAGTCAGCGGACCGCTGGTGGCGCTCTGCGCGCTTGCTCACGATATTGAGAATGATTACTATCCTTGGACCCGTGGAGTCGAAGGGAGCACGACCAGATGAGGCGACACCGGATCGGCCTCGCGTTCGGTCTCGCCGGCGCACTCCTGCTCGGGGCGTGCAGCGCGTCCAGCGGAGATGCGGCAAGCAGCAAGCCGAAGGGTGACTGTCCCACCGCGCCGGTGCCCGTCGTCGTCAGCGTCGATCAGTGGGGTGACATCGTCGGTCAGCTTGCGGGTGATTGCGGGTTCGTCACGACGGTCTTCAAGAGCAGCTCGGCCGATCCGCACGACTACGAGCCGACACCGGCCGACACCGCCAAGTTCACGGGCGCCAAGCTCGTCGTGCTGAACGGGCTGGATTACGACCCGTGGGCCGACAAGGCCGTCGCGACCCTCGACACCAAGCCCGCAGTAGTGAACGGCGGCAAGGTCGTGGGGCTCGAGAATGGTGACAATCCCCATATCTGGTACGGCCCCGACTACGTCGAGAAGATTGCCGACGCGGTCACCGCAAAGCTCAAGCAGCTCCAACCCAAGGACGCCAGCTACTTCGAGCGGCGCCGCGCGGCATGGCGCACGTCGATGGCCCCGTACGACGCCGCGATCGCCAGGATTCGACCCGCCGCCGCGGGCAAGACCTACGGAGCCACTGAGGGCATCTTCGACTACATGGCCAGGGCGCTCGGCCTGAGCAACGAGACCCCGACCGGCTACCAGCGGGCGACCGCGAACGAATCGGACCCGGCGCCGGGCGACGTGAACGATTTCGAACAGGCACTCGCGAACAAGAAGATGGCGGTGCTGATCTACAACACCCAGACCCAGGGGGCGGTCCCCGAGCAGGTGCGCAGCAAGGCCGAAGCCGCCAAGGTGCCGGTCGTGAACGTCACCGAGAGCGTGCCGCCGAAGTTCAGTACGTTCGAGGCATGGCAGGTGAGCCAGCTGAAGGACCTGGGAACGGCACTGGGAGCGTGACCGACGCTCTCACCCTCGACGGGGTCAGCGCAGCTCGGGGCGACGACGTGATCTGGTCCCAGGGCAGCTTCACCGTCTCGACGGGTGGAATCGTCGGGGTGATCGGTCCGAACGGCTCGGGCAAGACCACCCTGCTCGAGATGATCCTCGGGCTCCTCCCCGTGGCGACGGGTCGGCTCACCGTGCTCGGCGCCGCGCCCCACCGGGGCAACCCGCGAATCGGGTACGTGCCGCAGAACTACACGGCCGGGATCGGCGAAGCGATTCGCTGCCGGGACATCGTCACCCTCGGTCGGACCGGCACGCGCTGGGGATTCGGCGGTCGCTCCGGCGCCGACCGCAGTGCTGTCGACGCCGCGCTCACCGCAGTTTCGGCGCTCGACGTTGCCGGCCGGCGCGTCTCGCAGCTGTCAGGAGGCCAACAGCAACGGATCGCGATCGCCCAGGCGCTCGTCGGCGACCCGGACCTGCTGCTGCTGGACGAACCTCTCGCGAACCTCGACGTCCGCAACCAGCATGAGATCGTCGAGCTCCTCCGTGACCTCCACGCGGCGCGGGCGGTCACGATCCTCGTCGTCGTCCACGACCTCAACCCGCTCTTGTCGATCCTCGACGGCGCGATCTACCTCCTCGACGGCCACGCCCATTACGGCGCCATCGGCGACGTCGTCGACAGTGAGCTGCTCACCCATCTCTACGAGACTCCGATCAAGGTCGTACGCACCGCGCAGGGCGACCTCTTCACCAGGAGCTGACGTCATGATCCACGTCCTCGCCGACGTCGGCTACCAATCGAACTGGACGGAAGTCCTGCGCGCCGGGTTCATGCGCAACGCCTTCATCGGCGGAACCCTCGTTGCCATCGCGTCCGGACTGATCGGCTACTTCATCGTCATCCGCCGGGACGCGTTCGCCGCCCACGCGCTCGCCCACATCGGATTTCCCGGCGCAACCTTTGCCGTCCTCGTCGGTATCCCCGTCACCGCCGGTCTCGCCCTGTTCTGCGTGAGCGGCGCACTCGCGATCGGGGCGCTCGGCAAGCGGGTCTCGAATCGCGAGGTCTCCACCGGCACCATCCTCGCCTTCGCGACCGGGCTCGGTGTGCTCTTCGCCTCGCTCGCGTCCGAGAACACCAGCACTGTCACCAGTGTGCTGTTCGGCAACCTCCTCGCGATATCACAAAGCCAGATCCGGACGTTCACCGCGTTCACCGTCGGCCTTGCGTTCGTGCTCGCCGTCATCGCACGACCGCTGCTCTTCGCATCCGTCGACCCGCAGGTCGCCGAGGCCAAAGGTGTCGCGGTGCGTCCTCTCGGCATCGCGTTCATGGTGCTTCTCGCGCTCGCGGTCACGATGGCCGTCCAAGTCGTCGGCACACTCTTGCTGTTCGCACTCGTCGTGACGCCCGCGGCCACCGCGCTCGCGATCACCGCTCGTCCCGTCGCAGTCGTCGCCCTCGGGACCGGCATCGGGCTCGCCGCCGTGTGGGCGGGCCTCGTCATCGCCGTGATGTTCAACCTTCCCCCGAGCTTCTGCGTCGTCACCCTGGCCTTCCTCGCCTGGATCACCACACTCGCGGTGACGCGCCGATGGCGGCCGGCTCGCTCAGGCTCGGGCGCCCACGACCGCGGGCACGCATCACACGACCGCCACCACCCGGAGTCGGCCGAGTTGAGCATCTGACGCAACCAGGGAAGCGAGTGGCCGGAGGCGGACATCTGACGGATCGTCAGATGTAGCCTGCCGGGCATGTTCACCGCAGAGACCTTCCCCCGCATCATCTCCGTGGACGACCACATCATGGAGCCGGCCAACGTGTGGCAGGACCGGCTGCCGGCGAAGTTCAAGGAGGTCGGCCCGCGCCTCGTGCGGCTGAAGGTCAAGGACATGAAGTTCGTCGGTGGCGTGTTCAGCTACTCGGAGGCGGGTGAGAACGAAGAGGGTCTCTGGTGCGACTGGTGGCTCACCGAGGACCTCAAGTACCCGCTGGTCCGGCTCATGGCCGCTGCGGGCTACCCGCGCGACGAGATCACCGTGACCCCGATCACGATGGACGACATGCGCAAGGGCTGCTGGGAGCAGAAGGCCCGCCTCGAGGACATGGACACGAACCACACCGAGGTGTCGCTCTCGTTCCCGACCTTCCCCCGGTTCTGTGGCCAGACGTTCCTGGAGCGCAAGGACAAGGAGCTCGCGGACCTCTGCGTCAAGGCGTACAACGACTGGATGTTCGACGAGTGGTGTGCCGGCTCGAACGGGCGCCTGGTCCCGCTCCCGATCGTCCAGCTCTGGGACGCGAACCTCGCCGCCGACGAGGTGCGGCGCAACGCGGCGCGCGGCGGGCACGCGGTGTGCTTCACCGAGATCCCGCCGTTCCTCGGCCTGCCGTCGGTGCACGACAAGGACGGTTACTGGGACCCGTTCTTCAGGGCGTGCGCGGAGACCGAGAGCGTCGTGTGCATGCACATCGGATCGAGCTCGAAGATGCCGTCGACGTCTGCCGACGCCCCGGCTGCGGTCGGCTCGACGCTGACGTACATGAACGCGGCGATGTCGATGACCGACTACCTGATGTCGGGGATCCTCGAGAAGTTCCCGACGCTCAAGCTCGCGTACTCCGAGGGCCAGATCGGCTGGATCCCGTACATCCTCGAGCGCGCCGACGCGGTCTGGAAGGACAACGCGGCCTGGGGCGGCGTCGGCGAGAAGGTCAAGCGCCCGCCGTCCGAGTACTACTACGAGAGCATCTACGGCTGCTTCTTCGACGACCCGCACGGGTTGAAGTCGCTCGAGAGCGTCGGCGTGGACAACATCACGTTCGAGACCGACTACCCGCACAGCGACTCGACGTGGCCGCACTCGCTGAAGGTCGCGATGGACATCATGGAGGGCCTCGACGACGAGACCATCATGAAGGTCGTGCGCACCAATGCGATCCGCATGCTCCACCTCGATCTGGCGGAGTAGCCCCCGATTCGGGGCGTCTTTGACGCACCCGGATATGTACAGTGCTCCCGAAACGAGCCGGGTCAGGGGAAGAGGCCGCGGACGGACATCGCCTCGCCGACGCGCTCGACCGCGATCGCGTAGGCGGCGCGCCGCAGCGAGAGCTTGTGGGTCTGCGCCGACGCATAGACCCGGGAGAACGCGTCGTGCATCGTGTGGTGCAGACGCTCCGCGGCGACGCCGTCCACCCAGGCGATGCCCTGGCGGTTCTGGGCCCACTCGAAGTACGACGAGGTGACGCCACCGGCGTTGGCGAGGATGTCCGGGACGACCACGATTCCCCGGTCGTGGAGGACGGCGTCCGCCTCCGTCGTGATCGGTCCGTTCGCCGCTTCGACGATCACCTGGGCGTTGCAGCCCCGCGCGATCTCGGCGTCGATGGCCCCCTCGAGTGCGGCCGGAACCGCGAGCTCGCACTCGATCGCGAACACGTCTGCGGTGTCGAGCGGCTCGCCGCCCGGGAATCCGGCGACGGTGTGGTGCCGGGTGGCGTAGTCCGACAGCGCGGCGACGTCGAGGCCGCCGGCGTTGGTGACGCCGCCGTGGACGTCGGTGATCGCGACGACCCGCATCCCGGCCGAGTGCAGCAGGAACGCGAGCGGCCGTCCGACCTTCCCGAACCCCTGGATCACCGCGCGCCGGCCCGCGACCGCGATCCCGAGCTCCTCGAAGATGTCGCGGCTGCACATGACGACGCCGGCAGCGGTCCCGCCCGCGTGCTCGGCCGTGCCGCCGATCGAGAGCGGCTTGCCCGTCACGGACGAGGTGATCGCCTTGCCCTGGGCCATCGACACCGTGTCCATCAACCACGCCATGACCCGACCGTCGGTGTTCACGTCGGGCGCGGGCACGTCCTTGTCCGGCCCGAGCAGCGGCATGATCTCCCAGGTGTAGCGCCGGGTGAGCCGCTCGAGCTCACCCAGCGAGAGCACGGTCGGGTCGCACCGCACCCCGCCCTTCGCGCCGCCGAACGGCAGGTTCATCACCGCGGTCTTGAACGTCATCTCGGCGGCGAGCGCGGTGACCTCGCGCTGGTCGACGTCCGGGTGGAAGCGGATGCCGCCCTTGCCCGGCCCTCGGGTCGTGTCGTGGTGCACGCGCCAGCCGGTGAAGACCTCGAGCGAGCCGTCGTCCATCCGGACCGGGATCGAGACCTCGAGGACGCGGGTGGGTTGCTGCAGCCGGCGGTGCGCGTCGGGGTCGAGGTTCACGATCTTCGCCGCGTCCGCGAGGTACTCGAGGATCTCGGCCCAGCGGTCTTTGCTCATCCCATCCGCTCCTGGTGGGTGCGCCGCCGGGCCGCTCGGGCCCCGCTCGCGGTCCGCCGGGCCCGGTCGTTTCTCCGGCGCTCGCTCATGTCCGTGCCTCTCTCGGTGCACGTCACGGTAGTGCTGCGGCAATCTCAGCCGAGCAACGCGGGTGCCAGCCGTCGCCACGCGTCGAGTGGCACGGTCGTGTAGTCGTCGTTGATGACCTGCACACAGACGTGGTCCGCGCCCGCGGCGAAGTGCTCGTCGCAGCGGGCGCGCGCCGCACCCTCGTCGCCCCACACGACGATCGCGTCCACCAGCCGGTCGCTCCCACCGTCGGTGAGGTCGTCGTCCCCCCAGCCCAGGCGGCGCAGGTTGTTCACGTAGTTCGGGAGCGAGAGGTACGTCGCCATCGTGCGACGCGCGGTCTCGCGTGCCTTGGTGGCGTCGGTCTCGAGCACGACCATCTGCTCGGGCATGAGCCAGGCGTCGGGGCCCATGGTCTCGCGGGCGAGGGCCGTGTGCTCGACCGGCACGAAGTACGGGTGCGCACCGACGGCTCGCTCGGCGGCGAGCGCCAGCATCCTCGGGCCGAGCGCCGCCAGCGCGCGGACCGGCTCGGCGCTCGGGGTGCGGGCGAAGTACGGCGCCGCGTCCATCCCGTCGAGGTACTCGCGCATCGCGGTCAGCGGCGGCCCGTACTCGTGGTTGCGCAGCCCCTCGACCGCCGGACGGTGGCTGACGCCGAGGCCGAGCAGGAAGCGCCCGGGGAACGCATCGGTCAGCGTCTTCCAGACCGAGCTCATCGCCACGGGATCGCCGCGGTAGATCGTTGCGATCCCGGTGGCCAGGATGAGCCGCTCGGTTCCCGCCAGCATCAGCGCGGCCTTCACGAACGGGTCGCGGCCCGCCACCTCCGGGATCCAGAGCGCGTCGTAACCGAGCTCCTCGAGCTCGCGCGCGATCTCCGGGAGCTGCGCGATCGGTGGCGAGTCGAGGTTCCCGGACCAGATGCCGACGCGCCCGAGCTCCATCCCGCCAGTCTGGGTCATCCTCCTTCTCCTGCTCCACCGCTCGGCGCCGCTTCGCGCTCCGCACCTCGTGCCCACTCCGCCCTCCGCGCCGGCGCGGGCCGCCGCATCCCGGCTACGGCGGGCTGGTGGAACCCGAATGAGAACCTGTTCTAGTCTTGGTCCGGGCCCTTCCGGCCCCCCTCCCGGCCCCGAGGAGCGACGTGAGAACGACACTGTCCGGCGAGGACACCTACCGACTGCTGATCGACGGCGACTGGGTGCAGGGCGGCGACGGCTCGTACCCGATCGTCAACCCGGCGACCGAGGAGGTCGTCGCGCTGGCGCCCGAAGCGTCCGCGGACCAGGCCCTCACGGCCGCTGCCGCGGCGCGGGCGGCGTTCCCGGCCTGGTCGCGCACCAAGCCGGCCGAGCGCGCCGCGCTGCTCCAGGCCGCGGCGGACGAGCTGACCAAGCGCGTCCCCGACCTCGTACCTCTCGTCATCGAGGAGACCGGCGCGACGACGATGGTCGCCAGCACGATGCAGGTGCCGACCGCGGCGATGCGGTTCGAGCGCTACGCCGCGGGCGCGATGGAGTCGTCGGTGATCCCGCTGGCGCCCCAGGAGATGCCCGCCACCGCGCTCGCGCCCGGTGGGCTCATGGGGGCTCTCGCGCGCCGCGCGCCCGTCGGCGTCGTCGCGTGCATCACGTCGTACAACTTCCCGATCGTGAACATGGTCGGCAAGCTCGGCCCCGCGCTCGCGATGGGCAACACCGTCGTGGTCCGGCCCGCGGGCCAGGACCCGCTCGCGGTGATCGAGATCGTCAAGCTGCTCGAGGACGTCGGGTTCCCGCCCGGGGTCGTGAACATCGTCACCGGCTCGACTCCCACGTCGGGTCAGGCGCTCGTCGAGTCTCCGGACGTGGACATGGTGAGCTTCACCGGCTCCACCGCGGTCGGCATGCAGATCGGCGAGACCGCGGGGCGCGGCCTCAAGCGCCAGCTCCTCGAGCTCGGGGGCAAGGGCGCCGCGATCGTGTTCGAGGACGCAGACCTGAAGTCCACG
Organism: Acidimicrobiia bacterium; assembly: GCA_036502405.1. Classification (GTDB taxonomy): domain Bacteria; phylum Actinomycetota; class Acidimicrobiia; order IMCC26256; family JAENVU01; genus Chersky-806. The sequence goes on from DASXYP010000061.1 coordinate 32,726, forward strand.
ATCGGGATGATCGGCTCGGTGTGGGCGTTCCACTCGGGTCAGATCTGCACCGCACCGACGCGCGCGATCGTGCACCGTTCGGTGTACGACCAGGTCGTCGGCGGCCTCGCGAAGATGGCCGGGGCGCTCAAGGTGGGTGACCCGCTCGAGCGCGACACCGTCATGGGCCCGCTCATCACCGAGGCGCACCTGAACCGGGTCGAGGGCTACGTGACGTCCGGCCGCGAGCAGGGCGGCGAGATCGTGGCCGGCGGAGGCCGGCCCGGGCACCTGGAGCGGGGCTGGTACCTCGAGCCGACGCTGATCGCGGGCTGCCGCCCGGAGATGCGGGTCGTCCGCGAGGAGATCTTCGGGCCGGTCATCGTCGTGGTGCCGTTCGACGACGAGGAGGAAGCGGTCTCGATCGCGAACGACACCGAGTTCGGCCTCTACGACTACGTCTTCAGCAAGGACACCGGTCGGGCGATGCGCGTCTCGCGGCGCCTGCGCGCGGGCAACGTCGGGATCAACACGGTCCAGCGCAACCACGAGACCCCGTTCGGCGGGACCAAGCACAGCGGGGTGGGGCGCGACGGCGGCTCCTTCGGTCTGCACGCGTACTCCGAGCTGCAGTCCGTCGTCTGGCCCGGCTGAGCCGAGGGGAACCATGGAGTTCGGGATCTTCCACTCGGGCCACGTGCCGACGCAGCCGACCGCGGATGCCCAGCGGCGGCTCGAGCACCAGCGGCTCCACGACGAGGCCGCGGTTGCGGTCGCGGGTGATCGCAACGGCTTCAAGTACTCGTGGTTCACCGAGCACCACTTCCTGGAGGAGTACTCGCACGTCTCGGCGAGCGAGGTGCTCATGGGCTACGTCGCGGCGCGGACGGAGCGCGTGCACCTCGGCTCGGGGATCTTCAACCTCACGCCGCCCGTGAACCACCCGGCGCGGGTCGCCGAGCGGGTCTCGATGCTCGACCACCTGAGCAACGGGCGCTTCGAGCTCGGCACGGGTCGCGGGTCGTCGAGCACGGAGTACCAGGGCTTCGGCATCCCGGACGCCGACACCACCCGCGACCTGTTCGACGAGGCGCTCCCCGAGGTCGTGCGGATCCTCCGCGAAGCGCCGTACGACTACACGGGCAACGGGTTCGCGATGCCGGCGCGCACGGTGCTGCCGCGGCCGTGGACCGTGCCGCACCCGCCGCTGTGGCTCGCGTGCGGGAGCCCGTCGACGTTCGAGAAGGCGGGCCGCCTCGGCATGGGCGCGCTCTGCTTCACGATGGGGGATCCCGAGGACCTCGCGCCGCTGATCCAGACCTACAAGGACGCGGTCGCCGGTTGCACGGAACCCGTCGGCGACTACGTGAACGACAACGTGGCGACCGTGAGCATGCTGCTGTGCCTGAACGACCGCGAGCGCGCGATCGACCAGTTCCGCAACATGGGGGCGTCGGAGTACCAGTCACTCGTCGTGCGCTGGCTGGATTCGATCCCGTTGCCCGTCGACATCGACCGGGCGACCTTCAGCGTCCCGGAGCCGAGCGTCGACGAGCTCGTCGAGTCGATCGACGCGGGCCGGCGCAGCGTCGGAACCCCGGAGGACGTGGCGCGGTCGGTGGAGCGGTGGCGCGCCGCCGGCGCGGACCAGCTGATCTTCGGCATCCTCAACAACACGCTGCCGGTCGAGGTCGCGGTCGAATCGATCGAGACCTTCGGTCGCGAGGTGATCCCCGCGTTCGACACCGACCCGGTGCACTCGACGACGAGGCAGCGCGAAGCCCAGGTGGGCGTGACGTGAGCGCCACGGTGTCGGTCGTCCCCGACGGGAAGCTGGTGTACGGGATCCAGCTGCCGGTCCAGGCACTGAGCATCAACACGTCGATGCCGTGGGAGCGGGACGCGACGGTCGACGACCTGCGCCGGGCCGCAGTGACCGCCGACCAGGCCGGGTTCTTCTACGTGGCGATCTGCGACCACGTCGCGATCCCGCGTGAGCGGGCCGAGGTCATGTCGACGACGTGGTTCAACCCGGTCGCGACGCTCGGGTGGATCGCGGGGCAGACCAGGCACGCGCGCCTGATGACGAACGTCTACGTCGCGGCGTACCGCCATCCGCTCGAGACCGCGAAGGCGTTCGCCACCCTCGACCACCTCTCGGGAGGCCGGGTCATCCTGGGGGTCGGCGCCGGTCACGTCGAAGGCGAGTTCGAAGCGCTCGGCATCCCGTTCGCCGAACGCGGCCGGCTGACCAACGAGGCGGTCGACGGCATCGTCGAGGCCTGGACGCACGAGTACGTGGGCGGCGTCGGGCTGGCCCCCCGCCCCGCGCAGCAGCCGCGACCGCCGATCTGGATCGGAGGATCGTCGAAGCCGGCGCTGCGCCGGGTCGCGGAGCGCGGAGACGGCTGGATCCCGCAGGGCACGCCGAAGAAGCTGATGCCGGAATCGATCGAATACCTGCACGCGCACCGCGACCAGGTCCGCCCGGGCGAGCCGATCGAGGTCGGCATGATCACCGAGCTCATCCACATCGGCGACGCGGACTGGGAGCTGCCGCCGTACACGCGCACCGGCCCGCCGGAGCACATCGCCGAGAAGCTCAACGAGTACGGCGCGCTCGGGATCTCCCACCTGCAGCTGCGCTTCGCCACCAGCTCCATCGGCGAGCTCTGCGACCAGGTCGTGCGCTTCGGTGACGAAGTCGGCCCGCTCCTGACCCGCTGACCTGCCCGCTCGCCCGCACTGCCCCGGCCCCGACCCGAAGGACCCGCCATGCCGATGCTCGTGATGCGCCACGACTTCCGGGCGCCCGCATTCGGGCCTGCGTCCACTTCCGAGATCTACGGCGCGGCGATGGAGCAGTTCCGGTGGGCCGACCAGCAAGGCTGGGACTTCGCGGTCGTCTCCGAGCACCACGGATTGGACGACGGGTGGATCCCGGCGCCGCTGACGATCGCGGGCGTGATCGCGGGCCGGACCGAGCGGATCCCGCTCCTCATCAGCGCGGTCGTCGTCCCACTGCACGACCCGGTGCGCCTGGCCGAGCAGCTCGCGGTGCTCGACCACGCGACCGGCGGACGGATCTGGACCGTCGCGGGTGCCGGATACCGGCCCGAGGAGTTCGAGATGGCGGGGGCGGACCTGCGCCGGCGCGGGAAGCTGCTCGAGGAGTACGTGGGCGTCATGCTCCAGGCCTGGACCGGTGAGCCGTTCGAGTGGCAGGGCCGGACGATCCAGGTGACGCCGAAGCCGTTCAGTCAGCCCCACCCGACGATCCTCGTGGGCGGAGGCGTCGAGGCCGCGGCCCGGCGCGCGGCGCGGCTGCGCCTCCCGATGATGCCGATGAACGAGGACCCACGCCTCGCCGAGTGGTACGCCGACGAGGCCGCGAAGACCGGGTTCGAGGGAGGCTTCGTCATGGCGCCGTCGGGCCCGACGTTCGTGCACGTGAGCCACGACCCGGAGCGGGCGTGGGCCGAGATCGCGCCCTACGTGCTCTACGAGGCGCAGACCTACGCGTCGTTCCAGACCGGCGGCCAGCACTCGACGCCGATGGTCGACGCGGAGACCGTCGAGGACCTCAAGGCGAGCCCGCAGTACCTCGTCGGCACGCCCGACCAGATCGTCGAAGCCGCCGCACACGTGTCCCCGATGGGCGCCCTGACCTTCAACCCGCTGGCCGGCGGCCTCCCGCCCGACATGTCGTGGGCGAGCCTCGAGCTGTTCGCGTCCGAGGTCATGCCCCGGCTCCGCTCGCCCGGCTGACCGGCCGTGCCGATCGACCCGCGTGCGCCGGTGATCGTCGGCGTCGGCGCGATGACCCAGCACGTCACCGATCCGACGGGTGGGCTCGACGCGCTCGAGCTCATGGCCGAGGCGACCGACCGCGCGGGATCCGACAGCGGTGCTTCGGGCGCGCTCGGCGCGCTCGACCTGGTCCTCGCGTCGCGAGGGATCTGGACCTACCGGGACCCGGGGCGGGTCATCGCGGCGCGGTTCGGCGCGACCGACGTGCGCAGCATCGTCGCGGAGATCGGCATCCTCCAGCAGAGCCTGCTGACCCGCGCGGCGCGCGCGATCGCCGACGGCGACGCCGACGTGGTCCTCGTGTGCGGCACGGAGGCGAAGCACCGGTCGCTGCTCGCCCAGAAGGCGGGCATCGTGCTCGACGACCCGGACCCGTCGGCCACGGCGCCGGACGAGGTCCTGCAGCCGGTGGGGGAGATCCTCACCCGGACCGAGATCGAGCGGGAGCTCGCGGTCCCCGCGCACCAGTACGCGTCGATCGAGAGCGCGATCGCCCACGCCGAGGGCCGGACCCCGCCCGAGCAGCGTGAGCACGCGGCCGCGCTCTGGGCCCGGTTCGCGTCCGTCGCGGCGGGCAACCCGGACGCGTGGGACCGCAGTGCGCCGTCGGCCGAGGCGATTGCCACGCCCGGACCCGGCAACCGCGCGATCGCGGTGCCGTACACGAAGCTCCTGTGCTCGCAGTGGAACGTCGACCAGGCGGTCGCGATCCTGTTGATGGCCACGGAGAAGGCGGACTCGCTCGGTATCGCCCGTGACCGCCGGGTGTTCGCCCACGCGGCCGCCGAGTCCAACCAGATGGTCCCGCTCCCGCGCCGGGCCGAGATCCACCGGTGGCCCGCCTTCGAAGCGGTGGCCGAGGCGCTCGGCCTCACGGCGGGCGGCACCGAGCTGCCGTCGGTCGTCGAGATCTACAGCTGCTTCCCCGCGGCGGTGCAGGTGCAGGCCCGCGCGCTCGGGCTCCCACTCGACGCGCCGTTGACGGTCTCCGGTGGCATGACCTTCGGCGGCGGGCCGCTCAACAGCGCGGCGTTGCAGGCGATGGCCCCGTTCGTGCGGCGGTTGCGCGACGAACCGGATCAGCGGGGCCTGACGACCTCGGTGAGCGGCATGATCACGAAACCGGGGGCGTCGGTCTGGTCGGCGACACCACCGGTCGGAGACGGGTTCCGCAGCGCCGACGTGACCGAGGCCGCGACCGATCGCACCGAGACGCGCGACCTGGTCCCGGACGCCGTCGGCGACGCAGTCGTCGCCGCGCACACGGTCGTCTTCGACGGTGGCGAGCCGGCGCGCGCCGTCGCCGTCCTGGACATCGCCGGAGGCCGTACCGTCGCCCGCTCCGGCGACCGGGACCTCGCCCTGGACATGAGCCGCGCCGACTGGGTCGGACGAGCCGTGCGCGTCGAGGCGCCGGGGGCGTTCGTGGCGCCCTGAGCACGGGGCGCCCGCCTTCGGAAGCGGAGACCCGGTCGGTAGGGTTGCCCCTCTTGCGGACCGACGACGAGGTGCAACCGACGCCGCGGGACCGCGGGTGGACCATCGGCTTCGCCGCGCTCCTCGTGCTCCCGCTGGTCGTGTCCGCCGTCTACCTGTGGTTCGCGGTCGGCACCGCGTACCACCCGAACAGCGACTGGGCACTGTTCGAGCTCCACACCCGCGACGTCTTCCACCACCTGCTGTTCGTCGGCCCGTACTCGCGCTACGGATGGAACCATCCGGGGCCGTTGCTCTTCTACACGCTCGCGCTCCCGTACAAGCTCTCCGGGTCGCGGTCGATCTCGCTGCACATCACCGCGCTGATCGTGAACGGTCTGACGATCGTCGCGATCGCGTGGGTCGCGTTCCGGCGCGGCCGGCTGCCGATGGTGATCGCCGTGCTGCTCCCGCTCGGGCTGCTCACCCATGCTCTCGGTGCCGATGTGCTGCGCAACCCCTGGAACCCGTACCTCCCGGTGCTCCCGCTGCTCCTGCTGCTGCTGCTCTGCTGGTCCGTCGCGGTCGGCGACCTCTGGATGCTCCCGTTCGCCGCCGCCGTCGCCAGCTTCGTGATCCAGCTGCACGTCGGGCTCCTGCTCGTCTCCGCGGTGTTCCTGCTCGTGGCGCTGGCGGCGATCGTCGTCCGCGGCTTCCGTGCGACGGGCGACGATCGGCGCTCGTGGTGGCGACGCGTCCTGAAGGCGGTCGCGGTCTCCGCCGGGGTGCTCTTCGTCCTCTGGCTCCCGGTGCTCTACGGGACGTTCGTCCGCCGCGACGGCAACATCGGGAACATCATCCAGTTCTTCCAGGGGGATCACGACACCCTCGGGTTCACCCGCGCGTTCCAGGTCCTCGGGCTCCAGTGGGGCATCCGTCCGGAATGGATCTTCGGCCCGCGCGGCAACAGCGTCGTCGGCGTCCAGTCGGTCGACCACCACTGGTGGCTGGCGCTCGCGTTGGCCCTCGGAATCGTGGCGGTCGTGGTCGCGGCACGCCGCGGGTCCGTCGCGACGCTCTGGCTCGCGGGGATCGTCGGCGCCGGGTTCGTCGCCGCGGCCGTCGCGGTGAGCAACATCGTCGACGCCGACTTCCCCTACCTCACCCGGTGGACGTGGGTGCTGGGTGTCGGGCTCGGGATCCTCGTCCTGCGTGCCGGCTGGCTGGCCGTCGGACCCGAGCGGCGCGCGGTGACCCTCCGCTGGGCCGTCCCGGTCGCGGGGGTCCTGCTCGTGGTGCTGAGCGTGACCGAGACGGTCGACGCGCTCGACGCCGGGACGCCGTTCCCGCGGCTGCAGAGCTCGGAGGAGACGATCACCCGGCAGGTGCTCGCGCACCTGCCGCCGGGGAAGGGGACCGTGCTCATCGACAATGGGCACGCGACCCTGCAGACACCGGGGATCGTGCTCGCGCTCGAGAAGCACGGGATCCCGACTGCGGTGGTGCCGAGCCAGGTCGTCATGTTCGGGTACGACCGCGACGTGAGCCACGGCCCGTACCGCGCCGGGCTCGTCACGATCGCGGGAGGGGCCGTCGGTCGCGTGAAGGCGCCCGAGGCCGGCACGCAGATCGCGCGCTACACGCGCCCACTGAACGCCGGCGACCGCCGCGGGATCCACGCGTACATCCGCCAGACCGAAGGGCTCCCGGCCTCCAAGGACCGCACCGCGCTCCTGAAGGAGCTGCACCACCGGCTCACGCTGCCGGCCCAGATCATCGAGGTGTACCTGGTCCCGCCGAAGGTGCTCCTGCGCCGCAACCGCGCGTCGCACACCGGGCAGAACTTCGTCCGGCCGTTCCGCAGCTGATCAGGTCGGCGGAGCAGCCCGAGCACGAACGCACCCGGCCAGGACGAAGGTTCTCTGCCGAGCGGGCGCCGCGCCCGGCCGTCGATCACAGGTCAGGCGGCGGGCGCGTCCTCGAGCGCGGCGGCTGCATCAGCCGGCTTCCAGGTCTTGACCACCAGCACGACGACACCGATCGCGACGAGGATGTCGATCGCGAAGATCAGCCGGTCGTTGTCGCGCCCCAGGGAGCACGGAGTGCGCTGGTACGAGCGGGGCGCGGCCAGCGCCGGCAGCGACCCCGACGGCGACCCGCTCCCGGTCAGCGGCGCGCCGCACTGCACCGCCTGCGCGGTCTGGACGATGGCGCGGTCCTTGTTCCTGATCGCGCCGGTGGGCACGGTGTCGGTGACCGGGCTGAGCGCCCACCACGCCACGAGGGCGATCCACACGACGGTGCCGCCGAGGATCCACTTGCGCCAGCGGTTCATGCGCGGCCGCCGACGGACATGGCGCTCACGGTACCGGGTTACCAGAGCTGATCGGTGTACGTGTCCGTCCCGGCGACGGTCGCCAGGAACGGCGACGCGAAGACGACCGTCCCGAGCCCGGTGGCCGCGAGGTCGTCGCCCAGGCTCGCGAAGTGCTGGTCCCAGCTCGCGACCGGGTCGCCGTCGACGAAGTACAGGTGCGCGAACCGGTCCTTGGCTTCGTCCCGGGGAACATCCGACGGCGCGTTGCCGAGCAGCGGGATCGGCGTGAAGGTCACGACCTGGTCCGACGGCAGCGGCCGGGACTGCACCCACTCCGTGACCTGGGTGTCCTTCACCCCGTCGGCCAGCTCGCCGATCACGAGCACGACGCCGGGGTAGCGCCGGTCGAGGGCCAGCTCCGCGGGCACGCCGTCGGGGTCCGCGTGCGCCTCCCCGCGGTACTTGTACATGAGCGTGTGGATGTGGTCGCGGTGCGGGAACATGCGCCCGTTCTCGTGCAACCAGTTCACCTGGTTCGTGCCCCACTGGATCCACTCGCCGAACTTGCCGGCGAGGATCCAGTACACGGCGAGGTACGAGCCCGATGTCGGGTCCGGGCAGATCGGCGACTCGGCGGGGTAGCGCTTTGCCTTGCACTCGCGCGTCGCGACGAACCGGGTGCCGGCGAGGTTCCATGCGCCGATCTGGCAGCCCGCGTAGAAGTGGTCGCGCTCGTACCAGCGGTTGTACGCGACCTCGTGGCCCTTGTGGGGCTCGACCATCGTGATCAGCGCTCCACCCAGCTTGATCGGCTTGTCCCGGGTGTCACCGGTGCCGACCTCCTGGATGTTCGGCTTCTGCTGCTCGGCCGCGTCTGGACTCATCGGGCGCTCCCGCTCTGGGTCTCGTAGATGGTGCGCAGGGCGGCCTTGTCCACCTTGTGCATCGGGGTCACCGGCAGCTCGTCGACGACGACCAACCGGTCTGGTGCCTTGTAGTCCGCGATCCGGGCCCGGCACCACTCGCGCACCGCGTCCAGGTCGGGCGGCTGCGAGGGGTCGGCCGGCACCACGAACGCGGCACCGACCTCGCCCAGCACCGGGTCGGGGAGGCCCGACACCGCAACCTGGGCGATCCCGGGGTGGACCGACAGCGTCGCCTCCACCTCGGCCGGGTACACGTTGTAGCCGCCCCGGATGTACATCTCCTTGAGCCGGCCGACGATCCGGACGTTGCCGTCGGCGTCGAGCGTGCCGAGGTCGCCGGTGTGGAGCCAGCCGTCGCCGTCGATGACGGTCGCGGTCAGCTCCGGGTCCCGCCAGTAGCCGGCCATCATCGCCGCGGAGCGGCAGACGATCTCGCCGACCGGGTCGCGCCCGACGTCCGTACCGTCCTTCGGATCGACGATCCGGAGCTCGACGTGCTGGACCGCACGCCCGACCGTCGTCGCGACGATCTCGTCGGGATCGCCCACGACGGTGCTCGTCGTCACCCCCGCCTCGGTGCTGGTGTACCGGCTGAGCACCGGGCAGCCGAGCGTCTCGCGCATCCGGCGCACGAGGTCGGGCGAGATCGCCGCGCCGCCGATGCCGCAGACCCGGAGCTCGGAGAAGTCGGTACGGGCCAGATCGGGGTGGGCGAGGACCAGCTCCCACTGCGTCGGCACCCCGGTGCCCATCGTGACGTGCTCCTCACGGATGAGGCGCAGCGTCTCGGTCGCCGACCACGGCTCGCCCGCGAGCACGATCGTCGTACCGTTCGCGAGCTCGTCCCACATCCGGGTCATGTAGCCGACGTGGGCGAAGGGCAGGACCACGAGCCGGCGGTCGCCGGGCTCGGTGAGCTGCCCCATGCTGGCCGAGATCGCGGCCATGCGCGCGTGGTCGTAGACCGCGCCCTTCGGAGCCCCGGTCGTGCCGCTCGTCCACACGATGCACGCCGGGTCGGTCACGGCGATCACCGGCAGGTCGGTGCGCGCCGCCGCGGCGCGGCCGAGCGCAGGCCCGAGCTCGGTGACGGGGAGCACCTTCCCGGGGTCGGCGCCGGTCGGGATCTCGGCCCCGTCGCCGAGCACGGTCACCACCGGCCCGGTGCGGGTGAGGATGCTCACCTGCTCGGTGCTCCCGAGCCGGAGGTTGATCGCGGAGGTGATCGCGCCCGCCCGGAGCGCCCCGAGGTAGCAGGCGGCGAACTTGATCGAGGACCCGAGCATCAGGCTGACGACATCGCCGGGCCGCACCCCGAGCTCGAGCAGCGTCGCGGCGAAGCCGTCGGCCGCACGGTCGAGCCAGGAGTAGGTCACCTGCTTCTCGCCGTGGACGTAGGCCTCGCGGTCGGGGTGCTCCCGCGCCGCGATGCGGAGCAGCTCCGCAGTGTTCCGGGCCGTCGTCACGGCCCGTGACACTAGTGGTGCGTCCGGCAATCACTGCGGGGGGTCACGCCGGGCGGTGACGGCGTTCGCGGCGTCTTCGTCCTCGACGTAGAAGCCCACTGCGCCTTCGTCCTGCGTCCTTGCGACCACCGCCCCCGCCTCGCCGTGCCCACCCCGTCGATCACCAGACGCACCACTACGGCAAGGGCGCGGAGGCCCGTTCAACGCGGCCGGCGGCGACGATGCGGTCGCGCCCGGCGCGCTTGGCCGCATAGAGGAGCGCGTCGGCTCGCCCCTCGAGCTCGTCCGCGGCCTCACCCGGGCGCCAGCTCGCGACGCCGGCTGAGAAGGTGAGAAGGCCGGGCGCCGCCGCGCGCAGCCGTTCGAGCACGGCCACCGCGTCGGCCTCCGAGCTGCGTGGGAACACGATCGCGAACTCGTCCCCGCCGAACCGGGCCAGCAGGTCGGTGGGGCGGAGCTCCGCGGACCAGGTCGTGGCGACCTGCATCAGGATGCTGTCGGCGCCGTGGTGACCGAGCGTGTCGTTGCAACGCTTGAACCGGTCGAGGTCGAGGATCGCGAACGCCACGTCGAAGCCGTCGCGGGTGGCAGCCGCGAGCACCCGTTCGAGGTCCTCCTCGAGGGCCCGGCGGTTCCATGCGCCGGTGAGCCCGTCCCGACGGGCGACCGTCCGCACCTCCTCGACGAGCATCGCGACGACGAGCCCGGAGACGAGCGCGGTGCCGACCACGAGCAGCCACTGCGCCGCGCCGCCCGGAACGTGCTGGATCCAGAGGACCGCGCCGTAGGCGGCCGCGACGAGCCCGATGTGGGCCAGCGCGGGTCGACGCCCGAAGAAGTTGAACGCGTAGAGCGCCACCCAGATGTAGAAGACCGACGCGATGAGCGAGCCGCCGGCGTTGTGCCCGAAGTACACGCCGAGGGTGATGATCAGCGTCCCGACCGCCAGGAGCGCGTGGAAGGCCCAGCGGGGCAGCCGGGGGCCGAAGCGGAACAGGAGCGCGGCCATCGGGTAGCCCAGGAGCGCGCAGACTGCGGTCGAGCGGGTGTCCTGCTGGTGCCAGTGGGGGAGCGCGAGCGAGATCAGCGAGAGAGTCGACCCGCAGATGTAGAGGGTGCCGAGCCAGCGCGCCATCGCGGCAGGGCCGCGGGTGTGGTCCCAACCGCCGATGCTCATGCGCGCTCGCTTCCCCCGGGACCGCCACGTCTTGACGGTGCGGTGCTTCCTCCCGGGGTGAGATCGGCGCGTCCCGCGCGCGCCTGAACCCCCAACCTGGACCTCCGACGGAGGGGAGACTGAGCGGCCTCGACGGCGCTCGGTCAGCTCCGGGCTCGTGCCGTCGTCACGGCTCGCGAGACCCTCCCCCCGGGGCGCTCAGCGTGCGCAGGAATGGGCCGCGGAGGCTCGCTACGTTAGATTCCGCAGCCCGGGCCACGAGGGTCCGCTCCACCGCTCGCGGGCCAAGGGGGCCACGTACATGGCGCGTTTCACCGATCGAGTCGCGGTCGTCACGGGTGCAGGGTCGGGCCTCGGCCGGGCGACGGCGCGGATGTTCGCGAGCGAGGGGGCGAAGGTCGCGGTGCTCGACCTTGCCGCCGACGCCGCGGAGTCGGTGGCCGCGGAGCTCCGCGACGGCGGGACCGCGGCGAACGCCTACACGGTGGACGTCAGCGACCCCGGCTCGGTCGAGACCGCGGTCGGCGGGGTCGCGGCGGACCTCGGCCGCCCGCAGATCCTCGTCAACTGCGCCGGCATCGGGGGTTTCGCCCGCAGCGAGGAGGAGGACCCGAACCGGTGGGCCGCGATCATCGCGGTGAACCTGACCGGGACCTTCCTCATGTGCCGCTACACCCTCCCGCACCTCCTGGACGGCGGCGGCAACATCGTCAACATCGCGTCCAACGCCGGGATCATGGGGCAGCCGTTCAGCGCCGCGTATTGCGCGTCGAAGGGCGGGGTCGTCAACCTCACCCGGGCACTCGCGGTCGAGTACCTCGAGTCGGGTGTCCGGGTGAACTGTGTGGCGCCCGGCGGGATGCGCACGCCGCTCACGAAGGGCTTCCGGCTTCCGGAAGGTGCGCCGCTCGACCTCCTCCGTCCGGTGATGTCGAAGATCGGGGTCTCGGAACCCGAAGAGGTCGCCAGCTGCATCGCCTACGTCGCCTCCGACGACGCTCGCTACATGGTCGGGTCGATCATCTCGATCGACGGGGGGCTGGTGACCTACGGCGGCGGGTTCCCGACGTGAGCGCAGCGCGGAGCGGGCACGAAGTGCGGAGCGCGCAGCGGCCCCGAGCGGTGGAGCGGGAAGCGTGAGCGCAGCGCGGAGCGGGCACGAAGTGCGGAGCGCGTCGCATGAGTGAAGGCGCGAGTGGGCTGCTGACGGGCTGGACCTCGCTCTGGGACCTCGTCGAGCAGCGCGCCGCGGCGACGCCCGACGCGCCGTTCGGGATCGACGAGCACGACGTGTCGCTGACCTTCGCCGAGTACCGCGATGCCTGCAACCGCGCCGCGGCGGGGCTCGCGGCGCTGGGCGTCACCGAGGGCACGAACGTCTCGTGGCAGCTGCCGACGTGGCTCGAGTCGATGGTGCTCGTCGGTGCGCTCGCCCGGCTCGGGGCGATCCAGAACCCGATGCTGCCGATCTACCGCGAGCGTGAGGTCGGCTTCATCACGAAGCAGACCGGCGCCAAGCTGCTGATCGTGCCCTCGGTGTGGCGCGGCTTCGACTTCGAGGCCATGGCCCGGACCGTCGCCGCGGACACGCCGGGCCTCGAGGTGCTGGTCTGCGACAAGGCGCTGCCCGACGGCGACCCGACCACGCTCGGCCCGCCCGCGCCCGGCGGGTCGGAGCCGTTCCGACCCGGGGTCCCGACCGACGGGCCCTGGCGTTGGGTCTTCTACACGTCGGGCACGACGGCAGACCCGAAGGGCGCGCGCCACACCGACAAGACGGTGGGCGCGTCCGCCTACACGATGGACCTCGTCCTCGAGATGAGCGCGGCGGACCGCAACGCGATGGTGTTCCCGTTCACGCACATCGGTGGGATCGGGTGGCTGTTCGCGGGGTTGATGGGCGGGTACGTGCACGTCCTCGTCGAGTCGTTCGTGCCGGACACGACGATCCCGGTGCTCGAGCGGAACCGGGTCACGATTGCGGGCGCGGGCACCGCGTTCCACCTCGCCTACCTCACCGCGCAGCGGGCCGAGACGGACCGTCAGATCTTCCCCTACGCCCGCGCGTTCGTCGGCGGTGGTGCGGCCAAGCCGCCGGCACTGCACTTCGAGGTGAAGGACGAGCTCGGCGGCGTCGGCATCGTGAGCGGCTACGGCCTGACCGAGGTGCCGATCCTCGCGATGGCGAACGTCCACGACGCGGACCAGAAGCTGGCCGACACCGAAGGCCAGGCCGGACCCGGAGTCGAGGTCAAGGTCGTCACGCTCGACGGCGCGCCGGCCGGGCCGGGCGAAGAAGGCGAGATCCGGGCCAAGGGTCCGAACCTCATGCTCGGCTACGTGGACGGCTCGCTCGACGCCGACGCGTTCGACGACGAGGGCTTCTTCCGGACCGGGGACCTCGGCAACCTCGACGACGAGGGGTTCATCGCGATCACCGGCCGGCTCAAGGACGTGATCATCCGCAAGGGCGAGAACATCTCGGCCAAGGAGGTCGAGGACCTGCTGTTCACCAGCCCGCAGGTCGCCGACGCGGCGGTGATCGGCCTTCCCGATCCGCGCTCGGGCGAGCGCGCGTGCGCCCTCGTCGTGCCCGCGGACCCGGACCATCCGCCGACCCTCGCCGAGCTCTTCGACTTCCTGAAGGGCGAGGGCCTGATGGTCCAGAAGATCCCGGAGCAGCTCGAGATCCTCGACGTGCTCCCGCGCAACCCGACCGGCAAGGTGCTCAAGCACGAGCTGCGCAAGCAGTACGCCGACAAGTAGGAGGTCCGGCCGTGCCGCTCACCGAGGAGCTCCGCGAGCTCGCGGCCCGGGTCTCGAACTGGGGCCGTTGGGGCCCGGACGACCAGCGGGGCACGCTGAACCTCGTCGACGAGGCCGCGGTGCGCCGCGGCACCGCGGCCGTCCGCCGGGGGGCCGCCTTCTCGCTGTCGATCCCGATGCACGCCGAGGGGCCGCAGACCGGGCGGGTGATGGGGCGTGAGAACCCCAAGCACACGGTGACCGTCGCGTCGTTCGCGTTCACCGGCGACCCCGGCGACTTCCAGACGAGCGACGACAAGGTCGAGACCGGGTTGCAGTCCGCGACCCACTGGGACGCGCTCTCCCACGCCGGCTACGACGACCGGCTCTACAACGACAACCCGTCGTCGGTGATCACGATG
>DASXYP010000062.1:0-15977 GCA_036502405.1 Acidimicrobiia bacterium
CCCGAGTGGGCCCGCGACACGTGGCGACGCGCAGATCGCTTCCATGCTCATCTCGCGCCGGAACTGCGCGCGCGGGTTGCGGGCACCGTTGTAGTGGTTCTTCCACGCGATCCGCGCGAGCACGTCCTTGATCTCGGTCTCGTCGACCCCGTACCGCTGCGCGTACGCCGGCGCGACCATGCTGAACATCGCCGCTGCGGTGAGCGTGCGGGCCGTGCCGTCGCCCGGGACAGGGAAGGCGTTGAGGCCCGCGTAGCCGCTGTCCTTCACCTTCTCCGCGCCGACGGCCATCGCCACGTCGTAGGCCCCCGACGCGACCGCGTACGCCGCCTGGCGCAGCGCTTCGGAGCCCGTGGCGCAGAAGTTCTCCACCCGGGTCACCGGCTTGCCCTCGAGCTGCAGCGGGCGGGCGAGCGTGATGCCGCTCATGCCGCTCTGCGCGGTGCCGAACCAGTACGCGTCGACCGCGTCCTTGTCGACGCCCGCGTCGGTGAACGCCTGGTTGGAGGCGTCGATGATGAGGTCGTCGAGGCCGGTGTCGAAGCGCTCGCCGAACGCGGTGCACCCCATCCCGACGATCGCGACCTGGTCCTTGATCCCGTGCGAGCCCATGGCGGTCCTCTCAGTCGGCCCTGACGGGCCGGGCCTTCCAGAAGTAGTCGTGGATCCCGTCGGCGGTGAAGAGCCGCCGGAACGTCATCTCGACCCGGTCACCGATCCGCACCGCGTCCGCGTCGACGTCGGTGAGCTCGACCGGGAAGCGGCCACCGCCGTCGAAGTCGACGACCGCGAACACGATCGGCGGGCTCGGGGAGTACGCGAGCTTGTCGATGGTGAAGGTCACGATCGTCGCCGGGACGTCGGCCATCGGCGCGGCTTCCATGTCGTCGAGCGCGCCGCCCGCCATCGAGACGCGCGCGGGCGGCAGGTGCAGCGCGCCGGTGCCGCGGTCGCGCGACCCGACGAACGCGAGCTTCCAGTCCTCGGACCGTCCCGCGGCCGAGCCCGACACCCGGGCCGGCTCGGGCCGTCGGGGCGGCTCGACCGTCACCATCTGGCGCCAGGTGAGGAACTTGCCGTAGGGGACGTCGGCCGCGAGCTCGATCTGCGTGGCGACCGGGCGGGACGGCCGGTAGGCCTCGATCGCGTCCGTCGCGCGGAACACCAGCACCTCGGCGCCGTCGGCGAGCACCACGACCGCGATCGTCTCTCCCGGCTCGGCCTGCTCGAGCGCGCTCGTGAGCAACAGCCCCGGGTGGGCCGCGCCGGTGTTGCCGACGGTCGCGGCGAGGTCGTCGGCCAGTGCACCGTCCTTGACGCCGAGGCGCTTGACGAGCGCGCGCGTCGCACGGGCGTGCAGCCCGGTGACGATGACCCGGTCCACCTGGTCCGGCGCGAGCACGGCCGCCTTGAGCGCCCCGTTCCACGCCTGCTCACCGAGGGGCACGTACTTCGTCTCGCCGAAGCGCTCCTCCCAGACCTTCGAGCGCCGCTCCCCGGGCGTGCGCCAGCGATCCAGGAACTCCTCCGTCGCGGTGCCGCCTCCGAGGTACTCGGCGATGACCGGCGCCGGGCCCGAATCTCCGACGAGGATCGCCGCCGCACCGTCGCCGCCCGCGGCCTCGTCCGGACTCGTCGGCAGGCCCGTGCGAAGGTCGGCGGTCACGACCAGCGTGGTGCCGATCCCCTCGAGCGCGACCCGCAACGAGCCCACGCCCGAGCGCGCCGCGCCGCCGAGGTCGAGCGCGGCGGCATCGGAGTCCAGCCGGAGCGCGGCGTGGATCGCGGTGGCGTTGGTCTTGTCGAGGTAGGCAGGATCCGCGGTCGAGAACCAGAGCCCGTCGACGTGGGTCGGCTCGGGCGCAGCGCGCATCGCGAGCCGCGCGGCCTCGACCCCCATCGTCGTGGTGTCCTCGTCGTAGGAGGCGACCGAGCGCGTGCCCTTGCCTCCCCCGCTGCCGAACGTCCGCGCGATCTCGGACCGCTGGAGGCGCCGGAAGGGCACGTAACCCCCGGCGCTGACGATTCCTCGGGTGCTCACGGGGCGAGTCTACGCAGGGCCTTCCCCCGTTCCCGGGGCCGCCGTCGGCCGGCCGGGACCCGCGCTCCGGCGGCCGGCCAGGTGAGATCCTGTGGTGCGGAGGCCGTGGTGGGAGCCTCCTACAGTGACGGACATGCGGCTCGGGGACGTCACCAACGCGGACGCGGCGCAGTTCGGAAAGCCGCTCGACGGCATCCGGGTGCTCGCGGCGGAGCAGATGCAGGCACTGCCGTACGCGACCCAGATGCTGGCCCGCCTCGGCGCCGAGGTGGTCAAGGTCGAGCACCCCGAGCACGGCGAGTCGGGGCGCGCGTCCACCCCCGCGATGGTCGACCCCGCGGGCCGGAAGGTCGGCGCCACCTACCTGCGCAACAACCTCAACAAGCGCAGCCTGGGCATCGACCTGAAGTCCCCCGAGGGCCGTGACCTCTTCCTCGCCCTGGCGGGCCGCTTCGACGTCGTGGCCGAGAACTTCAAGGCCGGGACGATGGACCGGATGGGCCTGGGGTACGAGACGATCAGCGCAGTCCACCCGCGGGTCGTCTACGTCTCGATCTCGGGGTTCGGCAACGCCGAGGACACCCCCTACCGCGAGTGGCCCGCGTACGCCTCGGTCGTCGAGGCGATGTCCGGCATCTACGAGTACAAGAGCGGACCCGACCGGCCACCCGTCACGATCCCCGTCGGTGCGCTCGGCGACATCAGCTCCGCGCTGTTCGCGGTGATCGGGATCCTCGCCGCGCTGCGCCACCGCGACCACACCGGGCTCGGCCAGTACGTGGACATCGCGATGCTCGACGCGATGGTCGCGATGACCGACGTGGTCACGAACTTCTGGTCCATGGGCGTCCGGCCCGAGCCGGGCAAGGGGCTCGAAGTGATCTCCGAGGGTTTCCGCGCGTCAGACGGCTACGTCGTCGCCCAGATCTCGCGCGAGCACCAGTTCGCCGCGCTCGCCGAGCTCGTCGGGCACCCGGAGTGGAACACGGACCCGCGCTTCGAGACCCGGGCCGGCTGGGCACCACACCTCGAGACGGTGATCCGCCCGGCGGTGGACGAGTGGGCGTCGCGGCGCACGAAGCTCGAGGCGGCCGCCGAGCTCACGACGGTCGGGATCGCGGCCGGGCCGAGCAACTCGGCCGCGGACGTCATCGCGGACCCTCACGTCGCGGCGCGCAACATGCTCGTCGAGGTGCCGCGCACCGACGGCGTCGAGACCGACGTGCTCGTGCCGGGCAACCCGGTGAAGCTGTCGCGCGTCGCCGAGGGCCCCGAGGTGCGGGTGCCCTGGGTCGGCGAGCACACCGACGACGTGCTGCGCGCCGAGCTCGACCTCGACGACGCGACGATCGCCAAGCTCCGCGACGCCGGCGTCATCTAACTCAAGATCTCCGGAGGGCGACCGCCGGACCGCGATCGAACGACGCCCTCCGGCGGTTCCCCTTCTGACGCACCGCCCTGCTGGCCCATAACATGCGGCTGCGAATCTGACGACCCGTCAGATCGGTCGCCGACCAGCAGGGACACGGGCTCCATGGACTTCGACTTCTCCGCCGAGCAGCAGGCGTTCGCCGAGCAGGTCGAGGTCTTCCTCGACGAGCACGACGACCCGGACGTCTTCGACCTGACCCGGGAGAACATGGCCCAGATCGTCGATACGCCGGAGCGCCGCGCCTTCATGGCCGAGATGGGCTCCCGGGGGTTCCTCGGGATGACCTGGCCGAAGGAGTACGGCGGCTCCGAGGGTGAAGGCGTCTACGAGTACCTGCTGAACGAGGCGCTCGCGGGCCGGGGCGGTCCGCAGATCGGCAAGGGCGTCGGCATCATCGGCAAGACCCTGATCGCGCACGGCAACGACTTCCTCAAGGAGAAGTTCCTGCCGATGATCCTGCGCAACGAGGTCGAGTTCGCGGTCGGGTACAGCGAGCCCAACGCCGGGTCGGACGCGGCGTCGATGCGGCTCAAGGCGGAGCGCCACGAGCAGGGCGGCGTCACCGGCTGGCTGCTCAACGGGCAGAAGACCTGGACCACGTCCGCGCACTTCGCCGAGTGGTACTGGCTCGGGACCCGCACCGACCCGAACGAGAAGCACAAGGGCATCACGCTGATGCTGGTCCCGCTCGACCAGCCCGGCGTGGAGATCCGTGAGATCTGGACCATGGGCGACGAGCGGACGAACGAGGTCTTCATCGAGGACGTCTTCGTCCCCGACGACTACGTGGTCGGCGAGGTCGGCAAGGGGTTCCAGTACATCTCGCAGGCGCTGGACCTCGAGCGGTTCACGATGTTCACGTTCTCGCCGATCAAGCAGCGCCTCGACCTGCTGTGCGAGCACGTCCGCGACGAGACCGTCGACGGCGAGCCGCTGCGCACCGATCCCGTCGTGCGCCGGCGCGTCGCCCAGCTCGCGACCGAGGCCGAGGTGGCGCGGGTGCTCGGGCTCAGGGTCGTGGCCGCGTCGGTCAAGGCCGAGAAGATCGAGGGCGCGCCCCCGCCGACCGTCGAGTCGTCGCAGTACAAGCTCTTCGCGACGGAGTACTCGCGCCGGCTCGCCGACGCGTCGATGGACCTCGGAGCGCCGGGTTCCCAGCTGCGGGTCCACACCGAGACCGCGCCGATGGAGGGCCGCGCCGAGTCGACCTACCGCTACACGGTCATCGACACGATCGGAGGCGGCGCCTCGGAGATCCAGAAGAACGTGATCGCGCGCCGCGGGCTCGGCCTGCCCAAGAACTTCTGACGTGACCGGGACCTCCCTGCTCGATGGCGTCACCGTGCTCGACCTCGCGAGCGTCGGTCCGGCCGCGCGCACGTCGCGCTGGCTCGCGGACTACGGCGCGACCGTCGTGAAGGTCGGGCCGACTCCGAAGCAGGATGGCGTCCAGATCACGCCGCCGTTCTACGCCTACGGCGCGCACCGCGACATGCTGCGCGCGCAGTTCGACCTCAAGTCGGACGCGGGCCGCGAGGCGTTCCTCCGGCTGGCCGACCGCGCCGACGTCGTCGTCGAGAGCTTCCGCCCCGGCGTCGTCGAGCGGCTCGGCATCGGCTACGACGCGATCCGGGACCGGAACCCCGGCGTCGTGTACTGCTCGACCACCGGCTACGGCCAGGACGGCCCGTACGCGCAATGGGCCGGCCACGACCTCAACTACCTCGGGATCGGCGGCTACCTGGACTGCTCGGGACGCGACCCCGACGGTGGGCCCGCGCTGCCCGGCGCGACGATCGGTGACGGCGCGGGCGGAGGGATGCACGCGGTGATCGCGATCCTCGCCGCGCTCGTGCACCGCGGCGCGACCGGTGAGGGCACGTACCTCGACGTCTCGGTCGCGGACGGCGTGCTCTCGCTCATGTCGCTGCACCTCGACGAGTTCCTCGCCACCGGCGTCGAACCCGCCCCGCGCCACGACCTCCTCACGGGTCGCTACGCCTGCTACGACGTCTACCCCGCTCGCGACGGCGAATGGCTCGCGGTCGGCGCGATCGAGCCGCAGTTCTGGGCCAACCTCTGCCGGGCGCTCGGATGCGAGCAGTGGATCGACCACCAGCGCGACGACGCGGTGCAGGACGCCATCCGGGCGGATATGCGCGCCGCGTTCGCGACAAAGGATCGGGACGCGTGGGTGACAGAGCTCGGGCCGGCGAACACCTGCGTGTCGGCGGTCGCGTCGGTGCGCGACATCGTCGACGACCCGCACTTCGCCGCGCGCGCCACGTTCTCGGACGCCCACGACGCCGAGCACGGCGGGTTCCGGCAGCTCGGCCGGGTGCTCGCGGGCATGGACCGGCACCGGCCTCGGGTCGAGGTCCGGCCCGCGACCGTCACCGACACCGGGAAGCTGCTGCGCGGCGCCGGGCTCGAGCCGAGCGAGGTCACCGCGCTCCTCGAAGCGGGAGCCATCGCATGACCGTCGTGAAGGAGCGCCAACCGTGACGACCGTCCCCCAGTCCGTCCTCGACACGATCGGGGAGGTGCAGTACGAGGAGACCGGCGAGTTCCCGGTCGAGCGCGGGTACGTCTGGACGAGCTGCTCGTCGGTCGAGAACGGCAACCCGCTGTTCTGGGACGACGAGGTCGCGGACGCGGTGACCGGCGGCCCGATCGCACCCCCGACGATGCTCTCGGTCTGGTTCCGGCCCCACAGCTGGGCCCCCGGCCGCACCGAGGTCGCGCTCCCCCTCCAGGTGCACTTCGACTTGAAGGAGACCTTCGGCCTGCCCGAAGCGGTGATGACCGACAACACGATCGTCTTCCACGAACCCGTCCGGCCCGGCGACGTCCTGCACACCCGGCAGATCCTGCGGTCGGTGAGCGAGCCGAAGACGACGAAGCTCGGCACCGGCCGCTTCTGGGTGATCGACGTCGAGTATCTGAACCAGGTCGACGAGCTCGTGGGCGTCGAGTCCTACACCGGGTTCGGGTATCGGCGCGAGACCGGGAACGAGGAGACGTCGTGAGCACTGGGACGAAGAGCATCACCCTCGCCGACGTGCACGAGGGCGACACGCTGCCCGAGCTCTCCTACCCCGTCACCGCGACGACCGTCGTGCTGGGAGCGCTGGCCACGCGCGACTGGCGCCCGATGCACCACGACCACGACTTCGCGGTGAACCGCAACGGCACCCAGGACATCTTCCTGAACACTCCGAACCAGGCCGCCTGGTTCGAGCGCTACGTGACCGACTGGACGGGGCCGAAGGGCCGGCTCGGGCGCATGAAGTTCCGCATGAAGGGCTCGGTGTTCCCCGGCGACACGATGGTGATGCGCGCGACCGTCGAGTCGGTCGAGACCGACGACACCGGGTGCGGCTGGGCGTCGCTGCTGGTCTCGCTCTCCGTCGGCGACGAGCTCAAGACCGACTGCTCGGTGCGCGTCGCGCTGCCGACCGTCGACGACGACAACCCGTGGGACCGACGCGGCGACCAGTGGCGACCGTGACCCCGATCATCCCGACCCGGACGAGGAAGTGACCTGATGGACCTCGAGTTCACCGAAGAGCAGGAGATGCTGCGCGAGATGGTGCGGGGGGTGTGCAGCTCGTACGCGTCGCTCGCGACGGTCCGCGAGGTCGAGGACGACCCGGTCGGCTACCCGCTCGAGCTCTGGAAGCAGCTCGGCGCGCTCGACCTGATCGGCCTGATGATCCCGTCGGAGTACGGCGGATCCGAGATGAGCCTGCTCGACGGTGTGGTCGTGTACGAGGAGATGGGGCGGGCGCTCGCCCCGTCGCCGCACTTCGCGAGCGCGGTGATGAGCGCGGGGGTCCTGCAGCGCGCCGGGTCCGAGGAGCAACGCCGCGAGTGGCTGCCGAAGGTCGCAGCCGGAGACGCGATCCTCTGCCCCGCGTGGCTCGAGCCGCACCACGGGTTCGGCCCTCGGGGTGTCGCGGTGACCGCCCGGACGGAGGGTGACGAGCTCGTGCTCGACGGCGTGAAGTGGCACGTGCCGTTCGCCGCCGCGGCGACCCGGCTCGTCGTGCTGGCCCGCACCGGCGCCGGTGATGAGGACGTCGACCTGTTCCTCGTCGACCCCGCCGACGCGGCAGTGACGCTGACCCAGCAGCTGACGATCGGTTCCGACACCCAGTACCAGGTCGAGCTGTCCGGCGTCCGGGTTCCGGCCTCGAGTCGCATCGGCGGCGCGGGCACGGGCTGGGCGACGTGGAGCGAGACGATGCTCGACGGGATCATCCTGCTCGGCGCGTACGCGATGGGCGGGGCCCGCTACGCGTTCGACATCACGCTCCAGTACGCGAAGGACCGCCACCAGTTCGACAAGCCGCTCGGCGCGTTCCAGGCGATCGCCCACTACCTCGCCGACGCGTCGACGACCGTCGAGGGCGGCACGATCCTGGTGCACGAAGCTGCTTGGTCACGCGCGAACGGCCACCCGATCGACGCGCTCGCGCCGATGGCGAAGCTGTTCGCGTGCAAGACGTTCCGCGACGTGACCGCGATGGCCCAGCAGGTCTTCGGTGGTGTCGGCTTCACCAACGAGTACGACATCCAGCTCTACTTCCGGCGGGCGAAGCAGCTGCAGATCTCGTGGTGGGACGACCGCTACCTCGAGGAGCTCGTCGCTGCCGCGACCCTGGACGTCGAGCACCCGGAGCCCGTGCGCCACTGATCCGTCGGGCCGTCTTCCTCGCTGCGCGCAGCCCCCGGAGGGGCCGCTACCAGTAGGTGGCGACGGGACGGATCTCGACGGCGCCGCCGTGACGCGCGGCCGGGATGCGCGAAGCGAGCTCGACCGCGGCATCGGGATCGTCGGCCTCGAAGATGACGTAGCCGCCCGCGCCCTCGCTCAGGTACGGACCCGGGCTCGTCATGGTCTTGCCGTTCTCCACGTGCACGGTCGTGGCGTCCTGCGGCAGCCCGAGCGGGAGGCCCGGCGAGACCCCGGGCGTCTCGTTGAGCGCGCCGTAGTCCTTGTAGATGGCCTTCCGCTCGTCTTCGGACAACGTGGCCCACGCGTCCGGGTCCGTGGGCAACGGTGTGGTGCCCTGAAAGATCAGAAGTACGTACTGCATGGGCTTCCTCCAGTGGTGGTCCCGGCTCCGCCCCTATGACGTACGAGGGGTCGGCGATGTGACCGGATCAGTCGTCGAGGAGCACGACGTCGAGGCGGGCGAGGTGCTCAGGGTCGCGGGTCAGCTCGAGCGCGACGATGTGGTCGCCCACGATCGTGAGCTCGACCGCGCCGAGGATGCGTCCACCGGGCATCCACGCCAGCCCGGCGACGCCGTCCACCAGCGCCAGCCGGAGCGCACTCCCGCCGCGGACCATGAACGCTCCGACCGGTTGTGCGCCGCGTGTCTCGGGGACGTTGCCGATGCGCACGGTGGTGTCGTCGGGCCGCAGCACGACCTCGGGATCGAGGACGGCAAGGAGGCCCCTGAAGTCGCCGGCGCGCGCCGCGGCGAGGAAGGCCTCGACGACCGCGCGTCGGTGCACGAGGTCGACGGCGCCCGTCGCGGTCGCCCCCTGGACCCGGCGGCGCGCCCGGCTCGCGAGCTGGCGGGTGGCGTCGGGCGAGCGCCCGACGATGGTGCCGATCTCGTCGAAGGGCACCGCGAACACGTCGTGGAGCACGAACGCAACCCGTTCGGCGGGCGAGAGACGGTCCAGCACGACGAGGAGCGCGGCGCCGACGGAGTCGGCGAGCACGGCTTCGTCCTCGGGTCCGGTCGGGTCGGCGACGGTGGGCTCCGGGGGCTGCATGCCGGCGGGGTGCTCGGGCCTCGAACGCCGCGCCCGCAACCGGTCGAGGCAGAGCCGGGCGACGATGGTCGTGAGCCAACCACCGAGGTTGTCGACGGCCCCAGCATCGGCCCGACCGACGCGCAGCCAGGCGTCCTGGACCGTCTCGTCGGCCTCCTCGTGCGACCCGAGCATGCGGTACGCCTGCGCCCGCAGGCGCGGCCGGCTCGCCTCGAACTCCACGCTCAGGCGGTCGCGGTCATCCATCGTCATGCAATGTGTCTTGACGCATCGGACCGCCGGAACGTGACCGGACGGAGCGGAGCTCGGTGGTGCTGCTCGCGGTTCGTCCGGGCACGCGTGCGTCAATCGACGCCAGCGGTTGAACCTCGTGTCGCATCCACGGCGAGGGCGTGGCCGACGCCGGCTCTCGGCTCGGGGACGCGGTCGGAGTCACCCGGGCGGAGTGCCGCCACCCAGGCAGAACTCGTTGTCTTCGGGGTCCCGGAGCACGAGGTTGCGATAGTGAGCGGCGATCTCGGGTGGGAACTCCTCCTCCCAGGCGAGGGTTGCGCCGAGCGCCAGGAGCCGCTCGAGCTCGGCGCTCACCTCGTCGAGTGGGCCTGCGGTACAGCCGAGGTGCACGCGGTTCTTGACGACCTTGCCCTCGGGCACGCGGACGAACTCGAGGGCGGGACCGCCGTCGGCGGGACTGCACACGGCGCTCGTCCCGTCAGGGCTCGTCGAGACGGCTCTCCATCCGAGTGCCTCGCTCCAGAAGCGCGCCAGCCCGGCGGGGTCGGCACTATCGAAGGTGACGCACGTGATCTCCATCGCGGGAGTCTTGCGGCTCCTGTGCGTCGAACGCACTGCCCCGTCAGCTCGGGCGCGATCCGGGTTTGCGGGCGATCAGGATCTCGGTGTCGCCGGGCCAGTCCCAGAACAGCCCGCGCTCGGAGCGGGCCGTGAGTGCCGCACGCACCTCATGGTCGAAGTCATCGAGCCGGTCGCCGAAGAGATGCGGCGCGCAGAACGACATCGAGTGGTAGTTGGACAGGACGCCGTCGACGTTTTGGATCAGGTCGGGGCGACCGGGAGCGAAGTGCACCTGCGGCACCCCGAACCGCGTCCGCGCGAGCGCATCCTCGTAGCGGTCCGGCGGTGGCGACCGGTACCCCTGGCCGGCGCGGAGGCTGCTGCCCAGGTACTGCTCGAGGATCTCCAGCACCACGTCGTGCGGGATCGGCGGAGCTCCCGGATCGTCCGGCACCGGACGTCCCTCGACGGTGTGGACGACGAGCGCGACCGCGCCCCCCGGTTCGAGGATGTCGTAGACGTGCTCGGCGACCTCCTCGCGTCGGGTCCACTGGAACGACTGCCCGAAGGTCACGAGCCGGAACGTCCCGAGATCGAGCTCGGGCAGGTCCTCGGCCAGCGCCCGGAGCCATCGCACGTTGCGGACACCGGCCGCCTCCGCTCGCCGCGCCGCCTCGGCGAGCATGTCAGCGTCGGGGTCGACCCCGACCGCCTCGGCGAACCGCGACGCGAGCTCGAGCGCGAGCACGCCGGGGCCGCATCCCACGTCGAGCAGCCGGCCGGATCCGTCGAGGTCGAGGACGCGCTCGAGCACCGCGGTGAGCTGCGTGGAGTACGGCGGCCGACCGCGGGTGTAGTGCGTCGCCGCGCCTCGGTAGATCGTGGGGTCGTAGGACACGGAACGCTCGCTCCCTCCTGCCGGCGTGTTGGTCACGTGATGGAGGAGCAGAAGACCGATGCCAAGGTCACGCTCACGGGGTGTCGAGCAGCTGACGGATCCAATCACTGGATGCCGCGGCCGCGACGGTCTTGCCGTTCGCATCGACATCGGTCGGACTCGCGCCGTGTTCGAGCAGCAACGCGATCACCCGGTTCTTACATTCGCTTAGGACGCGTCTTGCCTTCGCTTAGGACGCGTACCGCACACTCTCCACATGCACGAGACACTTTGGTTCCTGACGCGGGCTTCCGGCGTCGTCGCGATGGTGCTCATCATCGCCGCCATCGCCGATGGCCTCATCTTCTCCGGTCGCGCCGCGGGGAAGAAGCACCTCCGGCCGGCATGGTGGCTGGACCTCCACCGCGGCCTGGGGGGATATGCGCTCATCTTCACCGGTCTCCACGTTCTCACCGCCTTCGGTTCCGACATCGGTGTCGGCCTCGAACAGATCTTCGTGCCCGGTGCGGCGAGCTCTGACACGACCGCATTCACCCTCGGCGTCGTCGCGATGTACGGGATGCTGATCGCGGTCTTCACGACCTGGCCCAAGCGCCTGCTGCCGCGCAAGATGTGGCACATCGTTCACCTCGTCGCGGTGCCCGTCGCCATCCTGACTGGTCTCCACGCGTACCTCCTCGGGACCGATGCCCACGCCTCTTGGTACACAGTGCTGACCCTCGTACTGGTGGCAGTCGTCATGTATCCCGTTGGTCTTCGTCTCAGCGGCATCTACCGACGACGCATTGGAGCGACTGCCCAACGTGACGAGCGAGACCTCGCACCGTCCCTGAGTCTGCAGCCGGTGCCTTTCAATAGCGCAGGCGCAGAGCGAGAAGCCGCGTCACCGGTTTGTTCAGGAGGGACATCATGAACAACGGTTCGGAACCGCGGTCCGCAACCAATGGGAACGGAGCCCCGGTCGACGACCGGCTCTCCCGACTCACGGCGAGGTCGGCGGCCCGTCGCAACGCCATCGACGCGCAGCCATCTGTCGCCGCGCCTCCGAGCCCACCCGCACCGGACCCCAGGAACGGCAAGCGACGCTCCCGACACCACGCCGCCAAGGGAAGCCGCATCGCCGCGCTCGCGCTCAGTCTTTTTTCGACGCTCGGACTCGGCGGCTACCTCGAGCACGCCAATGCTTCGTCGAGCAGCACGTCGATCCCGCTCGCAACAGCAGCGACCACGACGACGACGACGACCGGCACCTCTGCGAGCACCTCAGGATCCAACTCGAACGGCTCCGCGAGCGCCGCGTCGAGCTCGGGAACCGTGTCTACCGGTCTGAGCAACGGCACCTTCACCGGCTCGGCGGCAGCGAACCGGTACGGCAACGTCCAAGTACAAGTCGTGGTCACCAACGGCAAGATCACGAAAGTTGAGATCGTCCAGTACCCCGACCAGCAGGGCAAGAGCGTCGAGATCAACAACGAGGCCATCCCCAAGCTGATCGCAGAAACTCTCCAAGCCCAGAGCGCCAGCGTCGACAACGTCAGCGGTGCGACCTACACGAGCACGAGCTACGAGCATTCGATGCAGTCCGCCATCGACCAAGCCCACACCGCAACAGCGTCGACATGACCCACCGTCCAAGCTCCCACCATCACGTCGAGCACGTCATGGGCATGGCGATCTCCATGGACTTCCAGGATCCCGTCGGACAGAAGGTCGTAGACGAGATCGTTCGCTGGTTCCACGAGGTCGACGCCACCTACAGCACCTACAAGCCCGAGAGCCCGATCTCGCGTTACGGGCTCGGTCGCCTCAGTCGCAGCGAGCTCACCCCCGAAATCAACGACATTCTGGAGCTCTGCGAAACGCTCCGCTGCGAAAGCAACGGCGCCTTCGATCCCTGGTCAGTCCCCGCACCGAACGGAAGCCGGTTCGACCCCTCCGGAATTGTCAAAGGCTGGGCCGTCGAGCGCGCCGCGGAGATGCTCGAAGCGCATGGCTGCGCAAACTTCTGTATCAACGCCGGCGGCGACATCGCGGTACGTGGCGACCGAGGACGGGGGATCCCTTGGCGCATCGGCGTGCGGCATCCCTACTCGCCCCGCAGGTTCGCGAAGGTCCTCGAACTCTCCGGTCGTGTCGGAATCGCGACCTCAGCAACGTACGAACGACCCGACCACATCATCGACCCGAAGAGCGGCCACGCTTCAGCGGCAATCGCGAGCGCGACCGTCATCGGACCCGACCTCACCCTCGCCGACGCCTACGCCACCACCGTGTTCGTCAAAGGCCAAGACGGATTGCAGTGGCTCCAACAGCGCCACCCGGGCTACGACGGTTTCATCATCTACCGAGATCAAACTCTCGAGACCCACGGATTTCGCGAACACGTGGCCGCGGGTCACTGCGGTGAAACCGCGGCCAAATGAGTAGCGATCCTCGCGGCGACGATGATCCGCGTCTGCATCGCGACCTCGAACGCGATTTCTCACGTGATTCCGCCTCCCCGCCGGGTGTGGCCCAAGCCGGTGATCGCGAACGGGCCGTTGACGTAGATGCCTGGTGACGCTGATCGGGGCCTGGCGACGCGCGTGCAAGCGGCCGACGGCCAGGTCCTCGGGCCGAGCTGGCTGCTCGATCGGCTCGTTGAGTTATCCCGCCAGGGGACCTGAGCCGAGGGCCTGGGACAGGTCCCGTCTGGACCGTCCGGTGGAGGGTGGGTGACAGACTGATCCCCGTGTCAGACCGCGAGGCGTTCCTCGACGACGCACGGATGGCCTACGGTCGCAACGACTGGACCGCGGCTCGCTCGCGGCTGCTCGATGCCGATGCCCAGGAGCCACTCGAAGCCGAAGACTTGGAGCGGCTGGCCTGGTCGTGCCGCTGGGTGAGCGACGAGGCGGGGTTCCTGAACGCGCTCGAGCGAGCCGAGGTGGCCTTCGGCGCGGCGGGTTCTCGCGCCGCGGCCGCACGCATGGCCCTTGAGCAGGCCCGCCAGCACGTGCAGATGCTCGACGAGTCGGTGGCGGCCACCTGCTTCTTGCGGGCGAGCGAGCTCCTCGAGGGAGAGCCCGAGTCGCCCGAGCACGCGCAAGCGATGTGGATGCTGTCGTTCACCGAGCTGGCGGAGGGCGATGTCGAGGGAGCGAGGGCGTCGCTCCACGAGGCGCGGGCGATCGCTGGTCGGGTGGCCAGTCCCGGCGTGGAGGCGATGGCGGTCCAGGGGCTGGCGCACATCGCGGTTACCGAGGGCGACCGGAGTGAGGTGCTGCCGCTCGTCGACGAGGCGGCCTCGCTGGCCATGCGGCCCGGGGTGGAACCGATCCACGCCGGCTACGTGTACTGCGCCGTGATCTCGATATGTCGGGCCCTCTGCGACTGGGGACGCGCGACAGAATGGACGAACATGTCGACTCGCTACTGCGAACGCGAGTCGATCGCCGGCTACACCGGCCTGTGTCGCTTCCACCAGGGGGAGATCGATCGCCTCCACGGTCAGCTGGCCCAGGCGGAGGACCGGGTTCTGAGAGCCTGTGAGGAGCTGCGGGCGGTGAACCGCTACAGCGCCGCGTGGGGTTTTAGCGAGCTGGTGGATATCCGGGTACGTCGTGGCGACCTGCCCGGCGCCGAGGAGGCGCTCGCGCAGGCCGTGGCGTTCGGTGATGACGGCCAGCCGGGCCGGGGCCGCTTGCTGCTGGCGCAGGGCGACGCGCCCGCGGCAGTGCGGAGCCTCACCCGGGCGCTGGCCGACCGGGGCGTGCTCGCTCGAGAGCGGCGGGTGTTCGTGCTTCCGGTGCACGTGCGAGCGTGCCTGGCGGTGGGCGACGAGCCCGCGGCCAACGCCAGCGTCACTGAGCTCGAGGAGCTCGCCCGCCGGCTGGGCACGCTCGGGCCGGCGGCCGCAGCCGCGGTAGCGCGCGGCGAGCTGGCGCTCCACCGTGGCGACACCGAGGCCGCCATCACCTCGCTCCGGCAGGGTGTCCGCACCTGGTGCGAGCTCGACGCTCCGTACGAAGCCGCCGAGGCACGAGTTCGACTGGCTCGGGCACTGACCGCCGACGGCGACAACGCCGGGGCCCGCCTCGAAATCAAGGCCGCGGCTCGAGCCGTGGAGGAGATCGGCGCCGTCGTCAACCTTGACATCTCTCCGCCACGACCCGAGCCCGCGACGCGAGTTCTGCGGACCTTCCTCTTCTCCGACATCGTGGACTCGACGCGGCTTGCCGAGGCGATGGGCGACGACACCTGGGAGCAGCTGCTGCGCTGGCACGACCGCACCCTGCGCGCTGAGTTCGCGCGATGGCGGGGCGAGGAGGTGAAGCACGGCGGCGATGGGTTCTTCGTGGCCTTCGGCCAGCCCGACGACGGCATCGCCTGCGCAACGGCGATCCAGCGGGCGCTCTTTCGCCACCGCGCCGACCACGGCTTCGCTCCCACCGTCCGCATCGGGCTCCACGCCGGCGAGGCCACCGCTCGCGACGACGACTACTTCGGCTCCGCCGTCACCCGTGCCGCCCGCATCTCCGCCGCCGCCGGAGCCGGCGAGGTCCTGGTGAGCGCGGATCTGCTCGCCGGCTGCAAGTGGACGGTGCCCGTCGCTGGTGAGCGCACCCTCGAGCTCAAGGGCATCGCCGAACCCCTGACCGCAGCCCTCATCGCGTGGAGCGACGAGGACGGGGTCGAACGGTTTGCCCCGTGAGTACGACCGGAGTGACCCTCCAGCTCGCCCTCTGACGGGCCGGTGATCCCGCTCACCTACTAAAGCGCCGCGAGGCGTTCGTGCCTTCCTAGCCCTGAGCTCTCAGACCGCACGGCCGCGATGGCTGGAGGCGTTGTGCATACGCCTCTTGTCGCTCGCGCGCTTGGCGGAGCTGCTGGACTGACCAGGGTGAACGAGATTCGGTGTCGACGGGCCGGAACCGAGGACTTCACCTTTCTCGCGACGATGCTTGGTGAGGCTGCGGTCTGGCGACCTGACAAGCCGACACCGACCGCTGAGCAGGTGATGACCGATCCCCGGTACG
>DASXYP010000063.1:0-2298 GCA_036502405.1 Acidimicrobiia bacterium
GCGAGTACCGGGCGAACAACGCGCCCTTCACCACCTCCGGGAGGTTCACGAGCGCGAACACCGGACGGTCGAGGTTGGTGAAGTACGGACGGAGGACGGCAGCCTCTTCGTCGGTGAAGTTCTCCGAGGGGTACACGCCCACAGTCTCGCCTCCAACGTGCCCGGAGAACCTTCCGGGCTGGCGATGGTATCGGCGCGACCCCCGACCGGCGGGGACCGTTTGCCGGAATTCACACGACGATCAGGAACGCCTCCGGGACCACGTCGACGGTCACCCGGGTCGCCGCCGGTGCCGGCACGCCGTCGACCTCGAGGCCGACGGGATGCTTCGCCGCGACGACCTCGATCCGCCGCCCGGTGGCCTGGGCGATGTCGGGGTGCGGGAGGTGCACGCCCTGCGGGAGCCGGCTGCGGACGCCCGCTCGCTGCCCCCGGGACACCGCGTAGACCTGCACCTCGGCCCGCCCGTCGCCCGGGTGCCCTCGGGGGACGACGTCGTGGCCCCGGAGGTACTGGCCGCTGGCGATGACGACCGTGGTGGCCGGGCCGTCGTGGATCACCCGGCCGCCGACCTCGACCCGGAGGTCGGGCGCGCCGGTGAACCACCCGGTGCGGTCGGGCGCGGTGCCCACGACGACCATGTTCACGGCGAACAGGTCGCGCTGGTCGGCGGTGATCCGCAGCGCGTCGATGCCGAGCTCGAGTGAGGCACCGTCGCCGAGCCCCTCGAATCCGAGACCTTGGAACCCGTAAGCATGGATGCCGAGCGCCCGAGCGAGGTCGGACGACGGGTCGGGTCGGAAGCCCACCCGGGCGCCGGGGTGTTCGCGCACCGCGGCCGCCAGGGCGCCGTCGTCTCCCTCGACGTGCCACGCCGGCGGCCCCGAAGCCGGGCGCTCCCACGGCTGGCCCTTCTCGATCACGGGTTCTGGATCATCGTCGTTCGATCACGGCTTGGGCGCCTCTCACGCGCCGGTCACGCTCGAGGCGGCCACGACGCCGCGGTGACACGCGTCGGCGGCCTCCCGAGCGCGGGCCCGGGTCTCGGGGTCGGTGGCCACGTCGCCGACCTGACGCAGCAGGTCGATGCACTGCTTCACGTGCCGCACGAAGTCGCCGCCGGTCATCTCGTCGTCGTCGAGCACGTCGGCCAGTGAGTCACCCGACGCCCAGTCGTGCGCGTACGGCGTGAAGCCGGGATCGGGCACGCGCGTCTCGGGGAGGCCGGCGTCGTCCTCGTTGGCGCGCAGGTCCTGGGCGATGCGGTCGATCGCGCGCGCCCGCTTCGCGACCGTCTTGGACGGCCAGCGCGCCGGCGGCATCGGGTCCTGCCCGTCGGGCCCGCGCCGCTCGTAGGTGAAGCACGACACGATCGCCGCGAGCTCGGGCGGCCGCAGACCGTCGAGCAGGCCTTCGCGCAACGCCTCGGCGAGCAGCAGGTCGGTCTCGGTGTAGAGGCGAGCCAGCTGCTCACCGGTCTCCGTGAGCTGCCAGCCGTCGACGTAGCCCCACGCCTCCAAGACGCGCAGCACGCGGTCGAACTGGCGGGCCAGGCTCTCGCTGCGGCCCCGCACGCGCCGCTCGGTGCGCTGCTGGTCGCGTTCGAACCGCTCGATGGTCCCGGCTGCCCGGAGCTTGTGTTCGCGCTGGGGATCGCCGGCGAGCGGGTGCGCGGCCAGTGCGGTCTCGAGCTCGGCGAGCCGGCGCTCGTCGCGGCGCGAACGACCGGTGTCGTCATGCAACTTCGCCTTGCGCAACCGATCGGCGGTCTGGCGCCGGAACGACGGGTTGCGCGGCGCGAAGGGCGTGGGCAGGTCGATGCTCGCGGCGCGCCGGGGCGGCGTGTCGAAGTCCTGCGGGCCGAGCCGCACGACGTCGCGCGCGGGCGTGAGCGCCACCAGCCGGCTGCCACCGCCGCGACGGTGCTCGTGGTTGAGAACCGCGACGCGTCCACCCTTGCGGCGCACGACGACCACGTCGCCGGGTCGCAAGGCTTCCATCGCCTCCGTGATGCGCCGGGTCTCGCCGCGGTTGCGCCGCAGCCCGTCGACCTCGGCCGCGAGCGCCCGGTACTCCTGCACCGCGTCGAGGTCGTCGCCGAGGAGCGCACGCTGGCGCGCGACCTGGTCGCGGGTGCGCTCGAGTTGACGCTCCATCGTCACGACGTCGCGGTCGGCGTGGAACTGCGCGAACGACAGGTTGAGCAGGTGGTGCGCCTCGAACTTCGTGTAGCGGCGCACGAGGTTGGCGGCCATGTTGTAGTTCGGACGGAACGACGAGCGCAGCGCGTCGGTGCGG
>DASXYP010000064.1:0-8798 GCA_036502405.1 Acidimicrobiia bacterium
GTGTGGTCCGGTCGGCGGTCGCGACCACGCGCCGCCGCCTCGAGCACGGCCGCCACGCCGACCAGATGGCCATGCTCGCCGCGTGACCCTGAGACGCGCAGGCGCTGCCCGTGCATCGAGAGCGCCCCGGTGTGCGCGCTGCCGTCGACCTAGCCGGAGTTCGTCACCCGTGCGAGGCGCTCGCTCGCGGTGACGTACTCGTCGACGAGGTCGAACATCACGTCGCGCACGGGACGCACCGCGTTCATCTGGCCCACGATCTGGCCGACCGGCGCACCGACCATGTCGCGATCCTGTGAGCGGTTGATCCGGCCGTAGGCGTCGCTCACCAGCATGAATTGGAGCGGCATCGGCAGGTAGCCGGGCGAGTCCTCGCGCTCCCACGCGTCCGTCCACGCGGTGCGCAGCTGGCGGGCCGGCTTCCCGGTCAGCGAGCGCGACCGCACGGTGTCGCGCGACGTCGCCGCGAGCAGCTTCTCGGTCACCAGCGGCGCCATGTCGCTCTCGGCGACGGTCAGCCATATCGAGCCGGTCCACGCGCCCTGCGCGCCCATGGCGATCGCGGCGGCGATCTGGCTCCCCCGCCCGATCCCACCGGCCGCGAGCACCGCGGTGTCCGGGCCGACCGCGTCGATCACCTCGGGCCAGAGGACCACCGACGAGATGTCGCCGGTGTGGCCGCCGGCCTCGGTGCCCTGCGCGACGATGATGTCGACGCCGTTCGCCTGGTGCTTCAGCGCGTGGCGGGGCGAGCTCGCCAACGCGGCGACCGCGATGCCCCGGTCGTGCGCGGTCTCGACGACTTCGGCCGGCGGTGGCCCGAGCGCGTTCACGAGCAACGAGACCGGGTGCTCGAGCGCGACGTCGAGCTGCGCGAGCCCGGTGGTGTCCGTCCAGCCGAGCAGGTGGTGCGGGTTCGCTTCCTCGGGCAGCGGCGCGATGCCGTGCTCCGCGAGCACCTTCTCGACGAAGTCGCGGTGCTCCTGGGAGATCATCGCCTCGAGCTGGCGCTCCAGCTCGGCCGGGTCGCTGTCCGCGCCGCGGGCCTCCTCCAGCAGCGTGGCCGGCATGACCAGGTCCACCCCGTACGGGCGGCCGTCGACGTGCTCGTCGATCCAGCGCAGCTCGATCTCGAGCTCCTCGGGGGTGAAGTACAGGGCCCCGAGCACGCCCATCCCGCCGGCCTTGCTGACCGCGGCGACGACGTCGCGGCAGTGGCTGAAGGCGAAGATCGGGAACTCGATGCCGAAGCGGTCGCAGATCGGGGTGCGCATCCCCGGAGTGTACCTAGAACGCGTTCTCGTTGCCCCGCCGCGGCTGGCTAGTGTCCCCACCCGTGGGCACCTCGTTGCCGGCGTCGGCGCCGCAGAAGCAACGCGCCGCGCAGACCGCGGCGCGCCGGCGCCGGTTGCTCGAGGCCGCGGTCGAGCTGGCGCACGAGGGCGGGTACGACGCGGTGCAGATGCGCGACGTGGCGGCCCGGGCCGAGGTCGCGCTGGGCACCCTCTACCGGCACTACTCGTCCAAGGACCAGCTCCTGCTGGCCGCCCTCGCCGATCAGGCCGGCACGCTGCGCAACCGCCTCGCGCAACGCCCGCCGCGCGGCGACCGTCCCGGTGACCGGGTGGCCGACGTGCTGCGACGCGCGACGCGCGCGCTGACCCGCGAGCCGAGCATCACCGCGGCGATGGTCACCGCGCTCTCCGCGCCCGAGTCTGAGGCGGCCGCGGCGAAGCGCGAGGTCTTCGAGACCCTACGCACGATCATCAGCGGCGCAGTCGACGGAGCCTCGGTGCCCGACCTCGACGGGATCGTTCGGGTGCTCGGCTACGTCTGGCTCGCGACCCTGAGCGCGTGGGTGGGCGGGATGGTCGACGCCGACGAGATGGCCGCCGACCTCGCGCTTGCCGCGCACCTCCTCCTCGACTGAGGCGAGCGGCAGGTCAGCCCAGGAGGGGCAGCACGGACTCGCCGAGGATCGCGGCGTTCTCCGGGTCCGAGGAGTCGAGCGGGCCGACGACGATCCAGCGTGCGCCGGCCTGCAGGTAGGCGCGCAGCCCCTCGGCGACCCGTTCCGGTCCGCCGACCAGCACGTTCGGTCCCGGACGGAACCGCTCCACCTTGGCGGCCGCGTCGTGCTCGGTCCGGCCGAGCAGCACCAGGCCACCCCAGGACGGGGTGAAGTCGCCCGGGGCGCGTCCGAGCCGCTCGACCAGCGACCCCACCTCCGCGGCCTCGCGGGCGAACGTCGCGGTGGAGCCGCCCCAGCGGTTCCACCCGTCCGCGCCTTCGGCCGCGACCAGCCCGACGTGGCGCGCGCGCCCGCCGATCCAGAGCGGGTACCCGCGGTCGCGGAGGGTCCGGGTCGTCCGCCGCAGGGCCATCACCCGGTCCGCCTCGGTGCCGAACGGCAGGCCGAACGTCTCCATCTCGGGCCGGCTCTCCTCGTCCCCGGCGCCGAGACCGACGAGCACCCGTGGCCCGGCGATGCGCAGCAGCGTGTCGAGCGCCGCGGCCAGCGTCGCGGGCGGGCGCAGCGTGGCTCGCGCGACCAGGGGACCGACCGCGATGCGTCGGGTCTCGGACGCGACCGCGCCGGCCAGCGCCGTGCATTCGAGGGCCGGGCGCAGCTCCCCCGACGCCGTGGTGCGGAACACGTGGTCGTACACGAACACGCCGTGCAACCCGGATGCCTCCGCGGCGCGGGCGACCGCGATCGGGATCTCGGGGTCCTCGACGAACGACGGGAGGGCGAGCCCGAGCCTCATCCGGCCGCGGGCGTGACGGGTGCGGTCGCGGGGACCCGGTCGAGCAGCAGCAGCGCCGCGCCGATGACCCCGGCGTGCTCCCCGGCCGTCGCCGGGACGATGTCGGGCGTCGGCCGGTAGGTCGCGCCCTCGATGTGGCCCAGGAAGTGGCGCCGCATCGGCTCGAGGAAGAGCTCACCGTCGTTGACGAGCCCACCGGCGACCGCGATCAGGCTCGGGTCGAAGATGTTCGCCAACCCGACCAGCCCGATCGCGACGTTGAAGCTGTACTCGTCGACGAGCGCCAGCGCGTCCGGCGCCCCGGCCTGCGCGGCCGCGCTCACGTGGTGACCGTTGATCGCGTCGACGCGCCCCCCGGCCTGGTCGAGGATGCTCGGCACCCGACCCTCGGATGCGTGCTCGCGCGCCATGCGCCCGAGTGCGCTGCCCGACGCGATCGCCTCCCAGTGCCCGGGCTCGCCACACGCGCACATCGGGCCGTTCGGGTCCACCTGGAAGTGCCCGATCTCCGCCGCGAACCCGTTCGCACCGCGCATCACCCGACCGTCGACGATCACCCCACCGCCGATGCCGGTGCCGAGCGTGATCACGAGCACGTCGCTCTGCTCGCGCGCCGCGCCGACCTTGATCTCGGCGTACGCGGCCGCGTTCGCGTCGTTGTCGACCACGGTCGGAAGGCCCGTCGCCTCCATCAACGACGCCTGCACCGGCACCCTGCGGAACCCCGGGACGTTCGGGGCGTAGTGGATCATCCCGTCGAGGTCGACCATGCCGGCCGCACCGACCCCCACTCCGACCACGTCGGCACCGCCCGAGCGCAGCTCGTCGACGACACCGACGATCGCGTCGCGCATCTGCGGCCACGGACCCGGCGACGGGACGCGGTGCTCCCCCAGGACCGCGCCCGTCTCGTCGACGAGCGCGCCGAGGACCTTGGTGCCGCCGATGTCGACACCGACGGCGATGCGCGGCGTGCTCACGCGAGATCGATCCTCCGCACCCCGGAACGCTCGCCCGCCGGCGCGGGCTCCGACGCGAACGGGTCGCGCTCCTGGTCCCGGTCGTCTTCGCCGACGGCATCGGCTTCCGCGCGCGACGCGGCGAGCACGGCCTCGGTCGCGTCCACAACGGTCTTGACCGCGACCACGAGCTCGTGGGCGGCCGCGATGAGGTGCTCGGTCGCCTCCGGTTGCGCACCCTGGAGCGCGTCGACCAGCGCGGCCAACGTCCCGAGCGGGTCGACCCCCGCGCGGCCGAGCCCGGCACCGGGCCCGCCGGGGAGCGCACGGGCGTACGGCTCCTCGAACGGATCGCCGGAGCCGGCCCCGTCGAGGTCGTCCGGCTCGGCGGGAAGGTCGCCGAGCTCGGCGTCCACCCCGTGGTCGAAGAAGGGGTTGCGTCCCGGCCGGCCGGGGTCTCGCATGGCCATCAGACCTCCACGAAGTCGACGAGGAGACGGTCGCCGTCGAGCCGGGCCGCCCCGACCTCCCGGCGCCGCAGGCTCTCGGGCAGCACGATCGCCCGGCGGTGGGGGCCGACCGCGACGAGCAGCTCACCGTCGCGTCGACCCAGCTCGACCTCGTGCTTCTCGGTGAACGGGAGATGCATCGAGAGCACGAGTGTCCCTCCCGCGCCGGTCGCCTCGATCCGGAACGGCGCCGCGGTCGCCAGCCTCGCCGCGGGGTCGGTCACGCCGTAGATCGACGTTCCGAAGGCGTCGAGCCGCTCCGCGCCGAGGAGCTCTTCGGGCGCGAGCTCGGCGGTCAGGACGGGGACCGGTGCGAACGCCGCCTCGATCTCGTCCATCTGCTCGGCCTGGATCTCCTTCCAGCCCTTGAACCAGGGGTCCGTCACGACGTCCGGGAGCAGGCGGTTCGCGACGACCGCGTCGACGTGGTACCCGAACAGGGCGAGGTAGGTGTACGTGCGGCGCGCTTCGGCGACCACCATGCGCTCCGCGTTCACCACCAGACGCGCGCTCGTCACCGCACCGTCGGTCAACAGGTCGCGCACACCGTCGAGCCGGGCGTAGAACGCGCGAACCGCGTCGAACACCCCGTCGCCCGCGAGCGGCATGTTGACCATGCGCGCGAGCAACGGCCGCACCGCGCGCGTGACGTTGCGTTGGGCCGGGAAGACCCGTTGCATGTACCAACCGAGCACGTCCGGCAACGAGAGCAGCCGCAGCGTCTCGGCGGTCGGTGCACAGTCGACGACGAGCAGGTCGTAGTCGCCGGAGTCGGCGAACGCCTTGATGTCCGCGAGTGCGAACACCTCGTCGAGCCCGGGGATGACGGCGAGCTCCTCGGCCTCCACCGTCCCGGCCCCGGCCCAGTCGAGCAGCGCCACCAGGTACTCCCGCACTGCGCCCCACGACTCCTCGAGCCGGAGGCGGGCGTCGAGCTGCACCCCGTCGAGGCCGGGCTCGATCGTCACCGGCCGGTCGCCGAGCGCCACGCCGAAGACGTCGCCGAGCGAGTGGGCGGGATCCGTCGAGCAGATCATCGTGCGCAGCCCCCGCCGGCTCGAGCGCACGGCCGTCGCGGCCGCGACCGTCGACTTGCCGACACCGCCCTTGCCGGTGAACAGGAGGATCCGCATGAGGGGCGCGAGGCTACTCAACCTTCTCCGGGTCTCCGCCGGCCGATTGCCGCGTGCGCGACCTCCGAACGGCCGGCGGCGGCTTCTCCGGAGGTTCAGGGCTGCTCGACGGCCTTCTTCAGCTCCTTGAGCGCGGTGCCCATGATCATCCCCGCCGCGCGGCGCTTGATCAGCCCGGGCAGCGGGATCGCGATGTCGACGGCCAGCTCGTAGTGGACGCGGGTGGAGTCGTCCTCGGGCTCGAACCGGTACGAACCGTCGAGCCGGCGGAGCCCCTCCCCCTCGACCAGCTCCCAGGAGAACGCCTTCGGCAGGCCGGAGTAGTCGTACGCGAGCGTGTACCGGAAGCTCTTGCCCAGACCGGCCGCCCGGAACTCGACCTTGCTGCCCCGACCGTCCGCGTCGCGCTCGAGGATGGTCACCTGCTTCACGTCCTTGGCCCACTGCGGGTACTGCTCGAAGTCGAGCACGACCTCCAGGCACCGCTCGCGCGGCGCGTCGATCCGGATCCGCTCGCTCGCCTGCTCCGCCACTCGCCCCTCCTCCTCCCGGACCGACGCTCCGGCCCGGCTACTCCTGGTCCCCGTGCTCCGGCACCGTAGGGCCGCGGCGTCGTCCCCGGGCCGGTTCGTGACGCGGCCGCAGCGGCCTGACCTCGGGCTCGAAGCCGGCCCGGATCCCGAACACCCCGTGCTTGGCGCCCCAGAGCCCGACGAGCCCGACCGGCAGCATAGGGACCAGCACGCCGAACGGGTTGGCCGATGCCGTCGCCGCCGTGATCACGAGGCAGATCCCGACGGACGAGAACAGCTGCGTGCGCACGCCCGTCGCCACCTTCCCCTCGAGCAGGAACAGGTTGCCGACGGCAATGTCATCACCCCGGCTGCTGCGGACGACCGCGGTCCCGAACGCCCAGACCCAGACCACGAGCGAGACCGCGAAGAGGAGGAGCGCGACGCCGACGGCCACCGCCTCCCAGACGTCCACGCCGAGCGCGAACGGTGCCGCGCTCACCAGGAAGAGGGCGTTGGCGATCCACGAGGCCCGAATGATCCGCACGCCCGGCACGGCCCGAGCGTAAACCGCGGGCCGGAGCGCCCGACCATCCGGCGCTCCGGGCTCAGAGGGGTGCGAGGACGCCGAGGTCGCCGGCCGCGACCGGGGCCAGGAGCTCGACCCGCGCGTCGTACGAGCACCGGACCGCCCAGGCGCGCGCGGCCGCTCCCATGCGGTCCCGCAACGCCCCGTCGACGAGCAGCCGCTCGATGGACTGCGCCAGCAGCATGACGTCGTCGGGGTCGATCACCATCCCCGTCTCGCCGTCGACCACGGCCTCGTGCGACCCGCCGCTGCGTCCGGCGATCGACGGGAGCCCGCTGGCCGCGGCCTCGAGGAACACGATCCCGAAGCCCTCCGCCTCGAGCCCCGCCCAACGGTCGCGGCAGACCATGACGAACGCGTCGCCGGCCCGGTACGCGGACGGCAGCTCGGCGTCCGGCACGCGGCCCAGGAAGTGCACCCGGTCGTCGAGACCGAGCCGGTGCGAACGCGCTTCGAGCCGGCCGCGGTCGCGACCGTCCCCGACGATCGCGAGCTGCAGGTCGAGCTCGAGGATCGACAGCGCGTCGAGCAGCACGTCGATGCCCTTGCGCGGCACGAGCCGGCTGACCGCGACCACGGTCGGGCGGTCCGGGTCGAGCCCGAGCGCGATCCGCTCCGAGCGGACGATCGCCGACGAAGACGCGGGCGTGAACCGGTCGATGTCGACGCCCGGGGGGATCACCACGCCCGCCAGCGTCCCGCCCGCGGCGCGGCGCGCCTCCCGCGCGGGGTACGCGCCCGCGGCGACGACGCCGGCCGCGGCGCGCAGCACCCGACCGAGCGCGCGCCGACTGCCCGGCAGGCGACCGGGCACCGTCACCTCGGCGCCGTGGAGCACCGCGACCCAGGGCGCGGCCGCGATCCGGGGCCCGACCAGGCCGAGTGGCAGCGCGGGGTCGAGGAAGACCACGTCGGCCCGCACCTCGCGCGCCAGCTCGTCGATGCGGCGGGCCAGCCCGGGCGTCGGGAGCAGGACCGGCTCGCGGGTGCGCTCCACCCGGAACGCCTGGGCCGCGTCCCAGGCCGCGGCCCCGGCGTGGGGCGTCGTCAGCACCGTCGTCTCGCCGGGTGGCAAACGGCGCCACAGCTCGTAGAGGTACGACTGGATCCCACCGATCTTCGGCGGGAAGTCGTTGGTGACCAGCAGGGATGGCACGAACCGTCGACTCTAGGAGCCAACAACCGCCGGAGGGCGTGCAGTGAACCCGGGCCGCGGCGGTCGCCCTCCGGAGAACTTCGAAGTCAGGTGCCGGGCTCCGGCTCGGGCATCTCGTCGTAGGCGTGGACGGGCACCGGCGCGCGCCGGGCGCGGGGGTCGATGCCGCCCCACAGCAGTGCGAGACCGGCGACCGCGAGGAGCGCGCCGGCGAGGAACCCACCCTGGTCGCTGGTCACGGCGGCCGCTCCGCCGAGGATCAGGGCGCCGAGGCCCTGCGACAGGTCGAAGAACGTGCTGACGGTCCCGACCACCGACGCGCGCTGGGAGTCGTCGATGCCGGTGAGGGCGAGGGTCAGCATCGCCGGGTACATGAGCGACATCCCGCCTGCGAACAGCGCGGTCCCGAGGACGAGTCCCGCGATCGACGACCACGCGGCCATCACCCCGAGGCCGAGCGCGCCACCAACGAGCGCGAGGGATCCGGCCCGCCGCGGGCCGAGTCGATCCGGCACCTTCGCGCCGACGATGCGCACCACCAGGATGAGGCAGCCGTACAGCAGGAAGACAAGGCGCGAGTCGTCGAGGCCCACGTCCTTCACGTACAGCGGGACGAGCTCGGTGAACCCGGCGAGCCCGCACAACCCGAGGAACAGGACGATGGACGGCGCGATGGCGCTCCGGTTGAGCAGCGGCTGGCGCTCCTCGACCGCGAGCGCGGCGGCCCGGGCCTCGGGCGTGGACGTCTCCTGCGTGAAGAGCGCGAGCAGCCCCGCCGCGAACGCCAGCGCCGCGGACACGAGCCAGACCGTGTCGTAGTCCGCGGCGTCGAGGACCACCTCCCCCAGGGCGGGACCGAACGCGAGGCCGCTGTACACCGCGACCGACCAGTACGAGATGGCCTCACCGCGCCGTTCGACGGGCGCGAGGTCCGCGATCATCGTCCCCGCGCCGACGAAGAAAGCGGCTTCGCCGAGCCCGCCGAGGACGCGCGCAGCGACGAGCGAGACGAGGTCGCCCGCGAGCGGGTACAGCGCCGAAGACACCGCGACGACGAAGGCACCGACGATCACGAGCACGCGGCGCCCGTACCGGTCGCCGAGCCGTCCGGCGTAGGGCCGGAGCAGCACCGCGCCCACTGCGAACGCACCGACCGCGATGCCGACCCCG
Source organism: Acidimicrobiia bacterium (assembly GCA_036502405.1). GTDB lineage: Bacteria > Actinomycetota > Acidimicrobiia > IMCC26256 > JAENVU01 > Chersky-806. Next base: position 8,797 of record DASXYP010000064.1, read on the forward strand.
AG
>DASXYP010000065.1:0-98158 GCA_036502405.1 Acidimicrobiia bacterium
CTGGTGCGAAGGAGCCCGAATCCGGACCGTACTCAGAACCAGCAGAGGGGAGGTGCGCAAGAAACGAGCCCGCCGCGACTGACCCCCAGCGTCAAGTATCAACCGGAACCAAATCGACACCCATCAACCGGGACTACACAGGCCCCACGCAGGAACGGCCGGCTCCGAACCAGGTGGCCAGCGCTCGAGGCAGGGCCGGGTCAGTGACATCGCCCACCCGCGCTTGCATGCTGACGGAATTTCGGTTCGACACGTTTCCGGGCGGGTCTGGGCGAGAACGATCTTCCGCACGAAAGCGGGCGTGACGGTCCGGGGACCGAAGGGGGCGGAGGCCGTGCGAGCCGCACCACGCGGCATGCGTCGATCGGCGGACCGCCGGTGGTGGCTCCTCCTCGGCGCGGTCGCGCTCGTCGGGCTCACGGTCCGGGTCGCGTTCGTCCTGCGCTACGAGAACCCGTCGCCGCTCGCCGGGGATGCGACCTTCTACCACCTGATGGCGAACGTGCTGGCCGATGGGCACGGCTTCGTCGATCCCGTCCATCACGCCGCCGACGCGACCCATCCCCCCGCGTATCCGCTCCTGCTCGCGGTGGCCTCGCGGCTCGGCTTCCGCTCCGTGTTGGACCACCAGCTGTGGTCGTGCCTGATCGGGTCCGCGGTGGTGATCGTCGTCGGGGTGACCGGACGCGAGCTCGTCGACGACGCGACCGGCATCGCCGCGGCGGTGCTCGCTGCGGTGACGCCCGCGTTCTGGATCAACGACGGGCTCCTGATGTCCGAGACCGTCGTCCAGCTCGTCCTGGCGCTCGTGGTCCTGTTCGTCTACCGGACGATCCGCCGGCCCAGCGTCGGCAACGCGCTCGTCGTGGGCGCGCTCTGTGGCGTCGCCGCGCTGTCCCGCGGCGAGCTCATCGCGCTTCTTGTGTTCATGCTGGTCCCACTGGCCTGGTCGCTGTTCCGGCGGCTCGGGGCGCGGGCGCTCCGGTTCGGCGCCGCGATGCTCGTCGCGTTCGCGCTGGTGCTGGCACCGTGGATCGTCTACAACCTCGGGCGCTTCGAGCGTCCGGTGATCGTGTCCACCCAGGGCGGCGCGACCGTCGCCGGCGCGAATTGCCCGTACACCTACGAGGATGCCCGCTTCATCGGACTCTGGGCGTACCCGTGCACCCTGTTCAACCGCCCGTCACCTCACGACGCCCGCGGCAAGGACCAGTCCGTGCTCGACGGGCTCTACCTCCAGAACGCGCTGGACTACGTCAAGGGTCACGAGACGCGCGCGCCGGTGATCGCGGTGGCCCGTGTCGGGCGGGTGCTCGGGGTCTACCGGCCCCTCCAGCAGCTCGACACCGAGTCGCACGGCGCCGACGGGCGCCCGTTCGGTCCCGGGGTCGCCGCGCTGCTCGTCTACTACGCCACGGTCGTCGCCGCGGCCGCGGGGCTCGTCCTGTTCCGGCGGCGGGGCATTCCGTGCTGGCCGGTGCTGACCTTCGCGGCGCTCGTGGTCCTCACCGCGGTCACGACCTACGGCGCGACCCGGTTCCGGGTCGGGATCGAGATCGCGATGCTCGTGCCCGCCGCGGCAGCCGTCGTCCATCTCGGTCCGACGGTCGACGCGATCCGGCGCCGCGGGCGACACCGTTCGACACGCCACGCCGAGTCACGCCCGTACGCCCGTCGGTAGGCTGCCCGCGCCGGCCACCGGCAAGCACCCGTGGCCAACGAGTCCGGGGGGACAGCATGAGCGTGAACATCACCGTCGTGGGCGGCGGCAGCTACCACTGGGCGCCGCGGCTGCTGTGCGACTTCGCCAACACGCCGTCGCTGACCGATGCCCGGGTCGTGCTCCACGACCTCGATCCCGAGCGGCTCGGCCTCATGGAGGCGCTCGGCGGTGAGATCGCATCGCGGCGGAAGATCGCGATGCAGACGATTGCGGAGCCCGACCGCGCCCGGGCGATCGACGGCGCGGACGTCGTCATCACCTGCCTCTCTGTCGGCGGGTTCGACAGCATGCAGCACGACATCGAGATCCCACGGCGGTACGGCATCCGCCAACCCATCGGCGACAGCGTCGGCCCCGGTGGGCTCCTGCGGGCCCTGCGCAGCGTCCCCGTGATGGTGGACATCGCGCGGGACGTCGAGAAGCTCGCGCCCGACGCGTGGTTCGTGAACGTGACGAACCCGTTGACCGCGCTCTGTCGCGGGGTCACCCGCGAGACCGCGGTGAAGACGGTGGGCCTCTGCAACGAGTGGGTCGGCGCGATCTTCAACCTGAGCCTCGCGCTCGGCTGCGGGATGCACGAGCTGGACCCGGTCCTCGCGGGTGTGAACCACTTCCCGATTGCAACCGAGCTGCGGGTCGACGGCGAGGACGCGTTCACCCGGCTGCTCGCACTCATGGACGACCCCGAGCGCGCGGCCACCGAGACGATCTGGATGGACCCGCTCCCGGACATGCACTGGATCAAGACCTCGCCGTCCGCGTTCTGGTCGAAGCTCGACGTCATCGAGAACAACCGGGTCCGCTTCGAGGTCCTCCGCCGGTTCGGCGTGTTCCCGGGCTCGGGCGATCACCACTCGGTCGAGTTCATGCCCGGCTTCGTGCACCCCGGCAACGACTACGGGGAGCCGTGGCGGATCCATCACTACGGGATGGAGGGCCACCGAGCGGACGCGGCGTCCGACGTGGAGCACTACGAGTCGGTCCGTGACGCGCCGGACGTCTCGCCGATGCCCTCCGGCGAGCTCGTCGCGAACCTCCTGGACGGTCTCGTGACCGGAAAGCCCCGCAGCCTGCCGGTGAACCTCCCGAACGACGGCAACGTCACCAACCTGCCCGACCGCAGCGTCGTCGAGATCATGGGCGTTGCCGACGGGACGGGGGTCCGGGGTCGGGACCGGGCCACGGTCCCGGGGATCATGGGGGAGTTCCTCCGCCGCATCAACGTCGTGCAGGAGTGGACCGTCGAAGCCGCGATCACCGGCGACCGCACGCTCGTCCTCGAGGCGATGATGGCCGACCCGATGGCCGGCCAGCTCGCGTACGACGACATCGTCGCGATGACCGACGAGATGCTCGACGCCACCGCCGCGTGGCTGCCCCAGTTCGCGCGCTGAGGCGCCCGGTCGGCGCCGGCGGGAGTGTCGCTCAGAGCGCCGCGAGATCGAGGACCGCGGCCGCGAGCGCGTCGGACTCGCCTCGGGCGTCCGCGTAGCGATCGCACAGGTCCGGGTCGGGCGCATCGCGGGCGACCACCGGGTTGAGCGCCTCGAGGTCGACGGGCTCACCGACGGCCTCGCCGGCGATGCACCGGGCGCCCACCGACGCCGCGTCGTCCACCGCGCGCCGGGTCAGCGGTCGTCCCGTCGCCGCCGCGAGCACGTCGCGCCAGACCTGGCTCTGGGCGCCGCCACCCGCGAGCACGAGCTCCGTGGCCGCCGGCGCGACCAGGGCCAGGCAGCGGGCCACATCGAACGCGACCGACTCGACCACGGCGCGCGCCAGCTCTCCGGGACCGGTCGCTGCCGTGAGCCCGGCGAAGGCTGCGTGCGCGTCGGGTTGCCACCACGGCGCGCGGGCGCCATGCAGCCAGGGCAGTGCGAGCACGCCGTTGGCCCCGGGCGGCGACGCGGCCGCCTCGGTCAGGAGCACCTCGGTCGGCCGGCCGGTGATGCGCGTCAGCCAGTCGAGGGCGGCGCCGCTCGCCGAGAGGCCGGCCTCGACGAGGTACCCGCCGAGCGCCCCGATCGAGACCGCGGCCACCCGCGGCAGCACCTCGATCGGACCGGGATGGGGGACGGACACGTTCGTCGTCGTCCCCCACGAGACCATCGGTGCGTCGTCGCGGGCCCCCGTGCCGAGCACCTCGCACGCCCGGTCGCCGCCGCCCACGACGACCCGAACGTCCGGCGCGAGTCCGAGGTCCTCGGGCCCGTGGATGCGGCTCCGATCGAACGCGGGCGCGACGGTCGCGGCCGGGGTCATGTCCGGCAGCTTCGATGCGATGGTCTCCTCGACCCCCAGCCGCCCGTCGAGGCCGTACAGGCCGGTGCGCGACGCGAGGGTCGCGTCCGTCGTCACGATGCCCGTGAGCCGGGCGATGACGAAGTCGCGGGGCGCGAGGATCCAGCTCGTCGCCGCGAACGCTTCAGGTTCGTGGTCGGTGAACCAGGCGACCTTCGCCGCGCAGCACGCGGCGTTGAGCACCACGCCGGTCCGGGCGCGGAACTCGTCGGGGTCGCCGAAGTGCAGCACGGACGCCGCGGCCCGCTGGTCCGACCACAGGATGCCCGGTCCGACCGGCTGCATCTCGTCGTCGAAGCCGGCGAAGGTCTCGCGGGCGGCTGAGAACCCGACCAGGTCGATGCCGTCGTACCCGGTGCGCGCGTCGGCGCGCAGCTGCGCGCACGCGTCCACCACCGACAGCCACCAGTCCTCGGGGTCCTGCTCGGCCCAGCCCGGTCGGGGATGGGCGGTCGGGACCTCGGCCCGGGTGATCGCGACCAGATGGTCGTCGTCCCAGAGCGCCGCCTTCGTCGCGCTCGTCCCGAGGTCGAGCGTGAGGACGGTCACCTTGCAGCCAGCGTCCGCATCACCTTGGCCATGGCCGAGAAGTCTTCCCGGCCGAATCCGGCGGCGCTCGTCGCCCCGAGGATCTGGCGGACGATCCCGGCGGTGAACAACGGCACGCCCGCCGCCGCCGCGTAGTCGATCGCGAGGTCGAGGTCCTTCGCCATGAGGTCGGTCATGAACCCGGGTGCCCAGCCGTTGGACGCGGGGCTCTCCGGGACGACGCCCTCGGCGGGGAGGCGCGTGCGCACCGCGACGCAGTCGCCGGTGGCATGCGTGAGGATCTCGTAGAGCTGGGTGAGCTCGACGCCGGCATCCTGTGCCATCACCGTGGCCTCGGACACCGCGAGCATCTGCGCGGCGTAGATGAGGTTGTTGCAGAGCTTCACCACCTGGCCCATGCCGGGCCCGCCGACGTGCACGACGAGGCCGGCGAAGGGATCGAGCGCGGGGCGTGCCGCCTCGAGGGTGGATCCTTCGCCGCCAACCATCAGTGTGAGCGCGCCCTTCTGGGCGCCGACGGTGCCACCCGACAGGGGCGCCTCGAGGTACCCGGCGCCGGTCGCGGTGACCCGTTCGTGCTGCTCGCGCTCGACATCGGGGCTGATGGTGGACGTGTCGACGACGATCGTGCCGGGGCCGAGCCGCGGGAGCGCGGCGTCGATCACCTCGACGACCTGCGGTGAGCTGGGCAGGCACAGGATCGTCACCTCGCTCGCCGCGACCACCGCGGCCGGGTCCGCGCCCTCGCGAGCGCCGAACGCGACGGCCGCGTCGATCGGACCGCGGCTGCGCGACGCCACCGTCAGGTCGTGCCCGGCGTCGACGACGTGGCGGGCCATCGGCAGCCCCATGGCCCCGAGCCCGATGAATCCGACCTGCATCCGCGCCCCCCGGGCCGGGCCGCACCCCGAGCGCGCGACCACTGATCTTGACGCTACCAGTGGCCCTCCGTACGGTGACGCTCGTGTCAGGTTCGGAGCTCCTCTTCGTGTCGCAGGTCGCGCCGTATGCCGACGGTCCTGCGGGCGTGCACGGGGTGCTCGACCAGGCCGCGGTCGGTGTCGCGCAGGTCGCCGGGATGCACGGCCTCCGGAGCCGCCGAGTCGACGACGTGCGCGACCTCTCCGTCGAGGACCTCGCCGCAGCCCGGGCGCTCGCGCTCTTCACCATCGGCGAGACGCCCTGGAGCGAGGCGCAGCGCACGACCATCCTCGATCGGTGGCGCGGCGGAGCGCTGGCCATCCTCGCCATCCACTCCGCGACCGACTCCTGCTACGGCTGGAAAGAGTACGGGCGGGTCGTGGGCGCCCGGTTCGACGGTCACCCGTGGACCGAGACCGTGAGCCTGGACGTGGTGGACCCGAATCACCCGGCGACCGCGCACCTCGGTGGTACCTGGACCTGGCGTGACGAGGTGTACCAGTTCCGGGACCTGCGTCCGGACGCGCGGGTGCTCCTCCGGGTCCCGCCGGAGCAGCTCGACCTCGATGCCCCCGGGGCCGGCCGGCCCGAGTTCGGGTTCCCCCTGGCCTGGTGCTTCGACGAGGAGCAGGGACGCACGTTCTCCACCAGCCTCGGGCACTTCCCCGGCGGGTGGGAGACGCCGGCGTTCCTCCGACACCTGTCCGGCGGCCTCGGGTGGGCGCTCGATGCCGGCCGCTGACGCACCGCCCGCCCGGCGGCGACGGCGGAACCTGTCCCCGTGGGCGCAGTGGCAGCTCCAGCTCGCCGCGGTGGAGCGGACCGACCCCGTCCCCGGGTCGGCGGCCGAGCTGGACGCGTGGCGCGACCGGGTCCGGGCCCGGCTCCACGAGCTGCTCGGCCCGACGCCGGCCGCGGTGCCGCTCGACGTCGACGTGCTCGGATCCGAGGACTGCGGGCCGTACCGACGCGACCGGATCGTCTTCGACGTCGAGGAGACGATGAGCGTTCCCGCCTACCTCCTCGTGCCGCACGACCGCGACGCACCCGGCGCGGCCGTGCTCGCGATCCACGGTCACGGTCCGGGCAAGGACGAGGTGTGCGGCGTCGAGACCGCCGAGGTGCGAGAGGCGTTCGCCGAGCACCGCGGCGACTACGCGCACGTGCTCGCCGAGCGCGGGTACGTCGTGTTCGCCCCCGACCTGCGCTGCTTCGGTGAGCGCGCGGACTGGCAGCCCGAGGACAAGTACCACTGCGACGTCAACCTCGTGCACGCGGTGATGGCGGGTCGCAGCCCGCTCGGCCAGAACGTCTGGGACATGCAGCGGGCGCTGGACGTGCTCGGGCAGCACCCGCTCGTCGACGCGTCGCGCGTCGGCGCGGTCGGGTTCTCCTACGGCGCGACGATGACGCTGTTCCTGGCCGCGGTCGACGACCGGGTCCGGGCCGCGGTGGTGAGCGGCTACCTGTCGTCGTGGAAGGCCGCGCACCGCATGCCCTGGAACATGTGCGGGTCGCAGGTGATGCCCGGCATGCTGGGCTCGCTCGAGCACGTCGACGTCGCCGCGCTGGTCGCGCCACGCGCGCTCCTGGTCGAGACCGGCAGTGAGGACCCCCTGTTCCCCGAAGCGGTGGCCCGCGAGACCGTGGCCCAGCTCCGTGGCGTCTACGACCATCTGGGTGCGCCGACGGATGCCGTCGTCCACGACGTGTTCGCCGGCGAGCACCGCTGGCACGGCGAGCAGGTCGGCGCCTTCCTCGACCAGTGGCTGGAGCACACCCCGTCATGAGCTTCGACGCGCGACTCACCGAGCTCGGCATCTCGTTGCCCGGGCCCTATCCACCCCACGACCCGCTCGACGCGGTCGTGATCCACGGTGGCGTCGCCCGGACGTCCGGACAGCTGCCTCGCGACGAGGCCGGCAACCTCGTGCACCCGGGCCGGCTCGGTGCCGACCTGACGGTCGAGCAGGGGACGGAGGCGGCGCGCTGGTGCGCGCTCAACGCGCTGTCGGTCCTGCGGGCCGAGCTGGGCAGCCTGGACCGGATCGAGCGCGTCCTGACCGTCCTGGGGTTCGTCGCGTGCACACCGGACTTCCTGGCCCAGCCGGCAGTGGTCGACGGTGCGAGCCGACTGCTCGCCGAGGTGTTCGGCGGCGCCGGTCGTCATTCCCGTTCGGCCATCGGTGTCGCCGCGCTGCCCCGCGGTGGTGCGGTCGAGATCGAGGTCGCCGTCGCCCTCGGGTGACGGGACCACCTACACGAGAGGAGCACCATGGCACCGCGCATCGTGATCATCGGAGGCGGCAGCTATCAGTGGGTGCCGAAGCTGCTCATCGACGTGGCGAACACGCCGTCGCTCCACGACGCCGAGATCGTGCTCGAGGACGTCAACCCCGACCCGCTCCCGCTGATGAGCCAGTGGGTCGAGCGGATCGCGACCCTGCGCGACATCGGGCTCTCGGTGACGAGCACGACCGATCAGCGTCGGGCACTCGAAGGCGCGGACTTCGTCGTCGTCTCGATCTCGACCGGCGGGTTCACGAGCATGCGCCGGGACCTCGAGATCCCGGACCGCTACGGGATCCGTCAGAGCGTCGGCGACTCCGTCGGCCCGGGTGGGATCAACCGGGCGTTGCGCAACATCCCTGTCCTCGTCGGCATCGCCCGCGACATGCAGGAGATCTGCCCGGACGCGTGGCTCCTGAACCTGACCAACCCGATGACCGCGCTGTGCCGGGCGATCACCCGTGAGACGCCGGTCAAGACGATCGGCCTGTGCCACGAGCTCACCATGACCCGCTTCACGCTCTCGCTGCTCCTCGACGCGGACTTCCGGTCGCTCGACCTCGAGATCACGGGCGTGAACCACCTCCCGGTCATCACCACGTTCGACATCGACGGTGCCGACGGGTTCGACGCGCTGCGCGACCTGGTCGCCGACTCGAGCCGCCACGGTGAGACCCTCGCGTTCGACCTCCCCGACGACTTCGGCACCCCGACCGGGCCCGGCGGTCAGTGGACCAGGGGCGACCTCGTGCGCAAGAACCAGCTGAAGCTCGAGCTGTTCCGGCGCTTCGGCGTCCTCCCCGCGGCGGGCGACCGCCACCTCGCCGAGTTCTTCCCCGGCTTCCTCACCGAGCAGTCGGGCTGGGGCGAGCGGTGGGGCGTCAACATCACCACGATCGAGGACCGAGAGAAGAGCCAGGTGGGCCACGTCGCGGACCTCGAGGCGCTCATCGCAGCACCCGAGATCCCGGCGATGCCGTCAGGCGAGCTCGTCGCACCGCTGATCGACTCGATGCTGCGCGACCAGCCTCGCGACTTCCCGCTCAACATCCCGAACACCGGTCAGTGCCCGGACCTCCCGATGGACGTCGTCGTCGAGAGCGTGTGCACCGCGGACGGCTCCGGCGTGCGGGGGCGGGACCGGGCCGAGGCGCCGCCCGCGCTGGCCGAGCAGCTGCGCCGCGTGTCGGCGTCGCAGGAGCTCACCGTCGAAGCCGCGCTCACCGGGGACCGCGAGCGCGTGTTCGAGGCGATGTTGGCCGACCCGTTGACCTCCCGCCTCGACTGGGACCAGCTGCAGGCGATGACCGACGAGCTCCTTGAAGCGACGTCGGCCTGGTTGCCCCAGTTCGCGTGAACGCTGCGCCCGCGTGCACGATCGTCGTCGAGGCGGGCATCGGTGCCCTCGCGCGTGATGCCGCGACGCGGGCCGCGGACGCGATCACCGCGAGCATCGACGCCCGCGGCGCGGCGAACGTCATGCTCGCGACGGGGACATCGCAGCTGGCCTTCCTCGACGAGCTCGCGCAACGGCCGGGCATCGCGTGGGACCGGGTCACCGGCTTCCACATGGACGAGTACGTGGGGATCGCCGACGACCATCCGGCGGGCTTCGCCCTCTACATGCGCGAGCGCGTCGTCGCTCGTGTCCACCCCGGGACGTTCCACTACCTCGACGGATCGGCTGCCGACCCGGAGGCCGAGTGCCGTCGGTACGCCCTGCTCCTGGCCGAGCACCCGCTCGACCTCTGCTGCCTCGGGATCGGTGAGAACGGCCACCTGGCCTTCAACGACCCGCCCGTCGCCGACTTCGCCGACCCGCGCGACGTGAAGGTCGTGACGCTCGACGACGCCTGCAAGCGCCAGCAGGTGGGGGAGGGCCACTTCGCGTCGGTCGCCGCCGTGCCGCCGCAGGCGATGACGGTCACGATCCCCGCGCTGCTGCGCGCGCAGGTGGTCCTCGCGATCGTGCCGGAGCCCCGCAAGGCGCCGGCCGTGCGGGACGCGCTCGAAGGCCCGGTGGCGACGAGCTGCCCGGCGTCGATCCTCCAGCAGACCGCGCACGCCGTCGTGTACCTCGACCGCGACTCCGCTGCGCTCCTCACCGCCCGGTCATGAGCTCCCGGCGCGACCGCGCCCGAGACAACAACCCCGATCTGACCGTCCTCGGGTTCCCCGGGCCGGCCGAGCTGCGGCGCCGGCTCCCGCGCCTGATCCTCGGGATCATCCCGCTCGGTGTCGGGATCGGGATGATGGTCGAGGCGCGGCTCGGCGTGAGCCCGTACGACGTGCTGCACCAGGGCATCGCGGACCACACCGGCCTGAGCTTCGGCACCGTCGTGATCCTGCTCGGCCTGCTCGTGCTGCTCCTGTGGATCCCGCTCGGGCAGCGGTTCGGCATCGGCACCGTGATCAACACGCTGACGGTGGGGCTCATCGTCGACGCGTTCCTCGACTGGTCGCCCGATCCCGGATCGCTCGCGCTGCGCTGGGTGTACCTGCTGGTCGGGATCCTGATCATCGCCTTCGGCGTCGGGCTGTACATCGGCGCCGGGCTGGGGCCGGGTCCGCGCGACGGGCTGATGACCGGCATCGCCGCCAAGGGCTACCCGCTCTGGCTGGTGCGCACCGGCCTGGAGCTCACCGCGCTCCTGGCGGGCTGGCTGCTCGGCGGCGACGTCGGCATCGGGACCCTGCTGTTCGCGTTCGGCATCGGCCCGCTCGGCCACTTCTTCCTGCTCCGCCTGCACCTCGGCGTGGGCGGCGGCGACCCCGACCCCACCGCGACCATCGGCGAGTGACCCCTTCAGGCCCAGCCGGGGAACCCCGGCCCCTCTCGGCACGCTGAACCGCCCCTGGAGCGGTCGAACGGGCCGAGAACGGGAGCGATGCGCGCGCGTCGCCGTCGGGAGGGGTCAGCCGGGGGTGCCGGCCATGAGCGCGAAGGCGGTCTCCCAGCCGATCGAGCGCTGCTCGTCGACGGGGGCCTCGCGGTCGAGCGCGGCGCGGGCGAGCCGCACCACGAACTGGTCGAGCACGGAGGTGGTCGCGCCGACGATCGCGGCCGCGCGGTCGAGCGCCGCGGTCGCCCCGGACACGTCGGCGGTCCGGTGGAGGGCGAAGCCGCGGGCGAGCTCGAGCCGGTAGCGGTCGACGAAGGTCACGACGAGCTCGTCGGCCTCCGCACACACCGACAACGCGTGTTCGGCCCGGCCACCCGCGACGAGCGCGGCGGCGAGCGCGACGTCCGCGGCCGCGATCGGGCCCCGGTTGCTGGCGTTCTCGCGCGTCTTCGTCAGCGTCGCGATCGAGCGGTCGACGTCTCCACGCTGGAGCTGGGCGAGCCCCCAGAGCGTTTGCTGCTCGTTCGACATCATCCGCTCGCCGGTCTCGTCCGCGACCTCGATCATCTCGGCCGCGAGCTCGTAGCCGTCGGCGTCGCCGTTCTGGATCGCCAATGAGACTCCGAGAAGATCGGGCATCTGCGCCATCGCGTGGTCGGGGACGTGCTCGGCGACGTCGCGCGCCGCGTCGACCATGGCGCGCGCTTCGGTCGCCCGAAGCAGCGAGTTGAGCGCGAGGGACGCGGGTGCCATGGACTGCAGCTCACCCCACGGATCGGCGAGGGTCTGGAACACGACGCGCGCGTCCGTCGCGTACGTGAGAGCGTCGTCGGGGTGGCCCCGCCAGATCGCGACGTTGGCGAGCAGGACGCGCATGATCGCCGCGGCCCACCGGTTGCCGAGCTCGGTCGCCTCCTGCAGGATCCGTTCGGCGAGCCGGGCGGCCTCGTCGAGCCGGCCCTGGGTGAACTGGACCCACGCGAGCAGGCCGAGCGCCCAGCTCAGCCCGCCCCAGTCGCCGAGCTCCCCGAACGCCGTGGCCGACGCGTCGAGCCGCTGCTCGGCCTCCTCCGATCGGCCCCGCTCGAACGAGATCCAGGCCAGGTTCTGCAGGGCCCAGGCCTCCCCGCGGCGGTGACCGATCGACCGGAACAGCTCGAGCGCCTCGCCGATGAAGCGGGAAGCCTCGTCGGGGTGACCCATGAAGAGGCCGGTCAGCCCGCGGAACCGGAGCGCGTCCCCGAGGCCGCGCGGGTCGTCCAGCTCGCGCCAGCGGGAGACCGCGTCGTCGAGCGTCCGCGCCGACCCGGCGAGGTCCCCCTCCTTGTACTGCACGTCGCCGAGCACCGTCTGGGCCGCTGCGAGGGAACCGCGGTCCCCGAGGCTCTCGGCCGTGGCCAGGACGCTGGTGAGGTCGTGCCGTGCTCCCGCGCAGTCGCGAAGCTCCGCGCGTGCCCGTGCCCGCGCGAGGCGCAGCGTCATCGTCCCCTCCTCGTCGTCCCGGTCGAGGAGCGGGATCGCGTGGCTGAGGTACTTCTCGGCGGTCGTCCAGTCGTCGTGGCGTTCGGCCTGGTCGGCGGCGCGCCGGAGGAATCGGATCCCCGCCGGGATCATCCCGCTCGGCAGGCCGTCGATCGGGCCCAGCTCCGTCATCAGGGACGCGGCCAGGTTGAAGTGGTAGCCGAGGCGGTCGAGGACCTCGTCGATGCGGTCGTTGGCCTCGGCCTCCTCGGCGATGAGCTTGGCCAACGTGCCGTGCCGGCGCGCCCGCTCGGCCTTCGTCAGGGTGCCGTAGGCGACGTCCCGGGTCAGCTCGTTGCGGAAGCGGAACTCGTCGTCGTCCAGCTCGAGCAGGTCCTTCGCGGCGAGCCGCTCCAGCGGGGGTTCGGCGTCGTTCCCCCGACCGGACGCGAGGGCGCGCACGAGGTCGAGCGGCCCGGTGTTGCCGATCACGGCTGCGTCCTCGAGCGTCACGCGGTCGAGGGGCTCGAGGTGGTCCAGCCGGGCGGCGAGGAGGCCGTGGAGCGTCGCGGGCAGCTCGCGGGCGCCGTCGGTTGCCGGCGTCTCGCCGAGCATCGCGACGAGCTCTTCGATGAAGAACGGGTTGCCGCCGCTGCGGTCCCGGAGCACCGAGATCAGCTCGTCGTCCGCCGCCGGGAGAAGGGTGCGGAGGAGCACGGCGGTGTCGTCGCCGGCGAGCGGGTCCAGGTTGACGTGGACCGTGTTGTGCCGACCCGCGGGCGGCGACCAGTGGTCGGTGAGCTCCGGGCGCGTCGTGCCGACGAGCATCACCGGCTGCGAGGAGAGGCGGGTGAGGAGCCGGGGGAGGAACTCGAGCACGACCTCGTCGCCCCAGTGCAGGTCCGAGAGGACCAGGATGAGCGGACGCTCCGTTGCGAGCCCGGCGAAGAACGCGAGCGCGGCCCTTAGCCCTTCCTCCCGCGCCCGACCGGGATCGACGTCCTCCCCGGGGCCGCCCTCGCGCATGAGGTAGAGGAGACCCTCGGTGATGCGACCGACCTCGGGATCGTCGTCCTCGAGGCCGAGCGCGGCGCGCACGGCACTGCGGGTGCACGTCGGCACCTTCGCCCCGGGCTCGGTCAGGTCCACCTCGCAGGCCTCGGCCACCATCGTCGCGATCGGCCACCAGACGTTGGTCTCGCCGTACGGGATGCACTGGCCGTTCAGCACGCGGGCGCCGTGCTCGCACTCCGCGATCTGGCCGAGCTCGCTCGCGAGCCGGCTCTTGCCGACGCCCGCCTCGCCGGTGACGAGCACCAGATGCGCACGCTTGCGGGCCGTCGTGGTCGCCAGCGCGGCCCGCAGCACCGCGAGCTCCGTCTCACGGCCGATGAGCGGTGTCTCCGCCCGGCGGTGCCGGTGGCCCGGGGGCGCGACGGCGACGAGTGCACGCCACGCCCCGACCGGCTCCTCGCGGCCCTTGACCGCGATCGGGCCGAGCGGCTCGTAGCGCACCCCTCGCTGTCCCGCCGCGTGCGTGCTGTCGCCCACGACGACCTGGTCGGGGCCGGCGATCTGCTGCAGGCGGCTGGCGGTGTTCACGACGTCGCCCATGGCCGTGTAGTCGCCGCCGGCGCGGAGCGCACCGACGAGGACCTCGCCGGTGTTCACCCCGATCCGGAGGTGGACGTCCATCCCGATCTCCTCGCGCATCTCCGCGATGCGCTCCTGCATGCGCAGTGCGGCGCGCACCGCGCGCTCGGCGTCGTCTTCGTGCGCGACCGGGGCACCGAAGAGCGCGACCAGCGCGTCGCCGATGACTTTGTCGACCTGGCCACCGAACGTCGTGACCTCCGTCGCGAGCCGAGCGAAGCAGCGGTCGACGAGATTCTTGATGTGCTCCGGGTCGGCCGTCTCCGAGAGCGAGGTGAAGCCGACGAGGTCGGCGAAGAGGACCGTCGCGACCCGGCGCTCGTCGGGGCGGGCCACGAGGCTGTGACCGCACGTCGGGCAGAAGCGCGCGTCGGCTGGTGCTGCACTTCCGCATGACGGGCAGGTCATCGCCTCATGGTACGACGGTGGCGGCCGAGCCGGGCACGTGACCTGCGTCCCAGGCCCCGAAAATCGGGCTCGACGGAACTTGTCGCGTCGTTCCTCGTCATCGAGCCGGGGTACGTGCGCGACGTCCTCCACGGCTCGCCGACGATGCTCGCCCTGCTGCAGGCGACCTTCGGGGTGGGACTGCTCGCCATGATGATCGTCGCGTCCCGGTTCGGCGAGCGGGTCGCCCGCCTCAGGATCGCGGCAGCCGCGGCGGCGGCGTCGGAAGTCGCCGCGGCGCGGTACATCGGCACTGCTGTGCCCGCGGTCGCGTTCTTCGGCATCGGCGTCTGGGGTTGCGTGACGGCGTTCTTCGTCGTGCCCGGACGCTGATGCAGCGGGCCGGTGTCGCCTTCGCCGCGGTGCCGATCGCGGTGGCCTGGTCACGTTGTGGCGCGTGCGCCGCGATGCCCCGGCCTCGGTGGCCGGGCCGGCGCCCGAACCGCGGAGCCCGCTCGCAGAGGCATCCGTCCGTCCCGTCGCCGCCTGACCTGAAGCCGGCTGCGGGAGGGCCGGCTCCCCGGCAACGAGGCTCGGGCGCGAGACTCGCGAGATGCCCGAGCGCCTCGATGACCCCACGATCACTTCCCGGCTCGCGACGCTCGACGGCTGGTCCCGGGTGGACGACGAGATCTGCAAGCAGTACCAGTGCGCCAGCTTCCCCGACGCGATCGCGCTCGTCGTCCGCATCGGGTTCCTCGCCGAGGCCGCCAACCACCACCCGGACATCGACATCCGGTGGCGCACCGTCCACGTCGCGCTGACCACTCACGACGCCGGTGGGCTCAGTGCCTCGGACTTCGACCTCGCGGCGCAGATCGACGAGGCCGCCGCGTGATCCTCGCCGTGGTGCTCGTCCTGCTCGCGGCGCTGGTCGTCGCGGTGATCGTCGGCGTGGCGAAGGACCCCGGTCCCACCCCGATCGAGATCGCGCTCGGCTACGAGCACGCGTGGGACACCCGTGACTTCGACGTCCTCTACCGGATGTCGGGTCCGGAGCTGCACGACGGGCTCACCAAAGCGGAATGGGTCGCGGCCCAGCGTGCCGTTCACCTGAAGGTCGTGCCGGCACCCGAGCGCGTCGACGATGTGGCGGCCGACGCGGAGCTCATTGAAGGGGAGGCGTCGGTGGTCACGACCCGGCTCACGCTGCAAGGCGGGCGCGTGGTCCACAACGAGGTGCGGATGCTGCGGCGGTCGCGGGCGTGGAGCGTCGTGGCCTACGAGCCCCTCGGATCCGGCGCGGGCTGACCACGACCGAGGTTCCCGGGCTGCTGCTCACCGGCGGCGCCAGCTCGCGCATGGGAGTGCCGAAGGCGACGCTGCTCGTCGAGGGCGAACCGATCGCGGCCCGGCTCGCCCGGCTCCTGGCCCGGGTCTGCACGCCCGCGCTCGAGGTCGGTCCCGGCTACTCCGACCTGCGAACCGTGGAGGAGGCGCGCCCCGGGATGGGGCCGCTCGCCGCGCTCGTCGCGGGTGCCGACGCGGTCGGGGGCTCCGGGCCGGTGCTCCTCATAGCGTGCGACCTTCCGTTCGTCGGAGAGGCGTTGCTGTCGCGGCTCGTCACGTGGCCGGGCACCGGCACCATCGTCCCGGTCGACCGCGAGGGGATGATGCAGCCGGTGTGCGCCCGCTACTCGCACGACGCGATCCGACGGGCGCGTGAGCAGCTGGCTGACGGCGAGCGATCGCTGCGCGCGGTGCTCGACGATGTCGACGTGACGCGCGTCGACGACGTCGACGAGCGCGAGCTGGTCGATGTCGACACGCCCGAGGATGCCCGGCGGTGGGGGATCGGCCCTCCCGGTAGCCTCGGCCCATGAGTGCCGCGTCGGCCCGTCGCCCGGTGACCCCGGTCCGGGTGCAGGCGATCCTCGAGGAGCGGCTCGTCGACCGGCCCGACCGCCTGGTCACCGAGGAGCCCATGGAGATCCGGCTCCAGGGCGCGGGCCGGCCCGCGGAGGCGATCGCGGTCACCATGCGGACGCCGGGCCACGACTTCGAGCTGGCGGTGGGCCTGTGCCGCACCGAAGGGCTGCTGCGCGGCCACGACGACCTCGCGGAGGTGCGCTACTGCGTGGCCGACGAGCTCGGCCAGGACCAGGAGTACAACGTCGTCACGGTTGCGACCCGCAGCCCGGTCGATCTCGGCGCCAACCGGCGCGTGGTCGCGGCGGGATCCAGCTGCGGCGTGTGTGGCAAGGCGACGCTCGACGAGGTCGCGGTGGACTGCCACCCGGTCGCACCCGGCCCGCTCGTCGCGAGCCGCGTGCTGACCGCCATGCCGGACACGCTGCGTGCGTCGCAAGCCGTGTTCGACGTGACCGGTGGCCTGCACGCGGCGGGGCTCTTCGCTCCGGACGGCGCGCTGCGCGTCGTGCGCGAGGACGTCGGCCGGCACAACGCGGTCGACAAGATCGTCGGGCATGCGGTGATGGCCGATCTGCTTCCGCTCGTGGACAGCGTCCTGGTCGTCTCGGGCCGGCTGAGCTTCGAGATCGTCCAGAAGGCCGCGGTTGCGGGGATCCCGATCGTGGCGGCGGTGTCCGCCCCGTCGAACCTCGCGGTCGCGACCGCGGAGCGCTTCGAGCAGACCCTCGTGGGCTTCGTGCGCGACGGCCGCGGCAACGTGTACACGCATCCCGAGCGGATCGACAGCGGGCGCTGATGCCCTGGAAGGGGTCCGCGAAGGTCAAGGGGCCGAAGGGAACGCGCACGAGCCTCTGGGTCGGCTTCAAGCCGTACGGCGTCGGCGAGCAGAAGCCCAACCACTACGCCGACATGGCCAAGATCGCGTGGAAGAACCGGCGCAACCTGCCGTACGCGTGGCGCATCCTGAGCAAGGGCGTCTGCGACGGCTGCGCACTCGGCGTCGCGGGCTTCCACGACTGGACGCTGTCCGGTGTCCACCTCTGCACCACGCGGCTGAACCTGCTGCGTGTGAACACGATGGGCGCGCTCGATCCGATCGTCCTGCGCGACGTCGCGGCACTGCGGAAGCTGAGTGGCGCCGAGCTGCGCGAGCTGGGCCGGCTCCCGTACCCGATGGTGCGCCGGCGGGGTGAGGCCGGGTTCACCAGGGCGTCGTGGGACGAGGCGCTCGACCTGATTGCGGGCCGGATCCGGCGCATCGACCCCGACGCGTTCGCGCTCTACCTGACCGCGCGCGGCATCACCAACGAGGTGTACTACGTCGCGCAGAAGATGACGCGCGTCATCGGCACCAACAACGTCGACAACGCCGCACGCGTGTGCCACTCCCCGTCGACGACCGCGCTCAAGCGCACGATCGGCGTGGCCGCCACGACGTGCTCATACACGGACGTGATCTCCAGCGACCTGATCGTGCTCTTCGGCGCCAACGTCGCGAACGCGCAACCGGTCTTCATGAAGTACCTCTTCCTCGCCCGCAAGCGCGGCGCGAAGGTCGCAGTCGTCAACCCGGTGCGCGAACCCGGCCTCGACCGCTACTGGGTGCCGAGCAACGTCGAGAGCGCGATCTTCGGCACCAAGATGGCCGACGAGTTCTTCGGCGTGCATCACGGCGGCGACATCGCGTTCCTGAACGGCGTGCTGAAGGTGCTGCTCGCCGAAGGTGGCGTCGACCGGGCGTTCGTCCACCAGCACACGACGGGGTTCGACCGCCTGCTCCGCGAGCTCGAGGCCGAGTCCTTCGCGGACCTGGAGGAGGCGTCCGGCGCGACCCGGGACGACATGGCGCGCTTCGCCCGCATGTACGCGGGCGCGCCGTCGGCGGTCCTGATCTGGTCCATGGGGATCACCCAGCACGCGAACGGTGTCGACAACGTCACGGCGATCGTGAACCTGGCCCTGGCCCGGGGCAACGTCGGCCGCAAAGGCGCCGGGCTCATGCCGATCCGCGGGCATTCGGGTGTGCAGGGCGGCTCCGAGATGGGGGCCTACGCGACCTCGTTCCCGGGCGGCGTCTCGATCGACGCGACCAGCGCGGCTGCGTTGTCCGAGACCTACAGCATCCCGGTCGGGGCACGCGACGGCCTCACCGCGGACGCGATGGTCGAGGCCGGGGCGCGTGGCAACGTCGAGGTCCTGTATTCGAGCGGGGGCAACTTCCTCGACGTGCTGCCCGATCCCGCGTCGGTCCAGGACGCGCTCGAGCGCGTGCCCCTGCGTGTCCACCAGGACATCGTCGTGTCGAGCCAGATGCTCGTGGACCCGGGCGAGGTCGTGGTCCTGCTGCCCGCGTGCACCCGGTACGAACAGGCCGGCGGCGGCACCGAGACCACCACCGAGCGGCGCGTGCTCTACAGCCCCGAGATCCCGGGCCCGCGCATCGGTGAAGCGCGCAGCGAGTGGGAGATCTTCGCCGACCTCGGCCGCCGGGCCCGGCCCGACCGCGCCCACCTCCTCGAGTTCGCGGACGCGGATGCGGTGCGAGAGGAGATCGCCCGGGTGGTGCCCACCTACGCCGGGGTCGACCAGCTGCAGAAGCTGGGGGACCAGGTGCAGTGGGGTGGCACGCGGCTCTGCGCGGGCGGTGTGTTCCCGACCGAGGACGGCAAGGCCCGCTTCTCCGCGGTCGCGCCGGCGCCGAGTCAGCGCGGTCCGGATCGCTTCGTCCTGAGCACGCGCCGGGGCAAGCAGTTCAACACGATGGTCTACGCCGACGTCGATCCCCTGACCGGCGCGAAGCGGGACGCCCTGTTCCTCGGCGCGAAGGACGCGCAGGCGCTGGGCGTCGAAGAGGGGTCCGCGGTCCTCGTGCGGTCCGAGCACGGTGAGCTGCACGCCCGCGTGCACCTCGCCCCGATCCGCTCCGGCAACGTGCAGGTCTTCTTCCCCGAGGGCAACGTGCTGCTGCCCCGGGGCCGTCTCGACCCCGAATCCGGGGTGCCCGACTACAACGCCACGGTCGAGATCCTGCCGAAATAGTGCCCCGACCGGCATCGACCGGCGGGTTCCCGCCGGCCAGGAACACCGCTCGCGGCGTCCTCGTTGCAGAAGCCCACCGCGCCCTGGTCCTGCGTCCTTGCGAGCCGCGCCCCGGCCTCGCCGTGAACATCGCCGTCGTCACCGGACGGAGCACCGGCCCGAGCCACGCGCTTCGGGCATCGTCTGCGAGAATCACCGCCGCATGCATGAATCCCTGCTGACCCTGTTCGACAAGACCGCAGTGGCGATCCGCGACGCGGTGGCGCCGATCAGGGGGGAGCAGCGTCGGGCGCGGACCGACCGCCCCGGCCAGTACGCCATCGACGTCGTGGCGGACCGGGCGGCCCTGGAGATCCTGCACCGGGTGCCGTTGACGGTGGTGAGCGAGGAGTCGGGGATCACGGGCACCGCCAACGCGCCGATCACGGTCGTGATCGACCCGATCGACGGCTCCAGCAACGCGTCACGGGACATCCCGTATTGGGCCACCTCGCTGTGCGCGCTGGACCGGGACGGTCCGCTCGCCGCGATGGTGATCAACCACGCGACCGGGTCGTCGTTCCGGGCCCTGCGGGGGGCGGGTGCGACGCGCGACGGCGAACCGCTCGAACCGTCGAGCGCGACACGAGTCGAGGATGCGGTCGTCGGGATCTCCAACCTTCCGGGTCGGGTGCTCGCGTGGAAGCAGTTCCGTGCGCTCGGGTCGTGCGCGCTGGCGCTCTGTGACGTCGCGTACGGCGCACTGGACGGCTACTTCGACGCGGGCAGCGTCCACGCGCCGTGGGACTACCTCGGCGGACTGCTGATCTGCACCGAGGCCGGCGTGACGATCGTCGACGCCGAGGACCGTCCGCTCGGCATCGCGGACCCGAACGCACGACGCCGACTGGTCGCGGCCGGGACCCCTCAGCTGCTGCAGTCGCTGCGCGCGGCCGCGGGGTGACCGACCTCGATCTCCCGCACCTGCTCGAGGTGGCGGAGGCCGCGGCGCGCGTCGGAGGGCGGATCGTGCTCGACGGCTTCGGAGCGGCGGCGAGCAACGTCCGGGCGAAGGCGCCGGGCGACTGGGTCAGCGATGTCGACACCGCCAGCGAGAACGCGGTGCGCGAGTCGCTGGCCGCGCGAGCACCGGACATCGCGTTCTTCGGCGAGGAGAGTGGCGGGGAGCGCGCGCCACTGCGCTGGTTGGTCGACCCGCTGGACGGCACCGCGAACTTCCTGCACGGGCTGCCCGCGGTGGGTGTGTCCGTCGGGTTGGTGCAGGACCATCGACCGCTCGTCGGCGTCGTGCACGCGCCGATGCTCGGCGACACCTACTGCGCCACGGCCGGTGGCGGCGCGACGCGCAACGGCGTCCCGCTTGCCGTCAGCTCACGCGCGCCGGCCGAGGCCATCCCCGCGACCGGGTTCCCGTTCCGGCACAAGGAGTGGATCGACGGGTACCTCGCGGTCTACCGGGAGACGTACTCGGTGGTCGAGGACCTGCGCCGGGTCGGCGCCGCCAGCCTCGACCTGGCGTGGAGCGCGGCGGGCGTGTTCGACGGGTTCTTCGAGCTGGGCCTGGGCCCGTGGGACGTGGCCGCGGGGGCGCTGCTCGTCCGGGAGGCCGGCGGGGTGGTGACCGACTGGGTCGGCGACCCCGACGCCTGGCTGGAGAGCGGCAACATCCTGGCCGGTCCCCCTGCCGTCCACGCCCGGCTGCTCGAGATCACCCGGGTGGCCGGGTTCTGAGCCCGGGCTCAGGTCCCGGGCCGGGATCGCCGAATATTCGGTTGACGCCACCCACCTGGGTCTGATTGCCTACACTTCGCAGTCGAATCACCGTCATGTGATCCGTCGGCACCACCCGAAGTCCGCAGCCACGTCCGCGACGAACCGGAAGCCAGCACGATGCATTGCCACGCCGAGCTCCAGCACCAGGCAGCCTTCGGCGTCGCGCGCGTCCGTTCGGCCGGTGCGTACGTCACGCCGAAGCTGGGCTCGTGGTCGATTCTCCCCACCACCGGGATGAACAACGACCCGAAGACTCCCCGGCCCCGACGCCACCCGGTGACCTCGCCGTAGCCCACCCGCTACCGCACACCCACCAGGCCGTCGGGGCAACCCGGCGGCCTTTCTTGTGTTTCCGAACGGTCGCCACCCCGAACCCCGAACCGAGCACGACCGAAGAGAGAGGGCAAGGCGATGATCGCCATCGAGATCGAGATCGCAGAAGAGGAGCCCTGGCGGGCCGACGCGCTGTGCCGGGACGGCTCGGCGTCGCTGGTCGAGCTGTTCTTCTCGGAGCAGCTCGACGACATCGCACGGGCCAAGGCGTTCTGCCGGGGTTGCGCGGTCCGGGCCGAGTGCCTGGACGCGGCGCTCGACCGGCGCGAGCCCTGGGGTGTCTGGGGCGGTGAGCTCCTCGCCAACGGCAAGGTGCTCGCGCAGAAGCGGAAGCGGGGGAGGCCACCCAAGGTCGCCCCGCCGACGCTCCTGAACCCGGTCATCCGGGTGCAGGACGTCCTCGCCCAGAAGCAGACGGCCTGAGCCGCGGCTCAGGTCAGGTTCGCCGCATATGGGCGGGCCGAGGTGACGCACAGGTCCGGGTCGGGGCGTTGTCCCCCCGACGCCCCGACCTCGACGAGCCTCGGCCTGCCCGCGGCCAATCCCTTCGGTTTCGGTGGTGATCGGCCGGGGGACCCTCCGGCAGTGAAGCGCCACGCGCGAACCCGTCGGGTGTGAAGGAGTGCAGGCGGCGGCCACCGCGCCCGAGGTGACTTCGCGCCGGGCCCACTGGTTCCCCTGGGTCGTCGGCCTGGTGGTCGCCGCGGTCGCGCTCGTCGTCGTCATCGAGCTCGCGGGCGGCATCAGCGAGTCGCTCGACGCGCTGGGCCAGGCCGACCTGTCGCTGGTCGCGCTGGGCGTCGGGTTCGAAGCGGGAAGCTTCCTGTTCATCGCGCTGTACCTCCGCCGGCTCGTCGGCGGCGACCCGCCCGTCCGACTCGGGCCGAGCTACTCGCTTGCCCTCGTGGTGTACGGCCTCGGCGCGATCACCCCCGCCTCACCGGTGGAAGGCGTGGCCCTCGGGGTCGCGGAGCTCCGGCGCACGGGCCACCCCCGGCGTCGGGCGCTGTTCGCGCTGGGGTACTCGGAGTGGTTCAGCAACGCCGCGCTCATCACGATCCTCGCCGTCGACCTGGTGCTGGCGACGGTGTTCGAAGACGTGCGCCACGACGAACGGGTTCCGTTCCTCCTGCTCGCCGCGGCGTTGCTCGTTGCCCTCGTGATCGTCGGAGTGTTCCTCACGAGCAAGCGCACGATCGCGGTGCTGGCGGCGGTGTGGAGTCGGGTGTGCTTCTGGCGGCCGCGCCCATCGGAGCAGGACCTGCGGGCCGCGGTCGAGCGACTTCACGCGGACCGCGACGCGGTCATCGGCGACCGGTGGAACCAGGCTCGCCTGCTGCTGCTCGCCACCGGCGCCTGGCTGTTCGACGTCGCGTGCCTCGAAGCGTCGCTGCTCGCAATGGGTGTGCACGCCAACCTCGACCAGCTGATCCTCGCCTACGGCGCCGGCATCCTCGCGGCCGCGGTCCCTTTCGTCCCCGCCGGGTTCGGCCTCACCGAGGTGGCGATGCCCGCGGTCCTGCACCACTACGGCGTGCCGTTGGCCCCGGCGCTCGCCGGAGCACTCGCGTACCGGGCGATCGGGACGCTCCTTCCCGCGTCCTTGGGCGGGCTGTTCGCGCTGGGCATGCGGCGCCGGTCGCGCGGCTACCGTGATCTGCCCTCGGGCGCTTAGCTCAGTTGGAAGAGCGCCTCCCTTACAAGGAGGAGGTCGGGGGTTCGAGCCCCTCAGCGCCCACTGATCCCGAATGACCTCGCCGGCGGCGCGACGGTCAGCCGGACGACATGTCGACCGCTCTGACCCGCGTCGGTCGGATCGTGACGACGACCCGGCCCTCCCCGGGTCCGTCATGCTGACGCAGGTCGGTGTCGTACTTCCGACCGACCCGGTCCGCGAAGGCGTAGTCGGTGTCCGGCTCGAGCACGGCGTCACCGCGGAGCTCGAGGTAGCGGTACGGGTTCCCGAGATCGAGGATGAGGAGGTCGACCACCGGGTCGGCCTCGAGGTTCTTGGTCTTCTGGCGGGTCGAGTTGAGCGACACGCGTACCGTGCCGTCGTCCTCGGCCAGGAACCAGACCTCGGAGAGCTGCGGGCGACCGTCTTCGCCGACGGTGGCGAAGGTCGCGAACTGCTCGTCCAGGAGGTCCCGGTGCGTGGCGGGGATGTCGGAGATCGTGGCCATGCGGTGCGCATACCCGGGCACCGCATGGCCGAATCACGAGACCCGACGCGGCGCCAGCTCTTCGTGGAGCACCGACTGCTCCGCCGCGCGCAGGCGCGCCGGGATGCTCAGCGGGCGGCGCGAACCGGTGTCGAACGCGAGGTTGACGATCTCGAACGTGGTCAGGAGGTCGCCCCCATCGACCTCATACACCCATTGGATCCGGTACGACGTCTTGTCGGCCAGGCCGATGACGGCGCTGAAGCTCTGGACCCGGTCGCCCGCACGCGGCAGGCGCCGGATCGCGATCCTCGTCTCCATCGACGCCCAGCCCATGCGCTCGCCCGCCGGACCCTCGTAGAGCATCTCCGGGTTCCCGCGGTGCACCGGCTCACCGGCCCACGTCAGCATCGGCGCGTTGGACCGCAGGTAGGTCCCGCTCGCGTCGCACTCCTCCGGGGTCACGGCCCGCACCTGGCGCATGGCGAGGTCGAGCTCGCGCACGCGCTCCAGGCTCGGTGCGCTCGCGACCGGGTCCGCCTCGAGCGAGATGCTGCGCGTCGCACCGTGCTCGGGGATCGCGACGACCATCGCACGGGCCCGCGTCGTGATGTCGTCGGACAGGGGACTTCGGTCTCCGTTGGCCTCCTCGGCGACGACGCGATGGACGAACGTAGCGGCGAGCGTCCCCGTCTCCTCGTTCGCGAGCTCGTGGTAGAGGCGGAGCTGGTCGACGCCGACGTCGACGACGCCGCTGCGGACGACGAGGCGCGCACCGAGCAGCTGCTCGCGGTGATGGCGGGTGTAGAAGTCGACCGGCACGAACCGCCGCGGGTCGTCCGTCGCGATCGCGGCCAGCAGTGACCGGCTCCCGGCCTGAGCGTTCACGCCGTAGAACCGGACGTTCATGTGCCCGAGGTGGTCGATCTGGTCGTCGGTGACGACGCTGTGATGAGTGGTCGTGAGGTCGGTCGTCGTGGCGTCGGTGATCGGGCGATCCTGTCGGAGCCCGATCGGAGGCGGCAACTCGACGCCGGCCGTTCGTGCGAGCGACCTCGACTCGCAGCGCGGGGGAGGGCAGACTCCGACGATGACGAAGCTGCAGCAGTCGGGGTCGATCGTGATCGCCCGGTCGCCCGAGGATCTCTACGACATGGTGGCCGACGTGACCCGCATCGGGGAGTTCAGCCCCGTGTGCCGGGAGTGCTGGTGGGAGGGCGACGCCGACGGGCCGGCGGTCGGCGCGTGGTTCATCGGGCACAACGTGACCGCCGATCGGGATTGGAAGACGCGCTCCGAGGTCGTCGTCGCCGAACGGGGCCGCGAGTTCGCGTTCCTTCTGGGCGGCGCGTACGCACGGTGGGGCTACACGTTCGCGCCGGTGGGCGGCGGCACCGAGGTGACCGAGTCCTGGGAGTTCCTCCCCGAAGGCCGGACCTTCTTCGAAGCGCGGTTCGGCGACGAGGCCGAGGCGACGATCGCCGACCGCTCCGAGTCGGCGCGCACCGGCATCGCCGCGACGCTGGCTGCGATCAAGCGCACCGCGGAAGCCGGCTGAGCCGCGCCCTCCGGATGAGCGGGGTGCGCGTCGCGCGCGGCACCGATCGCGCCGCGACGGTCGCCGTGCTGACGGAAGCCTTCTCGCCGGCCGAGGGATCGAGCGAGTGGGCGGACCGTGCGGACCTCCCGGCCGGATGGTGCCTGCGTCGGGACCCCCCCGGCTCAGGCGCGGGCGGCGGCCGCGCGGCCTGAACGGAGCGAATCGTTCGACCGGACACCTCCCGACTGCTTGCGCGCGGGCGTGTCGGTCTCGGCCTCTATGCGTCCGCCTTGCTCTTGCCTTTCGCCTTCTGCGCCTGCTTCCACTTGCGGACCTCGGCGAAGGCCTCGCGCGAGTCGATGTCGGCGACCGAGCGGGGCGAGGCATCGCCGAAGGGTGACGCGAGCTCCTCCCAGCCGGCCGGGGCCCGCCCGAACCGCTTGCCGAGGATGGCGAGGAAGATCTTGGCCTTCTCGGCGCCGTAGCCCGGCAACGCCTTGAGCCGTTCGAGCAGGACCTCGGGGTCGCGCACGCCCGTCCAGATCCGCGCCGGATCACCGCCGTAGGTGTCGACGACCACCAGGCAGAGCGCGTGGGTCCGCTTCGCCATGGACCCGGGATAGCGGTGCAGCGCGGGCTTCTGCCGGAACACCTCGACGAGCTCGTCGGGTGACATCGCGGCGATCCGCGCCGCGTCGAGGCCACCGAGGCGCGCCGAAAGCGACGCGGGGCCGCGAAACGCCCACTCCATCGGGACCTGCTGGTCGAGCAGCATGCCGATGAGCAGCGCGAGGGGGTCGTCGACGAGGAGCTGGTCGGCTTCGGCGTCGCCGGTGATGGGAAAGGTCACACGGGCCATCGCCGTAGCGTACCGACGCCCCGTCATGGCCGGGTCCGCCCCGGCCGCGAGTGGTTGACTGGACGGACGGCCGGAGAGCACTGGAGGTCGAGATGGGCGTCGCCGAATTCTTCCTCGGGCTGGTGGGAGCCGATGCGCCGGTGGAGTTCCGCGCGTACGACGGCACCCGCGCCGGGCCCGAGGGTGCGCCCGCGGTCGTCGTGATCCGCTCGCCCCAGGCGCTGCGCCGGCTCGTCACCGCCCCCAACGAGCTCGGCCTCGGTCGCGCCTACGTGAGCGGTGAGCTCGACCTCGACGGCGACATCTTCGCGGTGCTCGCACTGCAGGATCGGCTGCTCGACCTCCGGGTCAGCCCGGCGCAGGTGCTGGAGGCACTGCGGATCTTGGGGTTGCGTTCGTTGAAGCCGCTTGCGCCACCTCCGGAGGAGGCGCGGCTTCACGGCGTGCGTCACTCGAAGGAGCGTGACGCGGCGGCCATCGCGCACCACTACGACGTGTCGAACGATTTCTACCGCACCGTGCTCGGCCCATCGATGACGTACTCGTGCGCGGTCTGGACGGACACGACCACGTCGCTCGAGGAGGCGCAGGCCAACAAGTACGAGCTGGTCGCCACGAAGCTCGGGCTCGAGCCGGGCATGCGGTTGCTCGACATCGGCTGCGGCTGGGGCGGGATGATCATGCACGCGGCCGAGCACCACGGCGTCAACGCGGTCGGGGTGACGCTGTCCCGCCGCCAGGCCGAGTACGCGGCCAAACGGGTCGCGGACGCCGGGCTCACGGGGAGGGTCGAGGTGCGGTGTGTCGACTACCGCGACGTCGACGACGGTCCGTACGACGCGATCAGCTCGATCGGCATGTTCGAGCACGTCGGGTGGACGCAGCTGGGTCAGTACTTCGACCGGTGCGCGGCGCTGCTCGCCCCGGGTGGACGGTTCCTGAACCATGGGATCAGCGAGCCGCCGTACGTGTTCTCGAACCCGGCGGCGCGGGCGGTGTCGGAGCTGCGGGCGCGCTTCGGGCGGGGGCTCGGTCACGACTTCTTCAACCGGTACGTGTTCCCGGACGGCGAGCTGCACGAGGTCGGGCTCGTGGTCTCCGCGATCCAGCGCGCGGGGCTCGAGGCCCGTCACGTCGAGAGCCTCCGCGAGCACTACGCGCTGACCCTGCGGCAGTGGGTGCAGAACCTCGAGCACAACTGGGACCAGGCGGTGCGTGAGGCCGGCGAGGCCCGGGCGCGCGTCTGGCGGCTCTACATCGCGGCGTCGGCGATCGGCTTCGAGGCGAACCAGATCGAGATCCACCAGGTGCTCGCGACGAAGTCGACTGACGGGCGCAGCGGCATGCCGTTGCGCCCCCGCTTCACCTGAGGCCTGCGCTCACCGGTCGCGGTGGGGGACGAACGCGTCGAACGCGGTCTCGATCGTCGCCTCCGCGGCGACGCGGTCCTCCCAGTGGCCGGGCTCGGTGAGCTTGCCGGGCTCGAGCTGCTTGTAGACCTGGAAGAAGTGCAAGATCTCGTCGAGCAGGAAGCTCGCGATGTCGGTGATGTCGAGCAGGTGCGACCAGCGCGGGTCGGTCGCCGGCACCGAGAGGATCTTGTCGTCGCCGCCCGCCTCGTCGCGCATGCGCAGGACCGCCACCGGCCGGGCGAGCACGTGACAGCCGGGAAACGTCGGCTCGTCGAGCAGCACCATGATGTCGAGCGGGTCACCGTCGTCCGCGAGCGTGGCCGGGATGAACCCGTAGTCCGTCGGGTACTGCGTCGCGGTGAAGAGCATCCGGTCGAGCCAGATGCGCCCGGTGTCGTGATCCGCCTCGTACTTGTTGCGCGAACCCCGGGGGACCTCGATGATCGCCTCGACTTCCACGGCCCGAGGCTACCGGCGGGCCCGTCAGTCCGGTGTCGGAGGCTCGTCCCGCAGCGGCACGGACCCGAGCCGAACCCGGACGTCCTCGACCGCGGCGCGCAGGTCGTGGACCTCGCGCTCGATCGCCGGCCCGGATGTCCGGGCGAACACGAAGACGCACCGGGAGACCGGTCGGTCGAGCAGGTGCTCGAGCGCGAGCGCGTACGCGGCGCCCTGCGGCCGGTAGCGGTCGACTGCGGCATCGATCTCCGCGTCGGAGCGGGCGGCGTCGGTCTTGTAGTCGACGACGGTGAGCTCGCCGGCCTGGTCGACCAGGAGGTCGACGAACCCCTCGACGGTGATGCCGTCGACGACCGCGGCGACGGGGACCTCCCGCCAGGACGACGCGGTCGCCGCGGCGCGGATCGTAGGGGCCTGGAGGACGCTGCGGGCGAGAGCCCCGATCGTCTCCTCCCGGTCCGGGATGCCCTCGGCGAGCGCCTGCGCGCGGGCCGCACCTTCGATCCCGTCGCCGGTCGCCAGGTCCGCGGTCTGGAGCACCGCGTGGACCGCGCGTCCGAGTGCGGTGGCGCCGCGCCCGCGCCGCCAGGCCGGGCGGTCGTCCTCGGGCTCCGCCTCCCGGGCCAGGTCCAGCGCCGGGTTCGCCGGGTCGGCCCGGGGCGCGAGGGCACGTGCGATGCTCGTCGCCGCGACCACGGGTCGGGCATCGGTGCGCGCGATCGCGGCCTGCCGCTCGCGCCACCAGTCGTCGCGCTCCGCGCCGGTCATCGCCGCAGTCTCGGGCTCGTCGTCCCAGCGGAGCTGGACCGCAACCGGCGGGGCGGCCACCGGCGCGTCGCCCGCCTCGGCCTCGATCCGCCACGGCAGCGGCTGTTCGGCGTCGACCCGCTCGATCTCGGCCGCGTGGCAGCTCGTGCCCTCGTGGTGGTGGAGGCTGACGACGAGATGGTCGCGCGCGCGAGTCGTCGCGACGTAGAGGAGCCGCATGCCCTCGTACCGGTCGGCGAGGTCCTCGCGCCCGGCCCGCTCGTCGTAGCCGATCGTGCAGTAGGGGCCACCGAACGACGCGGTGAGGCGCAGCTCGGGCTCGGGGTCGCCGTGGTACAGCGCAGCCGGGTTGGCCCGGTACCCCACGCCCAGCCCGGCCAGCAGCACGACCGGGAACTCGAGGCCCTTGCTGCCGTGCACGGTCAGGACCCGCACCGCGTCGTCGTCGGGCTCGGGGACCACGGACTCGTTGACCCGCGCGCCCTCCTCGCGCTGCTCCTCGAGCCAGCGCACGAACCCGCGGAGGCTGGCGCCGCCGGCGTCCGTGAACGCGTGCGCGGCGTCGGTGAGGAAGCGGAGTCGGCGCCAGTGGTCGCGCGGCCGGCGGTTGGCCAGCGCGAGGGTGAACAGCCCGCGCTCGCGCATCACGCGCTCGACGGTGTCGGCCGGGCTCTCCCAGCGGTGCTCGTCGTGCAGCCGGCGGAGGTCCGCGAGCGCGACCAGGACCGGGTGGTCCGGGGCGAGGAGCTCGGGCGCCGATCCGAAGATCGACCAACGGCCGCCCGCCTCGCGGTGCTCGAGCAGGTCGGCGTCGGAGCACCCGAACGCCGGTGTGCGCAGCGCGCCGACCAGCCGGACCTCGTCGGCAGGGTCGTCGATGGCACCCAGGATCGCGACGAGGTCACTGCACTCGGTGGTGGCGAACAGCAGCGACTGGCTCTCGATCCGCAGCGGGACGCCCGCGGCCTCGAACGCGGCCTCGAGCTCGGGCAGCAGCGTCCGGGTCGGGACGAGCACCGCGACGTCGGCGTACCGGGCCGGGCGGACCCACTCGTCGGTGGCCGGGTCGAGCGGCGTCGCGCCCGGCTCCTCGGACTCGGCACGCACGCGCCAACCCTCCGACCGCACCCGCAGCGCGAGCGCGGCGAGGTCGGCGGCTTCGCGCCGGCGCAGCTCGACCAGCGGGATCGCCTTCTTGGGCACCGGTCCTCCGAGCCGGGCCACCGGGACGGGGACGTCCGGGTCGGCCGGCCGGAACGCGTGGAGGGGTGAGTAGGCGACCTGGAGGCCGTCGTGCTCGTCATCGCGGATCAGCGCGCCGAGCGCGGCGTTGACCCACTCGATGATCCCCGGACGTGAGCGGAAGCTCTCGGTGAGCTCGAGCACGTCCTCGGTCAGGGCCTCGACCACCTGCCCGTAGAGCTCGATGTCGGCCCGGCGGAAGCGGTAGATCGACTGCTTCGGGTCGCCGACGACGAAGAGCGCGCCCGGCCGGGCCGGGATGTCGGCCCAGCTGACCGCGACGTCGGCCTCCTCGGCACGCCCGCCGATGCGCATCGCGAGGTCGATCTGGAGGGGGTCGGTGTCCTGGAACTCGTCGAGGAGCAGCACGCGGAACCGGCGCGCCAGCGCGTCCCGCACGCGCCGGTTGTCCCGCAGCAGATCGCGGGCGATGACCAGCAGGTCGTGGAAGGTGACCCGGCCTTCGTGGCGGCGGGTGACGGTGGCGCGCGCGACCTCGCGGACGAGCGCCGAGAGGACGTTCGAGATCGCGGGCTGGACGACCGCGGCGAGTGCGGCCGACCGCGCCCGATCGACGACCGCGCACGCGTCCACGGCGCGGTCCTTGCCGTCGTCGCGCCAGCTGCCCCGCTTGCCGTTCTTGCACGTCAGCTTGCTCCGCTCCCCGAGCAGTGTGAGCGCCTCGAGCTCGTCGTGGGCCAGCGTGCGCAGCCGGTCGGCGAGCTCGGCGAGCTCGTCGAGGTGCTTGCGCATCAGGTCGTCGTCGTCGATGCAGCAGTCCCGGAGCGCCGTGGCCGCGTCGAGCGCGTCGAGCAGCGGAGCGAGGTCCACGCGGGGCACGACCGCCGGCGCGATCCCGTACCCGGCGGTGCGGTCGTGGTGCTCGGTGAGGATCCGGGCGAGCTGGCGGTAGCGGTTCGGGCGGATGCCCAGCGCTCCGAGGACCAGGAGGGACTCGCTCAGGGACTCGTCGGCGAAGAGGAGGTCGAGGGTGCGCTGCCACCAGTCCTCGAACGCGACCGACTCCTGGATCGCGTCGAGCACCTCGAACCCCGGGGGCAGCGCCGCCTCGAGCGGGTGCTCGGCGAGGATCCGCTGCGCGAACGCGTGCAGCGTGGAGATCGCGGCGTCGTCGAGCGCCTGCAGCGCACGGGTGTAAGGGCCGTCGCCCGGCTCCGGTGCCGCGAGCTCCTCGACCCGGGCGCGGATGCGCTCCTGGAGCTCGCTCGCGGCCGCGGTCGTGAAGGTGATGACCGCGATCTCGCCCATCGGGACGTCCTGCAGGAGGCCGACCACCCGCTCCACCAGCTCGTGGGTCTTGCCGGTACCGGCCCCGGCCACGACGTTGAGCGTCAGGTCGCGGTCGTCCCGGATCCGGTCGCGCGCGGGCTGGTCGGTGGGGACGGGCGCGTCGATGCGCAGCGGGGTGTCGGTGGTCATGTCTCGTCCCGCAGGCCGCGCAGCTCGACGAATTGGGCCACGGTGGGGTCCTCGGACTTCGCGACGAAGGCGCGCTCACGGTCGGGCGAGCACAGGTGGTCGAAGTCGCAGTACCGGCATTCGTCGAACGAGTTGAAGAACGGGTTCTCCTTGCCGGGGTACGCGGGGAAGGTTCCCGCGGCGACGCCCCCGGCGACGGTCTCGAGCACCTCCAGCGCGCGCGGCCCGGCGTCCTCGGCTGCGAAGCCGCGCAGCTCCTTGCCCGCGGGCTGGGCCGTGTGCCAGTAGTCGGCGCGCACGGCGCGGCCGGGGTACGCGCGCTCGACCGCGAGCGCGTAGATCGCGAGCTGGATCTTGGTGCCCTTGAGCACCGGGTCGTCCTCCAGTCCCTTGAACCCGTTCGCGCTCCCGGTCTTGTAGTCGTAGACGACCAGCTCGCCGTCGGGCGCGGGGGAGGTGTCGATCCGGTCGATCTGGCCGCGGAACGTGACCTGCGCCCCGTCGAGGTCGATGGTGAGCGCGGGCATCGCGTCGTCGGCCCCGCGCCCGAAGTTGACCTCGGTCTCGAGTGGGATCAGGCCGCGCTCGCTGCGGATCCGCTCGTCGGCGTCGAGCGTGCGCGACACCTCGCGCAGGATGCGCGCCCGCTCCAGCTTCCAGAGGAGCGGCCGGCCGGTGAGGCCCTTCGCGACGGCATCGTCGCAGGCGGCCGCGGTCATGGCCCGGGCCTGGTCGCGCTCCTCGGTCGACCAGGGCTGGTCCGGGGAGGATCGGGGTGGCATCTCGCGGATGAAGTCCTCCAGGACCTTGTGCACGAGCGACCCGCGCACGCGAGGGTCGATCGTGTCGATCGCCTCCGGCGCGTCCCGCTGGCGGAGCTGGAGGACGTTGGCCAGGAAGTAGCGGAACGGGCACTGCGCCCACGACTCGATGCGCGAGGGGGACAGCGGACGCTCCGGGTTCGGCAGCAGTCCGGCCCGGGGGCCGATCACCCCGTCGAACTCGGTGAAGCGCGGCTCGGCGCGCGCAGCAAGGGTGTGGAAGCCGCGCTGCAGGCGCGGGTTGGCCTCGGCGAGCGGGTGCGCGGCCGGGCCCGTGCCGGGAGCGTCCCGGTCGGCCGCGTCGAGGAGCCGCAGCTCCAGGTCCGCGACGGAGATCGCCGCGCCGGGGCGGCGCACCGCGGCCGCGAACGACTCGAGCACGAGGAGGTCGGCGAACGCGCCAGGACGGGCGTCCGCGAGCTGGCGCGCCGTCACCTTGGACTCGGGACGGCGCGCCCGCATCGTCTCGACGACCCAGCGCGCGGGCAGCAGCTCGCGTTGGCCGACGGGATCGGCGCGCGACCAGCTGAGCACCACGTCGCCGCGCGCACCCGCGAGGGCCGAGAGGTAGTCGCGGCGCTCCCGCGCCGCAGCGAGGGACCGGTCGGGGACCTGGCCGCCCGTGACGGCGCGCTCCCGGTCGGGGAGCAGCGGGTCCTCGCGCGGCGGGGGTGGCATGCGACCTTCGGCCGCGCCGACCAGGTGCACCGTCTCGAAGTCCGTGCCGCGGAGCGACGCCAGCGGGCACAGCAGGACGCCGGTGCCGAAGTGCCCGACGTGGTCGAGCGACCGGTCGAGCTGCTCGCCGAGCGCGACCCGGAACGTCGAGCGGTCGACCGCGCTCGTATCCGGCAGTGCCCCGAGCGCGGCGAGCCCGTCCAGCACGCGGTGGTGGGCGTCGATCTCGGCCGCCGGCCAGGTCGACGGGGGATCCCCGACGTAGCGGCCCACCAGCTCGATGGCCCACGTGCTCCACCCGGCCCAGGTGACGGGATGCTCGGTGCTGCGCTCGACCAGCTCCTCGACGAAGCGCCGGCACCGTTCGATGCGCTCGACCCGGGTCGCGACCGCTTCCGGGTCCCGCCCGCGCTCGTTCGCCTCGGCGTCGTCGCGCAGCCGGGTCAGCCGGACGGTCCAGTCGTCGTCGCCGACGACGCCGGCGTCCCGCGAGATCCGGTCCCACCGGTCGACCGGGACCCGCGGGCCGCCCGGGGTCTCGCGGACCTCCGTCCCGGCGAGGAACGCCATGACGTCGTCGCGGCGGAAGCCGCGGTCGGGCAGCTCGAGCAGGGCGACGAGCGCACGGCCGGCGACGGTGTCGGCGAGCCGGCGGACCGACGGCCCGTAGGTCGGGATGCCGGCCTCGGCGAGGCGCTCGTGCAGCAGGCGCGCGTGGGGCTCCGCGACCCGCCAGGCCACCGCGACGTCGTGGAGGCTCCGGCCCGCGTCGGCGCGCTCGACGAGCGCGCGCACGACCTCGCGGACCTCGCTGTCCGGGTCCGGAGCCGAGATCACCCGGTCGGCCAGGCGCGGCGCCGACGGGCCGGTGTCCTCGGCCGGGCCGAGCAGGGGGGTGAGCGTCGTCGCCAGCGCCCGGGTGTCGGCGTCCGCGTCGGGGTCGCCGGTGAGGCCGAGCACCGCGGCGGTGAACGTCTGCGAGGCGAATCCGGCGACGAGGTCGAGCGCGCCGGGGCTCAGCCGGTCCGGCAGGTGGAGGATCAGCGCGCCGAGGTCGGCGGGGACCCCGTGCGCGGCGACGAGGTCGGCCGCCACCGACAGCTGGTCCTCGTCGTCGTAGGTGCCGGCGGTCAGCGCGCGGAAGCGCTCGTAGGCCCGCACGACCGAGGCGGCCCGCGGGCTCTCCTGCGCGAGCCGGGCGAGCGCGGCATCGTCGGCGCGGCGCAGATCCGCGAATGCGCCGACGAGCGCCCGGACCGTCGACGGGTGCCCGGCGACCGGCGCGAAGTCGCCCGGCTCCTCGGCCAGCGCGACGCGGGCTGCCTCGAGCCGTGCCTCCGCGGTCAACGGGACGCGGTCGGGCTCGGCGAGGAACGGCGCGCCGAGCAGCTCGGCCACCCGGTTCAGCGCGAGGAACCGGACGTTCACGAGACCGGGAGCGCGGTTGCGGGCGAAGCGCGCGTCGTGGCGGCGCAGCGACAGGCCCGCGTAGCTCGACGGCACGGCGACCGAGACCGGGGCGAGCGGATCGTCGCCCTTGGCTTCGGCGACCAGCGCTTCGAGTGCGCTCCGGGCGGGCTGCCCGAACGACGTGAGCACGAGCCGCGACATGAAAGCCACACTAACGACGGGGTGGGACACCCTCGCGGAGCTGCGATCGGCCCCGGGACGGCGCGGTGGAGCGACGCGCCGTCGTTCGCGGGGTCCCGTGTGGGAACCTGGATGCCTTCATGGAAGGCCCGTCCCGGCGCTGGCTGCGCTTCTTCGTGATCATCACCCTGGGCGGGATCGGGGTCGGCATCTGCCTCGCGGCGCTCGTCCCCGGGGTCCAGAAGATCGCGGGCTCGAGCCAGTACTCGGGCAAGGTCGGCCCGCTGCTCAACCGGCAGTGCGCCATCTGCGGCGAACCGACGACGGTCTACGACACCGGCGGTCATTACCTGGACACGCTGGGACTGCGCGACCGGCGGCCGGTGGACCTGAGCGACGTGCCGAAGACCCTGATCAGCGCGGTGATCGCGACCGAGGACCGGACCTTCTACGACAACCCCGGAGTCGACGTGCAGTCGATGATCCGGGCGTTTCTCGAGAACGTCGACAAGGGTGGCGTCGAGCAGGGCGGCTCGACCATCACCCAGCAGCTGATCAAGAACCGGGTGCTGAAGCACCCCAAGCGCGACCTCAACCGCAAGATCAAGGAGGCGGCGCTCGCCATCCGGCTGAACGAGGAGTGGTCCAAGAACCACATCCTCCAGGAGTACCTCAACACGGTGTACTTCGGTCAGGGCTCCTACGGCGTGAAGGCGGCCGCGGCGCGCTACTTCGACAACACCCCGCTCGAGAAGATCGACCTCGCCCAGGCCGCACTGCTCGCCGGGCTCATCAAGAACCCGGAGGGTGACAACCCGTTCGTCCATTCGGACCACGCGTACGTCCGCCGGGCGCAGGTGCTCGCGACGATGGTCCGCCAGCATCGGATCACCAAGGCGCAGGCTGCGCTCGCGAACCGTCAGGCGCTGCCGACGGTGGCGCCGCCCGCGGACTTCCGGCCGGACAACTACTACGTCGCGCAGGTGCGCGACCTCCTGACCGAGGACACGAAGTTCGGGCTCGGCGCGACGTTGAAGGAGCGCGAGGACAAGCTGAACCTCGGCGGGCTCCGGGTGTTCACCGCGTACGACCCGAAGGCCGAGCTGCTCGCGCAGGCGTCGATCGACTCGACGATCCCGATGACCCAGTTCAAGGTCGGGCTCGCGGCGATGGACCCGAGCAACGGCGACGTGAAGGCGATCGTGGCGGGCCCGCACCTCAGCTTCAACGACACGCCGTACAACTTCGCGACGATGCCGGCCCCGACCGGTCGCCAGCCCGGCTCCACCTTCAAGGCCGTGGTCCTGGCGACCGCGCTCGCCAACGGCTTCTCGGTCAAGGACTCGGTCGACGGCACGTCGCCGTGCACCCTCAAGCTCACCGGCCAGAAGTACAACCCGCTGCTGCGCACCCAGAACGCCGAGGGCGGGGGTGGGGTGATGAGCCTCCGCAGCGCGACCGAGAACTCGGTCAACTGTGCCTACTTCCGCCTCGGTGCCGCGGTCGGCCTCCAGAAGATCTCCGACATGGCGAAGGCGCTCGGGATCACCCACCGGATCAACCCGTCGAATTACTCACTCTCGATCGGCTCGTCCGACGGTGTGTCCCCGCTCGACATGGCCACCGCGTTCGCGACGTTCGCGGCCGACGGCGTACGCCACGACCCCGTGTTCATCACCAAGGTCGAGGACTCGAGCGGGCACGTGCTCTTCAAGGACGACTCCCAAGGGATTCGGGTGCTCGATCCTCAGGTGGCCCGGACCGTCACCGACGTCCTGCGCGGCGTGATCACGAAGGGCACCGGGACGCGCGCCAAGCTCATCGGACACGTCGCCGCCGGCAAGACGGGGACCACCGACCGCGAGCACGACGCGTGGTTCGTGGGCTACACGCCCCAGCTCGTCACCGCGGTGTGGATGGGCGACCCGACCCAGCTGACGCCGATGAGCCACGTCGGCAAGTTCAGCCCGGTGTTCGGCGGCACCTGGCCCGCGACGGTGTGGCAGAAGTTCATGACGCTCGCGCTCGCCGGCCAGACCGAGTATCCGTTCGCCGCGCCGGACCAGAAGCTGTGGCCCTTCGGGAAGTACGTCTCGGAGAACGGGCGGGGCAAGACGATCTCGTCGGGCTCCTCGCGCTTCGGCAGCTCGTCCACGACCCGGGGACGCCCGTTCGGCCGCCAGCCCGGCCCGCTCGCACCCTCGCCGACCGCGCCGACTTCGCCACCGGCGACGAGCCCGGAGACGACACCGACGCCGAGCACCCCGGGGCCGTGACCCGCGGAGGCGACCGGTAGGCTCGCCTCGATGACGACGCCGCTCGAGCAGCTCCTCGTGGTCCAGGAGCACGACTCGGCCGCCGAGGGCCTCCGCCACCGACGGGCCATCCTCCCGGAGCGCGAGGTCCTGGCGCGGGCGCAGGCCGAGGTGAGCGCGCTCGAGCCCCGGCTCGCGGACGCCCGCAGCCGCCGCGACGACGTCATGCGCGAGGTGAAGCGGCTCGACGACGAGAGCTCGGCGGTCACCGCCCGGGTCAAAGAGGTCGAGAAGACGATGTACTCGGGGACGATCAGCTCCCCGCGCGAGCTGCAGGCGATGCAGGCCGACGTCGAGTCGCTCGGGCGGCACAGCCGAACGCTCGACGACCGCGAGCTCGAGCTCATGGAGCGCCAGGAGGCGCTCGACGCCGAGGTCGGGGGCCTCGAGCAGCAGGTCGCCGCGCTGCAGACCGAGGCCGACACGGCGCGGGCGACACTCATGGAGCAGGAGGCCGTCATCGACGGCGAGCTGGCCGAGGAGCTCGAGGCCCGCGGGGTCGCGGCCGGCGCGATCCCGGCCGACCTGCTCGCCAGCTACGAGCGGATCCGGGCCAGCAACCACGGGGCCGGCGTGGCCCGGCTGGTCGGCAACACCTGCCAGGGCTGCCGGCTCACGATCCCCGCGACCGAGGTGGACCGGATCCATCGCGAGGGCGCACAGGGGTCGACCCACCACTGCGACAACTGCGGCGCGATCCTCGTCCCGACCTCGTGACCATCGACACGGTCGAGGTCCAGTGCGACGGCGGCGCGCGAGGCAACCCCGGGCCGGCTGCGATCGGCGCGGTGGTCCTCGACGTGACGGTCGATCCTCCGGAGCTCGTCGCGTCGGTGAGCAAGCGGATCGGGGTGGCGACGAACAACGTCGCGGAGTACCAGGCGCTCATCGAGGGGCTCCGGGCCGCGTTGCCGTTCGAGCCGCGCCTCGTGCGCGTCCGCGCCGACTCGGAGCTGATGATCCGTCAGCTCGAGGGTCGGTACAAGGTGAAGAGCACGCATCTCAGGCCGCTCTACGAGGAGGCTCGGGCGCTGCTACGGGAGTTCCCCGAGGTCGACCTCGCGCACGTGCGGCGCGAGCACAACGTCGACGCCGACGCGCTCGTGAACGCGGCACTCGACGCCGTCGAACCCTGAGGCGGCTCCCATGGTGTTCTGGTACCTCGCGCCGTCGATCGTCGCGGTGCACGACATCTTTCGCAGCCAGGGCCTCGACTACCGCCTGATCGCGCTCGGCGCCCTCCTGCCGTTGGTCGTCGACGCGCCGCTCGGACACTTCGCGTACGGCCACTCGCTGTTCGTCGCGGTCGGGCTCCTCGCGGTCGTCATGGTCGCGACCATCGGCCGCCCGCGCCTGCTGCGTCGCCGCCTCATCTGCCTTCCGATCGGGTGGTTCTGCGGGCTGGTGCTCTCGGGCGCGTTCCTGCACGACGTGTCGTTCCTGTGGCCGCTGCTCGGCTCGGACTTCCCCGACGACTCCCTCATCCCGCCGGTCACGATCCTCGTGCTGCTGGACGCCGCCGGGTTCGCGCTCGGGGTCTGGGCATGGGGCCGGTTCGGCTTGTCCGACCGCGCGAAGCGAGACGCGTTCCTCCGCACCGGGCGGCTCCGGGACGCCGCCCGATGATCCTCCTGGTGCGCCACGGCGAGACCGCGGCCAACCGGGATCGGCTCGCGCTGGGTCGGGCGGACCCCGAGCTGACCGAGCGAGGCCGCGCGCAGGCGGCCGCGGTGGCAGCTCGGCTCGGTGCGACGAGCGTCGCCACGGTGCTCTCGAGCCCCTTGGGCCGGGCCCGGGAGACCGCGGCACCGATCGCCGAGGTGGTGGGCGCGGAGGTCGTGCTCGACGAGCGGCTGATCGAGCTGGACTACGGCGAGTGGGACGGCAAGAGCTTCTCGAACCTGCCGCCCGACCAGCTCGACCGATGGCGGACCGACCCGACGTTCGCGCTTCCCGGAGGCGAGAGCCTCCGGGCCGTCACGACGCGTGTCGGCGCCTTCTGCGCGGAGCACCTCGACGGTCCCACGGTCGTCGCGGTCAGTCACGTCTCGCCGATCAAGGCGGCGGTCACGTGGGCGCTCGGTGCCGACGAGGGGCTCGCCTGGCGCATGTTCCTCGATCTGGCCTCGATCACGCGGATCGCGGGACGGAACGGTCAGGCGAGCCTGATCGGGTACAACGACATCGGCCACCTGACGCCGCAGGCGGACGGCGGCGGACGAGGGCCGCGCATCTAAGGTTCGCGGATGGCAGAACGCGTGAACGTCGACGTCGTCATCGTCGGCGCGGGGCTGGCCGGCCTCGGCGCCGCACGCGCGCTGGTCGCCCAGGGGCAGACGGTCGTCGTGCTCGAAGCCCGAGATCGCGTGGGCGGTCGGGTCCACGGTCGCACGTTGGCCGACGGCGAGACCGTGGTGGAGGTCGGCGGCCAGTGGATCGGGCCCGGCCAGCACCGGATGATCCGGCTGTCGGCCGAGCTCGGGCTCGAGACCTTCCCGACCTACAACGACGGCGAGAACCTGCTCCGGTTCGGCGAGGCGCAGGCGCGCTACCGCGGGGCCATCCCGAAGATCAGCCCGCTGTCGCTCGTCGACATGGGCCAGGCGCAGCTCCGGTTCGACCGCCTCGCGCGCCAGGTGCCGCTCGAGACGCCGTGGATGGCGAAGCACGCGAAGTCATGGGACGCCATGACCTTCGCGACGTGGATCAAGCGCAACGCGCAGACTGCGAAGGCGCGCAGCCTGTTCCGTCTCTACGCGCAAGCGGTCTTCGCAGCCGAGCCCCAGGACTTCTCGCTGTTGCACGCGCTGTACTACACGCACTCCGGTGGGGGTGTCGACGCGCTCGCCGGCGTCGTCGACGGCGCGCAGCAGGATCGCTACGTCGGCGGCTCCCAGCTCGTGCCGCTGCGCATGGCGGAGGAGCTCGGTGAGGACGTGGTCCGCCTGAGCACACCGGTCCGCCGCATCGAGCAGCGCAACGACGTGGTCACCGTGCTCGCCGACGGGCTCCTCGTGACGGCCCGGCACGCGATCGTCGCGATCCCACCCGTGCTGGCCGGCCGCATCGCGTACGACCCTCCGCTGCCCGCGTACCGCGACCAGCTCACGCAGCGGGTACCGGCGGGCTCGGTGATCAAGTGCAACGTCGTGTACGACTCACCCTTCTGGCGTGCCGACGGGCTCACCGGCCAGGCCACGGGCGACGGGGGGCCCGTCGGTGTCGTGTTCGACAACTCACCGCCCGCCGCGAGCCCCGGCGTCCTGCTCGCGTTCCTCGAGGGCGCGCACGCGCGCCGCTTGAGCCCGGTCTCGCTCGACGAGCGCAGGGCCGCGGTGGTCGGGAGCCTGGTGCGGTTCTTCGGGCCGAGAGCAGCCGACTTCGCCGAGTACGTCGAGCTGGACTGGTCGCAGGAGGAGTGGACGAGGGGCTGCTACGGCGCGCACTTCCCGTGCGGGGTCTGGACGCAGTACGGCCCGGCCCTCCGCCGGCCGGTAGGCCGCATCCACTGGGCCGGAGCGGAGACCGCGACGATCTGGAGCGGTTACATGGACGGTGCGCTGCAGTCCGGCTCCCGGGCGGCCACCGAGGTGCTCGCGGCACGTCCCTCGTCTTCGGCGGCACACCGGTAGCTCAGCGGCGCGATGCCACAGCCGCGCGCGCCCGGACCGGCCGGACCGCGAGCAGGCAACTGATTGCAAACGCCGCGAGCAGGCAGAGGCCGAGCGCGGTGGGACCGAACACGGTGGACGCGAGCCCGCCACGGCCCACGACGTCGTCGAACGCGCTCCAGCTCGTCGGGTCGATCATCGGAATCAGCAGCAGCACGACCAGCGCGGTCCGGAGCCACGCAGGACGGATCGCGTCCACGGATCGGCGTCGGAGCAGCAGCAGGATCGGCCAGGTGAGCAGGAGCAGGTCGTAGCCGACCCGGAAGATCGGCACGAGGATCACGAGCGCGGCGAGGGTCACCGCGAGCTCGCTGCGGTCGCCGCCCGGGCTGCGCGTGTGCAGGAGCCACGCCGCCCAGACACCGATGGCGAGGAGCACGACGCCCAACGCGGTCGCGGCGCTCTCCGACGGGCGGAGCCCTGTCGCGCGGGCGAGGACGTTCGCGGCGTCGAGGCGCAGCGGGCTCCCGATGCGCGACTGCACCGAGCGGCTGGTCACGTCCAAGTCGTCGCGCAACGAATCGACCAACCGGCCGACGCCGCCGGCCGCGCTCGCGAGCTCGAACGACGCGACGAGAGAGATCGCCACCGCCGCGCCGACCCCCACGAGCACGGCTCGGAACCGGCGGCGCGCCACCAGCACCAGCGCGAGCGGGATGCCGAACGTCGGCTTGGCGAGCGCGAACGCGACGCCGAGCGCGGCGCGACCGGACTGCGCCGCGCGACTGGCGAGCGCGAGGTAGCACGCGAGCACGATCAGCAGCGTCGGCTCGCCGTTGCGGAGGTCGACGCGTCCCGGCGCGCTCAGGAGCAGGAGCGCGCCGAGCGCGAGGACCCCGTCGAGTCCGACGTCGTAGCCGGCGAGCCGCAGGGCGACGCCGGCGAGCACGAGCACGAGCACCAGGTTGAGCCCGAAGTAGACGGCGCGGGCATCGTCGAGCGA
Organism: Acidimicrobiia bacterium; assembly: GCA_036502405.1. GTDB lineage: Bacteria > Actinomycetota > Acidimicrobiia > IMCC26256 > JAENVU01 > Chersky-806. The sequence goes on from DASXYP010000065.1 coordinate 41,105, forward strand.
GAGCGCCGCGAGGGGGAGGTGCGCCACGAGGTGCACCGGGCTGTAGAGCGGGAACTCCTGGCCGACGGGATAGCTGCGGTAGTACCGCACGGGGTCGTAAGGGTTGGCGCCGTCGGTGAACGCGACGACGGGGTAGTAGACGGCGTCACGAAAGTCGGTCTGGAACCCGACGTCCTGCCGGCTCGGCGTGATGTTCTCCCAGGTGCTGTGGGTGAGCCAGGCGGCGACGCCCGCGAACGCGAGCACGGCCACGAGGGTGCGGAGCCAGCGCGGGACACCGGCGAGCACCGATGGTCCGGTCGACGCCATCCGGCGGCAGGGTAGTCAAACCCGCTCGAGCCGCTCCCAGTCCTCGAGCAGCACGACCCGCTGATGGCTGGTGCGCCAGGCGAGCACGACGAGGATCCCCGGCCAGCCCGCCAGCAGCGCACCGACCACCATGGCGGTGAGCCACCGGTCCTCCCGGGAGCGCTCGGTGCGCCAGACCCAGTGCGGGATGTGACGAACGTCCCTGAACCCCCAGGCCACCGTCGGCACGGCGGCGACGAACCCGACGATCACGACGACCATCGCGAGGTCGATCTCGACGCCCGGCCCCAACCGCACGGCGCGAGTTTCGTCGGCGCGCGATGAGACCCGAGTGAGAGCAACGACCCCGTGGCCAGGGGATGGAATCGAGGTGGGAGCGGGTGAACTCCGCGCGAAGGACGGCGAGGACGCCCTGCCGCACCGGGCAGGGTGGCGCAGCAGGGCGTCGACTCGCCGGTCGGGGACCGTAGTGCCACGCCATGTCCCGATGCGAGTGCAGAGCGCGAGACGTCAGGCACGTCGGGTCGTCGGTTCGACGCGGTGGGTGAGCTCGCCCACGGTGCGTTTCCGCCGCCGACGGGCCGGGTAGCCCGAGAGGGCGAGCAGGTTCGCCACCCCCGGCGAATCTTCAACGGGAAGTGCGCGAATGACCGGCGTGAGCTCCGAGTTCCAGCAGGACGAGCGGTCGCAGCTCGACCTGCTGCGCACCAGTCTCGAGGACGCGCAGGACCAGTTGCGCCGGGCCCGGGCGCGCCTCGATCGCGCGCAGCGTCGCGTCCGGAACCTCGAGGTCGCGGTGCAGAGCTGGCAGGTGCTCGTCAGTCAGTACGAACAGGGCAACGCGCCCGGAAACGACCGTCGGCGGGCCGAGATCCAGCTCTGACCCGAGTCGACACGGCGTCGTCGACCGCGTCATCCTCTCGCTGCCGCGGCGGAGGGGGACGAGGTTCCTCGGTGCTCCCTTCCCCGGTCCAGGTACGTCGGAGTCTGCCGCTGGCGCGAGGAGATGCGCTTCGGTACCGGCGTCGAGACCCTGCACCGACACACGGGAGGCGTACGAGTGCACGTGAAGCAGCAGAGCCGCACCTCGAGCTCATGGATGATGAAGGTCGGCGGATTCGTCCTGGCCGCGTGCCTCTTGGCGCCGTTGGCCGGGATGGCTCGCGCGGACGCCGCCGTGGCACCGCTCGGTCCGCGCGCGGGCATCAGCGGCGGGTCGGTGATCCTGTGGGAGCCCGACAACCAGCGCATCGTCGAGCTGACCCAGATCGCGAACTCGGGCGCGGGCTGGTTCGCGATGGACATCGACTGGCCGTCGATCGAGCCCCAACGCGGCACGTTCAACTGGGCGGCGACCGACCGCGTGGTCCAGGAGGCACACGCGCGCGGACTGAAGATCCTCGGCATCGTCGGCTACACGCCGAAGTGGGCGCAGGGCAGAGGCTGCCCCTCGGGCACGACCCACTGCCTGCCGGCCAGGGCCGAGGACTACGGGGCGTTCGCGAAGGTGGCAGCTGCTCGGTACGGCGCGTACTCGTCGAACCCGGCCCTCCGCGGCACGGTCCAGGCGTGGCAGGTCTGGAACGAGCCGAACCACTACCCGTACGTGCAGAAGGTCGACATTCCTCGGTACACGTTGATGCTCAAGCAGGCGTACCTCGGCATCAAGAGCGTTGATCCGACCTCGACGGTGATCGCCGGCGGGACCTCGCCGGCACCGAACGACCCGTCCGGCAAGGACATGTCACCGGCGAACTTCCTCAGCGCGATCTACCTCTGGACGGGGAAGGGCTACTTCGACGCGTTCGGGCATCACCCGTACTCGTTCCCGTGCGACCCGCAGACACCCGCATCGTGGAACGCGTTCCAGCAGACGCTCAACCTGCGTTGGATCATGGCTGCGGTCGGTGATGGCGCCAAGAAGATCTGGGCCACCGAGATCGGCGCGCCGACGGCTGCCGACGTCGGCACCTGCACGGGGCACAACGGCAGCTCGATGACCGAAAGCGGTCAGGCCCTGATCACTGCGCAGTACATGCAGGGATGGATCAAGGACTGGAGCGCGTTCACCGGACCGATGATCTGGTACATGATCCGCGACGCGGGGACGAACGCCTGGGCCCGGGACGACAACTTCGGATTGGTGCACCGCGACTTCAGCCCGAAGCAGTCCTACACCGTCTTCCAGCAAGAGCTACGCGGGTAGCCCGCGCCCGACGTTCGGTTCGTCGGGGCTCGCTACGCCTGAGCGCGCACGCGCGAGGCCGCGGGAGCCCCGACGAGCGCGGCGACCTGCTCGAGCACGCGCTCGCGGCTCGAGCGGGCCGCCGTCAGGGCCTCGTCGGGGTTCCGGAACCACTCGAGGCTCGCGACGGTTCGCCGCCAGCGCAGCCAGCGGGCGCGCCACGCGATCCAGGCCATGCCGCCGACCGGGGCCGCCGCCGCGACTGCGAGCGCGGCGCGGCCGCCGAAGCGGCGATACGCGATCGTCGTCTCGGCTGCCCACATCGTCGGGAGCAGCACGACCCCGGTCAGGCCCTTGGCCGTGACCTGCCACGCGGGATGGGTGACCTTCGAGCGGACGAGGTGGATGGCGGGCACCATCGCGCCGTTCAGGGCCATCCCGACCGCCGCGAAGGGCATCAGCACGACGCTGCCGACCGCGAGACGCGCCAGGCGCAGGCGGATCCAACCGGGGTGCAACCGAGGCACGGCTCGCGGGTTGTCGATGCCGAGCAGTGCGATGTCGCGGCGGTAGCTCTCGACCGCGTCGGCGAGCGCACGGAACGCCGCGCTGTCCTCCCCACCCTGAGCCTGGATCGCCGCCGCGAGGCTGCGGCTGAGTGCGCTGCGCTCGGCGAAGACGGGTTCGCGCGGGCCGGCGTCACGCTCGCCGAGGATCGTGATCGCCGCGGCGCGGTCGATCACCGCGGCTTCTTCCCACGAGGCGTGGTTCAGCGTGAGCTCGTGCAGGCGCTGCGCGAGCACCGAGGTGAGGCCGCGCACGGCCACCGGTCCGTCGGCTCGGTAACGCTCGACCCATTCGTCGACCGCGATGGCGTGGCCGATGTGGATCGCGGCCTGGGAACGGAAGCGGCCCTTGTCGTCGTAGACCAGGCCGATCGGGAGGATCGTGATCCCCGGCGTGCCGGCGTCGGCGGCGGCGCCCAGCGCGATCCGCGCCGCGCCCGTCTTCAGCGGGAGCATCGCCGGCTCGAGGTGCACGCCCCCTTCGGGGAAGAGCGCGAGGTGTGCGCCGTGAGCGAGCGCCTCGTGGCACGCCTGGAACACCTCGTCGTTGTCGCCGGCCGCGGCGTTCTCCCGTCGCCGGGAGACCGGCAGCACCCGCGCGAGCCAGAACAGGAACCGCGCGGGAGGAAAGCGCCAGAGGTCCTGCGCGGCGAGGAAGCTGGGGAGCCCGGGGAGCTTCGCGGCGATGACGACCGGGTCCGCGAGCCCATTGGTGTGGTTCGCGGCGATGATCGTCGGCTCGCCCTCGACGAGGCGTGCCGCGCCGGTGACGTCCACCCGGCGGAAGACGACCCGGACGACGATCCAGGCGAGGATCTTCAGGAAGCGGTATGCGGGAGGGCGCTCCGGCGCCGGACGGCTCACGGCCCGGACGGTACCGCCTCGAAGGGTGCCGGTTCGCTCCACTCACCCAGTTGCGCGCCCGCCGCGGTGACGGCTAGCCAGGCCGTCCATGACCTCCCGTCGGAGCCACCTCGTCGCGGCCGTGCTCGTTGTGCTCGCGGTCGCGTCCGGTTGCTCGAGCGGTGGTTCGGGGGGTACGTCCGGCGCGAGCAGGGCGCGCGGTCGCAGCCTCACCGGAACCCACTGGGTGCTGAGTGACCCCACGAACCTCGGGGTCCCTCTCAACGGGGTGGCGGTGACCGCAAAGCTCGATGCCGGCGTGATCAGCGGGAACAGCGGTTGCAACGGCTACCGCGCCCCGTACACGGTGGACGGGTCGAAGCTCACGATCAGTCGCCCCGTCGCCGGGACGCTGATGCAGTGCCCGCCCGCGCCGCAGGCGGTCGAGACCGCATACCGCGCTCGCCTGCCCCAGGTCGCGTCGTACGCGATCCGCGGTGCGCGCTTGACGTTCTCCGGGTCCGACGGTGCGGCACTGCTCGTCTACGACGCGATCGACGGATCTGCCGCGCTCGCAGGGGAGTGGAAGGCGACCAGCTACTCCACGGGCGAGGCGGTCCAGTCCGTGGCGAGCGCATCGACCCTGACCGCCAAGTTCGAGCACGGGCAGGTGTCCGGTGAGAGCGGCTGCAACAGCTTCGGCGGACCGTACGAGGTGCACGGCTCGAGCATCGATCTGGGTCCGCTCCGCTCCACGCTCAAGGCCTGCGCGGATCCGGCACTGCAGACCCAGGAGCAGCAGTTCCAGGAGGCCTTGCACCTCGCGTCGACCTATGAGGTCGCGAACGCGATCCTGCAGCTGTTCCGCGCCGACGGTGGGATCACCGCGACCTTCGTGAGGTGATCGGTGAGGCGCGTGGAGTCGGTCAGGCGCGCCGCGCGAAGGCGACGATGAGCACGATCAGCAGGATGACGACCAGCGTTCCGATGCCGATGTACATGCTCAGTGTCCCTTCGTCTTCCCGGCCCGCCGCGGTCGCACGGGTGAAGTACGAGCGCGCCTCGGGCCGGTGCCTGCGGAGGTGGCGTTGATGTTCCACGTGACGCCCAGCAACGTGAGCCGATGGGAGCGGTCTCGCCGGCGCGGCATCATGGATGAAGCGTCGCCAACGCGCGGTCATTCCAAACTCCGGCGCGCGCGCCGCGCGACGCGCGTGGTGGTGTCACGCGTCGCTCAGCTGCGAAGCACCGACGCGTCGTCGTCTTCGTCACCGCGGCGCGGGTAGAGGCGCTCCTCTTCGATGTGCCCGTCCTCGTCGTGGTACCGCACGACGACGTCGTTGTCCTCGGCGTTGGCCGCGTCGGCGGTGTTCCGGGTCGCGGTGTCCCTGGTCGAACCATGAGCTCTGACGTCGCCGTTTTGATCCCGGGTGACCCAACCGTCATCGATCTTGGTGACGTCCCAGCGGGCCGTGGCCATCCGTGCGCGCTCCTCGGCTCGACCGGGTGATCCTTCGGGCCTACCCAAAAGTACGTCGAATGACTCATAGCGGCACCGACCTACCCAACGATAATTTTTGTGGCGGCGCCGCCCCTGCTCCGCCCGAGTGTGGTCGGCGCGAGCGCTTGGAGACCTCGGCCCCATCTGACCGGGACCGGGGTCTCGGCGCGCTACGGGCCGTTGCGGACGCGGGTGACGCCTTCCACGTTGCATCCGACCGTGCCCCCCGGCACGGGCCGATCCGCCATCGCGACGAAGGCGGTCGGAGCGTTCGCCGGGACACCGTCGCTCGGTGTGGACGCTTGCTCGAGCTCGCGGCCGCCCCGCTGGAACCCGATCGTGACGACGTAGCTCGACACGGCGCCCGAGTGGTTCGTGATCGCCCCGTCGGCCTCGGGTCGCCCGAGTGAGTTCACGAGGCACGAGGTGATGACGACGTCGCCGGTCGCCGAGCCGTGCGAGTCCGCGAGCGCGCCCCCGTCGAGCAGCACACCGACGATGCCGGCGCCGACGACGATGGCCAGCGCGCAGATGATCCAGGTGAGGCCGCCCACGCGAGGCTTCTCGACGAACCTGGCGGACACCCACGGACCGGCCGGCGGCGCGTGGAGGACGGCACCGGCCGCGACCGGTGTTGCTCTCGGTCGCGTCGCGGTGGACCGCTCGGATCCGGAGCCGTCGATGCCGACCCGACCCCGGTCGCTGACGTGCGCGGTCCAGCGGTTGCCGTCGTGGAAGCGGTGCTCATGACTGCCCCGAGGATCCGGATGCCAACCCGGCTCGACCATCCCTGCCCTCCTGCCCGAACGCCGGGGAGGTCGGACTCCAAGGCAGGAGGGAGTCCGCCCTCGCCGCGGCGAGAACCAGCGTCGCGCCGCTCTTCCCGGTCCGCATCCGAGGAACCACGGATTCACAGATCGTGGGAGGAATCGCCACCGGGTCCTCGCGCCTGCACCGGAATGCCCGATCGCGATCCGTAATTCCACGGAACCTCGCGCCACTGCGCCGGTTCAAGGTTTGGCCGCGCGAACATCGGGTACGTGCGCGAAACCTCGGATGTGACGCGTCGCCGGCTCTGGCCCCCCAGCCATGCCCACAAGGCATGCCGGCGCGCGTCGCATCCGAGGGCGCGGCGGACGCTCGGGGCTTCCCCCCAACGGAATCCTTCGGGCGCTCCGCCGCGTCCCGGTTCCGACGCAGCGCGCGATCCGGCACCGCGCGTGATCAGCGGGGCCGCCGCTTCGGAAAGACCGCGGCGAACGTGCGTGGTTCCACCCTTGTCGGGGACTCGGGTCGGCTCTTGAATGGAAGGGCGCGGCGGGGTGAGCCCCGAGCTTCCCCCCAGGTTGTCCGAGGGCACCCTCGCCGCGCCGAGGCCCGTCCCACCTTGGCGGGGACGGGCCTCGTGACCGTGCCCTCTCGGGGGTGAGGGGAGACGGATGCGCGATGGTACGGGCGCGCGCGCCGTCGGCGAGTGGCGCGCCTCGCAACGTTCATCCGCGTTCCACGCGACCGTTACCCCGGGGCGCGTGACCCGACCGCGGGTGTCGAACAGGCGCGCGACCCACGCGGGAAGGGTCTCGAGACGCGCCGCGACCCCGGGCCGGGCAGGGTGGCTCGGGGTCGCTGGCCTCGTGAACCTAGCGGTTCGAAGCCCGGGCCGCACCTATGGCCCGGCGACGGGAACCTGCCCGGACGGGGCGGTGTGAAGCGGTACGACGGCGGGTACTTCGCTCGTGGCGGCAGGGATGTCGCCACGAGCGGAGAGACGCGGGGCAACCCATCGGTCGCCGCGGCTGCCGAGGGGCACCGTCGGGCGCCGGGGGTTGAACCAACACATGGACGTGGACCCACGCGTGAGCCGGGGGTGCGGGTGCCGAAGCTTCTTCCCCGGTGACGGTCCGCGCCCTCGGCGCGTGCCGCCTGGTTGCTCCTTTGCTCCGGGCATGAGAGCGTGCGCGAGGGGAACGGGCATCTACAGAGAGTCGGAGCATGGCTGCAGAATTGATCCTGGAGTTCGAAGGTGTCACCACGGACGAGTACTACGCCGTGAACAAGGAGCTGGGGATCGACCCGGAGAGCGGGGAGGGCAGCTGGCCCGACGGGATGGTCGCGCACTCGGCGGGACTCAACGAGGCCGGGCATCTGGTCGTCATCGAGGTGTGGGATACCCCCGCGCACCAGGCCAAGTTCATGGAGGGACGGCTGCGAGACGCGCTGGCCAAGGGAGGCGTCACCGACCCACCGTCGAGCGTGACCTGGATCGAGCTCGTCGCGCACCATCACCTCGGGAGCTGACCGAACGGCCGATCGATCGCGAGCCGCGCACGTCAGCTCGATCGCTGACGCGGTCCGGAAGAAGGGGGAGCGGATGCGGCGGTGGGTCGTTGTCATTGCTGTCGTACTCGGCGCGGTGGTCGTCGCGCCGGGGACGGCCGGAGCTGCGGTCCGGCACGTCGACGGGGCGATGTCGGGAGCCGGGCACTTCGACTCCCAGTCGGGGTGCGCCGGGATCATCGAGCAGACGGGTTCGGGTGCGTTCGCGGCGCGCGACCTCGGGGTCGGCACGTACACGTTCTCGGTGTGCATCACCCAGGGCCCGAGCGCGCTGTCCTTCGCTGGGACCGCTTCGTTCCGGACACACTCCGGCGCGCAGCTCCACGGCACCATCGACAACTCGGGACCACTGGGCCAGTACCCGACCTTCGTCCTGACGGTGACGGGCGGGACGCGGCGCTACCGGCACGCGACGGGGACGCTGACGCTCGGCCCCCTCGCCGAGAGCAACTCGACGAGCTGCGACCCGAGGTCGGGGGTCTGCTTCGACTGGACCGACCGCGGTCCGCTCACCGGAGCGCTCCGCCACGTGCGTCCCCGTCGATGACGCGACGGTGACCGAGGTCCGGGGCGGATCCCGGCTCGCAATCGGGAACTGGACGTGGTGGGTCTGGTGGATCGTGGGCGGACTCGTGCTCGTCCCAACCATGGACCTGCTCTTCAACGCGGGGGCCGCAGGCGCTGCCGCGCTTGGCTGGACAATTCTCGCCACGACGACTGTCAGGAGCTCGCTGGACAAGATTCGAGACCCCGAAATAGCAGCCCGAGAAGCGCGTAGGAGGGAACGCAACCAGCTCTAGCAGGCTGGCCCGGGAGCCAACGAGCACGCCAGCGCGACGAGCGCGACGACGCAGCAGCCAACGAGCGGGCTCTACACCTTGCGGCCGGGCCGGCTGATGTACCAGGCGCAGGTCTGAAGGACGGCCTGGATGAAGAAGCCCGAACCCCACTCGAACTCGCCGAGCAGCACGTAGATCCAGGAGACGGCCGCAGCCGCAGCGCCCGCACCGGTGTACTCCCCGTTCCGATACTGATACGCGGCCGCGAGGCTGAACCCGATGGACGGGATCGAGACGATCAACCAGAAGATTCCGACCGGGCTCCCGTCGGTCAAGCCCTTCGGGATGAAGAACAGGGCGGTGATGCACCCGGCGATCAGGCACAGGAGGCCCGACCGGCGACGGCGTCGACGTACCAGATCGTCGCGGGTCTCCGCCGCGCCCAGCCCCATGGGCGGAGCGTAGGCGGACGATCCCGTCGTGGGCCACGTCGCGCGACGCGGTGCGACGCGCCGCGACCCCGGGTGGCTCGCGGTCGCAGGCGGACTCGAGTGTGCACCCCGAGGGCGGTCTGAGAACGCGCGCACGCTGAACGGCGGCAAGGGTAGGGGTCGCGCGCGGACGCCGCCATGGGCCGTGGTCCTGGCGGTCGCGCTCGTGATCGCCGCGCCCGCGTGTGACTCGTCGAGCTCGCACATCGTTCTCGCCCTGACGCTGACTGTGGCGACACTCTCGAACTGGATCATTGAGCGGCCCATCAATCGCTCGGCCCGGCGGGCGATGCGCTGAGGCACGTCGCGGGTCCGCGACATCTCGATCCCTGCAGACCAATATGCGGCGACATGGAGGCCCGGCCCACGCGCGCTTCGACGAGTCGGCCGTTCCCGACGACCGCCGTCCTCCTGGCTGCGGTCGTCGCGCTCGGTCTGGTGCTCCGGTTGGCCACGATCGTTGCCGGGAAGGGTGGACTGGGCGAGAGCGTGCATCCGGGCTACGACGAGTCGGTTTACGTCGGAGCGGCGTGGCTCGTCGGCAGGGGTGCCCTTCCCTACCGGGACTTCGTCTACGTGTTCCCTCCGGGGTTTCTCGTATTGCTGTGGCCGGTGACGAAGATCGCCTCGATCTTCGGCGGGCCTGCGCTCGCCGTCACCTTGGTGCGGCTCCTCGCGGCACTCGTCGGCGCGATCAACGTCTGGCTCGTCGGTCGGATCGGTCGCCGGTGGATGGGCGACGCCGGCAGCATTGTTGCCGCGCTCGTCTATGCCACCGCGCCTCTCGTCGCGCAGACCGAGGCCTCGGCACTTCAGGAGCCGTTCGTCAACGTGTTCGTCCTGCTCGCGGTCGTCGTGTGGGCGGCCCGACCTGACGCTGAACGCACGACCCGCCGGCTGATCGCCGCGGGGCTGCTCGTCGGCGCTGCGGTGTCCATCAAGCTCGTCGCCGGGATGTTCCTCGTCCCGCTGCTCATCGCGATCCCGTTCGCCCGCCCGGTTGCGGACCGTGTGCGCCTGGCCGTCGCCGCGAGCCTGCCCCTCGCGGTCACCGGTGCCGTGATCGCGCTGTTCGTCGGCTGGCACGCCATCTTCGAGCAGGCGTTCATGGCCCAGGTCCTGCGACCCCAAGACGGTGAAGGTCTGTCGCGCGTGGACTCCATGCTCCCGGTCCTGCGCGGTCAGCTGCAGCACACGGGCTTCCTCTCGAACCCGAGCGCGTGGATCGCAGTGTTGGTCTTCGTCACAGTGTGCGCCGGAGCGATCTGGAAGGGGGGACTCCCCGGCCGGCTCTGGGGGACGACGGGGCTCGTCGTCATGGGCGTGCTCATGGCGTCGCCTTCGTACTTCGCTCACTACGGGGTGCTCATCGCACCGACGGTCGCGCTCATCACCGGCTGGGTACTGACCCGCGCGTACCTCTGGCTCCAGGATCGACACCTCGTCGCGCCCGCCATCGTCTCGGCGGGCGCGATCCTCGTCGTCGCCGCGATCGGCTTCGCCCAGGCCGCGACTACGGTCGACGAGCTCCCGGTCGGCGTCACCCAACTCGGAGACCAGCTCAACACGATCGTCCACGACCGCGGCCGACCCACCGCAGGCGCGGTCTCGAAGGGCATCCTCCATACGCCCGCCGACACATGTTTTGTCGCCGTGCGTCCGCAACCACTCCTCGACGCGAACCGCGTTCCTTCTGCAGACCGACACGGCCACGTGCTCCTCGACGTCTACGGCAGCGCGCTCGTCGCCGCGCGGCACGGACACCGGCAACCGTTCGAGCTGCTCAGCGCCGCGTTCCCATCAATCCAACGCGAGATCCTCGAACAAAGCCGCGACTGCGAGTTCACCGTGTTCTCCCTGCGCCGCTGCATCGCCGGCCGCAAGGACATCACGGCGGCAACCCAGAGGAAGCTGATCGCCGAGACCCGTCCATGGGCCCGCAACGGCTGCACCATGATGCGACGCCGAGCAACCTCCAAGTGATGCACCCCGTCGCGCTCGCGCCTGGAACCAGGCGCGTGCGTGAATGTCACCCTTCAGGATCGACGACATGGTGAGCGAGGAGTGTGGTCATCTACCGTGATGGTGTGGCAGGACGGACGTGGGGATTCGTGGTCTTGGCGGTCGCGCTCGCGATCGTCGTGCCCGCGTGTGACTCTCGTCGAGCTCGCGGTAGGTCCATGCTGGCCCGGGGTGCCCCGCACGATCCGCGCCGTGGAGGTTGCGTGCCCCGACTCCGACCGCCCCTGGACCAGCTCGACCAGGAGGGCGAGATGCGAAGCGCCCTGCGCCGGCTCCGGCGCCTGGGCTGCGAGCTGCCCTACGAACGCGACACCTCGGGTCTCGGCGCGCAGGTCGGACCGGCGAGTGTCGCGCATAGGCAGATCCTCGGCTGCGTGGTACTGGAGCGGTACTGGTCCGCCGGTGTTCTCCCAAAACTCTTCTGAAGATGGGGCGTAGTGGTGAGGTGGCCTGTACGCCGGATTCTGTGCCGGCACCTCGCGGTGCCGGTGGCGACCATCCATCTCGGCCGGCGGTTGCCCGACGGCTCCAGCGGCCTACCCGGAGGTGTGTGACGCGAACGCCACGCGGACGGGCCGTCCTCCTCCTGTCTGGCCTTGCTCCTGGTGGGGTTTACCGAGCCGCCCGGGTCACCCCGGGCGCTGGTGCGCTCTTACCGCACCGTTGCACCCTTGCCTGTGCGGACCGGTCGCCCGGTCCGCCATCGGCGGTCTGTTCTCTGTGGCACTGTCCTGCGGGTCGCCCCGACTGGGTGTTACCCAGCACCGTGCCCTGCGGAGTCCGGACGTTCCTCGGACGGGTCGAGCCCGTACGCGGTCGCCCGGCCACCTCACCACTACGCACCGACAGTCTCGCACCTCGCCCGGATCGCGCGGGCCCCGAAGTGAATTCGGCGTAGCGAAAGCGCCAACTCGGTGTGTAGTGTCACGCGGTCCAGGGAGGGACCGAGAGGGGCAAGGGTGAGTCCAGCGATCCGCGCGCGAGCCGATTCGCGCCGCAACGGCCGGGTCTTCGGGGCCCGGCGGTACGTCGTCCTCGCGATGGTCGTCGCCGTCATCGGGGCCTTCGTCGCGGTGGTTCCCCGTGCCGAGCGGGCCGAGGCCGCGAGCCTCCCCAGCGGGTTCACGTCGACCGCGGTCTTCAGCGGCCTGACGCTGCCGACGGCGGTGGCCTTCTCACCCGACGGGAAGGTCTACGTCGCCGAGAAGAGCGGCATCATCAAGGTGTTCCCGAACGCGTCGTCGAACAACGGGATCGTGTTCAAGGATCTGTCGACCCGCACGTTCGACTTCTGGGACCGAGGGATGCTGGGCCTGACCGTCGACCCCCGCATGGGGAACGGCACCGGCCACGACTTCGTCTACGTCCTGTACGCGACGGACGCGCCTCCCGGCCAGTCTCCACCGGTCTGGCACGACGACTGCCCGACGCCTCCTGGCGGGCTGACCGACGGCTGCATCGTCACGAGCACGCTGTCGCGCATCCCGGTCAACAGCAACGGCACCTCGGGCGCGGAGCAGATCCTCATCAGCAACGAATGGTGCCAGCAGTTCACGACGCACTCCGCCGGCCACCTGGCGTTCGGTCCCGACGGGAACCTGTACGTCAGCGGTGGTGACGGCGGCAGCTACGAGAACGCGGACTGGGGCCAGTTCGGCGGGAGCCTGCCGAACTCCCCGACGCCGGTGAACCCGTGCGGCGACCCGCCGGGCGGCAAGGGAGTGGCGAACACGTCGCCGACGGGTCGCGGTGGTGCGATGCGGTCGCAGAGCCCGCGCCGACCGGCCGGCGAAGCGCGCGTCCTGAGCGGCACGGTGCTCCGCCTGAACCCGGACACCGGCGCCGGCGTGTCGGGCAACCCGATGTTCAACGCGTCCAGCCCGTCGGCGAACTCGTCGCGCATCCTCGCCTACGGGATGCGCAACCCGTTCCGGTTCACCGTCCGGCCCAACACGAACGAGCTCTGGGTCGCCGACGTCGGCTGGGGGATCTACGAGGAGATCAACCGCATCCCGACGCTCACCCCGGCGAAGGCGCCGAACTTCGGCTGGCCGTGCGTGGAGGACCAGACGCACCTGTCCGGATACCGCGACCTCGACATGTGCAAGGCGCTGTACAACGACACCGTCGATCCGCCGACCGACCCGTACTTCGCCTACGAGCACGGCCAGAAGGTCAACGGGAACGACACGTGCGGGTTCGCCGACGGGACCGCGATCACCGGGGTCGCGTTCTACACCGGGAACCGGTACCCGTCGAGCTACGCGAACTCGCTGTTCTTCGCCGACGACGTGCGCAACTGCATCTACGTGATGACCGCGGGAGCGAACGGTCTCCCGGACACGTCCACCGCGCGCACCTTCGTCGACGACTCGGACAACCCCGCGCCCGTGGACCTCGAGGTGGACCCGGCGTCGAAGGACATCTTCTACGTCAACATCGCCCAAGGGACGGTCAACCGGATCTCGTACACCTCGTCGAACCGTGCGCCCGTCGCCTCGGCGACGGCGACGCCCACATCCGGTGCCGCGCCGCTCTCCGTCCAGCTGAACGGATCGGCATCGAGCGACCCGGACGGTGACGCCCTGACCTACTCATGGGACACGGACGGCAACGGCAGCTTCGGCGACGCAACCGGCAAGACGCCGACGGTGAGCTACGCCTCGGGCGGGACCTACCACCCGCGCCTGCTCGTGACGGACCCCGGAGGGTTGTCGAACACCAGCAGCGCACTGACCGTCACCGTCACGAGCGCCGCAGGCCCGACGAACACCGCCGCCCCGGTGATCGGCGGGACGTTCCAGGTCGGCTCCACGGTGCTCGGCGGGACCGGGACGTGGACCGGCGCGGCCCCGATCACCTACGTGCGCCAGTGGCAGCGGTGCACGACCTCCGCGGGCTCGACGTGCACCGACATCGGCGGCGCGACCGCGTCCACCTACTCGTTGCAGCTCGCCGACCAGGGCAAGCACATCCGCGAACGCGTCACCGCGACCAACGCCGGAGGCACCAGCTCGGCGGCGTCGACGCTGCACGGACCGGTCATCGCGGGGACCAACGCGCCGCCGACCCCGGTCATCGACACCCCGGCGGCCACCCTGACGTGGAAGTCCGGCGACACGGTGAGCTTCTCGGGCCACGCCACCGACCCGCAGGACGGCACCGAGCCCGCGAGCCGCTTGTCGTGGAACCTCATCCTCGGACACTGCACGAACCTCGGATGCCACACGCACCCGCTGACGACACGCACGGGGATCGCGTCCGGCACGATCGCCGCGCCCGACCATCAGGCGCCGTCCTACATCCAGCTCACGCTCACCGCGACGGACGCGTCGGGCGCGACGGCGAGCGTGGTCCGGCGCATCGATCCCAAGACGGTGAACCTGACGTTCAAGACCACGCCCGCGGGCCTCTCGCTGGCGGTAGGCGCGGAGCAGAGCGCGCCGGCGCCCTTCACCCAGGAGTGGGTCGTCGGCTCGCAGGTCCAGCTCAACGCACCGACCCAGCAGACGGTCGGCGGGACCGCCTACACGTTCTCGGGTTGGTCGGCCGGCGGCGCCGCGACGCACACCGAGAAGGCACCCGCGAGCAACACCACCTACACGGCCAACTACACGTCGGCGTGCTCGGGCTCGACGTACGCGTCCGCGGTCCTGGCGAACAACCCGTGGACCTACTGGCGGTTGGGCGACAAGAGCGGGACGACCGCGGCCGACGCGAGCCCCAACGCCCGGCCGGGGACGTACGCCGGCGGCGTGGGCCTGCTGAAGGTCGGCGCCATCGCCGGCGACAAGAACGCCTCCGTGTCGCTCGACGGTGCGAACGACAACATCATCCGCAAGGGCATCACCAACTTCCCGACGACGGCGATCAGCGCGGAGCTGTGGCTCAAGACCTCCGACACCACGAAGGAGGCGGGGATCGTCTCGTACGCGGCGAGCTCGTCCGCCGACGAATTCCAGCTCCGCGATTATCGCAACCTCCGCGTCTACGTGAAGGGTGCGGTCGTGACGACGGGCGTCGCCCTCAACGACAACCAGTGGCACCACCTGGTGGTCACGTGGAAGTCGAACGGCGGGTCGATACGGGTCTACAAGGACGGTGCGCTGGCCTACAAGAACACGATCCCGGTGCAGGCCGGCACGTCGCTCACCGGCGGTGGTGCGCTCGTCCTCGGCCAGGAGCAGGACTCGGTCGGCGGCGGCTTCGACCCGGCCCAGGCGTTCCTCGGCAAGCTCGACGAGTTCGCGCTCTACCGCAAGGTGCTCGCCGCGGCCGAGGCGAAGGCCGACCACGACGCAGGGGCCACTGCTCCGGTGTGCGGGGCGGCGAAGGCGGCGTCGGTGCGGGCGCAGTCCGCGTCGACCCCGCGGCTGGTTCCCGGCTCGGAGTTCCTGCCGAGCCTGCCGCGCGGCGCGACGAGCGTGAGCGCGACGAGCGGGCTGCGGTCGTCGACCACCGTGACGGGTGCAGCGGCGCTCGCCGCGGCCGAGCCGGTCGACGCCGACCACTCGTGGTTCTGCCCGCTGCTCGGGCGGCAGACCTAGCCCTCGGTCGGGATCGAGCCTGCGGCGCGCGCCTGGCGCGCGCCGATCAGCCCACCGACCAGTCCGAAGACGGCCGCGAACAGGATGCTGCCGAAGAGCTGGCCGGCGGTGAAGACGGGGTCGGGACCGGTGAACAGACCCTGGGCCTCGCCGCGCGCCGCCCAGATGATCACGCGCAGGGGGATCCAGAGCACGAGCGCGCCGACCCCCGCGAGGAGCCCGTTCGAGAGAGGTGAGCCCGGTGCGCGGCGACCGGCGACGAGCCCGGCGATGACGTACGCGGCGAACAGTGCGATCGCGAAGAGCGGCACCCATCCGCTGCTGTCGAAGTGGTCGACCTCGTGGTCGACCAGCGCGCGGAGCGCGGTGAGCGGCACGATGACGAGCAGCCCGGCGACGGCACCCCGTCCCACGGCTCGTGCATCGAAGGTCGCCACGGAGTCAGCCTGTCACGCGGGCTCGGGCGCGGGTGCGTCACCACGCGCCAGCTCGACGACGGGCACCCGCAGGCCGTCTCGCAGCACGCGGGGGAACGCGGCCCGGTCGCGGGCGATGATCACGGCGGCCAGCACCAGGTATGTGACGCCCACGGCGATGCGCTCGAGCTCACGGATGCTCTCGGGGAGGGCTGCGCCGAGGACGAACTGGGAAAGGAACAGCCCGAGCAGCATCAGCGCCTCCTTCACGTTGATCGACCGGTTCGCCAGCACTGCGACGGCGAACGCGGACTGCGCCGCGGTGAGGAAGAGCTCCTCGCGCTGGAGCGCGTCGAGCGGGAGCCCGTGCAACGAGGACGACGAGATCGCGAACACGATCGGGAGGCTGCCGACGAGCAGGGTCCACTGGTTGACCTTCGACGAGAGCAGCGCGCCGAGGGCGGCGTTCGTGTTGAGCCGCCACGCGAAGAGCCCCGCGATCAGCAGCTCCGGCGCCTCCGATGCGAGCGGTGCCAACCACTGGACGAGGAGGAACTCGTCGATGCCGAACTGCGCGCCGGTGTGGACGAGCGCCTCCGCGAACCCCTCCGCGCTGGCCAGGATCACCCCGGCGGCGAAGGCGAGCATCAGCCCGACAACGACCCGACGCTTCACCTTCGGCAGCCGGCCGATCAGCTCCGACGGACCGACGAGGTGCGGGGACTCGGCGGGCGCGCGGGCGATCCGCACGAGGTAGGCCACGAAGAGGCCGATCAGCACGACCGAGTCGAAGAGGGTGAGCGAGCGCTTCAGGCAGAGGGTGAGGGAGTAGACGGTCGCCAGCGTGAGGAACGCGATCTCGACGGAGTGCGACCGGTCGAGGTGGACCTCGTCGTCCAACGGCCCGGTGTAGCTGCCGGCCCGGGCGAGCTTGCGCATCCGCCACGCGGCCAGCAGCACGACGAGTGACCAGCCCACGCCGATGAGCAGCCGGTTCCCGCCGGTCATGTTGGCCAGGGCGAGCGGGGCGTACTTGTCCGGGTTGGTCCCGGCCTTGGACGTGAAGACGAAGTCGACCGCGTACTCCGGGAGCACCGCGATGAGCGCGAGCACCGCGAGGGCGAGCCCGGCCGAGACGTCGAGCTGGAGGACCTCGGCCGCCCAGGCGAGCAGGAACGCCGCACCGACCACGGCCAACCCGAACAGCACGGCCTGCACCCAGCTCGCCGGGCTGAGGCCCCCGAGGCGCAGCGCCAGCCCGGGGATCGTGAGCACGACCCCGCCCACGAGTGCCGTCAGCTGTCCCCGGCGGTGGTCGGCTGCGTCGGCCTCCATCGAGCCGATCCTACGGGGGCCGCCCCGGAGCGCCGGGGTCGGCCCGGCCGTCGGCCTCTCAGGTCGGGCGGAATACGCGCCGAAAGAACGCCGTTGGAAGGTTCCGATTTCCAGAACGGGTTGCGCATGATGGCACTACAGGGTCTTCCGGTTACCGGTGGCTGGCGGCAGCGGGCAGCCTGTCGCGGCATCGACCCCGAGGTGTTCCATCCCGGTGAGGAGGACGACCCCTCCCGGGCGAAGGCGATCTGCGCAGAGTGCCCGGTACGGGAGGCATGTCTCGAGCACGCACTCGCCGTGCGCGAGAAGCACGGCGTGTGGGGTGGGCTCACCGAGCGGGAGCGCCGGCGGGTCCTGCGCCAGCGACGCCGGTCCGCCTAGCCGCCGGAGGTCGCCCGGACTCCCGCGGTCCGGCGTTGCCCTCCGGAGGTCTTCCGGGCGCGGTCTGGACCTCCACGCTTCGATCTTCCGGGGTCGGCGTTCTCTAACGTCCCCCTGGTGCCCCGCCTCCGGATGAGCCGCTCGACGGCCGCGCTCGGAGTCGCGCTCGCCGGTGCGGCCGTCGTGGCCGGCATGGCGGCGACGCGCGCGCGGCGCACGACCCTGCGTCCGGTGGTCGGTACCGGCGTGCTCGCACGCAACGCGCGGCTCGCCGGCCTCGGCGCCCGCACCGGCACCGGGTACGCGCTACATCGGGCCCGGCGGCGCTTCACCTCGGCCGAGCGCCGCGAGGAGCTCGATCAGGAGCACGAGATCCGGACCGCAGAGCAGGTTGCGGCGACGCTCGGCAACATGAAGGGCGCGCTGATGAAACTCGGCCAGATGCTCAGCTACCTGGACGAGGGGATGCCGGAGCACCTGCGCGCCGCATTGGCGCAGCTCCAGCACGACGCACCACCGATGAGCGCGGAGCTCGCCGCCTCGATGATCGAGCAGGAGCTCGGTCGCCACCCGGACGAGCTCTTCGAGGAGTGGGACCCGGTGCCGATCGCCTCCGCCTCCATCGGGCAGGTGCACCGGGCGATCACCCGCGAGGGAGTCCCGGTGGCGGTGAAGGTGCAGTACCCCGGCGTCGCAGCCGCGATCGAAGCCGACCTCGGAAGCATCGGGATCGTCTTCGGCGGCCTCGGGCAGATCTTCCCGGGACTGGATTCCGGTCCCCTGGTGGCCGAGCTGCGCCTGCGCCTCCGCGAGGAGCTGGACTACCTGCGCGAGGCGAGGCACCAGCAGCAGTTCGCGGACTACTACGCAGCCCACCCGTTCATCCACGTCCCGTCGGTGCTCCCGGCCTACTCGTCGGCACGCGTGCTGACGTCGGAGCTCGCCACCGGAGCTCGGTTCGCCGAGCTGGAGTCGTGGTCCCAGGAGGAGCGCAACCTGGCGGCCGAGGCCATCTTCCGGTTCGTGTTCGGCAGCCTGTACCGCCTGCGCCTCTTCAACGGCGACCCGCATCCGGGCAACTACCTGTTCGAGCCCGGCGGCCGGGTCACGTTCCTCGACTTCGGCCTCGTCACGCCGTTCGGTGACGCCGAGATGGTGACGCTGCGGGCCCTCATCGAGAGCATCGTCCTGCGACCGGACCCGGCCGCGTTCCGGCGCGCGGTGGAGACGGCCGGGTTCCTGAAGCCCGGTGCGCCGGTGACCGACGCCGAGGTCGTCGACTACTTCGGGCACTTCTACGAGTACCTCCAGGAGGACCGCGCCTCGACGCTCGACCACGAGTTCGCGAGCGAGAACGTGCGCCGGGTCTTCGACGCCACCGGTCCGTACCGGGAGATCATGCGCTACGCGAACGTGCCGCGGGCCTTCGTCGTCGTGCAGCGGATCAACCTGGGGCTCTTCGCGGTCCTCGCCTCGCTCGGGGCGACGGCGAACTGGCGCCGGCTGGCCGAGGAGCTCTGGCCCTGGGTGCAGGGGCCGGCCTCGACGCCGCTCGGCGAGCTGGAGCAGGCGTGGCGCACCCGGCACGGTCGCTGAACGCCGGGTGAAGAGACCGATGGCAACCGAACCCGGACCTCGTGGCCGGGGGCGTTTGGAGCCATAAAGCCGGGACGCCGGACTGTAGGCTTCCCTCACCATGGACTTCGACCTGCCGCCCGAGCTGGCGGAGCTCCAGGCCTCCGTGCGCAAGCTCGCCCAGGAGCGGGTCGCGCCCCGGGCGAGGGAGATCGACCTCACCGAGGAGTATCCCCAGGACCTCTTCGAGCTCTTCGTCGAGACCGGTCTCGCCGGCCTCTGCGTGCCCGAGGAGTACGGCGGCTCCGGGGCGGGGATCCTCGGTCTCGCGATCGCCATCGAGGAGGTCGCCAAGTACTCGAACGCCGCCGCGCTCATGCTGCTGCTCACCCGGCTCCCCACCGGCCCGCTGCTGATCGCCGGGTCCGAGGCGATGAAGCACAAGTACCTCACGCCGATCACGACCGGGGAGCAGCGCGCCGCCTTCGGCCTCTCCGAGCCCCAGGCGGGCAGCGACGTGATGGGCATGCGCACGAAGGCGGTCCAGGACGGCGACGACTGGATCCTCACCGGCACGAAGTGCTGGATGTCCGGGGTGCGCCAGGCCGACTGGTACTGCGTGTTCGCCAAGACGGGGCCCGTCGACAGCCGGTCCCACGACAGCGTCACCGCGTTCGTCGTCGAGCGGCAGTGGGACGGGGTCTCGGTCGGGCGCGTGGACAAGAAGATGGGGGTCAAGGGCGTCGACACCGGCGAGCTCCTGCTCGACGGCGTGCGCGTCCCGGCCGAGAACGTGGTCGGCGACATCGGCGGGTTCCGCCTGTGCATGCTCGGGCTCAACGCCATGCGACCGATCGTCGCGGCCCGGGGCATCGGCCTCGCCGAGGGTGCGCTGATGTACGCGGTCGAATACGCGAAGCAGCGCGAGGCGTTCACGAAGACGATCGCGGACTTCCAGGGCATCCAGTGGAAGATCGCCGAGCTCGCGACCGAGATCGAGGCGGCGCGACTGCTCACGTACCGCGCCGCGTGGATGGCGGACCGCGGGCAGTTCACCAAGGAGTACGTCCCCTACCTCTCCATGTGCAAGTACTACGCGACCGAGCTCGCGGTGAAGACGAGCAACCACGCGCTGCAGATGCTCGGGGCCGCGGGATACATGCAGGACCACCCGATGGAGCTCTACTACCGCGACGCGAAGCAGCTGACGATCGTCGAAGGGACGTCGCAGGTGCAGCTCGGTCTCATCGCGAAGGGCGTCCTCGACCACGACCTCTGGTGGGACTAGGGCGATGAGCGCCGACGCCACCACGGTCTCGTGGCCCGACGTGCTCGGGCCGCTGTCGCGCCGCGACGATCTGCCGGCCGAGCTGGTCGACGCGGCGATGGCGACGATCCTCGGGGGCGAGGCGACGGACGCGCAGATCGCCGCGTTCGCCGTGCTGCTCCGCGCGAAGGGGGAGACCCCGGTCGAGCTGGCCGCGCTGGTGCGGACGATGCTGCGGTTCGCGGAGCCGATGCCGATCGAGCCCGAGGGGCCGGCCGGGCCGCTCGTCGACACCTGCGGCACCGGCGGTGACCGCTCGCACACGTTCAACATCTCGACGGTCGCCGCGGTGGTCGTCGCGGGCGCCGGCGTGCGCGTCGCCAAGCACGGCAACCGCGCCGCCTCCTCCGCCTGTGGCTCCGCCGACCTGCTCGAGGAGCTGGGCGTCGTGATCGACCTCGGCCCCGCCGGAGTGGTCCGGTGCATCGAGGAGACGAACATCGGGTTCTGCTTCGCGCAACGGTTCCACGCCGCGATGCGCTTCGCGGCCCCGATCCGGCCGCAGCTCGGGGTCCCGACGACCTTCAACTTCCTCGGGCCCCTGGCGAACCCGGCCCGGGTCACGCGCCAGGTCGTGGGGGTGTCGGATCCCGCGATGGCCGAACGCGTGATCGGCACGCTCGCGGAGCTCGGCGCCGAGCACGCGATGGTCTTCTTCGGCCACGACGGCCTGGACGAGCTGACGACCACAGACCTCTCGACCGTGCGTGAGCTCCGCGCCGGCGAGATCCACCGCACGGTGCTGGACCCACTGGACCTCGGGATCCCGCGCGCGTCGGCCGGGGACCTGCGCGGCGGGAGCCGGGCCGACAACGCGAAGATCGCCCGGCGCGTGCTCGACGCGGAGAAGGGCCCGGTGCGTGACGTCGTGCTGCTGAACGCGGCCGCCGCGCTCGTGGTCGCGGGCGCCGCGCCCGATCTCGCCGCCGGTGTCGAGACGGCCGCCCAGTCGATCGACTCGGGACGGGCCGCCGCGACCCTCGAGCGCTGGATCGCGATCAGTCGATCCGCGCGCGAGGCGGAGGCGGCGTAGCCGTGGCGAGCGCGCTCCAGTGCCCGGCGTGCGGGCACAAGCATCGCCTCACCGGGCTGTCGGGTGAGCCCGTCTTCGCGTGCGAGGAGTGCGGCCGTCTGTTGAAGACGCCGGTCGAGTACCGCCGCCCGGATCCGTCGACGCCGGCCGAAGCGCCGCGCCCGAACGGCTCGGCCCGGTCGCGGCGGGGCGGCTCGCCGTCACGACAGCCGGTTCCCGCGCGCCCCGCGGCCCGCGCCGCGCCCGCCGCGCCGCGCGCCGCCGCCGCGGCCACGCCTCCACGGCGCCGTCGGGGGCCACGACCTCCGGCGACGATCGCGGTGCCCCTGCAGATCCTCGCTTGGGTCGCCGCCGTCCTGCTGGGCGGGATCATCGTCCGCTACCTGGCCCGGTGGACGGGGCTCCTGACCGGGGACTCGGTCATCGACATCATCACCGGCAGCGGGTGGGGCCGGTACCTCCGGCTGTTCGCGCTCGTCCCGTTCTGGGCGCTCGTCAGCGCGGGCCTGATGACGGCGTTCGTCGAGGGTGGGCGCTGGTGGGCCGCGCGGCGGGGTGTCGTCGCGGGCCGGCCGCCGGGCGCGACCGCGAAGCCTCGGCCCGCGCCGCGCGCCGCGTCCAAGCCTGCGCCCGCGCCGGCGACCCGTCGCCCGTCCGCCGAGCCGGAGCCCGCGCCCGCTCCCACGCCCGCGCCCGCGAAGGCGGCGACCGAGACCCGAACGCCGTCGGCGGCGGCCGCCGCACCACGCGTGCGGCGGATCCCGAAGCGCGACATCTCGTCGCTCGGGGACGGCACCTAGCCGGGACGATCCGCCAGCGCGGGCGGGAGCGGCTCGGTACCCGACGGGAACACGTGCGCGCGGCCGGTCGCGACCTGGCGGACGAGCCAGCGGGCCACCACGGCGAGCTCGTCGGGGTGGACGTCGGAATGGACCTCGGTGGGCGGGGCAGTGGGCGTCCCGGGCCGCTCGTCGTCGGGCTCGTCGGTGAGCGTCAAGCGGCCGTCGTGCAGCTCCACCACCCCCGACGCGGTCAGCACCCGCAGCCGTCCGGAGGCGCGCAGCCACGCGAGCAGGTGCTGGTGGGCGAGCACGCCCCGGACCGCAGCCCGCTGGTCGCGCGCGACCGCGGCGGCCTCGAGCTGCCCGGCGGCGGCGAGGTCGCCCATCCGGCCCGTGAGCGCGTCGACCACGACGGCCGGGTCACCCGAGAGCGCGCGCACGACCGCGTCGGTCGCGACCCGGTATTCGCTCGTGGTGACCTCGCCGCGGCACGGGCACCGGGTCAGTCCACCTTCGACCGGGCAGCACGATTCGGCCTCGCGCGCCGGGGCGCGGCCGAGTCGCGTCGTACACCGCCGGATCGGGAGCGCCGCCTCGATCGCGGACCGCAACGCGCGCGCGGACGCGGCCGAGGTGAACGGCCCGACGGTGAGCGACCCGTCGTCTCGTCGCGCCTGCACCACGGCCAGGCGCGGGAACGGCTCGGCGAGGGTCAGCTTCAGGTAGGCGGGACGCCGGGTCGGGCCGGCGCGGTTGAACCGGGGGGCCAGCCGGTGGATCAGACGCGCCTCGCGGACCGCAGCCTCGAGCTCGTCGGTGCACTCCACCCAGTCGATCGACTCCACCTCGCGCAGCAGCTGGGGGACGCGCGTCCGGCTGCCGCGGAAGTGCGACCGCACCTCGGTCCGGAGGTTCGCGGCCCGACCGACGTACAGCGTCTCGCCGGCGCGGCCACGGAACCGGTACACGCCGGGCCGGCGCGGGGTGCGGGCGGTCAGCCGCAGCTTGCTCGTCGTGGGGTGCATGCGGACCGCCGGCAGCGCGAGCAGGTCGTCGAGGGCGAGGACCCCGAACGTGCCGGCCCGCTCGAGGAGCGCGTGGAAGACCTCGGCCGTGGCCTCCGCGTCGGCCTGGGCCCGGTGGCAGGGCTCGATCCCCACCCGCAGGTGGCGGGCCAGGGTCGCGAGCTTGAGGTCGTCGACCTCGTCGTGCACCAGTCGCCGCGACAGGCCGAGCGTGTCCGCCCGGGGGTTGTCGAGGGGCGGCGCGCCACGGCGGGCGAGCGCGGCGTCGAGGAAGCTGATGTCGAAGCGGATGTTGTGCCCGACGATGACCGCGCCGCCGACGAACTCGAGCAGTGCCGGCAGGACCTCGTCGATGCCGGGGGCGGGGAGCACGAGGCGCTCCGTGATCCCGGTCAGCACCGAGATGAACGGCGGGATCGGCACCCCCGGGTTCACCAGGGTCTCGAACGTGCCGAGGCGCTCACCGGTGCGGTACTTCACCGCGCCCACCTCCGTGATGCGGTCGACGGCCGGTGAGGTGCCCGTGGTCTCGAGGTCGAGGACGGCGAACGTCACCGCGGACAGCGGAGTCGCGAGGTCGTCGAAGCGCCCGGGGACGGCGGGGGAGGTCAGCACGCGGCGGCCAGGCTACCGAACATCTGTTCGTCGCACGAGGATCCGGGGCCCGAAGGGGCCGTCGGTAAGATCGGCCGATGGGTGGCGGCGGGCTCCGGTGCACGGCGTGCGGGAACCTCACGCGCTTCGACGTGACGGTGAGCCGACGGGTGAAGGAGTTCCGGCACTTCAGCGTCGGCGGCGACCTCACCGTGGAGAGCGCCGAGGTGCTCGACGAAGCGGTGGAGCAGGTCGTGTGCCGCTGGTGCAACGCGAGTGGCGACGCGATCGAGGTGCGGACGGAGCCGGTCGCCGGATCCGACGCCGGCGCGTCCGGAGTGGCGTAGCTCCCGGGAGCTCCCGCGCTACTCGCCCAGGAGCTGGACGACGACCTTCCGGGTCCGCGGTCGGTCGTCGAAGTCGACGCAGACGATCTTCTGCCAGACTCCGAGGACCAGCTCGCCCCCCGACAGCGGCACCGTCACCGATGGCCCGATCAGCGCCGCACGCGCGTGGCTGTGTCCGTTGGTGTCCGCATTGCGTTCGTTGTGCTCCCAGCGACCGGCTTCGGGCGCGATCCGCTCCGCAACCGCGTTCAGATCGGCGTTGCAGCCCGGCTCGAACTCGATGGTCGTCATGCCACAGGTGGAGTGGGCGACGAAGACGGTGCAGATCCCGTCGGTCATCCCCGCGTTGTCGATCGCCTTCTGGGCCTGGGCGGTGAGGTCGACGACCTCGCCGTTGCCCTGCGTGTCGAGTGACAGCTCCTCGTAGCGAGCCTGCATGACCCCCCAGTCGCGACGCCGCGCCGGCTCCGGTGCCAGGCGCGCAAGAGCGGTCATTCTACGGAACCCACCCCTCGAGGGCACGATCGCCGCTCGATCGCGTGGTCCGGCCGGACCGATCGGAGCGGGGAGGAGCTGGCTACTGACGGGCGCAGGCGCGGCGAGACCCCGGTCGGCTCCGGCGCCGGGCCGGGCGGCCCGTCGTGACCCATCGGGTGCCGGTGCCGCGGTCCGGTGGGGCGCACCGTCGCCGGTGCGGGAGCCGGTGGGGCCGGGGATCGTGGGGCCGCGGATCGTGGGGCCGGGGCGCCCGGGCATCGGGCTGCACGTGGCCGCGCGCCGGTGGGCAGGCGTCAGCCGCACCGACGCGTGCGGCACGTACGTCCGGCGCGTGCCGCACGCGCGGTGGGCCCATTCCCGGCACCGGCGTCCACGGCCGGCGGAACGCACGGATCGTGGCGATGGTCGCGCTGACGGCGAATGCTCCGCCGAGCGTGACCAGTGCGATCGAACCGTCCATGAGACCCGGGACGAGGAAGATGAGGACGAGCGACCAGATCGCCACCTGGCCCCCGCGCCGCTCCCGCGACATCAGGAGCGCGAAGTCGGCATCTTCGAGCTCGAAGTACGTCACCGTCGGACCGCATGACTGGTGAGAACCATCGGTTGGGACGGTACGTCCGCAGGTTCGCGCCGTCGACGTCATCACCCATCTGTTCACCGGTTCGTCGTCGAGGCCTTTCTTCCGCACCGGCGTGTTCGGTGAACACGGACCGAACCTTGAACGAAGTCGGCGTTCAATGCTTGCCCCACCGCGCGCTTCACGGTCTCCTGTCGCCCAACGGACGCGACGCGTCCGACCTGGAGGAGATGCTGTGCGACGGATCGTTGCTCTGTTCCTGGCGGTGCTGGTGGGCGTCGTCGGCCTGACGTTGGCCGCGGGCCCGGCGAACGCGGGGACGATCACCGCGCCTTCCGGCAACCCGTTCACGGTCCCCGGCGACGCCGGTGGGAACCCGCAGGCGTTCACCATCTCGGCTACCGGGTTCACCGCGGGGACGAACGTCTTCGTCGAGCAGTGTGACGGCACCCCGCCCAGCGCGATCGGCTGGTCGCCGACCGCGAACTGCGACCTCGTGTCGTCGCCCGCGCCGGTGATCGCCGACGGATCGGGCAACGTCAGCTTTGCGGCGGCGGACCCGAACCACTCCTTCCTGCCCTTCAAGGGGATCAGCCCCCAGGGCATCTTCAACTGCCTCGCGCCGGCGCAGGCGTCGCCGAACAACGGATTGCCGGACTTCGACAACTGCCAGGTGCGCGTCTCGAGCAACAACACCACCGCGACCGCCGACCAGGTCTTCCTGACGATGACGCTGCCGGGAGCCGCTGTAGGCGTCGCACCGGGCTTCACCGGGACGCCGAGCGGCGCGATCGTCGGCGCGGCCTACAGCTTCAGCTTCACGGGCGTCACGGGTTCGCCGGCGCCGACGTTCTCGATGACCCCGGCCACGGTTGCGGGTGGGATCACGATCAGCAGCGCGGGTGCGCTGTCGGGGACGCCAACCTCGGCGGGGTCGTTCCCGATCTCGGTCACCGCGACCAACGGGGTGAACCCGGACGCGGTGAAGCAGCTCACGCTGGTGGTCGCGCCGGCTTCGGTTGCACCCGGGTTCACCGGAACGCCCGGTGGCGGGACGGTGGGTACTCCCTACTCCTTCAGCTTCACGGGGATCACGGGTTCGCCGGCGCCGACGTTCTCGATGAGCCCGGCGACGGTTGCGGGTGGGATCACGATCAGCAGCGCGGGTTCGCTGTCGGGGACGCCGACGACGGCGGGTTCGTTTCCGATCTCGGTCACGGCGACCAACGGCGTCAACCCGGACGCGGTCAAGCAGCTCACGTTGGTGGTTGCGCCGGCGAACACCGATGTTGCGCCCGACTTCACCGGGACGCCTTCGGACGGGACGACGGGCGCGCCGTACTCGTTCGGCTTCACCGGGATCACCGGTTCGCCGACGCCGGCGTTCACGATGAGCCCGGCGACGGTCGCGGGTGGGATCACGATCAGCAGTGGGGGCGTGCTCTCGGGGACGCCGACGACCGCGGGTTCGTTCCCGATCACGGTCACCGCGAGCAACGGGGTCAACCCGGACGCGGTGAAGCAGCTCACGCTGGTCGTCGCGCCGGTTGGTGCCGGCGTCGCCCCGCAGTTCACCGGGGTCCCGACGGACGGCAAGGCCGGGACGCCCTACTCCTTCAGCTTCAGCGGGGTCACCGGGTCTCCGGCGCCGACGTTCTCGATGAGCCCGGCAACGGTCGCCGGCGGGATCACGATCAGCGCCGACGGCACGCTCTCGGGGACGCCGACCACGTTCGGTTCGTTCCCGATCACGATCACCGCGGCGAACGGCACCGCACCCGACGCCGTGCAGGCCTTCGTGCTGGTGATCGAGTCAGGCGGCAAGAAGCACGAGCAGCACCATCCACCGGTCTGCACGGGGGGCAAGCACTTCAACCCCTGGATCTGGACGTGGCTCGCCCGCCGCTTCGACTCGGTGGACTCCGGCTACGGCTGGATGCACCTCTGCTTCCCGCAGCACCGCTGGACCGTGCGCAACCTGACCGTCTGGCAGCGGGCCTGGCACGGCCGCCACCCACACTGACCGACGGCGACGGCATGACGTCGGACGAGCCCCGGACCGCATCACCGGTCCGGGGCTCGTCCGCGGTCGGCCCCGCCTGGGCAGTCGGGACGCGGTAGCGAGGCAATGAACCGTGGATGAACGGTTGCACGGGTCGTGGAGCCGGCGCGGCCGAGTCGCTACCTTCCTCCTACCGCCGAACCTGATCCCGTCCAGGTGGGAACGGCGTTGCTGCGTCACCAAGGGGCCCCGATTCGAGTGTCCGCGAGTCGGGGCCCTGACGCGCACCGTCGCGGGTGTCGGTGCCGTGGGCCGGGGGTAGGAACCGGTGATGGAGGAGCATGAGCACAAGCTCGTGGCCCCACCCGACTTCGAGCTCCCGCCGCTCGACGAGCTGCTCGACGGGCTCGGCCACGGTGCGGTCGAGCAGATCGAGCAGGAGGCGACCTACTTCGACACGCCGGACCTGCGCCTGAGCCGGGCCGGGGCGAGCCTGCGGTACCGGTCCGACGACGGCTGGACGGTCAAGATCCCACGGTCGCAGCAGGGTGACGCCTTCGAGCGCACCGAGGTCTCGTTCCAGGGTGAGCGGGGCCTCCCGCCCGCCCCCGCGACGGAGCTGGTGCGGGTGTGGGCCCGGACCGCGCCCCTGGGCGTCGTGGCGCGGATTCGGACACAGCGGACGCGGGTCGAGCTGTGCGACGACGCCGGGCACGTCCTCGGTGAGATCGACGACGACCAGGTCACGGGCACCGCGATGCACCAGCAGCCGGTCGCGTTCCACGAGATCGAGGTCGAGACGTCCGAGGCCGCGCCGGCCAAAGCCGTCGACCGGCTGGTGCACCGGATCCGCAAGGCCGGCGCCGGGTCCGGGCCGGCCATGCCGAAGATCACCCGCGCGCTCGGCCCCGACGCCCAGGCGCCGCCAGACCTCTCGCCGCCCCGCTCGGTGCGGACCGACGCGACCGTCGAGCAGCTCGTGCGCGCGGTGATCACCGACTCGGTGCTCCGCCTCACGGAGCACGACCCGGCGATCCGGCTCGACGCCGGCGCGGAGGCGGTGCACCAGGCCCGCGTCGCGACCCGGCGACTCCGTTCCGACCTGCGCACCTTCCGGCCCGTCCTCGACCCGAGCTGGAGCGAGCCGCTGCGTGTGGAGCTGCGGTGGCTCGGTGGTGCGCTCGGCAAGGTGCGCGACGCGGACGTGTTGCTCGGGCTCCTCGAGGCGAAGTGCGGGGCGCTCGACCCCGCGTCGCAGGACCCGGCTCGCGAGCTGCTGGATCGGTTGGCGGCCATGCGCGAGCGCGACCGTGAGGAGCTGCTCGATGCGCTCCGCTCGGATCGGTACGCCACGTTGCTCGACCGCCTGGTAGCGGCCACCCGTTCGCCGCGCTTCCGTGACCACGCCCGACGTCGGCGGGCGGCCAAGGTCGTCGGGCGGCTGATCCGCCCGCCGTGGAAGCGCGTGCGCAAGGGGGTGCGGCGACTCTCGGACGATCCCGAGGACGCCCAGCTGCACGAGGTGCGGAAGCGGGCGAAGCAGGCGCGCTACGCGCTGGAAGCTGTGAGCCCGGTCACGGGAAAGCGTGCCGCGCGGGCGGCGAAGCGCCTCGCCGACCTCCAGGACGTGCTCGGCGACCACCAGGACGCGGTGGTGGCAGCGCGCTGGCTGCACGACGCCGCGGTCGACTCGGAGCAGGCCGAAACCGCGTACGTGGCCGGAGTCCTCGCGGGCTCGTTCCACGAGGACCGGCGGCGCCTGCGCCGGGAGTGGGCGGGGACCTGGCGCCGGGCGCAGCGTGCGCATCATCGCATCTGATTGCAACGGACGCTGGGTGACCGGGAGTGAACCGACGCCGACCGCTTCAGCTACCTGGTCAGCGAGCACCCGACGTTCGCGCTCCAGGTCATGCAGGTGATGGCCGACGCCTTCGGCGCGCGAATCACCAGCAGTGACGGGCTCGATCGGCGCTCGGAGCGCCCGCTCGCGCCGAGGTCGTCCGGCTCTGGCGCCCGTCACGCGGGATGGCTACGTTCTCCCGGATGGATTCGCTGCGGGTCCCGGTGCTCTCACTGCGGACGGATGACCGGATCAAAGTCGGGCTGGAGCGCTACGAGCGGGTGACTCGGATCGACGATCGCAAGCCTGGAGTCGTCACCGTGATCGTCGCATCGGGGCTCACCATCAAATACGGCTACCGCGACGTCGCGGTCGTCTCCGCGTAGCACCGGACGCTCAGCCCGCGCAGAACGTCCCGGGCGCCGGCGGTGCGAGGTCCACGAGGTAGTGACCGACGATGTCGCGCACGCACGCGCTCGACAGCATCGCGACGTGGCCGGTGGCGCGCCGCGTGAGCAGCACCGCGTGCTCGAACGTCGCCGCGACGCTCTGCGCCCAGGCGTACGGGGTCGCCGCATCGCTCGTCGTCCCGATCACGAGCGCGGTCGGTGCTCCGGGCGCCCGGACCGGATGGGGCTGGCGCGTCGGCGGCGCCGACCACGTCGCGCACATCACCCCAGCCCACGCGAGGTAGGGCCCGAACGCGCGTGAGCGGCCGGCCGCCTGCGCGGCCAACGCGTCGTAGTGGCTCAGATCGGTATCGACCGGGTGGTCCAGGCAGTTGATCGCGCTCGACGCGTCGGCGTTGATCGTGGCGCCGGGCGTCTGGCCCAGGTAGCTGCGGGTCAGCTGCAGGATCGGCCCGCCGTCACCGTGCTCCGCAGCCCCGAGCGCCGCCGCGAGCGAGGGCCAGCGCGAGCTGCTGGAGAGCCGGCTGAACAGCGCGGTGTAGAGCTGGCTCACCCCGGCGGTCGCATTCCCGACCGCGAGCGGCTGAGCCCGGACGCGCTGCGTGAGCCGGTCGAGCGCGTCGGGCAGCGCGATGCCCGGCCGCCACGCGCAGCCGGACCCGCACCAGGCGAAGAACCCGTCCAGCTGCTGCTGGAACCCGACCGCCTGCGCCATCCAGAGCTCGAACGACGGCAGCGACGGGTCGATCACCCCGTCGAGCACAAGCGCGCGGACGTGGGTGGGGAACAGGTCCGCGTACGTCGCGCCGAGCAGCGTTCCGTAGGACATGCCGACGAACGTGAGCCGCTCGTCGCCGACCGCCTTGCGCAGCTGCTCGAGGTCGCGCGCGACGTCAGTCGTGCCGATGTATCCGAGCAGTGGTCCCGCGGCGCGCGCGCAGGCCTGCGCGTACCCGCGGTCGGCCGCGATCAGCGCGTCGCGTGCGGGCGCGGTCACCGGGATCGGATCGGCGGTCGCGCCGTCCGCGGAACCGGTGTCGCCGCTGCTGCAGTGAAGCCCACCGCTGTTGCCGACGCCGCGCGGATCCATCTCGATGACGTCGAAGCGCGCTCTGACTCCAGGAGCGAGGACACCGAGGTCGCGGCCGAGGAGCTGCGTGCCGGCTTCGCCGGGACCCCCCGGGTTGACGACGAGTGAGCCGATGCGGTGGGCGGGGTCCCCGGCCGGCTCGCGGGCGAGCGAGATGCCGATCGTCGCGTTGCGCGGGTGCGCGTAGTCGACCGGCACCGTGAGGGTCGCGCACTGGATCGATCCGCCGCAGGGTGCCCAGGCGAGCGGTGCGGGATCGGGCGCGGGCTCGGTGGTCGTCGTCGTCGGGGCGGGCCGGGTGCTGGTCGTCGTGGTCCGAGCGGCGCGCGCCTGACGCGCGGCGGCGCCCGACCCGTCGCACGCCGCGATGGCGACCACCAGCAGGAGCGCGCCGACCACACTCACCCGTCGCCGCGTCACCGGGGGAGCGTACCGGCGGCCCACCCCGTCGTTCCGGGCGCGCGAAGCCTTTTCGTGTCCCGCTGGTCGGTTGGCGCGCGGAGCAGTCCGTTGCCTGGTGTTTCCCGAATCCGCTCCGGCGCGTCAGGTCTCGGCCACTGCCCGTTCACCCGGCGTCCGTAGATTTCCGGGTGCTGCGAGCAAGGTTCCGCGACCCCGGGCAGTCGGGCCGAGGAAAGGCTCGACCCGGTCCGCATCGGGCATGAGACGAGATCGAGCCGAGAGGACGTGATGGTCGGCGAGCGTGGCGGGGTCCTCACCCGGCCCGAATACGACGGGGGGAGCGATCCGGAGGTCCCCGTCCGGCCGACGACGCAGCGGACGACCGGCGACCGGATCTTCCGCGTGGTCGCGACGGGCGCGACGTCCGTCAGCCTGATCATCGTCGCGGTCACGTTCATCTTCCTCGTGAACGGCTCCCGCCCGGCGCTGGAGTCGTCCGGGGTCTGGAACTTCTTCACCGGGAGCATCTGGAACCCGACCGTCGGGAATTTCGGCGTGCTCGGACTCCTCGAAGGGACGCTGATCATCGCCGCCATCGCGATGGTCATCGCGCTGCCGCTCGCGCTGGCCATGGCGCTCTTCATCAACGAGTACGCCCCGGCCCGGCTGCGCAGGATCCTGACGTCGGTCATCGACCTGCTCGCTGCGCTGCCGAGCCTCCTCTTCGGCTACTGGGGTCTGAAGGCGTTGCAGGGTCAGCTGGTCCCGATCTCGACCTTCCTCGGCAGCCACTTCGGCGCAGTGCCGTTCCTCGAGCTGTCCGGTCACACCCCTCGCCTCGTCGGCTCCGCGTTCATCGCCGGCGTGGTCGTCGCGATCATGATCATGCCGATCATCACCTCTGTCTCGCGCGACGTGATGGCGCAGGTCCCCCGGGAGCAGTGCGAAGGTGCGCTCGCCCTCGGCGGCACCCGCTGGGGGATGGTGCGCGAGGTCATCCTTCCGTACGGCAAGAACGGCATCGTCGGTGCCGCGCTGCTCGGCTTCGGTCGCGCGCTCGGCGAGACGATCGCGATCGCGCTGATCGTGAGCCTGGTGTTCAAGGCGAACACCCACATCCTCGAGACGGGCGCGGGCGCGATCGCACCGCTCATCGCGATCCGCTTCAGTGAGGCGAGCTCGCTCGAGCGCAGCGCGTTGATCGCTGCGGGCCTCGCGCTCTTCCTGCTCACGCTCGCGGTGAGCCTCATCGCCCGCCGCATCGTCGCCCGATCGGCGGCGGTCAAGTGAGCCAGGACCTCGCGCCCATGGACACGGAGGTGCTCGACCTGACCGCGCTGGAGGCCGAGGACTCGCCCGAGAACGACCGTCCTCGCCGCCAGCGCAAGCTCTCCGGCGACGATCTGGCGGCAGCGACCCTCGCGGCGATCAGCGGCGGCGCGTTCGCGTGGGTCCTGCGCATCCTGCTCGGTCAACACGGGATCATGGGGACGGCGATCTGGTGGTACATCGGCGCGCTGGTCGTGTTCTTCCTCATCATCCGCGACCGGACCGACTCGGAAGGCGCCCTCGACAAGATCATGACCACGCTGATCTGGTCGGCAGGGGTCCTCGTCTCCGCACTGCTCGTGTGGATGCTCTCCTACCTCGTGTTCAAGGGCATCCCGAAGATCACCGCGAGCTTCTTCAGCGAGGACATGAGCAAGGTCGGGCCGCTGACGCCGGGCGGGGGCGTGAAGCACGCACTCATCGGGACGATCGAGCAGGTCGGGCTCGCGACGATCGCCGTCGTGCCGCTCGCAGTGCTCACCGCGATCTACCTCAACGAGATCGGCGGCCGGCTCGCCAAGCCGGCGCGGTTCGTCATCGACGCGATGAGCGGCCTGCCGAGCATCATCGCCGGCCTGCTCATCTACACGATCTGGGTGACCTACTTCGGCTTCTCCGGAATCGCCGGTTCCATGGCGCTACTGGTCCTGATGCTCCCCACCGTCACGCGTGCGTCCGAGGAGATCCTCCGCACGATCCCCGACTCGCTCCGCGAGGGCGCGCTCGCGCTCGGTGCACCGCAGTGGCAGCTGATCCTGCGCATCGTGCTGCCGACCGCGATGGCCGGGCTCGTCACTGCGACGATTCTGGGCATCGCGAGGGCGGTCGGCGAGACCGCGCCCATGCTGCTCACCGCCTTTGGCTCGGACTCCACCAACACCAACCCGTTCAAGGGACCGCAGTCGGACCTCCCCCTGTTCGTGTGGAAGCTGATCCGGCTGCCCAACGAGACGTCGCAGGCCCGGGCCTGGGCGGGCCTGCTCGTCCTCGTCATGCTCGTCCTGATCCTGTTCGTCACCGCCCGGTACATCAGCGGCCGGAGCCAGAAGAAGCTGGGGAGAGCGTCGTGACCGCGATCGACGAGAACCACCAGGCCGGGCTGCTCCACCACGAGGGCGAGCCCGCGACGCTCGATGCCGTCGCGGTGAGCGCGTGGTTCGGGTCCCGCAAGGTGCTCGAGCGGTGCTCGCTCACCATGGCGGCGCGGCGCGTGACCGCGCTCATCGGGCCGTCGGGCTGCGGCAAGTCGACGTTCCTGCGCGTGCTCAACCGCATGCACGAGGTCGTGCCGGGCGCCGCCATCGCGGGCCGCGTCGAGCTCGACGGCGCGGACATCTACGGCCGCACGATGAGCGCGACCGAGGTGCGGACCCGCATCGGGATGGTGTTCCAGAAGCCGAACCCGTTCCCGGCCATGACGATCGGCGACAACGTCCTCGCCGGGTTGAAGCTCTCCCGGTCGCAGGTCGCGGGCCGCGACGACCTCATCGAGGAGTGCCTGACGCGAGCCGGGCTCTGGACCGAGGTGAAGGACCGGTTGAAGGAGGGCGGGATGTCGCTCTCCGGCGGCCAGCAGCAGCGCCTCTGCATCGCCCGCGCGCTCGCGGTCCGGCCGCAGGTCCTGTTGATGGACGAGCCGTGCTCGGCGCTCGACCCGATCTCGACCCGCGTCGTCGAGGAGACGATCGCCGCGATCGGCCACGACATCACGATCGTCATCGTGACCCACAACATGCAGCAGGCAGCCCGGGTCTCGGACCAGTGCGCGTTCTTCCTCGTGGAGACCCAGAAGGAGCCGGGTCGCATCGTGGAGTCCGGCGAGACGAAGAAGCTCTTCGACTCGCCCGACGACCCGCGCACCCTCGACTACGTCACCGGCCGGTTCGGATGAGGCGGAGGTTCCTCATCGTCGTCGCCGTGGTGGTCCTCGTCGGGACCGTCGCGATCCCGGCCGCACCGGTCTACGCGGCGAGCGCGATCACCGGCGGCGGCTCGTCGTTCGCCGCGCTCGAGATCGACCAGTGGCGGGCCGACACCGCGCGCAACCCCTACGGCCTGTCGGTCAACTACGTCTCGCAGGGGTCGACGTTCGGCCGCCAGGGGTTCATCGAGGGTCAGCTCGACTTCGGCGCCTCGGACATCCAGTTCCTCCCGCAGGAGCTCCCGTCGCTGCAGTCGAGGCGGTGTGGCGGGCGAGACCCGAGCTCGCCCGGCGCCTGCTTCGTCTACGTCCCGGTGAGCGCCGGCGGCCTCGCGTTCATGTACAACCTCACCGACGGGGCCGGGAACCGGGTCACGAACCTGAACCTCACCCGCACGACCGCCTGCAAGGTCTTCACCGGCGCGATCCAGCGCTGGAACGATCCCGAGATCGTGCAGAGCAACCCGTCGCTGGCAAGCTTCAACCGCGACATCATTCCCGTGATCCGCGCCGACGGCGCGGGGGAGAGCTACGTCTTCTCCCAGTTCTGCATCGCGGTCGCCCCGGCGATCTGGCAGGCGTTCGTCGCCGACCGGGTCGCGCACGACCCCGCCAACGTCGCGAGCGACTTCCGGGCGGGACAGCCGGTGTCGAACTGGCCCCAGGCCTGGGGTCACTCACAGGCCCTCCCGTATGCCGATGGCACCGCGAACCAGGTGGCGGACCCGGTGGCGGGCAAGGACACGATCACCTACGTCGCGGCCGGCTACGCGAAGGTCCGGAGCTTCCCGACCGCGTCGCTGCAGAACGCGGCCGGCGTGTTCACCCAGCCCGACGAGGACAACGTGACCGTCGCGCTGAGCTACGCGACCGGCCGGCCCGACGGCACGTTCATCCTGAACTTCACCGGGCCCGACCGGCGCGCGTACTTCCCGTCGACCTACTCCTACGTCCTGGCGCAGACCGCGGGCTTCGATCCCGGGAAGGGCGCGGCGCTCGGGAAATTCCTCTGCTACTCGGTGAGCCAGGGCCAGGTGATCGCGCCCCAGCTCAGATACGCGCGCCTGTCGCAACCTCTGGTCGACATCGCGGAAACCGCGATCTCGAAGATCCCCGGCGCGCCGCCCAGGAGCAGCTGCTTCATCGGCAGCTCCAAGCCTCCACCGCTTCCGGGCGGGGTCACCATCAACGTCGCGGGCGCGGGCGGCGCCAAGGCGAGCACGGCCGCGCAGGCCGAGGCCCAGGCCGCCGCGCAGGCGCAGGCCCAGGCGGCCGCGCAGCAGAAGGCGCTCGAGGCCGCGAAGCGCAAGGCCGCGGCCGAGCGCAGGAAGAAGGCGTCGATCGACAAGGCGCTGCGCAATGCCGCCGCGGCGTCGGCGACCAAGTCCGGGAGCTCGTCGACGGACGCGATCTGGCTGATCCTCGCGGGCGTGTTCCTGGCGGCCGCCGGCTCGCTGGCGCTCGACGTCCGCCGCCGGTCGGCCCGATGAGTGCTCGCGGGTCCCGCTGGTCGACTCGCTTCGGGGCGCTCGTCGTCCTCGGGTCCGTCCTGCTCCTCGCCACCTCGAACACGGTCGCGCCCGCCGCGCCGGCGCCGCCCGCCGCGATCCCGATCAAGGGCGGCGGTTCCTGGGGCGCTTACCAGGAGCTGCTCCCCTGGCAGAACGACCTCTCGTCCTCCAAGCAGCCCATCGACCTGAGCTACACCGCGCACGGGTCGCAGATCGGCCGCTCGGAGTTCCTCAGCGGTGCGAACGACTTCGTGCTCTCGGGCGTCCCGTTCAACCCTGCGGAGCTGGCGAAGATCCCGGGCGGCGCGAGCTCGATCATCGACGCACCGGTGCAGGTCAGCTCGATCGGCTTCCTGCTCGAGGCGCCGGTCCCCGACGGGTTCGCGACCCTGCAGCAGCTCTGCGACCCGGACGACCCGGCCACGCCCGACCCTTCGCAGTGCTTCGTCAAGCACGCGTACACCGGGCCGATCCGCATCCCGGACACGAACCTCGCGGCGATGGCGATGCACTACCCCGGGAACACGTTCCCGCCACTGAACAGCTGGAACGCGACGGACGTCCTGAAGACGATGGGTGTGGACAACTTCACCACTCCGCCGCTCGCCGGGCCGGCGCCGGTCAACCGCTCCGACCCGGATGAGGTCAACCTGTTCCTGCAGCAGTACGTCGCGAGTCGCGCGCCGTCCGTGTGGAGTGGGGTGAAGGCGATGAACCCCACGATCCCTTGGGATGCGAACACCGAACGGCTGGCGCGTCAACCGCTCGCGAGTCGCGACGGTGTCGACCAGCAGTCCCAGCAGCTCGCGCTCGGTGGCGGCGACCCGACGACGGGGACCATCAACCAGTTCACGGCCGGAGTCTTCGCTCCCGTTCCCCCGTCGGCGCTCGGCGGAATCGAGAAGACCTTCCCGGACGTGAAGCTCCAGTTCATCGAGATGAAGAACGCGCACGGCGACTGGGTCGACCCGACGCCCGACTCGATCACCGCGTCGGTGAACGCCGGCGGCAACACGCCGCTCTACGCGCTCAGCCACGACGTCCCGAACGGCTACCCGCTGGTGTGGGTCGACCACCTGTACGCGCCGGCGCACGGACTCTCGATCGAGAAGACCGAGGCGCTGGCCGCCACGATCCGGTACCTCGCGACCTCGGGCCAGAACGCGGCGAAGCCGGTCGGTGAAGGGCGGCTCAGTGCGCCGCTCACCGCGCAGGCGCTCGCCGCCGCGAACCAGCTCGTCAAGTCGAACTGCGCCGGCAACGACCGTCACGTCGAGGAGAGCAGCGATCCCGGCGCGTACGCGCCCGACCTCCCCGCGGTGAAGGCGATCGGGACGATGTCGCACTGCGTGTCGGGGGGGCCGGCGGCTCCTGCCGCGACGACCGGGGGCGGTGGCGGGACGACCGGCACGTTCGGCGGGACGTCGTCGGGCGGCGCCGGCTCGGGCACGACGGCGACTGCGGCGGCCGCGACCGACGCCTCTTCGAGCGCGTCGACAGATGGTGCGGTCAAGGTCAAGCGGCGCGCCGACGGGAGCCTGATCGCGTCCGAGCTCCCGCTCCCGTCACCGGCGACGACCGGCGGGATCGACCGGTTCGCGACGTTGCTGCTCGGCGTGGGTCTCTTCTTCCTGTTGCGCAAGCCGGTGGGGAAGCTCTTCTCGAGGGCCGCGCGGTGACCCTGTTGCGTCCACCGGAGTCGGATGCGCCGGCGCCCGAGCTCGCCGACGACGAGCTGCCGGAGCTCGACGAGACGCCGTACCGCGCCACGCGGGCCGGCGGCTGGCGGCGCATCGTGGCGATCGTCGCGGCGGTCGCGGTCGGGGTGGTGCTGACGGTGGCGCTGTTCCAGGGTCCGGTGCAGGACCTCTGGTACCGCAACCGCCAGCACCAGCTCGCGGCGGACATGAACCAGCAACGCCCCTCCGTCTCGCCGGGCCAGGCGGTCGCGGTGCTCCAGGTGCCGCGCCTCGGGCTCAACGTCGTCGTCGTCGAGGGCGACACCGCCGAGCAGCTCCGCAACGGTCCCGGCCACCGCGTCGGAACTCCCGCGCCGGGGGACCGGGGCAACAGCGTGGTCGCGGGCCACCGCAGCGCGTGGGGCGGCCCGTTCTCCAAGCTCGACCGGATGCGCAAGGGCGATCTGATCGCGGTGCGGACGCGTGCCACCGCCAAGCACCGCGTGCAGCAGACGGTCGTCTACAAGGTCACCGCGACCGCCCGCACCGGTGGCGGAGACTCCGGCGTCCTGCGCCAGACCAGGGACCACCGCCTCACGCTCGTCACCGGACGCGGCGGGACGTTCTCGGACGACCGCTTCGTGGTCACCGCGGTGTCGGGGACGCCTGCCGGTGGTCGCTCCACGTTCGTGTCGCTGGGCGCGGTCAGCCCGAGCGGGTCCGTGATCTTCAACCTGACGGTGCTCGTCGCGCTCGTCGCGATCGGGCTGGCGGTGTGGGCGTTCCGCTACCTTCGGCGGCGCGACGCCCGGATGATGACGGCGGCGGTGGTCGTGACCCCGCTCGTGGTGCTCGGCGCGCTGTGCCTGCTGCTGAACCTCGACCTGCTGCTCCCACCGCTGTCCTGACGGAGTCGACCGTGCGCTGCGTCGCTCTCCGAACCACGTTGCTCGCGGCCGTCGGTCTCGCGGGTGTCGTCGCGTTCGCCTCGCCGGTGCTCGCCGCGACGACGATCACGAGTCCCGGCAGCCCCTACGCGGTCACCGCGGACGGTTCGGGGACGCTGCAGCCGTTCACGATCAAGGTGGCGGGATTCAAGCCGAACGTGAGCGTGTACATCGAGCAGTGCAGCGGCCAGCCGGCGACGGCGGCCAAGTGGACGCCCACGCTCGCGTGCGACGTCCAGTCGTCGCCGGCCGCGGCGATCACCGACGGCTCCGGCGTGGCGACGTTCGCGGCGAGCGATCCGAACCACGCCTTCCATCCGTTCTCGGGGGCGAGCCCGCAGAACCTCTTCAGCTGCACCGCGTCCGGGGCGAAGGCGCCGGAGAAGGACGTGCCCAACTACGACAACTGCCAGGTGCGGGTGGCGACGACGAACGTGGCCGCGACGGACGACCAGGTCTTCCTCACCATGACGCTTCCGGGCGGGGACGGATCGTCGTCCGCGTCGTCGGGGTCGGACAGCTCGGACCCGCCCTACGGGTTGATCGCAGCCGGCGTGGTCGTCGTGGTGGTGGGCGGGGGAGCGTTCCTCGTGCTGCGGCGGCGCCGGGCCTGAGTGCCGCCCCGACGCTGCCGTCTCGCTCGACCTGAACGTCGCGCGAACCGTCCGTGAAATCCGCGCGGAGTGTGCATACGCGGCGGCGCAGAGCGTGCGATCGTGCGGGTGGGGAGACGCACGCTTGGGAGCCGAGGTCCACATGAGCACGAACACGTACGCGGTCACGATCCAGACGCTCGATCGCCTCGAGGGGAACGGGATCACCCTGGTGATGGTGGAGGCCGACGACCCGGTCGCCGCCGAGGTCCAGGCCCGACGGGTCGCCGAAGCCCACTTCGACTGCCTCGTCATCGCCGACGACGCCCTGCTCTGGCCCGCCTGACCCCGCTCGGTCCGCCCCCACCCGTTTCGGCGTGACCTTGCGTCGCTCGGGCGACGCGAACTCACGCCGAAAGGGGGCTGAAGGACCGGTGAACGGATCGGAACGGTGCTCGCGATCCGAGGCGCGACTCCGTACCGTGGACGCATGGAGCGCGAACTTCGTGACGCACTGCAGGAGCTCTCCGAGCGGACCGCGTCGTGCGGTGCCCACGCGTCACAGCAGGCGTTGGTGCGCAGCCTCGGCCCATCGCGGGGTCGGGTGCTGACCGCCAACGACGTCGACTCGGCGGTCGTGCGGTGGGCCGACGAGCTCGGGTTCGACGCGGTCCCGGTCGCGGTCGACGACGCGGCCGAACGCGTGGTGCGCGCTCTCGACTCGACCCCCGCGCTGCACCCCTGACGACCTCCACGCTGCTTTCGGTGCGGGATCGCGTCGCCAGGGCAACCGAACGCGGACCGAAACGAGCTCGGGTCAGGCGACGGAGCGGGGTCGGCGGGTGCCGACGAGGAGCTCGCGCTGCTGCGGCGTGAGGCCGCCGAACATCCCCTCGGTCGCCGCGCCGCCGGCCATCGCCCGCAGCTCCGCGTCGAGGCACTCGGCGCGCACCGGGCACGACCGGCAGATCTTCCGCGAGCGTTGCCAGTTGCCATTGCGGGGGAAGAACGCCTCGAGGCTCACGCCCGCGCACGCCCGATCGTCTTGCCACGCCATGGTCTCCCTCCCCGGGCCCGAGAACATCGACGGCTCCCAGCGTCCATGTCCGATGCGACCAGCCGGTGACCGTCGGATGCCCGGAGCGAAAACTCGGATCGAACTCTTGCGGCCCGGCCAGAACCCT
This sequence comes from Acidimicrobiia bacterium, assembly GCA_036502405.1. Taxonomy (GTDB): domain Bacteria; phylum Actinomycetota; class Acidimicrobiia; order IMCC26256; family JAENVU01; genus Chersky-806. The sequence continues at coordinate 81,486 of DASXYP010000065.1, forward strand.
CCCGGGGGAAGGGCCGGAGCGGGCGTGCTCAGGACTCGAGCAGGTTGGCCCGCAGGTACGGCACCGTGGTCGCGAGGCCGAGCTCCGCGACGTAGCCGTCGATCGAGCCGAAGTCCGCGGCGACGAGCGCGAGGAAGCCCTGCATCGCAGCCGGGTCCGCGGCCACGAGCGCGGGTCGGATCCGCACGAGCTGCTCGCGGGCGTCGGGGTACGAGCGTTGCAGGTGCTCGACCAGGCGGACCATCGCCGGACCACTCAGCGCGTAGTCGGTGACGATCGTCTCGTCGGGCACACCGAGGATCCCCAGGATGATCGCGCTGAGGATCCCGGTCCGGTCCTTGCCCGCGCTGCAGTGCAGCATCGCCGGGTAGGCGTCGGGGTCGGTCAGGATCGCCAGGCACTCGCTGATCGCCTCGTTCCCGGCGTCGAGCATCTCGCGGTACCGGGCGGCCACGAACGCGGGATCCACCCATGACGGGAGCTCGTCGGTGTCGGGCAGGACGTCGGTCATCGAGAGCGAGTAGGTGATCGCGTCGGGCCGGTGGGTCGACCAGTGGCCCCGCTCGGCGGCCTCGGTCTCGGTCCGCAGGTCGAGGATCGTCACGACGCCGAGCTCGTCGAGGCGGCGGGCGTCGGCGCTGGTGAGCGCGTGGGGCCCGTCGGCCCGAAAGAGGCGCCGGCGCCGGACGGTGCGGCCGTCACCGGTCCGGTAGCCGCCCAGGTCTCGGAAGTTGAAGCAGCCCTCGAAGGGGAGGTGCCGCTCGAAGCTCACGGGGTCCGAGGTGATCGCCACGCCTCGAGGATACGGGTCGCGATCGACGGCCGGGCGAGCACCGGGTGAACGCACGACGAAGGACGCGCGATCTCCCGGTGCTCTCCGGTCGGACCCCCCAGGCGCCCGTCTCAGTCGTCGTTCTTGATCTGGCCGACGCCGTTGACCCGTGAGATCTGGGCGTGGCTGGCGTTGCTCAGCGAGACCTTGAACACCTCGTTGCCCTCGGCCGTCGTGTCACCCTTGACCTTCACCGCGACGGTCGCCGACGTCTTCCCGGCCGCGAAGGTCACGGTCCCGCTCGCCGCGTTGTAGTCGGTGCCCTCGGTCGCGCTGCCGGCCACCGTGGCGTAGTGCGCCGTGACCGTCTGGGTCGGCGGCTCCGAGAGTGTGACCGCGAAGCGGATCGTGCGCGTTCCCGAGTCGCCCTCGTACACCGCGGCATCTCCGATCGCCATCCGCATGCCGCTCTTCGGCGGGTCGTCGTTCAGGATGGTTGCCGTCGCACCAACCCGCGCGATCGTCGCGCCGCCGGTCGGGTGCTGGATCTTCAGCGTGAACTTCTCATCAGGCTCGACCGTGCTGTCGCCCCTCACGTTCACGGCGACCTGCACCGAGACAGAACCCGCGGGGATCACGAGGTTCCCGCTCTTCGTCGTGTAGTCGGTCGTGCTCTTCGCGGTGCCGTCGAGGGTCTTGTAGTCGACGCTGACCGGGTTCAGCGACGGCCGGTTCATCGCGACGACGAACGCGATCGCGCGCGTCCCGGACTTGCCTTCCATCACGCTCACGTTGCCCATCGTGAGCTTCAGCGGCGGCGGGGGCGGGGTGTTCGGGTCCTCGGGCAGCTGCAGCGTCTTGAAGACCTGGTCGCCGGTGACCGCGGTGTTGTTGGTCGAGATGCGGATCTGGCAGCTCCGGTAGTCCGGGAGCCCGTTGGTCGACGCAGGGTCGTTGGGCGAGAGGCAGTTGAACAGACCCTGGGGGCTCGGGCCCTTGAACGGGCTGAAGCCGTGGTTGGGGTCGGCCGCGCCGAACGTCGCGGCCCCTCCGGCCGACGAGATGACCGGGGCGGGCGACGTGACGATGTCGCAGTGCGCGGTCGGGTTCCAGTTGAGTGCGGTGGGCGCGACCCCGTCGCACTGCTCGACGAACACGTTGGTCGTCGCCGCGAATCCGGCGACGCTGATGTCGAACGCCTGCGGGTTGCCGGCGACGTCGTGCGGCACGACGAACGGGTTGCCGGTCGGCGCGGTGATGCTCGTCGCCGCGCCTGCAGGGCCGGTGGTGACGACGACCAGACCCGCCAGTGCCGTGGCGACGACGGCGACCGCGCTCAGGAACCTACGCACGTGGACACTTCCTCCCGCATGGGTGCAACAGGCGCGACAACGCCGGGCCCGCAACGAGTGAACCGGGTTCGTGCGCGCGACCTCAAGCGCAAGCGGGCGCGTTCCCCAGACGTTTGACCTTCGTTCACATCCCGGTCGTGTGGCGTTCGCTCAGGCCGGGAATCGAACTGGTCGAGAGGGAACGCGTCGCTCGCGCCGCGCGCCGACGGTCGAACATGGCCGGATCGTGGCTTCAGCGAACGAGCCGCGAGCGAAGAGTGAACGCTGCTCAAACGACTGGCGAATGCGTCGTTCGTTCCTTGAGTGCGGTTCTGGCGCGTGCGTCTACTCCGTTCGGCGCGCATCGCGTCTCGAACACACGACTAGGAGGCATACCTCGTGCGAAAGCTCTTCTCGGTGCTGACGCTCATCAGCGTCGGTCTCGCGGGATTCGCGTTGGTGGCCGGTCCGGCGGGTGCCGCGACCAGCATCACCTCACCGACGGGAAACCCCTACGCGGTTGCGGGGATCTCGGGCACCCCGCAATCGTTCACGATCACCGCGTCCGGCTTCCCGCCGAGCACCAGCGTGTTCGTCGAGCAATGTGACGGGGTCAGCCCGTCCGCGCAGGGCTGGTCGCCGACGGCCGACTGCGACAACCTCACGTCTCCGGCGCCGGTGATCACGACGGCGGGCGGCGTGGCGACCTTCACGAAGGACGACCCGAACCACGGGTTCACCCCCTTCAAGGGCGCGGGTCCGGGTGGCCTGTTCAACTGCCTCGCGCAGAACGACGCGGCGACCAACAACGGCGTGCCCGACTACAAGAACTGCTCGCTGCGGGTGTCGACCAACAACGCGACCATCACGGGTGACCAGGTGTTCCTGAACCTGCTCCTGCCCGCGAGTGGTGCCGCTCCGGTCGAGACCTGCCGCCTCTCCGGCACCTGGTCGGCCAAGACCGGTCTCACCAACACGGCGCCGGCGAAGCCCAAGGGCAACCCGGCCAAGGGTGACGGGACCGTCGGTGCCGGCGCGGGTGGCTCGTGCGCCCAGACGGTGACCACGAAGTTCCCGATCACCACGGGCACGGTGAAGATCAAGGCGAAGATCGTCAAGGGTGCGGTGTGCACGTCCGCGCTGACGATGCCGACTGACGGTCCGATGACTTTCACGGTCAAGTGGCAGGGCATCAACCCGAAGAACGGCAAGCTGTCGACGGTCGGCAAGAGCGCCGTCACGGTGGCTTCGTTCAGCTCCACGACGCTCCCGAACGTCACCTACACGGCGACGGGGCCGACGACGGGCATCTTCCAGGGCAAGACCGCGCACCTGAACCTGGTGCTGGACCAGAGCCAGCTGACCCTGAACTCGCAGTGCAACGGGTCCGGGTTCAAGACGGTGAGCTTCACCGGTGCCGTGTCCCCTTCGACCATCCAGTTCAGCTAGCCCGACCGGGCCGGCGAGACCATCCGTGAGCTACTCAGACCAATGGAGGAACACACAGTGAAGAAGTTGTGGAAGTGGGGCGGAGTGATCGGAGTCGCAGCAGTCGCCGCGACGACGATCGCCGCGCCTCTCGCTTCGGCGGCACCAGCGGGTTACGGGTTCGACAACTCGCCCCACATCATCGTGGGTGCGGGGTCGGACACCACCTACCGGGCGCAGCTCAGCCTCTCGGACCTGTACGACTACTCGGTCGGTTGCACCACGACGACCGCGGTGGGTCCGTCGCTCGGACAGTGCATCGCGGGCTCGGACACCAACGCGCTCGGGAACCACGAGCACGACACGGTGGCCCAGGCCAACCCGAACGGATCGGGCGCGGGCATCGCCTCGTTGAACGGCTTCCTGAACGGCCAGAGCAACGTGACGTACCCCGGAACGGCCAACCCGGTCCCCGGCTACCTCGGCTCGACGGCCACGGGTCCGAACGCGGACTTCGCCCGCTCGTCCCGCGGTCCGAAGACCTCGGGCGGCAGCGTGATCGGCGGCGGCAGCGAGCTCGCGGTCGACACGTTCTGGGGCTTCGCCCAGGACGGCGTCGAGGTCTCGGTGTTCGACGCCCGCGGCGCTCAGCTGCAGTCGGCGGGCTTCAACGGCTTCACGCCGGCCCAGATCGTGCAGATCTACAGCCAGGCTGCCATCGGCAACCTGACCTGGCACGACCTGTACCCGAGCCTCATCGCCGCGGGAAGCGCGACCGACGGTCCGGTCGTCCCGTGGGGCATGAACTCCAGCTCGGGCACGTACGCGACGTTCAACTCGTACGTCGCGAGTGCCGGCTCGGCGCCGGGCTTCGACGTCGACGTGCACGGCCGGAAGCTGGCCAACAACACGTTCCCGTTCGAGAACGACATCAAGCCGCTCTTGAACAACGCGCCGCTCAGCACCAGCCGGACGTCGGTTGACAACCCGGCGAACTGGGTGTGGTTCGGCTCGTTCGGCGTGTTCTCGGCCTTCCCGTTCACGTCGTCCGCGGCGATCAGCGGGACCCAGCACACGGCGTTCGCCGCCGCCATCAACGGGGTGCTCCCGTCGACCAGCAAGATCGGGCTCAACACCTACCCGATCGGTCGCACGCTGTACCACGTGACCCGCAAGCAGGACGCCGACATCTCGGCCGGCAACGGTCCGACGATCGGTGCCACGCACGACCTGAACGTCACTGGCGCCGCTTCCGGTGTCGGCGGTGCGGTTCGGGAGTTCACCCGCTGGCTGTGCCGTCCCGGCACCGCGCAGCACTCGGTGGACACGTTCACCGGCGCCAACCTGTTCTCGGAGATCACCTCCGCGATCAACAGCGCCGGGTTCACCACGGTGCCGGCCGCGCTCCGTTACACGAGCGACGGCGGGAGCCGCTGCCAGATCATCTCGTAGCTCCGGCCACGAGCAGCTTGACCGTGTGACGAGGGGCGGCCCGTGCGGACCGCCCCTCGTTGCTGTCCCGGGTCGTTGCTGTCCCAGCCCCGTGTGATCCTGAGTCCGCACGCCGAGCGGACCCGAGGACAGAGGGAGGAAGTGCAGATGGCGAACCCGGAAGCGCTGCGGATCGACTGCGACGAGTGCGCGATGCAGCACACCGCGGCCTGTGCCGACTGCGTCGTGAGCTTCATCGTCGACCGGGAGCCCGGAGCGGCGATCGTGTTCGACGTCGCCGAGGCGCGTGCGCTCCGCAACCTGTCGTCGGCCGGGTTGGTGCCCGGCCTGCGCCACCGGGCCCGCATCGCGGACGCGGGCTAGCTAGCTGGGCACCTCGCGCCGCAGGGCCGCCACGGTGCTCTGCTCACGGGTGCGGTGCTGGAACGGGTCGAACTGGTAGATCCGCATCGCGTTCTCGTGGGTCAGCTTGTTGACGACCGCGTCGTCGACGCCCGCCATCTGCTTGGCCACGGACTCGGGGGAGTGCGGCCACTCCGAGTCGGAGTGCGGGTAGTCGCACTCCCACGTGATGTTGTCCACGCCGATCGCGTCGCGCAGGTCCACCCCGGAGCGGTCGCTGATGAAGCAGAACGAGAAGTGGTCCCGGGCCACCTGGCTCGGCAGGGTGTCGCCGAAGTCCTGGTGGGTCCAGAAGCGGTGCTGCTGGTACACGTAGTCGATCCGCTCGAGCCAGTACGCGATCCACCCGGTGCCGCCCTCGCTCAGCGCGAACTGCAGGTTCGGGAACTTGCGCAGCACCGGGCTCCACAGCAGGTCGGTCGCCGCCTGCATCGTGTTGAGCGGGGTGAGGGTGATCATCACGTCGATCGGCGCGCCGGGCGCGATCTCGATCTGGGTCGAGCTCGACCCGATGTGCAGGCAGATGACCGTGCCCTCGTCCTCACAGGCCTGGAAGAACGGGTCCCAGTGCTCGCCGAAGATGTGGGGCCAGCCGAGCTTGTAGGGGTTCTCGGAGAACGTGACGGCGTGGCAGCCCTTCTTGGCGACCCGGCGCACCTCGTCGGCCATCAGCTGCGGATCCCAGATCGGCGGGATCGACAGGGGGAGGAAGCGACCGGGGTACGTGCCGCACCACTCGTCGATGTGCCAGTCGTTGTAGGCCTGCAGCATGTGCAGGCCCATGTCCAGGTCCTTGGACCGGCTGAAGAGCTGGCCGCAGAACTGCACGAAGCTGGGGAAGCACATCGACCCGAGGACGCCGTTGCGGTTCATGTCGACGACCCGCTCGTGGATGTCCCAGCAGCCCTTGCGCATCATGTCGAAGGAGGTCGGCTCGATGTTGTACTCCTCGGGCGGCCGGCCCGCGACGGCGTTCAGCCCGATGTTCGGGATCGTGTTGCCGTCGTACTCCCACACGTCGATGCCGTCGCGATGGACGCTCTTCGGCGCGAACTCCTTCCACTTGTCGGGAAGGTGGTTGTCGAACAACGTCGGCGGCTCCACGACGTGATCGTCCACGCTGACGAGGATGAGGTCTTCCGGCTGCACCACGTACCCCCCGGGTCGTTTGCTGACGCCGGTGTCACCTTATCTTTTTCCCGAGCGGCCCTGGCGGGGGCTGCGCCGCGGAGTCCGGGTCAGTCGTCCTTGACGGCGACGGCGTTGGGGGTGACGTTCATCTTCGGGGTGTACTCCTCGGCCTCGACCACGCGGGCCACGCCGGGGAACCGGGCCGTCAGCTGGGCCACGCACTCGGGGCACGGGCCCGCGAACCGCAGCTGCGCCGGCTGCCCGCAGCGCATGCAGGTCGTGTCGATCGGCTCGAACTGCGTCGTCGTCACCGGCGTGCGCCTCCTGGTGGTCGCGGCTGCGGTCGGGCCCGGGCTGGGCACCGTAGGACGCGCCGCCCGCGGGGGCGCGGATGGCCCGGCTCAACCCCAGACGACGGGAAGGCGGTCCGGGTTCCGGAACGTCATGCCGGTGATGAACGGCGCGGGCTCCGACGGGTCGAGGCGCAGGTCCGGCAGCCGGTCGAGGAGTCGATCGAGGACGATGCGCGTCTCCATCCGGGCCAGGTGCATGCCCAGGCACATATGAGGCCCGAACGCGAACGCGAGGTGCTGGCGCTGGGTTCGGAAGATGTCGAAGCGCTCGGGGTCGGTCCAGTACTTCTCGTCGTGGTTGGCCGAGCCCATGTTGATGACGACCATGGATCCCGCCGGGATCGGCATGCCCTCGACCTCGGTGTCGCGGGTCGCGGTGCGGATGATCGTGAGCAGCGGCGGCTCCCAGCGCAGCCCCTCCTCGATCGCCTGCGGGATCAACGACCGGTCGTGGCGCACCGCGTCGAGCTGCGCGGGGTCGTTGAGCAGGCCGAAGAGCAGGTTGCCCGACGAGCGGTAGGTCGTCTCCGCGCCGGCCGGGAGCAGCAGGCGGAGGAACGCGAAGATCTCGTCGTCGGTGAGGTGCTGCCCGTCGAGCTCGGCCTGCGCGAGCGTGCTCATGAGGTCGTCGGCGGGCGATTCGCGACGGTCGGCGAGGATCGCGCCGAGGTAGTCGCCGAGTGCCTGCGACGCGGCGAGGCCGCGGTCCATGTCGAACCCGACGCTGATCAGCTCGACGGCGAGCCGGTGGAAGTGCTCCATCTCGGAGTTGGGGAGACCGAGCAGGCGCGCGATGACGCGCACGGGGAAGGGGAACGTGAGCTCCCGCACCAGCTCGGCGTGGCCGCGGTCGATGAACGCGTCGATGTGCTCGTCGACGATCGGCGTGATCGCCTCGACCTCCCAGCGCTCCATCGTCTTGCGGCTGAACGCCTGCTGCACGATGCCGCGGTAGGTGTGGTGCTCGGGCTCGTCCATCTCCAGGATCGTGTGGCCCATCACCTGGCCCATGACGTCCTCGTAGCCCTTCGAGGAGAAGACCTCGCCATCACGCAGGACCGCCTGCACCGCGTCGAACGTGAACGCGGTGTAGACGTCGGGGATCTCACCGAGCAGGTCGGGATCGATGAAGGCGGCCTGGTCCTCGCCCTCGACCTCCAGACCGGCCATCGCCCGCACGTCCTCCCGGATCAGCGGTGCGGTGGCCCGGGCCAGCTTGAACATCGGATAGGGGTCCTCGACGACGCCGATGCCGGCGCTGCGGTTGAACTCCTCGAACGGGTCGTACTCGGTGGGCTCGACGGTGCTCATCGCGATCCTCCAGACGTGCAACGATCAGGCGCGCCGACCTGACGATAGCGTCAGATCCGAACGCGGCTCACGAGCGGCAGCCGAGGGGAGCGAGGGAGATGACGAACGACGGCGTCAACGCGGGGCTGCTGATCCTGCGGGTGATGGTGGGGATCGTGATGATCGCCCACGGCTACAACCACATCTTCCGGGGCGGGAGGATCAAGGGCACCGCCGGGTGGTTCGAGAGCCTCGGCATGAAGCCGGGGGTCCTGCACGCGTGGCTCGCGAGCCTGACCGAGCTGGGCGCCGGCCTCCTCTTGATCGCCGGGCTGCTGACGCCGCTCGCGGCGGCGGGGGTCGTCGGCGTGATGCTCGTGGCCCTGATCACCAACCACCTCAAGAACGGCTTCTTCATCTTCCGGCCCGGCGAGGGCTACGAGTACGTGCTCACCCTCTGCATGGTCGGGCTCGCGATCGGGGCGATCGGCGCGGGCGAGTGGTCCGTCGACAACGCGATCGACCTCGGCTGGATCGGCTGGACCGGGCTCCTCGTCGCCGCGATCGCCGGCGGTGGCGGTGCTGCGGTCCTCCTGGCGCTGTTCTGGCGCCCGGCCAAGCCCGACGCCGCCGCGTGACGAAGTCCCCTTCTTGCGTTGCTCGAGCCGCGTGGCGCGGCTCGACCGACGCACGTCGGGGCGTCTACGGCTTCCGCGTCGCCGGGGCGGTGACGTGGTGGAGCGGGGCGTGGACGCCCTCGCTGACCGTGAAGTAGCCGCGGTCGTCGGGTTGGAAGCCGAGCGCCTCGCCTTGCGGCTCGAGCGGGATGGGCCCTTGGCACGGCTTCGAGCCGAGCGCCGTCATGACGGTCTGCTTCGGCCCGAGGTGCCAGAGGCGCACGCTGCCGTAGGTGCGCAACCCGATCGCCTTGCCGTCCCGCGAGATGTCGCCGGCAGTGACCGCGAACGCGACCGGCCCGAACGGCAGCCGGACCTCTCCGGCCTTCGTGAGCACGGTCGTGCTCCCGGCGGCGAGGCCGGCCGGCGCGCGGTAGACCGCGGCCGGGCCGCCGGTGGTCAGGTGCTTGACGACGATGTAGATCTCGCCCGAGCGCGGGTCGACCATCAGCGCCTCGGCATCGTGCGCGCCGTCCGGATACGTCAGCGTGAGCGCGTCGACGCCGACGATCGGATGCGTGCCCCCGTCGGCGACGACCTTCGGCTCGCGCGCGCGGTAGACGACGACATGGGGGCGCACCGCGCCGTTGTCCCCGATGTCGGCCGCGTAGAGGTACGGCGCCTTCGCGACGGGGCCGGGTCCGAGAGCGACGTCCTCCCAGTCGATCGCGCTCGCGCCCTCGAAGGGGTAGATCCCCTGCAGCGCCCCGTCCGGCGCGACCGCGAACAGACGGGCCGTGTCGCCCGAGTCGTTGTTGATCCAGAGCGTCCCCGGGTTCTTCGCGCTGACCGCGATCCCCGAGGACTCGTCCAGCTCGGCGCTCTGCAGCGTGCCCGACGTCGACGGGTCGAGCCGGTGCCGGCACGCAGCCTGCACGATCGGCGACGGCGTCTCGCCGGCCGCCGGCTTGGTCCGGGGTGAGCTGTCACAACCCGCGGCGAAGGTCACGAGCGCGACGGCCATGGCGCACGCCGGTGCACGCAGGCTCCGGAGGATCACGTCGAGAGGGGAACGGACTCGATCTCGCGTTGCAGGAGCGGGAGCACCTCGCGCCAGTCGCCCACGATCCCGACGTCCGCGGCATCGAACACGAGAGCCTCCGGGTTCGTGTTGATCGCGAGCACCGAGCGCGCGGCGCGCACCCCGACCATGTGGTTGTACTTGCCGCTCGCACCGAGCACCACATAGAGGCGGGGCGCGATGCTCCGACCCGTGATGCCGACCTGGCGTGCTCGCGGGAGCCATCCGCGGTCGGTGACCTTGCGGGTCGCGGCGAGCTCGGCGCCGAGGAGCACACGCATCGGTTCGAGCGCCGCGTACTCCTCGGGCGCGACGCCCTGACCCACTCCGATGACGACCGTGGCCTCGGCGAGGACGTCGAGGTCGTCGTCACGGGTGCGGGCCCGGATCTCGACGCGGTGGCGTGGTTCGATCGCCAGTGCCCCGAGCTCGGCCCGATGGTCGCGGGGATGCAGCTCGGGGAGCATTCCCGCACGCACCGTCGCCATCTGGGTCGGCGAGTCGGCATGGATGGCGGCGACGAGCCGGCCGCCGAACGCCGGCTTCCACGCGAGCAGACGGTCACCGTCGAGCTCGAAGCCGACCGCGTCCCCGGTGAGCCCCGCGCCGACGGTGGCCGCGGTGCGGCTCGCGACCTCGCGCCCCCACGCGGTGCTCGGTGCGAGCAGCGCCCACGGGGTGGTCGCCCGCACCCACGCGATCGCGCCCCGGGCGACGTCCTCCTCCGGGACGGCCCCGCCCGAGGCGTCGGGGGAGCGCAGCTCGAGCGCGACGTCCGCGCCCCAGCGCCCGAGCTGGTCCAGGTCCGGTGGCTCGGTGCAGAGCGCGACGACGCGCCCGCCGAGCCCGGCCGCGGCACCGAGGAGCTCGCGGGTCACCGCGAGCCGGTCGGGTTCCACCAGGACTCCGGTCGTCCGCCCCGGGTCGGGGTCCTCGGGCGGGACCGTGCCCAGGTCCTGCGCGTGGTCGAGGGCCGGGTCGAGCGCGCCACGCGCGGCGAGGATCTCGATCGCGCGACGGACCTGCTCGTCGAGCGGCGCGTCGGGCACCACGTGGCGGAGCCGCTCGGACTCGATCACCCGCACGCGCCCGACGCGGGTGGGGCTGGCCGCCTCGCCCCAGGGCCCGGCGCCCAGGTCCGTGGCGGAACGGGCGCGGATCAGCTCGGCCGGGACCTCGGCGCGGCCCTCCGGCTCGACCTTGCACGGGTCGATCAGCCGCTCGGCGGTCGAGAGCACCGCGGGTAGGGTGACGCGGGCCTGGACCCAACCGTCGTCGTGCTCGCAGCGCAGGTCGAGGGTGCGGTCCGACAGCGCCAGGTGGCGGACGCCGGTCGCGAACGGCAGGTCGAGCAGCTCGGCGATCTCGGGGCCGACCTGCCCGGTGTCGGCGTCGACCGAGTTGCGTCCGGCGAGCACGACGTCGAACGGGCCCTCGGCCCGGAGCGCAGCCGCGAGCGCGGTCGCGGTGGCCAGTGTGTCCGAGCCCGCGAAGGCCGGATCGCTGACGAGCACGCCGCGGGTGTCGACCCGGCGTTCGAGCCCCCATGCGATCGCCTCGCGCAGGACGTCCTCCGCCGGAGGCGGGCCGAGCGTGATGACGCAGACCGAGCCGCCGTGCTCCTGGGCGAGGGCGACCGCCTGCGCGACCGCGCGCCGGCAGTAGGCGTTCATCTCGAGCTCGAGGCCGTCGCGCACCAGGCGCCCGTCGTCCCCGAGGGCCATGGCCTCGAACATCGGGATCTGCTTGACGAGCGCCGCGATCGCGAGGGCCATGACGACGCCGAGCCTACCGTGGCCCCGCCGTTCCCTGACTACTGTGTCAGGTTGCCGCGACCCTCTGGAGAGCACCCAATGGAAGCCCGCGAAGCCGTCATCGTCGACACCGTGCGAACCCCGATCGGGAAGCGGAAGGGCGCGCTGGCCGGGTGGCACCCGACCGACCTGCTCGGATTCACGCTGCGCGGGCTGCTCGAACGGGCCGACGTCGATCCCGGGCTCGTGGACGACGTCGTCGGCGGCTGCGTGACCCAGTCGGGCGAGCAGGGCTGCAACGTCACCCGCAACGCGTGGGTCGCCGCGGGCCTCCCGTGGCACGTGCCCGCGACGAGCGTGGACCGGCAGTGCGGATCGTCCCAACAGGCGGCGCACTTCGTGGCGCAGGGCGTCATCGCCGGTGCGTACGACCTCGCGATCGCCTGCGGTGTCGAGTCGATGACGCGGGCGCCGATGTCCACGAACGCGCGCGGCGGCACGGGTCCGTTCAGCGGCGAGTTCCTCCGCCACACGGACAACACGCTCGGCATCCAGTTCTGGGTCGCGCAGGTGCTCGCCGACCGGTTCGGCGTCACGCGCGAGGAGATGGACGCGTTCTCGCTCGAGAGCCACCGGCGCGCGGCCGAGAACACCGACAACGGGTTCTTCGCCCGCGAGATCCTTCCGATCGAGGTGAAGGACCGCGAGACCGGCGCGCCGACCGGCGAGATGCTCACCGCCGACGAGGGGATCCGGCGGGGCGGCACCATGGAAGGCCTCGGCGCGCTCCCGCCGGCGTGGGAGTCGGAGGACCAGCCCGCGCCCGAGATCACCGCGGGCAACGCGTCGCAGATGAGCGACGGTGCCTCCGCGATGCTCATCGCGGACCGCGCGACCGCGGAGCGCCTCGGCCTGCCGATCCGCGCGCGCTTCGTGCACTTCGCGGTGGCGGCCGACGACCCGGTGCTCGTGCTCTCGGCGCCGAACCCGGTGACCCGGAAGCTGCTGGAGCGCACGGGCATGAAGATCGACGAGTTCGACGCGATGGAGTGCAACGAGGCGTTCGCCGCCATCGCGCTCATGTGGGCCAAGGAGTTCCAGCCCGACCCGGTGAAGCTCAACCCCCGGGGCGGCGCCATCGCCATCGGGCACCCGCTCGGGGCCAGCGGCGTGCGGCTGATGACGACCATGCTGAACCACCTGGAGGCGACGGGCGGCCGCTTCGGGTTCCAGACCATGTGCGAGGGCGGTGGTCAGGCGAACGCGACGGTCATCGAGCGACTCGGCTGACCGCTGGAGCCATCACGGGTGGTACGTCCGGCAATCGCTGCGGGAGGTCACGCCGGTCGGTGACGGCGCTCGCGTCGTCCTCGTCCTCGACGCAGAACCCCACTGCGCGTTCGTCCTGCGTCCTTGCGAGCACCGCCCCCGCCTCGCCGTGCCCAACCCGTCGATCACCAGACGCACCACTAGTCTCCGCCGAGTGATCCTGACGGCAGCCGACACCCGCGACGCGCTGCACGCGCTGCAACGGGGCCGGCGGGTCCGGCGCCTCCACGACCTGGACTGGATCGAGGTTGCGTACAAGGCGTACATCGCCGCGATCGTCTCGCTCGGGACGCTCTTCACCTCGGCCGCGATCGTCGGGGACACTCCGCTCAAGCCCGGCACCGTCGACCAGCTGCGAGACAACGGGCCGGCGATCGTCGGGCTCGTGATCGCGGTGGCGATCATGCTCGGGCTCCGGTCCGGGTCCCGCGGGGGCCCGCTCGCGCTCGAGCCGGCCGACGTCAACCACATCCTGCTCGCGCCGGCGGACCGCGCCGTCGTCCTGCGGGCTTCCGCCTACCGGCAGCTGCGAGGAGTCGCGATGGTCGGCCTCGTCGGGGGTGCGCTCGCCGGGTTGCTCGTCGCCCAGCGGGTCCCCGACGTCTCCGGCACCGACGTCGCCGGGTGGATCGCCGCGGGGGTCGCGACCGGTGGGGCTGCGGTGGTCGCGGTGTGGGGGAGCGCGCTCGTGGCCTCGGGTCGGCGCTGGAGTCGGCTGCTCACGGGCACGATCGGCGTCGCGCTCGTCGCGTGGTCGCTGCTCGACGTCTTCGCCGGCGTCATCACCTCGCCGGCGTCCATGCTCGGCTCGCTCGCGCTCTGGCCCCTCGATGTCCGGCCCCTCGCCGTCGTCGGGGTGCTCGTGGCGCTCGCGATCCCCGTGATCGGGCTGCTGGGCATCGGGGACACCTCCATCGAGGCAGCCGAGCGCCGCTCGGGGCTCGTCGGCGCGCTCCGCTTCGCGGCGACGATCCAGGACCTGCGCACGGTGATCGTCCTGCACCGCCAGCTCGCGCAGGAGCGCTCCCGGCCGAAGCCCTGGATGCGGCTGCCCGCGCGGAAGCCGGTGGGCCACGCCTGCTGGCGCCGGGACTGGCAGGGGATCCTTCGCTGGCCCGCGTCGCGGGTCGGACGGGTGGCGGCGCTCGGCGCGATCGCGGGCCTGTGCGCGTACGGGACGTGGGAGGGCACGACGCCGCTCGTCATCGTGGCCGGCATCGCGCTGTTCATCGCCGCGCTCGACGCGATCGAGCCGCTCGCGCAGGAGGTCGACCACCCCGACCGCGCGCAGGGCGTCCCGATCGTGCGCGGCGAGCTCTACGTTCGCCACATCGCGGTGCCGGTGGTCGTGATGGCGCTCGCCGGACTCATCGGGCTCGCCGCGGCCGCGGTGCTCGACCCCGAGCCGGGACTGTTCGTCGTCGGGCTGATCACGATCGTCCCGGTGGCGTTCGCGGCTGCGGCCGCCGCGGCGTTCGCGGTGGTGCTCGGCGCGCCGAAGCTCACGAGCGGGCTGACGCTCTCGTTCCCCGAAGCCGCGACGATCGGTCTGATCCTGCGTCAGGCGTTTCCGCCGTTCCTCGCCGCGCTCGCAATCGCGCCGGTGATCGCGGCGCGTGAAGCGGTGCACCAGCACGGTGACCCGATCGCGATCGCTGCGCTCGCCGCCGTGCCGGCACTCGTCATCGCGGCGGCCGTCCTCGCCTTCCTCCGCTCCCGCAAATCGGTGGTGTTCTGATGCCCGTGCTCGTGGCCGACGACCTGACCAAGGAGTACGGCGACGTCATCGCGCTCGCCGACTTCACCCTGAGCGTGGAGCCGGGCGAGCTCGTCGCCCTCGTCGGGCACAACGGCTCGGGCAAGTCGACGTTCCTGCGCCTCGTGGCCGGGCTCCTCGAGCCGAGCGACGGGGTCCTCGTCGTCGCGAATTCGCCGGCTGGGTCACTGAAGGCGCGCGCCGAGGTGTCGTTCATCCCGGACGAGCCCGTTCTGTACGACGACCTGAGCGTGAACGAGCACATCGAGTTCACCGCCCGGCTGCACGGGGAGCTCGACTGGCCCGAGCGGGCCGACGCGCTGCTCGAGCTGTTGGGGTTGGCCCACCGGGCCGACGACCTGCCGTCGCGCTTCAGCCGCGGCCTGCGCCAGAAGACGTCGTTGGTGCTCGGCCTCGTGCGGCCGTTCTCGATCCTGCTCGTCGACGAGCCGTTCGTCGGCCTCGACCCGAGCGGTCAGGTCGCGCTCACCGAGCTGCTGGTGGAAGCCGCTTCGGCCGGGGCCGCGGTCCTCGTCGCCACGCACCAGCTGAGCTTCCTCGACCACGCCAACCGCTGCGTCGCGCTCAGGGACGGGACCACCGAGTTCGTCGGCGCGATCGACATCCCGCGCATCCAGTCGCTCCTCGGCTGAGCGTCACTCCGAGCGCAGCACCGCCGCGGGCCGGGTCCGGGGCGAAAGAGTCAGGCCGGGTCCTGCAGGTCGCGGAGGGCGGCGAGCTGCTCGCAGTAGTGGACGACGGAGTGGTGGACGAAGCGGACCGCGAGGGTCGTCGCGCCGATCTCGGCGTACTTCGCCAGCTGCTCGGCGACGCGGTCGGGCTCGGACGACGGGTCGAGCGGTCGGTCGCTCTGCACGACGACCTCGAGCGGCTCGGGACGTGCCGCCCAGGCCTCGGTCTCGCGGGCCCTGCTGAGCGTCGCAGCGAGCTCGGCCGAGCTCAGCCCGAACGGGGCCCAGCCGTCACCCAGCTCGACCGCACGTCGCAGCGAACGCGCGGTCCGGCCGCCGATCCAGATGGGGACTCGGGCCTGGCGCGCGCTCGGGTCGACGACGAAGCCCCCGAAGGTGAAGTACTCGCCGTCGTACTCGGGCTCGGGCCTCGAGAGGGCGGCGCGCAGCGCACGGATCGCGTCGTCACCCATCGGGCCGCGCGCCGCGAAGTCGGCCCCGAGGAGGACGAACTCCTCCTCGAGCGACCCGACGCCGACGCCGAGGGTCAGCCGTCCGCCACTCACCTGGTCGAGCGTCCCGTACCGCTTCGCGATCGCGAGGGGGTGGTGGTAGCCGAGGACGAGCACGAACGTGGCGAAGCGGATGGTGGACGTCCGCGCCGCGAGGTAGCCGAACGTCGGCAGCGGGTCCCAGTAGGTCGCGCCGCGCGTCGACGCGACGTCGACCGGCACTGCGACATGCTCGCTGCACGTGCAGAACCCGTAGCCCAGGCGCTCGGCCTCGATGACGACCCGCGCGACCTCGTCGATCCCCGCGGTCGCCTCCCACGATGCGTGCGCCCGGGGGAGCCGCGTCACCACCGGTGTGACGATCCCGAGCTTCACGCCGGCCTGTCCCTCTGTTTGTCCGAAAGCAGCGCACTGTGACCCGGAATCGGACAAACGGCGGGGTGGAGCTGGGTCACGGGCCGGCCATCGACGGTCAGGGGGTGCGGGGCCAGGTCTGGATGAAGACCTCGATCCGGGCGATGCGGCCGTCGGCCGCGAGGTCGAACGTGATGCACTCCGGCGTGCGCAGCGGGCCCTGCTCGTCGCTCATCGTCTCGGCCAGCTCGGCGTACGCGACGCCGTCGCCGTAGGTGATGCGGCTGACCTCCATCGAGTACCCGGGCAGCGTCGGCATCATCGCGGACAGGTACGCGACGTACTCGGCCTTCGACGAGTAGGTGTCGCCGTAGGGCCCGACCCGGGTGAAGTCGTCGTGCAGGCACGCGGCGAACCGG
>DASXYP010000066.1:0-71400 GCA_036502405.1 Acidimicrobiia bacterium
TGGAACCGGCACCAGGTCATGAGGTGCTCGACCGACGCGACGAGGCCGGCGGCCGGTCGGTCGACGGGACCGAGCTCCCAGAGCCGCTGCCACCCCATGCCTCGGATCATGTGTGAGCTCGTGCCGTTGACCCAGTGGGGCGCCGCCACCGAGCTCGTGATCGCCTCGTCCGCGGCGAAGCACGCGGACCGCAGGTCGAGCGGGCGGAGCAGCCGCTCGCGCACGAACGACTCGAACGGCCGGCCGGCAACCCGCGCCACCACGGCACCCGCGATCGAGAACCCCGCGTTGCTGTACGAGAAGCCTTCGCCCGGCGCGAAGAGACGGCGTGCATCGCGCAGCCGCGTGAGGTCGTCCCACGCGCGGGTGACGAACAGGTGGTCACCGTCGAAGCCGGCCTGGTGGCTGAGCGAGCGCTCGACCGTGATCGCCTCGAGGTCGAGGCCGGTGGCCGGGCCGAGCTCCGGCAGGTAGCGGGCGACCGGGTCGTCGAGCGCGAGCCGGCCCTCCTGGACGAGCAGCATCACCGCCGCGGAGGTGAAGGTCTTGCTGATCGACCCGACCTGGAAGAGGGTGGCGGGACGCACCGGGGCGGGAGCCTCGACGTTGGTGATCCCGTGGGCGGCCGTGACGCACTCGTCGCCGACCATGATGCCCGCCGTGGCCCCCGGGACGTGGTGTCGCTCGGCCGCGGCCCGGAGTGCCGCGCCGAGCTCGTCCGCGATCGCCATGCGCGGACGGTAACCCAGCACCCGGCGACCGCACCGACGGGCCGCCGATCCTCCGGGCCGCGACCCTCGGGCCCTGGCTTCGGTCGCGGAGTTCCGCCCCCGCCGCCCTGCCCGGTACCGTGCGCGCATGACCGAACCCGTAACGCTCTCCCGTGACCAGGACGTCGCCGTCGTCACCATCGACGACGGCAAGGCGAACGCCCTCTCGTTCGGGGTGCTCGATGCGGTCAACGCCGCGCTCGACGAGGCCGAGGCGTCGGCCAAGGCGGTCGTCGTCAACGGCCGGGAGGGGAAGTTCTCGGCGGGCTTCGACCTCGGCGTCATGACCGGCGACATCGCCGACGCCCGCCGGATGCTCGCGTGCGGCGCGACCCTCGGCCTGCGGCTGTTCACGTTCCCCATGCCCGTCGTGCTCGGGGTCACCGGGCACGCACTCGCGATGGGCGGGATCCTCACGACGACGGCGGACTACCGCGTCGGTGCCGACGGCCCGTACAAGATCGGTCTCAACGAGGTCGCGATCGGCATGCCCGTGCCCACGTTCGGCGTCGAGCTCTGCCGAGACCGCCTCTCCCCCTCCTGGTTCGTGCGGTGCGTGCAGAGCGCCACCCTCTGCACGCCGGCGCAGGCGGTCGAGGCCGGGTTCCTCGACGAGGTCGTGCCGCTCGGCGAAGTGCCGGACCGCGCGCTCGCGGTCGCGACCCAGCTCGCGGAGACGGTCCACCCCGGGCCGTTCCGCACGACCCGCACCAACGTTCGCGGAGCACTGGCCGCGCGGCTGCAGGCGGGCCTCGAGGCCGACATGGCCCTCTTCGACGTCACGACCTGACTCCGGCGCCAACCCGCGCTCACGCAGCCGGCTCCCGGCGGTCAACCCCTACGCGGGAATGAGCTGCAGCAGCAGGACCGCGAAGATCGCGCCGAAGCACACGACGTGGTCGTGCAGGATCGAGCGGGCCAGGCGCGACGAGGTTGCGGCGTCGTCGCTCGCCCGCCCGAGGCGAACCGCGTTCCGGACAGTGCGACCCAGCGCGAGCCCGATCGCCACGAGCGCGAGGAGCAACGAGGCGATCGCCCGCCAGCGCGCCAGGTCGCACCGGACGATCTCGGCGACCAGCGCCCCGACCGTGACGAGCATCGCGACCGGGACCAGCCGGTTCATCGGGCGCGCCGCGGTCGTCACGCGCGCGTAGTACCGCGAGATCGAAGCGAGCACCTCCGCGGGAAGCACGCCGCGCCCACGCGCCTGGACGTCGAACATCAGGTCGAACCAGAGCACCGCCAGCAGGAAGCCGGCGCCGGCCGACGCGAGGGCTCGCACCCGGGGAGTCTGGCCGGTGCGGCGGCCCGAGTCGCAGGACCCGGGCCGCCGTCGGGAGACCGGGTCTCAGATCCCCTGCACGTAGGCCTCGAACTTGTCGAAGCTGCTCTGCATCCCCGCCATCGCCTCGGGCGAGCGGTACTGCTCGGGCACGTTGGTCTGGTGGATCACGACCTCGGTCCGGCCGCCGCCGACGTCCGAGAAGGTGATGGTGGTGGTCATCCCGCCCTCGACCTCCGGCTCGGTGAAGACCAGGCGCTCGGGCGGCGCGATCTCCACGTAGACCGCCTTCATCGGGTACTCCTCACCATCGGAGTCGTTCACCATGATCGTCTCGAACGCGCCTCCCGGTCGCAGGTCGACGGTGATGTTCTCGACCGGCGTCGTCACCCCGACCGGTCCCCAGAAGTGCGCGAGGTCCTCGGGCTCGGTCATGCACCGGAACACGAGGTCCCGGGGTGCGTCGTAGGTCCGGGTGTAGGTGACCTCTCCGACGTTCGTGCCTGCGTTCGTCATGACGTGCTTCCCTTCTCGGTTCGTTGGATGTCCCGGAGGTGGTCCCCGAGACGGTCGAATCGGCGGTTCCAGGTCGTTCGGCTGTGCTCGATCCAGTCGACCGCGCGGTCGAGCGGCTCGGCCTCCATGCGGCAGGGCCGGTACTGCGCGTTCCGCCCCCGGCTGATGAGGCCGGCGTGCTCGAGCACCTTCAGGTGCTTGGACACGCCTTGGAGGCTCATCGCGAACGGCTCGGCGAGCTCGTTCACCGTCGCCTCACCGGTGGCCAGCCGGGCGAGGATCGCCCGTCGGGTCGGGTCGGCGAGCGCACCGAACGTGACGCTCAGGGTGTCGGTCTCCATGCTGTCCTCAACCAGATCGTTGATCAACTGTACGGTTGATAATGAAGCAGCGCTCGCCCGATGTCAAGCGCGACGTCGAGGAGCCGGACTGCTCCGGGTACGTAGCATCGGCGTGCCGTCGGCCGCATCGAGCGCCCACCGGGCGGCGAGTCGACCGAGGGAGCCACGGCGTGGACGGACCCGACCCGAGCGAGCTGATCGACGTCGTGGTGGCGGAGACCGGGCTCGAGGACTTCGGCCCGGCGACCTTCCGTGACGGGCTCGACGTCCTGTGCGAGTCGATCGGTGCCGAGGCCGAGCTCAACGAGCTGGGCGGCTTCGCGGTGCGCGACACGCTGCTGGCCGCCCTGCGCACGCGCCTGCAGGTGACCGACTGGGTGCACCGGCACCCCGCCGTCCGGGACGAGCAGATCGACGCCCCTGTCGTCGTCATCGGCATGTTCCGGGCCGGCACGACCCTCCTCGGGCGGCTGCTCGACCAGGATCCCGGCAACCGGTCGCTCCTGCGCTGGGAGAGCGCCGACCCGGTGCCCCCACCGACACCGGTGGAGCTGCGCGCCGGTCCTCGCGTCGACGCCGCCCAGGCGGCCGTCGAGATGCTGGAGCAGCTGAACCCGGCGATGCGCGCGATCCACCACGAGGACGCGGACGGCCCCACCGAGTGCATCGCGGTGATGAGCCAGGACTTCAAGAGCCTCTCCTGGGAGGCGATCACGAACGTCCCCACCTACGGGCGTTGGCTCCTCGACGTCGACCAGCGCTCGGCGTACGAGCACCACCGGCAGGTCCTGCAGATCCTGCAGAGCGGCGGTGCCCGGGGTCGGTGGACGCTGAAGAGCCCGCACCACGCCATCGCGCTCGACGCCCTGACCGCGGTGTACCCGGATGCACGGCTGGTCCTCCTCCACCGTGACCCGGTCGTGCTGTGCGCGTCCGTGTGCAGCCTCATCTCGACGCTGTCCGGGACCTTCACCGACTTCGACCACACCGCGTACATCGCGGCGAAGTGGCCGGCGATGCTCGAGGAGTCGGTGCGGCGGATCGACACGTTCCGCGACGAGCATCCCGAGCACCCGGTCGTCGACGTGCAGTACGCGGACCTGGTCGCCGACCCGGTTGCGACCGTCCGGAGCATCTACGAAGGTTGCGGCGACGTCCTCGATCCTGTCGCCGCGGCCGCGGTCAACGCGTTCGTCGACGCGCACCCCAAGGGCGCCCTCGGCGCGCACCGCTACGACGTGACGCAGTTCGGGCTCGACCCCGCTGAGCTGCGCGACCGCTTCGCCGGCTACGTGGACCGCTATGCGGTCCCGACCGAGCGATAGCGACCCGGGACACCGTCAGCCGACGACGGTGCCGCCCAGGTAGGCGTGGTCGAGCGCCGGACCGACCTCCGCCGGTGCGCCGAGCAGCTCGATGCGACCGTGCAGCATGATCGCCGCGATGTCGGCGACCCCGAGGACCTCGTGCGCGAATTGCTCGACGACCAGGATCGACACGCCGCTCTCGGCGATGCGCTTCACCACCTGGTAGAGCTCCTCGACGATCAGCGGGGCGAGGCCCATCGACAGCTCGTCGAGCAGCAGCACCTTCGGGTCCGACGCCAGGGCCCGGGCCATCGCGAGCATCTGCTGCTCGCCCCCGGACAGCGTGCCGGCGACCTGCTTGCGACGGTCGGCCAGGCGCGGGAACTGCTCGAACGAGCGCTCGAGCACCTGCGAGAACGACACCCCGGTGTAGGTGGCCATCCGCAGGTTCTCGGTCACCGTGAGGTTCGGGAAGATGCCCCGCCCCTCGGGCACGAGGCAGACCCCGTCGCGAGCGAGCTGGTCCGAGGCCATCCGCCTGACGTCGCGTCCTGCGACCTCGACCGACCCCTTGGTCACGCCGAGCTGGCCGCTTGCGATCTTCAGCGCCGTGGACTTGCCCGCACCGTTGGGCCCGAGGAGTGCGAAGACGTGACCCTCGGGCACGACCAGGTCGAGCCCGTGGATGATCTCGATGTTCCCGTACGCGGCGCGGACGTCTCGCAGTGCCAGCGCGACGGGCGCGCCGTCTGCACCGGCCAGGGTCGCCGCGGTCACGTCCCGGACCCGCATCGCGTCGAGGCTCGGAGCGACCTCCGCGACCAGCTGCTCGCGATCGTCGCCGAGGTACGCCGCGCGGACCGCGTCGCTCGCCTGCACCTCCGTCGGCGTCCCGCGGCTGATGATCTTGCCGAAGTCCAGGACGTGGATGTTCTCGCAGGCGCCCATCACGAAGCTCATGTCGTGCTCGACGAGCAGGATCGCGAGGCCGTCCGCTGCGAGCTCCCGCAGCAGATCGCTCAGGGCGGCCGTCTCGGTTGCGTCGAGCCCGGACGACGGCTCGTCGAGCAGGAGGACGCGCGGCTTGCTGGCCAGCGCCCGGGCGACCTCGACCAGGCGCTGGGTGCCGGTGGGCAGTGAGTCGACCCGATCGCCGGCGACCGCCTGCAGACCGACGCGCGCGATGAGGAGGTCGGCGAGCTCAGCGGGATCGAACTTCTCGCGCGACCAGGCCCGGCGCATCTCCGCCGCGACCAGCACGTTGTCGCGCGCGCTCAGGGTGTCGAAGGTCTCCAGGCGCTGGAAGGTGCGACCGATCCCCAGGCGGGCCCGCTGGTGCGGCTTGCTCTGGGTGATGTCCGTGCCGTCGATGAGCACCCGACCCGCGGTCGGCGCCTGCAGGCCCGTGATCACGTTGAACAGGGTCGTCTTGCCCGCACCGTTCGGGCCGATGAGACCGGTGACGTGGCCGGGCCGGACGTCGATCGACACGCCCTCGAGCACCTGGAGCCCGCCGAAGCGCACCGCGACGTCCGAGATGTCGAGCAGTGCCGGTGCCGTCGCGCCGTCGACGCGCGCCGCGGCCGCGGCCACGGGGATCGGGGCGACGACCGGGACCGGTTCCGGGGCCGGTGCGCCCGCGGGGCCCACGGCGGGGGTGCTGCGCTCCTGCCAACGGTTGCTGATGTCGGTGATCAC
Organism: Acidimicrobiia bacterium; assembly: GCA_036502405.1. Lineage (GTDB taxonomy): Bacteria > Actinomycetota > Acidimicrobiia > IMCC26256 > JAENVU01 > Chersky-806. The sequence continues at coordinate 5,915 of DASXYP010000066.1, forward strand.
GCCTTCGGGGTTGCGGCCGATGCTGATTCCGGCGAGGCCGGGGCCGAGCTTGGCCTCGAGGTCCACCACGTCCAGGTTGATGCCCGGGATGCTGAGCCCGTGAGGGAAGATCACGGTGATCCAGGTGAAGAGCTGGAGCAGCACTCCGCCGAGCAGGGCGCCGGAGACGATCGACGCGCCGCCGACCACCAGCAGGAGCAGGTAGGGCAGGCCGGTGAGCATCTGGAAGTCGAGCGTGCTCGCCGTGCCCCGGGCGGTGCCGAGCAGCGCGCCCGCGAACCCCGCGATCGCAGCGGACAGCATGAACACGCTGAGCTTCGTCCGCGACAGGTTGACCCCGAGCGTGGCGCAGGCGGCCGGGCTGTCGCGCATGGCGACCAGTCGGCGGCCGTAGCCACCCCGCCGGAGGGCCACGACGATCATCCCGACGACCCCGAACAGGACGCCGGTGAGGATCAGGAAGCCGGCGTCGCGCGGGAAGTCGATGCCGAAGAGGGTGAAGGGCGCGCTGATGTCGGTGCCGAAGAACTTGAGGTCCGCGATGTTGCGACCTTGGCCGCCGAACACCTCGGGCTGGTCGAAGATCACGAACTCCGCCATCCGCGCGAACGCCATGGTCGCGAGCGCGAGGTAGAGCCCGCGCAGTCGCAGCGCGGGTAATGCCATGAGCACGCCGAACGGGACCGCGACGATCGCGCCGACGAGCAGGAGCAGCGGGTTGCCCGGCGCCAAGAGCTTCAGGCCGAACAGCTCGCCGCCCGCGGTCGAGAACTCGAAGGTCGCCCACGCGCCGATGCCCACGAACGTGATCTGGGCGAGTGAGATCTGGCCCGACCAGCCGGTGAGCGGCACGAGCGACACCATGATCAGCGCGGTGACGAGCGCGATGGTCAGGCGCCTCACGTTCGGACGGTCGAGACCGCCCGAGAGGATCAGCACCGTGACGAAGACGATCGCGAAGCCGACGAGCGCGCGCCGCAGGCTGATGAGGCGCGGGCTCTTGAGCGCGTAGGACTTCTTGCCCTCGATGCGGTCCTGGGGCAGGAACAGCAGGGCCAGGAACAGGATGATCGTCGGGATCGCGAATGAGGCCGAGCTCCAGCGACCGGTCCAGGTGAGGAAGTTCTGCTGGAACGAGATCGAGAGGCCGATGATCAGGCCCCCGACGTAGGTGAGCGGGAGGCTCTTGAGCCGCCCGATGATCGCGGCGGCGAACGCGTCGACGATGAGCAGGGTCAGAACCTCGATGCTGAGCGTGCTCAGCTCCTCGGCGAGGAAGATGCCGGCGATCGCGGCCATCGCCGCGCCCAGGGCCCACGAGGCGGCCGAGACCCGGCCCGGGCGTACGCCGTTCAGCCCTGCGAGGTCGCGGTTGTCGACCACCGCGCGCATCGCGACGCCGAGCCGGGTCCGGTACAGCACGAAGCGCAGCACGATCGCGATGACGATCCCCGCGACGATCGTGATCAGCCGGTAGTAGGGCATGAACGTCTTGCCGATGTTGAACCCGTCACTGCCGAAGAAGGTGCCGATCGCGTGCGGATCGCCGGGGGGCCAGATGAACGCGGCCATCCCGATCAGGGCGAGCATGAGACCGATGGTGACGACGAGCTGCGCGACCAGCGGTGCCGTCGCGAGGCGCCTCATGAGGAGTCGTTCGATGCCCGCGCCGAAGAGCGGTGCGGCCACGAGCACGGTGAGGGCCAGGGCGAGGATCGTCTGGATCCCGTAGTTGACCTTCAGCTCCCAGTAGACGAACGCCATGAACATGCCGATGGCGCCCTGGGCGAAGTTGAAGATGCCCGACGTCGTGTACGTCACGACGAGGCCGCTCGCCGCGACCGCGTAGATCGACCCGATCGTCACCCCGACGATCAGGAAGAAGAGGATCGAGTCGAACGAGACCGGCCGACCCGACCAGGACGCCTGGATCACGTAGCCGACGAACAGCGCGACCGCGAAGCCGGCAAGCACCGTCGAGCGGCGCGATCGGTCCATCATCGGCGGGAAGCTACTTGAGCAGGTCCAGCTTGACCGTGGTGTAGTTCTGCGGCTTGCAGTTGAACGTCCCCTTCTTGGACGGGGTCACGCGCACGAACTTGCCGTTCTTGACCTGCGTCAGGACGTAGCACGACGTGACCTTGCGGTCTGCGATGTTCGTGGTGCCGATCATCCCGCCCGCGTTGAAGGACTTGATCGTGTTCAGCTGGTCGAAGAGGGCCTTCCGGGTGACCCCGTTGACGCCCGCGGTCTTGACGATCGCCTTGACCGCCTGACTCACGAGCAGCCCCGACGCGTACGCCTGGATGCCGAAGCCGGTGACCTTCTTGGGGCCCGTGTACTTCACGAAGTTCGCGAGCGTCTTGTTCGACGACGTCTCGTCGAACGGCAGGAAGAGCGTCGAGACGTACTGGCCGTCGACGTCCGCACCACCCTGCTTCAGCAGCTGCTTGTCGTAGCACTGCAGCGTGCAGTCCCAGATGAAGCCCGAGCCCGGGGCACCGACACTCTGCAGCTTCGCTTCCCGCCGCAGGAGCACCGTCGAGTCGAACGTCGCCCCGCTCTGCGCGTAGTTCGAGGACTTGTCCTTGAGCTGCTGCACGAGCGGCGTGTACGCGCTCTGCGTCGCGGTCGCGCCGACGAGCTCCTGGAAGTCGGGCTTGATGCCCTTGCCTGCGTGCTGCATCTCGACCATCGAGCCGCGGTTCGCGTTCTCGGCCGACTTCAGGTCACCCGAGTACATGTAGCCGCCGTGGAGCTTCTTGTGGAACTTCGTCTGGTAGTAGAAGGAGCGCCCGACGTTCGCCTGGTACGTCTGCGGGTGCTGCTCCTTGGTGGAGCAGATCAGCGACGGCGGGTTCACCGCGTAGGTCGTCTTCGAGCACTGCTGTACGACCTCGGTGCTCACCACCGCGAGATCGGGGATGCCGGTAGCGGCGCCTGCCTTGTCCGCGCAGCTCTCCATGTCGTCGACCTTGTTGAGGAAGATCGCCGATGTGCCGACGAGGGCGAAGTCCTGCGTGCAGGCCTTGATGATCGCGTTGCGCGACTCGTCCTGGCTCAGCTTCGAGTCGATGAAGTCGACCGCGACCTTGCGGCCGGCCAGCCCGCCGTGCGCGTTCACGTACTTGGCCCAGCCCCTCACCCCGTCCACCGAGCCCTGGAAGATGCCCGGGGCGAGCGGGGTGTCGACGTCGGCGACGACCGCGATGCGGATCGTCGTCGGCGTGATCCCGACCTCGGAGGCATTCGGCTTGGTGGCCGCAGCCGACGCGACGGCCGTCGTCCCGGCCAGGGTGCAGGCGATCGTCAGGACGACCGCCATCCAGCGTGCGTGCTTCACCGAGTCCCCCCGAGGGTTTAGAACGTGTTCTACAAACCTAGAACATCTGAAGGGGGCGGAGTCTTATCTCCCGCCGACTCCGGAGCAACGCAGCTGCTCTTCCGAAGATCTCCTGCGGCCGGCTGCCGGGCCGCGACCGGACGGCGGCCGCGGGCGGCCCTCCGAAGATCTCCTCCGGCTGCTCTTCCGCGGGGCTCGGGTCAGGACTTGGGCGCGTAGGAGCGGATCGCGTCGCCGTCGCTGACGATGAGCGACCCGTTTGCCCAGATCGGGCTCCCGAAGCCGGCCCACTCGGCCGAATCGTGCAGCGCCGGGTACCGGTGGCCGTCGGTGCCGGTCAGGAGCACGGCATTGAACGTCCCGTCCCAGTCGGTGGTCTGGCACGCGATCAGCGTGCCGCCGCCTCCGAGCGAGCACGTGCCGAGCACGCGCCGCGGGTTCGCGACCTCCCAGTACGGCTTCGGGCTCGAGCCCGACACGTCGAGCCCGGTGACAGGATCCAGCTTGCGCGTCGCGCTCGGTGCCGCAGTGCCGCCGGAAGGGACGTAGAGCGGCCAGGAGTACCCCGACGAGGACGTCTGTGTCGTCTTGGTCCAGGTGCCGCCGACCGACGTGTCGTTGCCCGTGACGTAGAGGGATTGGCCATCCCAGATGCCGCCGCTCAGGCACGCGACCTCGCCGGCCGGCGTGCCGAGCCCGACGTGGACCGCCCAGACCGGTCGCATCGTGTCGGTCCGCAGGGCGTAGAAGTTCCCGTCCTTGTTGCAGGCGCCGGCCATCTCGACGCTGGTTCCGTTGATCACCGCACGGAACATGAGCGCGCCGGAGCCCCAGTCGGGGTCACCGATGTCGGGTGGGGCCGGGGCCGCGAACTTGCCGTTCCTCGCGAGCGTCGACGGGTTGAGCTTCAGCACCGAGTACTGGTCGAATGCGTTGCCGTCCGTGGCCGGATGCTCGGAGTTCGTGTCGTCGTAGGTGCTCCCGGTCGTGACGTACACGCCGCTGCTCGTCACCGCGGGCGCGGTCGTCCAGACTCCCGCACCGACGTAGTTCGTGCTCGGCGGCTTCGGGTCGTGCGCGGCGTAGTCGGGGTCCGGCGCGTTCGGCATGGTCGAGTAGCTCGCACGCAGCGCGCCGGTCGTCTCGTCGAAGGCCTTGACCCCGCTGGGGACGAACGGGGCGTCGCACTCGGAGCTGATGCCGATGTAGACGAGCCCGGTCGCGTCGCTGTAGCTCGGGGAGGACCAGCTGAAGTAGTCGTTCTGGTTGTCCGCGGGGACCGTGTACACCCGGCTCGCCCACACGACCGCACCCGTCGTGCCGTCGAGCTCCTGCAGCGTGCCCTGGGGCGAGTACACGTAGAGGAACGGCTTCCCGTTCGCGTCGTTGCGGACCGCGGGGGTGCTGACGAGGCCCACGGGGTCGGTCGGGCAGGTGGACGGCGTGCGCATCCCGTAGTCGCGCGACCAGGCCACGGTCGGCGCGCCGGCGACGACGTTGCTCGTGTCGAGCGCGTACAGCACGCCGTTGCCACCGGACAGGTACACGAACCGGCCCGCGGTCACCGGCGTCGACTGGATCGCGTACCCGGGATGGAACCTCCACTGCAGGGTCAGGTTCGCGAGCTGGTCGGGACCGAAGCCCGGATCGACCGCGGCCCCGGAGTTCCCGGCGGACGAGTGGATGAACATCCAGTCGCATCCGGCGAGGCTCAGCACCGCGACGATGACGAGCGCGACGCGCGCGACGACGCGGATCTGGTTCGAGCGCATGGTCACTCCTGGCAGCCGAGCCCCGCCCCATGATGCACCCGGACGCCCGGGGTCAAACCCGCGGCCCGGGATCCACGATCGGACCGGGGTCGGATCGGTACCGTTCTTCCATGTCCGGCACCGCTGGGGTCATCAAGCTGGAGCTCGCACGGGCCGAGGACATGTTCGAGACCCCGACCGTCACGCTCGGCTCCACCGCCGGCGGCACGATCGCGGGCATCGACCGCTGCCTCGCCGAGCTCACCGCCCACCCGCTGCGGCCACCGGTGCACCTCGAGCTCGAGCTGCCGGAGGCCGAGATCACACCGGGCACCGGGGCGAGCGTCGTCACGACGCTGCAGCGCTACTGCGACGAGCACCACCGTCACAACGAGAACCAGATCCGGGGGATGAAGCGCAGCGGGTGGCGTGCGCTGCGCGTCGGGTTCCCGATCACGCTGCTCGGCCTCACCATCGTCGCCATCGGCGGGGACATGAGCAAGAGCGACCCGTTCCAGGACGTCGTGGACATCGTGGGCTGGGTGCTCGCCTGGCTCGGGCTCTGGTATCCGTTCGACAAGGTGGTCTTCTACCCGACCGACCTCGTCCGGGAGAACCGCGCGCTCGCGGTGCTCCGCACGGCCACCGTCTCGGTGGTGCCGAGATCAGAGTCGACGAGCCACTGACCTCCGCCGGCCGAGAGCTGCACAGCATGTTCGCGATGACGGAGGTGACCTCATGAGCGCGCCCTCGACGTTCCCGCCGGTCTGTCGGCACCACGAGCGGGTGTCATGACCGCGCTGGCCGACATCCCGACCGCCCACACGCCGGCCGGGGGCTACGGCCTCGAGATGCCGCCCGCGGTGTTGCTCGGGTGCACCGACCCGCTGGTCACCGATGCACCGGATCTCGCCGGCACCTGGACGGTCGTCGACGCGACCTCCGGGGGTGAGCGGCTCCCTCGCGAGCATCCGATCTGGTCCCACGTCGAGCGCATCGAGCAGGCCGGTGCGCGCGTTGTCGTCACGACGAGCGGGGTGATCCACGACATGGTGGCCGACGGCACCTTCGAGCACGGCGTCAACGACGTGATGGCCGGCGACTTCACGACACCGATCTCGGTCGCCGCGAGCTTCGAGGACGGCGTCCTGGTGCTGCGGCCCCGCGACGTGACCGACGTCGAGGTCCGGCGCTGGCGCGAGGGCGACCAGCTCGTCTGGGCGTACCACACGCTGTTCACGGTCCGCATGGACCGCGTCGCCGTCTGAGGTCGCGAAACCTCAGCTCGCGGCCGATGGGCTCGGCGGTGGATCCGCGAGCTCGGGCGCGGCGAGCCGACCGAGCACCAGCGTCGCCCACACCATCGTGCCGATGGACGCGAGCAGGAGCAGGTCCCCGACGCCGCCGATCTTCAACGTCTCGTCATAGATCGTCAGACCGAGCGCCATCGCGACCAGTGGCTTCAGCACGGTCACCGCGGGGAGGCTCGTCTGCACGTCGCCGGCCTGGTAGCTCGACTGCTGCCAGAACGTCCCCAGCGAAGCGGCGAGCGCCATCGCCCAGAACTCCCAGCTGCCCAGGCCGGCGAGCAACCCGTCGCCGAACGCCGCGATCGCGCTCTTGGTCAACGGTGCCGAAACGCCGAGCAGGACGCCGGCCGCGATCGCGAGGACCAGGGACCGACGGGTGCCGTGCGGCAGTCCGCTCGCCGCGAACACGCACGCAGCCACGAGGGGCACGACGACGACGATCGTCGGGAGCCACGCGGAGAACGACGGCGCCTGGCGACCGCTCGTGGGCTCCCCCATGACGACGAACACGACGAGCGACAGCGCGAGCAGCCCGGACCAGCGCCACTCCTGCTCGGTCAGCCGCCGATGCGCGAACCGGGCGGCCATCGGGAGGGCGAACAGGAGCGTGGTCACGAGCAGCGGCTGGACCAGCAGCAGGCTCCCGACTGCCAACGCGGCGGCCTGCACGCCGAATCCCGCGATGTCCGCCGCGATGCCGAGCAGCCAGATCGGCCGGTGCACCAACGTGGTGAGGAAGCCGGCTCCGAGCGCGTCGGCGTCCGCGACCCCTTCGGTGCCGCGCTGCTGGAGCACTGCGGCTCCCGCGAACAGGAACGCGGCGACCAGTGACAGCGCGATGGCGAGGGTCACGAGAGGTCCGTACCGGTCACGTGATCGGCACGCCGTCCCAGCAGACGTCGAAGAACTGCGCGGCCATCAGGTCCTCGCGAGACTTGTGGTCGAGACCCATCGACTTGCGGTACGCGCGGACGTGCTGCAGGGAGAGCACCGTGTAGAGCAAGGGCAGGTGGTCGTGGGGCTGGGTGTAGACGCCCGAGCCGCCCTTCGCCGCGTCGTAGTCGGACCGGAAGCGGCCGAGGTGCTGGAACATGTCGCGCAGCACGGCCTCCTTGATCTCGCGCTTGCGCCCGGCGGGCACGACCACGGGCGCAGCCGGTCGGGCACCGAACAGCGCGGCGTCGAGCTGCTCCGGGGTGGCGAGCGTGCACCCGTCGGTCGGGCGCGGGTTGCACTCGACCAGGTGGTGGACGCCGTCGTCCGTGCGGAGGAAGTCGAAGCTCACCTGTCCGTGCCAGCCGAGCGCGCCGACGATCTCCCGGGCCGCGGCCAACGTCTCCGGGGCGTCGACGGACTCGAACACGATCCCGCCGCGGTCGTCGATGGTGAGCGGGTGCCGGTAGGTGGAGTGCAGGACGATCTCGCCGTGCTGCACGACGCTCCAGCTGCACAGGTCGACCCCCCGGAGGTACTCCTGCACGAGCCACGGGTCGTCGACGGTCGGCGTGGCGTCGTCGAGGCTCCCCTCGCCGGCGAGCGGGCCGCGGTTGGTCAGGATGTTGAGCCCGCCCCGACCGTATGCGGCACGCGCGAACCAGTGCTCCCACTTCCCCGTCGCGTCGCGCAGCTCCTCCGGTGACGTGGCCGTCACCGACTCCGCGACCGGGAGTCCGAGGTCGCGGCACATCGCCGCGAACGAGACCTTGTCGTGGACCTTGGCCAGCGTGGTGAAGTCCGGGAAGAACAGCTCGGCGCGACCCTCGAGCCGGTCCCGGTGGGCGGCGAGGTAGAAGACCTCCTCGAACATCGGGAGCAGCCACGCGATCCGGTGCTCGTCCATGATCGACGCGACCGAGTCGACGAACGCCTCGGTCTCCTGAGCCGGGGCCGGCACCTCGAGATGACGCGCGGCGAAGCGCGAGTGACTGCCCGGGGACGCCTTGAACGTGTCGACCGCGGTGACGTCGTTGCCCACCTCGCCGAGCTTGCGGATCTCGTCGACCGCGAACGGCATCCGGGACGTGGTGACCAGCGTGCGCACGAAGACCTCCGAGGGGGGCGTGACCTGACCGTATCGACAGCTCGGGGCCGTCACTGAAGATGGTGCGCCCCGCTCAGCCCTGCTTCTTGGCCCGGCTCGGCGAGACCCGGGGTGGCTCCCCCGGCATCTTCGGATAGACGGGAGGCCAGGGCGCGTCCTGCAGCCCCGACGCGAGGTCCTGCTCGTACATCGCGAGCAGTGGCGCCAAGCTCTGTCGGTGCGCGTCGATGTGCTCCCACGGATCACCGTGGCGCTCGACGTGCTCGGGCACGGTCCGCAATGTCAATGCGTCCGGGTCGACGTCGTCAAGGTGGTCCCAGGAGAACGGCGTCGAGACCTGGCCGTCCGGACGGGCCCGCACCGACCACGCGCCGAACACGGTCTTGTGCGGCGCGTTCTGGTTGAAGTCGACGAAGATGCGCTCGCCGCGCTCCTCCTTCCACCAGGCGTCCGTGATCGTGTCCGGGTGCCGTCGCGCGAGCTCGCGGGCGACCGCCACCGCGCCGGCGCGCACCTCGATCGGGGTCCACCGCGGCTCGAGCCTGACGTACACGTGGATGCCGCGATTGCCCGTCGTCTTCGGCCAGGCCTCGATGTCGTGCTCGGCGAGCAACGTCCGGACCTCTCGGGCCGCCGCGCGCGCCTCGTCGAACCCGACGCCGGGCTGCGGGTCCAGGTCGATGCGCAGCTCGTCGGCGTACTCCCCGTCGTCGATCGTGTTCGGCCAGACGTGGAACCCGAGGCAACCGAGGTTGACGGCCCACACGACGTGCGCCAGATCCTCGATCACCAGCGCCCGCGACGTCGTCCCGTTCGGTGTGCTCACGATCGCGGTCTCCAGCCAGTCGGGTGCACCGTCGGGCACCCGCTTCTGGAAGAAGGACGTCTTGCCGACGCCGCGCGGGTACCGCTGCATCAAGACGGGGCGCCGGTGCATCGCGCGGAGCGCCGGCACCTCGATCGCCTGGTAGTAGCGGACGACGTCGAGCTTGGTGGTCCCGTGCTTCGGGAACATCACCTTGTCCGGGCTGGTCACCGCGACCGTTCGCCCGGCGACTTCGACATCGATGTGGTCATCGCGCGGCACGGGGCCAACGCTAACCCTGGGCCGCCCACCGCCGCGCGCTCCCGCTCGCGCGTTGTATGAATACCTCCGTGCCGCTCCCCGACGCCGACGTCTTCATCGAGCGCGCGGTCGACGAGACCGGGCTCGACGACTTCGGGACCGGCGCGTGGCGGGACGGGCTCGACGCCCTTCTCGGCGCGCTGAGGGACGCCGAGCTGAACGACCTCGGGGCCGCCACCTACGAGTTCACCATCGGCAACGGGCTCCGCTCGCGCCTCGGCGTGGTCGACTGGCTACGGCGGGACCCTGCGATCCGCGACGAGGTGATCGAGGCTCCGGTCATCGTGCTCGGCCTGCCGCGGACCGGCACCACCGCGCTGGCCCATCTCCTCGCCGCGGACCGCGACACGCGGTCCCTGCGGACCTGGGAGGCGACGACACCCGTCCCGCCCCCCGAGGAGGCGACCGAGACGACCGACGCCCGGATCGCCGCAACCCAGGCCGGCATCGAGATGTCGCACCAGCTGATGCCGGACCTGCCCCGCCTCTACTTCGCGACCGCGACGAGTCCCTCCGAGGCGCTGGACCTCATGGGCATGAGCTTCCGGGCCTGGCAGACGAGCGGGTCGGCCCGGATCCCCGCGTACGAGGACTGGCTCTTCGGCTGCGACATGCACGACGGGTACGCGTTCGAGGCGGACGTGCTCCGCCTGCTCCAGCGCCACTGCCCACCGCACCGGTGGGCCTGGAAGAACCCTCCGGATGTCGCGTTCATCGACGCCGTGCGCACCGCGTTTCCCGATGCGCGGTTCGTATGGACCCACCGCGACCCCATGGCCGCGCTCACGTCGGTGTGCAGCCTGCTCACCGTCGTCGCCGCTCCGGGTACCGACCGCTTCGATCCCACATGGCTGGGGCCGCGCCAGACCGGGGATTGGGGCACCGCGGTCGACCGCGGCCTCGAGGCTCGAGCGGCGCTCGGCGAGGCGTGCTTCGCCGACGTCTTCATGGCCGACGTCGTCGCGGATCCCATCGCCGCAGTGGCCGCGCTCTACGAGGATCTCGGGTGGCCGTTCACCGCGCACGCGGAGGCGGCCATGCGCGAGTGGTCGGCCGGCAACGCGCAGCACGCCCGGGGCGACCACACGCCCGACCCCGCCGAGTTCGGGCTGGATCCGACAGCCGTCGCCGAGCGGTTCTCGGCCTACACCGACCGGTTCGGTGCGCGAGGAGGATGGACGTGAGCGACGCCGTCGACAAGGTCGTCTCGGGGGAGGCATGGGCGGAGTTCTGCGATGCCCTCAAGGCTGCGGGTGACGACGTCCTCCGGCCCGGGGTCACCGATCCCCTCGACATCGCCGAGGGCTACCGGATGCTCACGCGGCTGCTCCGGGGTGATCTCGAAGGCCGGCTCGAGTACGGCTACCCCGCGTTCCCGCACCTCATCTGCACCTGCCACGAGACGATCAAGATCGTCGCGGAGAACCCGGACAACCTGTATCTCGGCACGTCGCTCTCGGGCCGCTACGACTACCGCATCTGGGGCACGCGCGGCGACGCGCGCTGGCTGAGCTTCAACACCTTCGCTGCGGGTGGGTTCGGGAGCGGGAACCGGCGCGGCACCGGCACCACGCTGCACGAGCACCAGCTGCGAGTCGATGACGCCGGCGGCTTCGAGCTCTTCCTCTCCCAGGAGCCGCACGACGGCAACTGGCTCGCGCTCGAGCCCGACACGTCCTCGCTCGCCATCCGCCAGACCTTCCTCCACAAGGGGACCGACCGGCCCGCCGAGCTCCACATCGAGCGCATCGGCGGTGCCGGCGAGACGCCACCGCCGCTCTCCGCCGAGCACCTCGTGCACTCACTCGCCGCGAGCCCGGCGTACGTGCGGGCGATCACGTCGATCGGCGCGTCGTGGGCCGAGCGCAACGCCACGCACCCGAACGTCTTCTACGACGGGCAGGAGGACGACACCAAGCTCTTCAAGGACCCGCAGATCGCGTGGCACATGGCCTACGTCACGATTGCCGAGGACGAGGCGCTCGTCGTCGACTTCGTGCCCCCGGACTGCGACTACTGGATGCTGGTCATGCACAACCACTGGATGGAGACGCTCGACTACCGCTACCACCCGGTGATCCTGAACTCCGCGACCACCCGGCGCAACGACGACGGATCCGTCCGCTGCGTCGTCGCGCACCGCGATCCCGGGGTGCAGAACTGGTTGAGCACGGCCGGCCACGCCCGCACGATCCTCGGGGTGCGCTGGGTCGGGCCGGACGTCGTCGACGTCATCCCCGAGACGCGCGTCGTGGCGCTCGACTCGCTCGGCTGAGCCGCCGTCAGCCGCCCGGCGATCTTGCTCCGACAATCCGCCGACGGAGAACTTCGACGCACCGCCGTCGGCCGCCCGGCGATCTTGCTCCGACCATCGGCCGACGGAGAACTCCGACGAACCGGGTCAGGCGTCGACGAGCGTCGGGACTGCCGGCGCCGCGTCGGGTCCCTCGACGCGCTTCGGCCCGATGTTGAACTCCTCGCGGATCTCCGCCAGCGGCCGGTGGGCGTGGGCCCAGTGGTCGAGGTCGAGCAGGTCGACGCCGCTCTCACCGCCGCGTCGCAGCGCGTCGGCGACCTGGTGCGCGTTCACCGGGTCCGAGCCGATCGTCCCGACCGCGCCGGGCGACAGCGGGACCTTGAGCATGCCGCTCTCGTAGACGCTCCATCCGAAGAACAGCAGGGAGAGCGCGGTGTCGTCGGGCATCTGCGCGGCCATGAACGCGGTTACCTGGATCTCGCCGATCGGCGTCGCCTCGTAAGCCGCGGCCACGTGCACCCAGTCGTGGTGGGTGGTCAGCAGCGGGACGGATCCGGATTGACCGGGCAGCGGCCAGTGGTGGCGGGCGTAGAAGTCCGACACCGCGCGACCCCACGAGCCTTCCGGCAGGTCGGCGAGCGCGGCGAAGCGCTGGACCGTCGCGGGATCGTCGGGCGCGTGGCCCTTCATGCGGGCGAACTGCTCGGCGAAGGCCCGGATGCCCTTCGCCCGGACCTCGCGCTTGACCTCGTCGGTCATCCAGCTGTGCCGGGCGTAGTCGGCGAGCATCCAGAAGCGGTGGCCCTCGAGACTGCGCTCGAACGCGTCGAGCATGGGCTCGTCGACGTCGAGCGCCGCGGCGAGCTCGCGGGTGCGGGTCGCGATCGCCGGGTCGGGCGGGTGGATCGTGATGCCGAGCGCAATTGCGGCACCGATCAGCTGGCGCCGGAACGCCGGATCGACGATCTGCTGCGCGACCTCGTCGAACCGGATCGGCTCGAGTCGGCTCGGGTCGACCGGATGACCGAAGACGTCGGCCGAGATCGCGGCGATCACGCTCGCGGGCGCCGGGTCGACGACACCGTTCCCGGCGAGCACGGTGCGGAGCGCGCGCGTGCCCGGCTCGACCAGCTCCGGCGGAGGGATGCGGAACACCGTCGGGCTCTAGAAGGCGTGCGCGGCGGCGAGCAGCGCAACGAGGGAGACGGACACACCGAAGTCCCACACGAGGATCAGCGTGTTGTTCGGCGCGAAGTTCTGCTTGCGCACCATCTCGTAGACATGGTTGACGCCCGCGAGGAAGAGGAACGCGACGATCGGGAGCGAGACCGCGATCATCGCCTCGATCCCGTTGTAGGTCGCGTAGAAGCACGCCGCGCTCAGGCCGAGCGACACCGATGCGAGCTCGAGCTCGAACCCGTTCGTCTGCCAGCCGATCGACGCCGCCATCGCCTTGCGGAAGACCGAGTGCATGACCGCGGAGAACAGGAAGACGAACCCGGCGAAGTAGAGGATCCACCGGAGGTCGCCCATCGCCGTGGACTCACCTGCGATCGCGCCGGGCGCCGTGGAACCGCTCAGCGCGAACGCCCAGGCCATCACGAAGAGGCCGGGCAGGATGTACGCCGATCCCTTCCCCATCGCCTGCTTCGACGCGGGCGCGCGCGATCCCGGGTCGGTCCGGGCTTCGGGTTCGGAGACGACTGCGGCCATGGCGAGACCCCTCGGGTTGACGTCTCCACGCATCGACGGCCGGTCTCCGGACCTTGAGCCGTCCGGGTCGCGCACCACGAGGCGCGGCGTGACCGGGTGGAATCCGGCCCGCGGATCGCTCATCGGGTCGCCACCCTCGGGCCCGACGAAATCCGGGACTTGGGTGTTTCGCCTTCCCGGAACTCGGGTATCTGGTGTGGCACGAGCCCCCCAGCTCGCAGACCCGGTGCCGAGAGGCATCGGAATCGTGTCTAGAGGCCCCGACCTCCTGCCCGGGTCGGGGCCTCGACACGTCCGGGCTCGGCAGCAACGCGCGCGGTCAAAGTCCCGAGTCCCTCAAACTCTTGACTCATTCCAGAATCCGTGGTCTCATCGTGCGGTGGAAGCACACGATCGGGCCCAGGTCCTGCGCGACGTCGGTCTCCAGGTCACCGCGCAGCGCCTGGCCGTGTACGACGAGGTCGTCGGCCGACCGCACGCCAGTGCCGACGCCATCGCCACCGGGGCGCGTGCCGCGCTCGGTGCGATCTCGGTGCAGGCCGTGTACGACGCGCTCGGCGCCCTGGTCGAGGCCGGCCTGGTGCGCCGCATCGAGCCCGCCGGCTCCCCCGCCCGGTACGAGGCGCGCGTCGGCGACAACCACCACCACCTGATCTGCCGGGCCTGCGGCACCACCGTCGACGTCGACTGCGCGGTCGGCGCGGTGCCGTGCCTGCAGGCGAGCGACGACCAGGGCTTCGAGATCGACGAAGCCGAGGTCATCTACTGGGGGCACTGCCCCGAGTGCCGCAACGCCCGTCCCGCGTCGACGTCAAACGCCGGACAACCGACCGCTTGAGACCTGAACACTCCCCCCGCCAAGGAGGCCCCATGAGCCCCGAGCCCACCGAGCCCACGACCGAGAGCACCGGCACCGCCGGCTCGACGACCAGCACCGGCGCACCGACACCGAGCGACCGCAACTCGCTCACGGTCGGCGCCAACGGTCCGATCCTCCTGCACGACGTCCACTTCCTCGACCAGATGGCGCACTTCAACCGGGAGCGCGTCCCTGAGCGCAACGTCCACGCCAAGGGCACTGGCGCGTTCGGCACCTTCGAGACGACCGACGACGTGTCCCGCTTCACCAAGGCCGCCCTGTTCCAGCCCGGGGTGAAGACCGACATGCTCGCCCGCTTCTCGACCGTCGCCGGCGAGCAGGGCAGCCCGGACACCTGGCGCGACCCCCGGGGCTTCGCGCTGAAGTTCTACACCTCCGAGGGCAACTACGACCTCGTCGGCAACAACACCCCGGTCTTCTTCGTGCGCGACACGATGAAGTTCCCCCACTTCATCCGCAGCCAGAAGCGCCGGGGTGGCTCGGGTCTGCGCGACAACCACATGCAGTGGGACTTCTGGTCGTTGAACCCCGAGTCCGCGCACCAGGTCACCTACCTCATGGGCGATCGCGGCATCCCGCGGACGCTGCGCCACATGAACGGCTACGGCTCACACACCTACATGTGGATCAACGCGGCCGGGCAGAAGCACTGGGTGAAGTATCACTTCCACTCGCAGCAGGGCGTCGAGGGCCTGACCGACGTGCAGGCGGCCGAGCTCGCGGGCCAGGACGCGGACGCGCACCGTCGCGACCTGCGCGACGCGATCGAGCGCGGCGACCACCCGCGTTGGACCCTCTCGGTGCAGGTGATGCCCTACGAGGACGCGAAGGACTACCGCGTCAATCCGTTCGACCTCACCAAGACGTGGTCGCACCACGACTATCCGCTGATCCCGGTCGGGACGATGACTCTCGACCGCAACCCCGAGAACTTCTTCGCCGAGATCGAGCAGGCCGCGTTCGAGCCGTCCGCGCTGGTGCCCGGCATCGGCTTCTCCCCCGACAAGATGCTCCTCGGGCGCGCGTTCGCCTACAGCGACACCCACCGCTACCGCATCGGTGCCAACTACCTGCAGCTCCCGGTCAACAAGCCTCGTGTCCAGGTGAACTCGTACACGTTCGACGGCGCGATGGCGTACGAGCACTCGGGCGACGCGCCCAAGTACGCACCGAACAGCGAGGGCAGGCCGTACTCCGACATCACCGGCCCGGTCGACGACGGCTGGGAGGCCGACGGCGAGATGATGCGCACCGCCTACGAGCTGCGCCCCGACGACGACGACTTCACGCAGGCGGGGACGCTCGTGCGCGAGGTGTGGGACGACGCCCAGCGCGACCGCTTCGTGCACACGGTCGCGGGCCACCTGCTGAACGGGGTCAAGGGTGACGTGCTCGAGCGGGCGTTCCAGTACTGGAAGAACGTCGACGCCGACACCGGCAAGCAGATCGAGGAGCTCGTCCACGCCGGCGACGGCGCCGGATCGCGCGGGCCCGACGGCGAGCACCCACGGGATTCGAAGACCCACGCCGACCGCTGACGACACCCCGTTCGTCGCGTTCGCGGCGCCGTCAGGAAAGCTCGTCGGCGTCGCGCGGCTCGAACATCTCGTTGAGCCCGCAGCTGTCGAGGACCCGCCGGACCTCGAGCGGGACCGCCTCCAACGTCATCGCGACCTCCCGCTCGCCCGCGCGCTTCCACACCACGACCAGCGCGCCGATTCCCGAGCTGTCCATGAAGGTGAGCGCGCGCAGGTCGACCACCAGACGGTCGATGTCCTGCTCGACGGTCGCGAGCAGCTCGAGGCGGACCAGCGACGCGTTCGCGAGGTCGAGGTCACCCTCGAGCCGGACCGTCGCGACCCGGTCGGTGGTCGACGCGAGGCAGCGGAACAGGGTCTCGTCGGGCGACGGGGTTTCGGAGCTGAGCACGAGCCGGGCCTCCTGACTCGACGACGGGGAACGTTTGTCATGATTTCGGCCGGACGCGCCACGGGCTTGAGTCCCCGGCGGGCGACTCGGGGTCCGAAACCACCGGAAAACCGTTGCAACCGTGCCCTCGCGCGAGCGAACCTGCGAGGAGCAGGCGCGGGTACGCCCAATCCGGCTCTCCCACCCGGGCGATTCGATCGGACGCGACACTCATGGACGAGAACGGGGCGCAGACCCTTCGGCATTGGACCCTGGAATCCGGTGATCCCTTGTCGGAGGGCGCGTTCGTGTGCGCCGAGGGCGTCCTCGGCAACGCGGTCTGGGCCCGCATCCGCGGCGCACTCGGCACCGGCGCGGACCCGAGGGTCACGCGGCAGCTCCTCGATCTCCTGGACCTGCCGATCTCCGAGCTCCACGTCGATCTCGGGGCGGTGACCTACATCGACAGCGCGGGCATCGGCTCGCTGATCGTGACCCGCCGCCAGGCCGAGTTCCGCGGGATCACGATGACGTTCGAGCGCCTGGCCCCGCTCGTCCGGGACGCGCTCTCACGCGCCGGCCTGCTGTCGTCGTTCACCGCCTGCGAGGACCGCCACCGCGACGAGTCCCAGCGCTGAACGCGTCCGAGCTCAGACGCTGACGACGAGGCGGCCGACGGTCTCGCGCCGCTCCATCGACTCCAGTGCCTCGGGGATCTCGCCCAAACCGAGCTCCCGCCCGATCACGGTGCGGATCCTCCCGGTTCGCAGCATCTCCAGGATCGTGGCGTGCGCGACCTGGCCCTCCGAGCGCGACGGCCAGTTGAACCCGAGCGTGCGCCGGACGCCGAGCGGGTCGTTGACGTACACGAGGCAGACCCCGCACAGGGAGAAGTTGCCGTACGCGATCGGCCGCGGCGTCATGTAGCTCGCGTCCTCGAGCTGGATGTCCTCGCTGAAGCCGGCGATCAGGTGCCGACCGTTGAAGCCCATGCACTTGAACGTCTCGACGGTGACGTCGCCCCCCACGGTGTCGAAGGCGACGTCCACGCCGTGGCCGTAGGTCAGCTCCTCGACCTCGGCCGCGAAGCTCGACTCCCGGTAGTTGATCACGTGGTCCGCGCCGAGCTCCTTGCAGAACGCGACCTTGTCGTCGGTGCCGGCCGTCGCGATGACCTTCGCGCCGAGTGCCTTGCCGAGCTGCAGCACGCCCGACCCGATGCCGCCCGCGCCCGCGTGGACCAGCAACGTCTCACCGGCGAGCAGGCGCGCCCGCTCGTGCAGCGCGAACCAGCCGAGGTGAAAGGGGTAGTGCAGCGCGGCGCCGTCGACGCTGCTCATCGAGGCGGGGATCGCCAGCGCGGTCGCGGCGTCGATGATCGCGTGGGTCGCGTACCCACCGTGGGCCATGACGGGGATGCCGACCACGCGCTGGCCGATCAGGTGCTCCGCGCCCGCCCCCGCGCTCTCGACCACCCCCACCGACTCCATGCCGGGGACGAACGGCGCCTCGAGCGGCAGCGTCAGGTACCGGCCGCGGATCAGGTCGATGTCGTTGAAGTTCAGGCAGAACGCCTCGACCGCGACCCGCGCCTCGTTCGGGGCGGGTGCCGGGACGTCGACCTCCCGTCGTTCGAGCGCATCGGTCGGGGCGCCCAGCTTCGTGGCCACCCAGGCGTCACACCGGATCGATCCGTTCGACTCGCTCATGACCACAGACTGTCTCGCGCCCACCCACGGAGCCAGTCCTGATCCGTCGCGGGGCCCGATGGCCGTCAGCGCGCCGGGTGGCGCGAGAGTCGTCGATGCTGACGCCGGACATGCAGCGCCTGGTCCGCGACCAGCGCCTCGGCTTCGTGGCCACCGTCACCGCCGACGGCCGGCCCAACCTCTCCCGCATCCGGACGATCGGCGTCATCGAGGTGACCGACGCGGCGCCGCTCGTGTCACCCGCGTACGACGACGGGACCCCGGAGGACGCGGTCGTGGCCCGCTGGCTGGAGCACCACCGCAGGCTGCACGACCGACCCGGCTGACCGTGATGGGCCCCGGCCCATCGTGGCTCAGTCGGGGAACGACTCGCCGACCAGCTCCTCGGACCGGGTCCAGAGCGCCGCGGCGCGGTCGGGATCGAGCGCGTACGCGAAGACCCCCGCACCCGTCGTCGCGTCCTCGGTGACCGGAGCCACGCCGCAGTCCTGGCAGTAGCGGCCGCCGATCTCCTCGGGCCCGGCGACGAACCCGGCCCAGACGCTCGTCGCCGCACCCTGCGGGATGGACTTCCAGACCATCGCCTGCCCCGCGCGCGCCGAGTCCAGCGCACCGAGCGTCTCGTCCGTGAGGTGGCGGCCGAGCTCGGTGAGGATCGTCCCCGGATGGACCGCGCACGCCCGCTGGCCGGCGTCACGACCGCGCCGGTCGAGCTCGACCGAGAAGAGGATGTTCGCCGTCTTCGACCGGCCGTACGCCTGCCACGGGTCGTACGCGGTGTGCTCGAAGTTGACGTCGTCGAGGACGACGTCGCTGAACCGGTGGCCGGCCGACGTGAGGTTGACGATCCGCGCCGGTCCGCCCGCGAGCAGCGGCCGCAACCGGTTGACGAGCACGAAGTGGCCGAGGTGGTTGGTGCCGAACTGGGTCTCGAATCCGTCCGCAGTCCGCCCCTCGGGTGTCGCCATGACACCCGCGTTCGCGATGATGACGTCCAGCCGATCGTGGTCGGCGAGCACGCCATCCGTGAACGCCCGGACCGATGCCAGGGACGCGAGGTCCACCTCGCGCAGCTCGACGTTCCCACTGGCCGCGGCGGCCTCCCGGACGGGCTCCGCGGCCTGCTCGCCCTTCGCGACGTCCCGCACCCCGAGCACGACGTTCCCGCCGTGCGCGGCGACCGCCCGAGCCGTCTCCTGACCCAGCCCGGCCGAGGCGCCGGTGATCAGGATGCGCCGTCCCGACAGGTCGACGCCGTCGAGGACCTCGTCGGTCGTGGACTCGCTCCCGAAGCTCATGTCGACAGCCTCGCGTATCGCGGGCACCAGGATCGGTGGCGCCACGGACGATCGAGCTCGGCGGCCGCCCGGAAGCCGTCCACAGAACCGGACAGAGGGTGGCCGGTTCCGGGGCGCATGATGGCCCTCGGGTGATCGGCCGGGGCGATGAGTTCCTCGTGCGAGTGCGGTCGGAACCCGGACGCCATTTTCCCCCAAGAGAAGAGCGAGGTTCGCGGTGGCTGGTCCTCTGGCACCCCATCCCGTCGACGAGTGGCGGACCGACCGTTCCGAGGCCCCGACGGCCGTCCCGGTCCCGGCATCGCGCCCCACCGAGGTGGCGATCCGCACCGAGCGGCTCGTGCGACGGTTCGACGACTTCACCGCCGTCGACGAGCTCGACCTCGAGGTCGGCCGCGGCGAGATCTACGGGTTCCTCGGCCCGAACGGGGCTGGCAAGTCGACCACCGTCCGGATGCTCTGCACCCTCACCGCGATCAGCGACGGGACCGCGACGGTCGCGGGCTACGACGTCGGCTCCCAGCCGGGCGACGTCCGCCTCCACATCGGTGTCGCGCTCCAGGACGCCGCGCTCGACCCGAAGCAGACCGGGCGCGAGCTGCTGCGCCTGCAGGGCCTCCTCTACGGCCTGCCGAAGCGCGCGATGGCGCAGCGCGTCGACGAGCTGGGCGAGCTCATCGACCTGAGCGACGCGCTCGACCGCCCGATCGGCACCTACTCGGGTGGGATGCGGCGGCGACTGGACCTCGTGGCCGCGCTCGTGCACAACCCGGAGGTCCTCTTCCTCGACGAGCCGACGACGGGACTGGACCCGGTGAGCCGCATCACCGTGTGGAACGAGGTGCGCCGGCTCAACGCCGAGCTCGGCATGACGATCTTCCTCACCACCCAGTACCTCGAGGAGGCGGATGAGCTGTGCGGCCGGGTCGGGATCATCAACGCCGGGCGCATCGTGGCCGAAGGCACCCCGGACGACCTCAAGCGGTCCGTCGGTTCGGACGTGATCATCGTCCGGGTCGTCGGCGACCCCGCGCCGCTGCGCTCGACGATCGAAGCGCTCGACGGGGTGCAGGGCGCCGAGGCGCACGGCGACGAGCTCGTGATCGCCACCGACAACGGCTCGGCGGCGATCAGCCCGATCGCAGTCGCGCTCAACGGCTGCGAGGTCAAGGTGCGGGATCTCACCTTGCGCACCCCGACGCTGGACGACGTGTTCCTCGAGCTGACCGGGACCCACATCGAGCAGGACGACGAGACCGAGGAGGCCCACCGATGAGCGTTGCCGACGTCGTTGCCCCGATCCGCAGTGCGGATGCCCTGCGTGCGAGGCCGGCCGGCTTCGCCCACGACGTGGCCTCCATCGCCGGGCGCGCGCTCCGAGCCGTCCCGCGTGACCTCGAGGCGGTGTTCCCGCCGATGTTCATCGCGTTGTTCTTCTTCGTGGTCAACGTCGCGACCTTCACCAACTCGGCGGGCGCCGGCTTCGACTACAAGGCGTTCGAGATGCCGACCGCGATCCTCCTCGGCGTCACCGGGATCTCCCGTGCCCCGGCGCTCGTCCTCGACATCCAGGACGGCTATCTGGACCGGCTGCTGATGACCCCGATCAGGCGGCTCGCGATCCTGTTGGGCCACATGGTGGCCGACGTCACCGTCGCGGTGGCGCTCACGATCCCGATCCTCGTCCTGGGCTTTGCGATCGGCGTGCGCTTCGAGACCGGCGTCGCGGGACTGTTCGTGTTCGTCGCGTTCGCCGCCCTCTGGAGCCTCGCGTTCACCGGGTTCGGGTACGCGATCGCGCTCAAGACCGGGAACCCGGCGGCGGTGAACTCCGCGTTCCTGCTCTTCTTCCCGTTCCTGTTCCTGACCTCGTCCTACGTGCCCCGCGACCAGCTCTCCGGGTGGCTGAACACCGTGGCCGGCTTCAACCCGGTGACCTACCTGCTCGAAGGGCTGCGGTCCCTCGTCATGCAGGGCTGGGAGTGGGAGTCGCTCGGCAAGGCGTTGATCGCCATCGTGGTCGTCGGCGCGATCAGCATGACGCTGTGCTTCACCGCGCTGCGGGGTCGGACCCGACGGGGCTGACCTCGACCGCATCGGTTTTGGAGCCGGGCGCGGATGTGCCCGGCTCCGAACCGCGCCCACGCCCTGTCGCCGCGTTGATCGCGGCATCGAGCGCGACCGCGGCCAGGATGCACAGAGCGAGGTCCGCGGGCGCCCGGAAGCGCATCGCGGCGTAGCCGATGATGACCGTGACCATGACGACGACCGGCGGGACCAGCAGTGGGAAGACCGGCGCCGTGCGGCGGCGCCGGAGCACGACTGCGCCGACGATCGCGAGCACCGCCAAGGCGTAGAACGTGTACATGATCGCCCGGGCGATCGCGAGCTCCGACTTCTCGACGCCGCGCGAGCTGTCGATCCGGATCTGCAGGTCGGGGTGGTACAGGCCGACGATCGCCGCCGCGCGCGCCGCGACCACTCCGGGGAGCTGGTGCTTGTGGTGCTTGATGTACTCCAGCCCGGCGTGCCGGTAGATCGCGTCGAGCTGCGACTCGTCGTCGCCCGGTTTCCCCTCGCGCTTCTGGATCGCCACGGTGCACGCGATCGAGAAGTAGCTCTTGTTGTCGCTGTTCCAGACCTGGTCGCACGAGGTCGTGGCCAGCAGCGGACCGAACGATGTGCTGAGCAGCTCCGGCTTCTCGAAGCGGGTGAGGTTGAAGACCAGCCACGGGGACATCAGGACCAGCGCGGCGAGGAGCCCGGCACCGATGCCGGCCCAGCGTTGCCGGCGCGTGGGCCCCGGCGCGAGGACGGCCAGCGGGACGACCAGGAGCGGGATGATCAACACGAGCTCGGCCCGGCTCAGGGCGGCCGCACCGCCCGCGGCCCCGACCGCGGCGAGCCCCCAACCGGTCGGGCGACGCCAGTACCGGTAGGAGAGGTAGAGCGCGAGCGCGACGGTGAACATGGCCATCGACTCGGCCCGGAGCAGACCGTCGGACACCCAGATGTTCGGGGCGACCGCGGCGAGCACCGCGGCGATGATCCCCAGCCGGGGGCCGCCGACCTCGCGTCCGGTGAGGCCGACGAGCACGACCGTCCCCGTGCCGAGGACCGCGGACCAGAGCATGTGCGTGAGCACGCTCTGCAACCCGAGCACGGACGGGATCGCGAGGTAGAGCATGTACAGCGGTGGGTGGTCGCTCGCGGCGATCGGGTGGTGCGGCGGCGAGTACGGCGAGATGAAACCCTTGCCGTCCGCGAGCAGGTTCGCGCCCGCGTGGTAGAAGAACGGGTCGCCGCCGAAGACGTAGTCGCGGTGCCAGCCGAGGATGTACGCGATCCGGACCGCGAGGCCGACGACCGCGACGCCGGCGAGCGCCCACCAGAACCAGGACGCCGAGCGAGTGCGCGCCGCGCGTCGCGACGCGCGGGTGTCACTCACGCTGCCCTGCGTCCGGTCGCCACGAGGTGCAGGTCTACCCGAAGCCAGGCCCTGGGAACCTCGTTCACGCACCTCGCGAATGGTCTGCGGCAAGCTCGGGCGCTCAGGACGAGGTGGTAACGTCCGCCGCATGATGTCGACTTCCCGGCACCGGGGACCCAACCCGTCGGACGGGTGGGCACCGGACACCGGGCCCCACAACTAGCTTCCCGGGAGCTTCGCGCTCACGGAGTACTCGTAGAGGCCGTCCGGGTCCGGGATCGTCCACCGGAGCGCGGGTCGGCCCTCGTATTCGACCTTCTCTCGTTCGCCGACCTTCGGATAGACGCTCTCGAACGCGTAGTCGCGGGTTCCGTCGGGAAAGACGATGAGCAGGACGAAGCGGGTCGTGAAATGACCGTAGAGGGCGGCGCTTCCGCTGTCGGATCCGTCGGCACGAAGCTGGTTCCAGAGCCCCGGCCATTGGAACCTGACGGACCAGGCGACCGGGGAGTCTGCGACGAGCGGCTCGAAGAACGCCGCAGTCTCCAGACCGCTGACGTCCTCGAGGGCGGGAAGCAGCACCGCTCGCTGGCCGTCGGTCTTGCACCGCACGCTCGACTTCAGCTGCGAGAGCTCTGAGTAGCGCTCGCTGTCTCCGCCGGCGCTGAACGGAATCGGATACCGCCACGCGAGGTTGCCGCCGTCGGTCACGCGCGTCGAGTACTCGTAGCGTCCCGCGTCTCGGTCGGCCGTCTCCGAGACGAAGTAGATGTAGGTCCGCTCCTCGTCGAACGCCGCGGTGTGGGGACGACAGACGGTGCTCAGGCTGTCCCGGAAGTACTTGGCGTCACGTTCGAGCTTCGCTGTCCGCCCCTCCAGCCGCTCGCGCGCTTGCTTCTGTTCGGACCGCTCGGGCGAGAGCCGTTCGAGCACCAACAGGATGGCGAAACCGATCGCCAACAGGATCAGGTAACCGATGATCGTGTTCGAGTATCCGAACGCCTGACCGAATCCGACGAACACGGCGGCCGCGCCGAGCACCGTGCCGAAGATGATCCCCAAGACCTTCATCGCGTTGCCCCTCTTCGCCGGACGTCGCGCTCGCGCCGCCCCCAGCCCGCCCGGACGTCCTGATCACTGCCTGCCGCCCGGTTCTGCTCGGTAACGTAGGCGCCAACGGGCCTCGAGGACAGCCCGCTGCCTGACGACGGCGGGCATCATGAGGCGATGCGACCTGCATTGGCTGACCTGCTGGACCTCGAGCCGCATCCGGAAGGGGGCTGGTACCGCCAGACGTGGCAGGCGGAGGAGCGGGTACGGACCCGCGACGGACGTGATCGGGCCACGGCGACCCTGATCCACTTCCTCCTGCCGGCCGGCGAGTGCTCGGCGTGGCATCGGGTGGCATCCGAGGAGATCTGGCTCGCGCACCGCGGTGTCGTCACGCTCGAGCTCGGTGGCGGCGGCGAGGCGCCGCACCCGGAGGTCGTCGAGACGCTCGGCGTGGACCCGACCGCCGGCCACCGGACTCAGGTGGTGGTCCCGACCGGGGTCTGGCAACGGACACTTCCCGCGGAGACCGACGCGCTCGTCAGCTGCGTCGTGTCACCGGGCTTCGACTTCGACGACTTCGAGCTCGCCCCCGACGCCGTCTGACGCGGTGGTGTCCCCCCGCGCTACGTCCTGGTCCTGGTCCGCTGCGGCTCGTCGTGCCAGCGCCACCACCCGTAGGGCGGGGTCTGGGGGTAGCCCGGTGGAGAGTCCTCCCACTCCTCCTGGCGGCCGAGCGCAGTCAGGTCGAGGTAGCTCCAGGTGGACCCGAGCGCCTCGTCGCCCCGGCCGTAGACGAAGGAGGTGCGGAACACGCGGTCGCCGTCGCGGATGAACGCGTTGGTCCCGTGCCACTCGTCCACCCCGAAGTCCGCGTCGAAGTCGTCGAGCAACGTGAACCACGGCATCGCCCAGCCCATCCGGGCCTTCACGCGCTCGATGTCCGCCTGGGGCGCGCGAGACACGAAGGCGAGTGACGTGTCCCGCAGGTGGAGATGTGCGACGGGCGCGACCTGGTCGGCGACCATCGAGCAGCCGACGCAAGCGTGCTCGGGCCAACCGTGGACGCCGGGCTCGAGGAACGCGCGGTAGACGATCAGCTGCCGGCGGCCGTCGAACAGGTCGAGCAGGGTCGCCCGGCCCTCGGGCCCGTCGAAGGCGTACTCCTTCTCGACCGGCAGCCACGGCATCCGCCGGCGCTTCGCGGCGACCGCGTCCCGGACGCGGGTGAGCTCCTTCTCGTGCCGGTGCAGCTCCTGGCGAGCCGTCTCCCACTCCTCGGGCGAGGCGATCGGGGGTGTGTCCATCGTGGGCTCCTCTCACAGGTGGTCGTGCCGTGCTGCCGGTCAGGTCCTCCGGCGCAGGCGACGAAAGGTGGCTCCGACGGCGAGGGCGATGCCGCTCCCGGTGGTGAGCAGCGGCATCACCCACTCCTCGACCGGCACGCCGCCGATGTGCGCGACCGTCATCGGTCTGCGCTCTCGTACTGGTCGTGCCTACGGAACCACGACAGGTCGCCCTCGTTGCGCCCGAGCGGTGCCCGGTCGAGCCACTGCCACATGTTCCACGTCGCGTCGAGCCCTCGTGCGTACGCCGAGTAGGTGTGGTGCACGACGCCGTCCTGGAGCACGAACGCGCTCATGCCGGGACCTTCGAACGGCAGGTTCGCCGGCTCGACCATCCAGCCCTCGAGCTCGCGGAAGTTGTACGTCGCGCCCTTCGCGATCGACTCCTCCGTGAACGACACGCCGAAGTCGAAGTTGAAGTCGCTGCGGCCCGACGACGCCCACGGGAAGCTCCATCCCATGCGCTCCCGGTACGCGAGGAGCTTCTCCAGCGGTGCCCGGGAGACCGCGGTGAACGCGACGTCGTGGTGCCGAAGGTGGACCTGCGTCTCGTCGAACCCGTCCGCGACCCCCGAGCAGCTCGGGCAGCCCTCGTCCCAGTCCGGGCCGTACATGAAGTGGTAGACGATCAGCTGCGACCGGCCGTCGAACAGGTCGGCGAGCGTGCCTTCTCCGGCTTCGGTGTCGAAGCGGTAGTCCTGCTCCACCGGCACCCACGGCAGCTCCTGGCGCCGGTGGGCCAGGTCGTCGGCGAGCCGGGTCAGCTCCTTCTCGGCCTTCAGCAGGTCGATTCGCTCGTCGAGCCATGCGTCTCTGGTTGCGGTGCGGTGCGTCATCAGTCGCTCCTGGTGTCGGTGGCGAACGTGCGGTCGAGCTCGCGCAGGGCGTCGCTCCAGCCGTCATGGTGTCCGGCCCGGGCCTCGTCGTCGGGGAGCCCGACCTGATGGATCTCGACGACGGTGGACTCCTGGACCGGCTCGAAGGTCACGGTGACGATCGAGTCTCGGTGGTGCGTGGCGGCCGAAGTCCACGTGAACACCAGCCGCCGCGGTCGATCGATCTCGCGGTAGGTGCCGGTGTGCAGCATCGAGGACTCGTCGTCGAGCATCACGATGCGGAACGCGCCGCCGACCCGCGGATCGGTCTCGGCTCGGGTCTCGCGCGAGGTGCCGGGCTTCATCCAGGTACCGAGGCTCTCGGCGTCCAACCACGCGTCGAACAGGACGTCCGCGGGAGCGGCGATCTCGCGCCGGACGGTGACGACGAACCCCTCGGTCATGACGAGCCCTTCGGTCGGTTGCGCTTCGTCACGAAGGCGTCGAGTGCGGCGAGCTGGTCGGTCCAGAACCGGCGGTAGTGCTCGATCCACTCGCCGGCTTCCTCGAGGGGCGCCGCCTCCAGGGTCAGGATGTGCTCGCGACCGCGCACCGTCCGGCGCACCAGTCCGGCGCGCTCCAGCACCCGGATGTGCTTCGACGTCGAGTTGAGCGAGATCGGGAAGGCGCTCGCCAGCTCCGTCACCCGCGCGTCGGAGTCCTCGAGCCGGGCCAGGATGGCTCGCCGGGTCGGGTCGGAGACCGCCGAGAACACCCGGTCCAGGACCGCAGCACTATGTTCACCCATAGGGGTGAACATACCGGGTCGCGCCCGGGAACGCAACCCCCGGCGTCAAAGCCTTCGCGCCGCTGGGGCGCCGGCTTAGGTTCCGCACCATGCGCAGCCGTCCATCCGACCTGGACGACGAGCGGCTCCTCCGCACCCTCGACGCCGGTTGGGGTCTGCGGGCCGGCTCGCTGACCTACGTGCCGGAAGGCGGCGGCAGCCACCACTGGACGCTGGTCGGCGACGACGGCCGGCACCACTTCGTCACGGTCGACGAGCTCGACGACAAGGACTGGATGGCCGACACCAGGCCCGCCGTCCTCGACGGGCTCGGTCGTGCGCTCCGAACGGCGTGCGCGCTGCGCGACCTGTCCGGACTCGAGTTCGTCGTGGCTCCGGTCATCGCGCGCGACGGTGGTGTCCTGCAACGCATCGACGATCGCTATGTCGTCTCCGTGTTCCCGTACCTCACCGGCCACTCGTACCCGTTCGGGCCGTACCCGGACGCCGAGCTTCGACATCGCGCGCTCGACCTCGTCGCCGCACTGCACCGGGCGACCCCTGTGGTCCGTGACCTCGCGTCCCGACCAGCTCCCCGCTTCGGTGGCGAACGTGACCTGGCGGCGTTCCTCGCCGATCCCACCCGCCCGTGGAATGCCGGACCCTTTTCCGAGCTCACGCGGGCACGCTTCGCGCAACACGGCCGCGGGCTGGAGCAGCTCGTCGCCGGGTTCGCGGCTCTCATCGACCGCACCGAACCGGCGCGGTCGAATCCGGTCATCACGCACGGAGAGCCGCACCCCGGCAACCTCATGTGCGTCGACGACGGCCTCGTCCTGATCGACTGGGACACGGTGGCGCTGGCGGCGCCCGAGCGCGACCTCGCGTTGATCGTCACCGACGACGAGGACGGCGAGCGCTACCAGCAGGCCACCGGGCACACGGTCGACGGTGACGCAATCACCCTCTACCGGCTGCGCTGGTACCTGGACGACCTCGCGAGCGCGGTGCGCATGTTCCGACATCCCCATCGCGCCACCGCGGACACGCGACGGTGGTCCGACGGCGTCGAGGCCCAGCTCGAGCAGCTCCCGAGCTGGCTGGCCCGCGTCGGCTGAGGATGACGCGGCCATCCGAGGGCCGCGAGGGCCTTTCTCGGCGCCGGGCGCACCGGTACGGTGGCGCAACGACGGAAGGGGCAGACATGGATCAGGTGCGGACGCTCGAGCTGGCGCTGGACGAGCTGACCGGGGTGATCGGCGCGCTCGACGACTCCCAGATGGACGTGGTCACGAACTGCGACCCGTGGACGGTGCGCCGCCTCGCGAGCCATGCCGTGAACAACCAGCTGCTCTGGGCCGGCATGGTGACCGGCGAGGACATCGTGTCGGCCGAGGTCACGATGGGCGCGGTCGCCTACGACGGTGATCTCGGTCCGTTGGCCGAGGACGCCGAGCGACGGTCCCTGGCGATGTGGAGCACCGGCGGGGTGCTGGACCAGGTGCATGCGACCCCGTTCGGGGAGCTGCCGGGAACCGTGGTCATCAACTTCCCCACCGTCGACGCACTCGCGCACGCCTGGGACCTCTCGGCGAGCATCGGAAGTGCGATCGAGTTCCCGACGGAGGCGATACCGGCGTTCGCCGCCGTCGTCGAAGCGACGTGCACCGACCACGCCCGGGAGGTCGGCATCATCCAGGCGGTCACCGAGCCTCCGGTCGACGCCACGGAGACCGAGCGCCTGATGGCGGCCGCGGGTCGCGCCATCTCGCGCTAGCAAACCCGGCGGCGATCCGAACGGGCCACCCGGTTCGAGGGATCGACCGCCGGCTCCCGCCCGCCGCGTAGCCTCGCCCGGCGTGAGCACGACCACCGCGACCCGGCGCGGCACGTGGACGCTCGTCGCGACCGGGCTCGGCCTGTTCATGATCTTCCTCGACGCGATGATCGTGAACGTCGCGCTCCCCGACATCCAACGCGACTTCGGCACCGGCGAGTCGGGGATGCAGTGGGTGGTCGCGGGCTACAGCCTGACCATGGCGATGTTCATGATGTCGGGCGGGACCTTCAGCGACCACTTCGGGCGGCGGAGGGCGTACATCGTCGGGATCGTGGTCTTCTGCGTGGCGTCAGTGCTGTGCGGCATCGCCCCCGGGATCGGCGTGCTGATCGCCGCGCGCGGCCTGCAGGGCGTCGGCGCGGCGATCGTCAACGTCACGTCGCTGGCGCTCGTCGGGGCCGCGTACCCGGATCCGAGCGCGAAGGCGCGCGCGATCGGGATCTGGACCGGCATCGCCGCCGTCGGGCTCGCCATCGGCCCGACGCTCGGCGGGGTGCTCACCGAGAACATCGGCTGGCGCAGCATCTTCCTGTTCAATCCGCTCATCGGAATCGCCGCGATCGTCCTGACGCTCCGGGCCGTCAGCGAGTCCCGCGATCCCGCAAGCCGGAGCTTCGACCTCCCCGGCCAGATCCTCTTCATCGCCGGGATCGGTGTGCTCACCTACGCACTGATCCAGGGCGGCCACAGCGGCTGGCTCTCGCCGCCGATCCTCGCGTGCTTCGCGGCGTCCGTCGTCGTGCTCGTGCTCTTCGTTCGATACGAGCTGCACGCCGCCGACCCGATGATGGACATCCACGTGTTCCGGGACCGGGTGTACGACGCGGCGAACTACGCCGTCTTCGCCACGTTGTTCTGCATCTACGGAACGTTGTTCATCATCACGCAGTACTTCCAGAACGTGCGCGCCTACAGTCCCGAGAAGACGGGCGTGCTCATGCTCGCCATGACGATCCCGACGATCATCCTCTCGCCGATCACGGGTCGGGTCGTAGCGGCGCGTGGCGCCCGGAGGCCGACGTTGATCGGGCTCGGCTGCGTGGTGATCGGAACCGGCATCCTCGCGGCGTCGAACGCGGGGACGCTGTGGGTGACCCTGGTCGCCCTGGCGTTCGTCGGGTCGGCCGGTGGGGTGTCCGTCGCGGCCGCCACGAGCGAGGCGATGAGCTCGATCCCTCCGGAGCGCTCCGGGATGGCGTCCGGCATCCTGAGCTCGCAACGGGCGATCGGCTCGACGGCCGGCTTCGCCATCATGGGCAGCATCCTCGCGGTGACGATCTCGATCGCGCTCCCCCACAACCTGAAGCCCGTCATCCCGGACGCGACCGAGCGCAACCAGGTCGTGCAGCAGGTCGTCGACGACGCCAACCCGCACGCGATCGCGAGTCTCATCGGACCGGGGAAGCCGCTGCCGGACAACGTCACCAAGGACGACGACGCGCTCGACGCGGCCGACGACGCCTTCATCGACGGCATCAGGATCGCGATGCTCGTCGGCTTCCTCGTGTCGCTGAGTGCCCTGCTCATCGGCTGGCGCCTGTTCCCACGTGGGCGGGAGCGCGTCGACGAGGAGGCCGCGCTCGAGCCCGGCTGATCGGGATGAGGGTCGATCGCTGACGGTCGACGCGGCAGACTCTCCGGGTGGCAGGTGCCCCTCCAGCTCGATCCGCGCGGATCCCGGTCGGGACGGTCACGTTCCTGTTCACGGACATCGAGGACTCGACCCGCCGGTGGGACGAGGATCCCAGCGAGATGGCGGACGCGCTGCGCGTCCACGACGCGATCCTGCGGGCCGCGATCGAGCGGCACGACGGCTACGTGTTCGGCACCGGCGGGGACGGGTTCTGCGTCGCGTTCTCGGCCGCCGCCGACGCCGCGAGCGCCGCGCTCGACGCGCAGCAGGACCTGCGCGATGACAGCACCGTCGATTTCGCGGTTCGCATGGGCCTGCACACGGGCGAGGCGATCGAGCGCGACCGGAGCTACTTCGGCGGCGAGGTCAACCGCGCCGCCCGTCTGATGTCGATCGCGCACGGTGGCCAGGTGCTCGTGTCGGACGCGACCGAGGT
Organism: Acidimicrobiia bacterium; assembly: GCA_036502405.1. Classification (GTDB taxonomy): domain Bacteria; phylum Actinomycetota; class Acidimicrobiia; order IMCC26256; family JAENVU01; genus Chersky-806. The sequence continues at coordinate 36,588 of DASXYP010000066.1, forward strand.
GCTGCTCCGCGACCGGGTGGGGATGCGTCCGCTGGGCGAGCACCGGCTGCGAGGGCTGCGCGGACGCATGTCCGTGTACCAGGTGGTCGCCGAGGATCTCCGGGCCGATTTTCCCGTGCTGCGCAGCATCGACGCCCAGACCGGCAACCTTCCGCAGCACCTGAGCTCGCTGATCGGGCGCGAGGAGATCGTCGGCGAGGTCGCCGAGCTCGTGCGGGGCAACCGACTGGTCACGCTGACGGGCGTCGGCGGGGTCGGGAAGACCCGGCTCGCGGTCGAGGTCGGCGCGGAGGTCGCCGGCGAGCTCGCCGACGGCGCCTGGTTGATCGAGCTCGCGTCGGTGAGCGACCCCGACGCGGTGCCGGCGGCCATTGCGACCGTCCTCGGCATCACGCCGCAGGGCGACACCCCGCTCATCCAGACCGTCGCGGAGACGCTTGCCGGCCGGGAGCTCCTGCTCGTGGTCGACAACTGCGAGCACATCCTCGTGGAGGCCGCCGCGGCGGTCACGACCATCCTCGGCCGCTCCGGACGGGTGCGGGTCGTCGCCACCTCGCGCGAGCCGCTCGGCGTCGTCGGCGAGGCCGCGCTCGCGGTTCCGCCGCTCGCGTGCGACGACGGCGCGGCCTCGGACGCCGTCGCGCTGTTCGTCGATCGGGCGCAGGTCGTCCGGCCGGAGTTCGGGCTCAACGATCCACAGACGACCGACGCGGTGACCGCGATCTGCGAGACCGTCGACGGGCTCCCCCTCGGCATCGAGCTCGCGGCGGCGCGCATGGGGGCCATGAACGCGGTCGAGATCCGGGACCGCCTCGCCGACCGGTTCCGCCTCCTGGAGGGCGCGGCGCCGGCGCCCGAGCGGCAGCTCACCCTCCGGCACGCGGTCGACTGGTCCTACGACCTGCTGACGGACGACGAACGTGCGCTCCTCCGCACCACGTCGGTCTTCGCCGGCGGCTTCGACCTGACCGGCCTCGTTGCGGTCGTCGACGACGCGGATGACGTCGACGTGCTGCGGCGTCTCGACTCGCTGGTCCGCAAGTCCCTCGTGGTGGCCGATCTCACTGCCTCCCGAACCCGCTACGCACTGTTCGAGACCATCCGCCAGTTCGCGGAAGACCGCCTGGCCGAGCACGGGGGTCTCGAGGACGGGCGCGACCGGCACGCCGCGTACTTCGGACGCGAGGCCGCGACCCGATGGGAGGACTGGGAGGGGCCCGGGTGGCGGGTCGCGGTCGACTGGGTCGAGGCCGAGCTCGGCAACCTGCGGACCGCGTCCCGCTGGAGTGCGTCACGCGGCGACCTGGACGTCGCGACCGACGTCGCAGCCCACGCGGGGCTGATGGGGTTCTCCGTCCAGCTGTTCGAGACGCTCGCCTGGGCCGAGGAGCTGCTCGAGCGCGCGACCGCGGCCGACGTCCGCCGACTCCCCCGCCTCTACACCGCGGCCGGCTACGCGTGCTTCGCGGGACGGGCCGCCGCGGCGCAAGCGAACGCGCACCGGGCCACCGAGCTCGAACGCGACGCGCGCTACGAGGCGTGCCCGCCCGGATACGCCTCGTTCATCGAGGCGCTGGGCGCGGTCTACTGCGGCGACCTCGACCGCTACGTCGAGCTCACCGGCGAGGTTGCGCACCGGTACGGGCGCGAGCGCGGCTACGGGTTGTCGTCCTACGTCGACGGGCTCCAGTCGGCCGGGCGCACGGAGGAGGCGCTGGCGCTCACCGAGGAGTCGGTGTCCGTGGCCCGGACGCTCGGCAATCCGTACTGGATCGCCTACTCGCTGTGGATCGCCGGCATGGCGTTCTCCCACACCGAGCCCCGGCGCGCGCTCGCGGCCTGGGACGAGGGCATGACCGTGGTGCGCGACGAGCGCGTGCACTTCTTCGAGGGCTTCATCGCGCGCGACGCGGCCCGGCTGCACACGTCGGACGGAGAGCCGGTCGCCGCAATCGGGCTGTTCGCGGAGGCGATCACCGCGTTCCAGCGCGCGGGCAACGTTCCCCAGCTGATCATCACCCTCGCCAGTGCGCCGGCCTTGTTCGAGCGGATCGGCCGACCCGAAGCGGCGGCGACCTTGTTGGGCGCGCTCGTGAACGAACCGTCCAGCGCCCACCACGTCCCCGGGCTCGCCGAGCTCGGCGCCCGGGTCACCCACGACCTCGGACCCAAGCGCGCCGAGCAGCTCACCGCGACCGGTGCCGCGCTCGATCTCGGCGATGCCGCCGTGTACGCACGCCGGCAGCTCGAAGCCGCCCGCCGAGACCCCGTGCCGATACCACGACCGGAGCGTCCGGGCGGGCTGAGCCGCCGCGAGGTCGAGGTGCTCCGGCTCGTCGCCGACGGGAGGACCGCGACCGAGATCGCCACCGAGCTGTTCATCTCGAAGCGCACCGCCGAGCACCACATCGCGCACATCTACACGAAGATCGGCGTGGCGAACCGCGCCGCGGCGACCCGGTGGGCGATGCAGCACCGGGTCGTCGGCGGCACCGTCGACGCCTGACCCGACGCGCGCCAGCCCGAACTTGCGTCGAACGAGCCGCGTGACGCGGCTCGAGTGACGCAGGAACGGAGGTACCCATCGGCAAATGGGTAGGTCTACCGATGCCGCGCGAGCGGCCCCTCCGGACAATGGGACCTGCCCCGGCCAACCCCGGCCGGCGGCGCAACCGAAACCGAAGGGAAGTCACCATGCTGCTCGCAACCACGACGGTCGAGGACGTCGACCGGTTCCTCGAAGTGTTCGGCACCAAGGGCGCCGAGAAGCGCTCGCTCCACGGCTCCAAGGGCTCGACCGTCTTCCGTGACCCGGCCGAGGAGAACCGGGTGTGGGTGCTGTTCGACTGGGACGAGACCGGCTGGGCCGCGTTCGTCACCGACCCGACGGTCCCCCCGATCCTCAAGGAGGCCGGCCACCTGACCAAGCCCGAGTCGGCCGCCCTGGTCGGCCGCTACGACGCGTAGGGGGACGGGACGATGACGAACGCAAACGATCGATCGGCCCGGGTCGGGCTGATCACCGACCAGTCCGGAGCGCTCTCCTTCATGGGGATCGCCAACGCCAACGTCGCTCGGATGGTGATCGACGACATCAACGCGAGCGGTGGCCTCCTCGGCCGTCCGGTCGAGCTGTTCATCGAGGACAGCGCGACCGACGACGAGGTCGCCGAGGCCCGAGCGGCGAAGCTCGTCGAGCGCAACGGTGTCGACGTGGTGATCGGCGGCATCTACAGCTCGACCCGCGACGCCATCAAGCGGCCTGTGGTCGACGAGGCGAAGACGCTCTACCTGTACCCCGAGCAGTACGAGGGCCAGGTGTGCGACCCGCTGATCTTCTGCACCGGCCCGGTGCCGGCGCAGCAGATCGAGCCGTTCTTCCCGTGGCTGATGCGGGAGACGGGGGCCAAGACCTTCTTCATGCCGTCGGCCGACTACATCTGGCCGCAGGTCATGAACAAGAAGGTGCGGGAGGTCGTGAGCGCCGAGGGTGGCTCCGTCGTCGGCGAGGAGTACTTCCCGCTCGACCACATGGACTACGACCGGGTGGTCGACGACATCATGGCGAGCGGCGCCGACGTGGTGTTCAACACGATCGTCCCGCCGGGCCTCACGCCGTTCCTCGAGCGGCTGCACGACGCCGGGTTCTCGGCTCGGGGAGGGACGATCGTCTGCACGTACTTCGACGAGAACTTCCTGAACCTCGTGCCCGCGGAGCACGTCGAAGGCCTGTACGGCTGCCTGGACTACTACCGGGCGGTGGACGACCCGTTCAGCATCGACCTGCTCAACCGGTACGACGGGCGCTTCCCGGGGAGCGCGATGTTCACGGCGGGGAGCGCGTGCACCGGGACCTACCGGGCGTTCAAGCTCTGGGAGACTGCCGTCAACGAGGCCGGCTCGCTCGACCAGGCGGCGATCATCACGGCGCTGGACCACGCCAAGATCGAGCAGGGCCCGGGCGGCCCCGCCGAGATGGTGCCGGGGCAGCACCACGTGCGGATGAACATGTACATCGCCCGCTCGGTGGGCGGGACCTTCGAGGTGGTCCGGAGCCTGGGCCACATCGACCCGAAGGAGTGCGAGGTCACCTCGGCCTGATCACACCTGAGCGTTCTGTAACCCGGCGGTGCCGGTGCCGACCCGATCGTCGGCGCCGGCATCGCCGCGCCCTGCGCACCCCGACGCGTACGAGTCGGTTGACACTCCAGCGCGATCGGCGCACCGTGTTTCGGGGGCGCCGGCGAGAGGAGGCAGTCCGCATGAGCTTCGTGACCACGGGCGACGGTACGGAGATCTTCTACAAGGACTGGGGCGAGGGTCAGCCGGTGGTGTTCCACCACGGCTGGCCACTCAGCGCCGACGACTGGGACGCCCAGATGATGTTCTTCGTGCAGCACGGGTACCGGGTCATCGCGCACGACCGCCGTGGCCACGGCCGGTCGACCCAGACCTCGGGCGGCCACGACATGGACACCTACGCCGCGGACGCCGCGGCCGTCGCCAACCAGCTCGACCTCCGTGACGCGATCCACATCGGGCACTCGACCGGAGGCGGAGAGGTCGCTCGGTACGTCGCCCAGCACGGCGACGGTCGGGTGGCCAAGGCCGTGCTGATCAGCTCGGTGCCGCCACTGATGCTCAAGACCGACGCGAACCCCGGTGGCCTGCCGATTGACGTCTTCGACGGCTTCCGGGAGGGTACCGGCTTCAATCGGGCCCAGTTCTTCCTCGACGTCGCGTCGGGACCCTTCTACGGCTTCAACCGACCGGGGGCAAAGGTGTCGGAGGGTGTGATCCGGAACTGGTGGCGCCAGGGGATGATGGGCAGCGTCAAGGCCCACTACGAGGGCATCAAGGCATTCTCGGAGACCGATCAGACCGAGGACGTCGAGGCGATCGACGTCCCTACATTGGTGCTCCACGGCGACGACGACCAGATCGTGCCGATCGCCGACTCGTCCGAGCTGACGATCAATCTCCTCAAGCACGGCACGCTGAAGGTGTATCCCGGGTTCCCGCACGGCATGTGCACCACCCACGCCGACGTGATCAACCCGGACATCCTCGCTTTCATCCAGTCGTGACCACGAGGCGACCGACATCGCCCCGGGACGCACGGAGGCCCCGATGACCTAGGGCGCGGCGTCGGCCGGCTCGAAGATCCGCGCCCGCTCGGCATCGGAGGCATTCGCGGCCAAGCGATCGAAGCCCTCGAGCGCGGGGAACACCGCAGCGAGGAATCGGCCCTGGAGCGCTTCGACAGCGGGCTGATCGGGATGGTGGTCCAGTCCGCCGACGAGGTTCAATCGCGATTCCTCGACCCAGGCGCGAGTGTCCGGGTCCTGCCATTCCATCTCGGTCCTGATCCCCAAGAGGATGGCGCGGAGGAAGTCGAACGGGGTCTCCGGCCATGGGTTCGGACGACACAGGCGATTCTTCTCCGCGGTCGTGCGCGGACTCGCTTCGACCAGGCCGGTGAAGGCCGACGACATGCACAAGCTGACGCGTGACAACACCTGGAGGGTGATCGTCTCGTCGGTGAAGACCGGTACCGGCGGACGGTCGCTCAGCCCGCGGGTCGCGCAGTGCACGTGCAGATGCTCCGGGCTGGTCGCGATGGTGCCGCGCTCCAGCACGATTTCGTTCCGGTCGATGCGTTCCACGTGCCCGAGCCGGACGACGTGCTCGATGCGCCGGAGCTGGGCCAGCTCACCGGCGCTGAGGGTGGCGCCTTTCATCATGGTCGGCACGACCGACGGGTCGACGCGGAACAGGACGTCATGCGATTCGAGCCGCTCACACACCTCCTCGACCGAGTCGCAGTCGCGTACGGCTTCGAGCTCGAGCACGATCCCCTCGAGTGTCTCCATGGCGCCTTCACCAGGCTGGAAGCACCGGCGATTCAACAACCAGGAGTCGCGAGGGCGGATCCACGTGATGTCGTCGGGAGGCGTCCCCCGATCGAGCAGCCAGCAGATCGCGTCGAGCGCGGTCTTCCCCCCGCCGACGATCACGTACCCGGCGGGCGGCTTCGCAATGCTCGTGAGCTCGCCGACCGGAACACACTGCACCCCGTCCGCCACGGCAAACGGTGCGGCGTCGCGAGCCGGCACGCGGGTCTCCATGTAGGTCGCGTCGACCACGCGGCGCCGGACCGTCACCTCGGTGACGTTGCCGTTGACGAGTGAGCGGAATCGCCGGTCGCCGACGTAGTCGCACATCGGGAAGAACTGGACCTGACCCGACGCGAGGAGGCGGTGGCGCATGACCTCGTCGTAGTAGCCGCAGATCTCGGTGCCGCTCGCCCTCTCGTAGAAGCCGGCGTCGATCCCGTCGACCTCGACGCGGTCCTGCCCGAGGACGGTCGAGTCGACGCCGTAGTTCGCGGACGGCTGGTGCAGCTGGACGAACGGATAGGAGTCCAGCCAGTGACCGCCCGGGCGATGCCGTCGGTCGACCATCACGACCTCGGCGTCCGAGTGCTCGACCAGGCTGTCGACGAACGCAACGCCCATCGCGCCCGCGCCCACGACGAGGTAGTCGGTCTCGATCCGCCCCTGCTCGCGCACGCCGTCAGGCTAACGCTCGAGGCGGGGGCGGTCGCGACCGTGCTCGCGGGTGTCGACCGTCAGAGAATTCGATCAGGTCCGTGGTCGGGCTGACCGATGTTGAACGTCGTGACCAGAAGCGCCGCGAGGTTCGTCGCGTCCGAGCCGGGGACGGCCGATTCCGACGGCACCCACCCATTCCCCCCGGGCACCGCGGCTCGGGATGCCACGGGCGGGCAGGACGACGCCCGGGCCACCAGGCGGCGCCACGCCAGCGGCTGGCTCGGCCGCTACGTCGGACTGGTCATCGCCGGCATCGCCGTCGGTGCCGCGCTCCTGCTGTGGTTCGCGGTGTCGGCACGCTCGCACTCGATCGATCAGTCTCCGAAGTCGAGCTCGGTGTTCGGCGTGTGGCACGTCTTCTACGACACCCGGGCGCCTGCCCTCTCCGTCGTTCTCGGCGCCGTCGGCCTCGCTCTGCTCTTCGCCGCCGGAGTGGCGCTGGTCGAGCGGGTCGTCCTGGATCGATCCCGGCGCTCGACCGATGCCGACGTGAAGCTGCTCGCGCCCAAGCTGGTCATGGCCGAGACCCGCGGCGTCTTCGCCGGACCGGTGCGGGTCACCGTCCTCATCCCGGCCCACAACGAGGCGGCCTCCATCGGAGCGACCCTCGACTCACTGCGGGACCAGGACCCTGGGCCGAACCGGATCATCGTCGTCGCCGACAACTGCGGCGACGCGACCGAAGCCGTCGCACGAGCGCACGGGGCGGAGGTGTTCGCCACTGTGGGAAACACCCGCAAGAAGGCGGGTGCGCTCAACCAGGCCTTGAGCGAGCTGCTCGACGGTCTCGGCGACAACGACGTCGTCATGTGCATGGACGCCGACACCGTGCTCGATGATGGCTTCCTTGCCGCCGGTGTCCAACGATTCACCAGCGATCGCGCCCTGATGGCGATCGGCGGGCTCTTCTACGGCGAGCCGGGACATGGCGTCCTGGGCCAGCTGCAACGGAACGAGTACGTCCGATACTCCCGTGAGATCCGTCGCCGGCGCGGTCGGGTCTTCGTGTTGACGGGCACAGCTTCGATGTTCCGCGCGCGGGCGCTGCGAACCGTCGCCGCGAGCAGAGGAAGCTTGCTGCCCGGCATCCACGGTGATGTGTACGACACGGCGGCGCTCACCGAAGACAACGAGCTGACCCTTGCGATCAAATCGCTTGGCGGGCTCATGGCATCTCCGAACGGCTGTCGCGTGGTCACGGAGCTCATGCCGAAGTGGCGCAACCTCTGGACCCAGCGGCTCCGCTGGCAGCGGGGCGCGCTGGAGAACCTGGGTGCCTACGGACCGGCTCCGACGATGCTCCGCTACTGGGCCCAACAGCTCGGCATCGGGTACTCGGTCATCGCGCTGAGCTCGTTCTGGTTGCTCATCGTCGTCACCGCGGTCGCCACGAGCCACTGGGTGTGGTTCCCCTTCTGGCTCGGTGTCGGGAGTCTGTTCGTCCTCGATCGGGTCGTCAGTGTGTGGAGCGGAGGATGGAAGGCACGCCTGCTCGCGGTGCTGCTGATCCCCGAGCTCCTCTACGACATGTACCTCGACGTCGTCTACCTCAAGGGCATCTTCGACATCACCTTCGCCCGGAACGCCAGCTGGGGTCACGTGGATCACGCCTCGCAACCGGATCCTGAGGCGAACGTGAGCGAGCAGCGTGAGACCGCCGAGGTCGCGCCGTGACCGGCGTGCTGCTCCTCGCCAGCCTCCTGCCTCAGAGCATCATGCAGACCCCGTGGTTCGCCGCGCTGAGCATGTTCGTGGCCGTCAACACGGTCTTGTACCTCACCCTCGCGATCATCAAGCTGCTCCCGAAGGCCTACTTGAGCGACTGGGTCGACCAGCGCAACCGGCGTTCCGAGTCTCGCAGCATCTACCCGGATGCCGACACGGGATTGCCCCGGTAGCGCCACAGCACGGAGGCGACGGTCAGAGGATCGCGTGGCCGATCCCGCGGAGGTTGTCCTTGACGTCGACGTCGAGCAGTCAGTCGGCGTTCGGGCTGCCGTCCGGCAGGTACTCGTTCATCGGTTCCGCGAGCGGCCCACCGGAGGGCACGACGTACCAGGTACGGATGTGCACCTCGCGATCTCCGGTGAACGTGTAGTTCTCGATGCTGGCCGAGCGGACCTCGGTGCCGTTGTCGTCGAAGATGTTCTCCATGACCCAGGCGATCTCGTTGGCACAGACGAAGAACGTCTCCTTCGGGACGTTGAACCTCACGAGCGGCTGCCACAGGTCGAACGGATCGAGCGCGCACGCCACGAGCCCGCGCTTCATCGGTGTGCCGACCGGGTCGAACATCTGGAACCCGTCGTCACTGGCGAGGAACTGGCGCCAGTTCGCGGCGAAGCGCTCCTTGTCGCCGGAGTTCCACGAATCGACGTAGTCCTCCCGGAATTGCACGAGCTGCTCGAACGACGGTGTCGGCACGGTTCGTCTCCACTCGATGACGGATCAATCTTCCGGAAGTGCAGCGAAATCCCGCTTGGTGCTCCGGTACCACTTCATTCCGGACACGGGATGCTTCCACCTCCCCTTCATCGCCGCCAAGGCGTCCTGGTGCGCGACGTCACCCTCTGCGACCACTTCCTTCAGATGTTTGTCCTGCGCCTTGATCACCTCGTCAGCGGTCTCTCCGTGGAGCGGAAGGTCGCAGGCGCCGCCCAGCTGCTTGCAGGTCATCGTCTTCATCGCTTCTGTCTCCTCGTCACGGACTTCGGACGAGCTCACGGTGACTCCCCGTGAGCTCACCGACGACTGTACGAACCCCCGACCTTCGGATGCTTCTCTGATCCTGATCGATCGGCTCGCCGCTGATCGTTCCGCAGCACGGCGCGGGCTCGGACCGATGCATCGGTCCGAGCCCGCACTGCGAGCATTGACGAGAGGTCGCGCTCAGCTGCTGGCGTTCGCCCCGGCCAGGTCGTCGGCCTCCCTGTGCGCCAGCTCGGCATCGAGCACCGCGTACTCGGCCTCTTCGATGGCCGCGTACGCGTAGTCGATCGCGAACTCCGCGTCTTCGTCGGCCGACTCCGAGGCGCGCTCCGCCTTCTTCAGGTCGTGGCCGGCCCGGTCCTTGTCGAAGTCCTGGCGAATCGTCGCCATCTGCTCGTTCCACGACTGCTGGAGCTTGTCCCACCACGCCGAGAGCTTGTCCTTGCGGTCCTCGGCGTGCTGGCGCAGCGAGTCGGCCTGAGCTTGTGCGGAGTCGCGGGCGTCCTTCACGTCCTGCTGCAGATCTGCCTTCTGCTTCGTCCTGGCGGTGGCCGCGCGGTCTTCGAGCTCCTTGGCCCGAGCCGCCAGCTTGGTGAGCTGATCTGAGAACGCCATCGTCGATCCCTTCACGTTGATGTACGGACAACCGGTCTGTGCGGGACCAGGATGACGATCCGCCGGCTCTGCTCGCTTCCGTCAGATGACCGCGTGTCGCCCGGCTCAGTCATTTGGCAGAAGCGGACGGGCGGCGCGGGCCCCCATGCTCACTTCGTACCGGTGGTGACCCCGGGCCGCCCGTTCCCGGAAGGAGAGCGCCATGCATCGCCGACGTCGTGAACCGCCGTCAGGCGCGACCGCTGTCGCACCCCCCTTCGAGGGCTTCCACGAGTGGCTGCTGAGCCTTCCGTGGGTGGTCGAGCGGCCGTACAGCCTGGAGGCGCCGGGCATTCGTTGCTTCGGGGTCGACTGCCCGCCCCTGGCGCGACGTCGGCTCTGGTTGCTCACCGGGATGGACCGCCCGTTCGCCGACGGCCTCGGACTCGCGGTGATCGTGCCGGTCGACGTCGCCACCGACATCGCAGACGCCGGCCTGGGCCGGATCGTCTCGCCCATGCCGGACGGCCACGTCCTGATGACCGTTTCCTCCAAGTCGCTCGGCGGTCAACGTGAGCGCGAAGCCCTCGTGGGGAGCGCGTATTGCTACGCGCTGTCGTGAGGAACGAACACGTCCCGTCTGCCACACCATCCAACGAAGAGGAGGCGCCATGATCGTCACCAACCCCTTCAGCCCGGGGACCTGGACCCGGGAGCAGATCGACAACCTCAGTCGCAACTGGTGGGTGCTGGCGCTGGCCGGCGTCGTCAGCGTCGTGGCCGGCGGCATCATCTTGTCGATCGACTGGACGGTCGCCGACCTCGCAACGTTCGTCGGCGCGGTCCTGCTGTTCCTGGGAGTCGTCACGATGTTCAGTGTCCCGATCGACGGCTCGGGCCGTGGCTGGGCGGCCGTCCTCGGCCTGCTCGAGGCCCTCGTCGGGCTCGCGGTCTGGGTCTGGCCCGGCCCCACGTTGCTGGTCGTCGCGTTCTTCATCGGCTGGTACGTCCTCTTCAGCGGCATCATGACGATCGCCGGCTCGATCAGCGCCCGCGACGTCCTCCCCTACTGGGGCCTCATGCTGGCCTTCGGCATCTTCGAGACCGCGTTCTCGTTCTGGTTGCTCGCGCGCCCGGGTCTCACGCTCGTGGTCGCCATCCTGGTGCTGGGCTTGTGGGCACTCATCCACGGCGTCGTCCAGATCGTGCTCGCCTTCGAAGCCAAGAACCTGTCGGCTCGGCTCGGCAACGCGGACAGCCAGATCGATGCAGTCACGGAACCGCGGTCCTTCGGCGCCGCCGCCGGACGGTAGGAGCCGGTCATGGGCAACCACCACGACCACAACCCGCAGGTCCCGCTGGTCGAAGACACGCGTGCCGACGTCCGGAAGCTCCTTTCGGGCGTCACGCCGGCTCCCGTCGGGGAGTCGTGATGTCGCCCTTCGGCCCGCCGTGGAAGCTCGCGCTGATCGGCGCAGTATCGGTGATGGCCGGTGCCGCACTCCTGCTCGCGAGCTGGGGGCTCGCGCAGCTCGCCGCATTCGTCGCCATGCTCTTCGTGGCGCGTGGCGCCCTCCACCTCGTCACCACATCGTTCGAGGGCGCCACCGGTGCAATCTCGGCGCTGCAGGGCGGCGGCGAGATCGGCGTCGGCGCCCTGTTGCTCGTGTGGCCACAACCCACGCTGCTCGTGGTCGCGGTCGTCGCCGGCGCATGGGTGGCGGTCGTGGCAACGGTCGACGCCACGCTCGTGGTGACGACGAGGGCCGGCCAGCTCCTCTGGCCGGCTCGCTTCGCCGCCGACGTCATCGAGCTCCTGCTGGGTGTTGCGTTGATCGCGCGACCGAGCGGCACCGTCAACGCCGCTGCCGTGACGCTCGGTGCCATCGCCGTTGTCGCGGGCGCGATCGAGATCGCCGCAGCACTGACGCCTGCACCCGCTCCTCGTGAAGCACCATCGGCGGGCACTTCCGCCGCTGCCATCCCGCGTCGCTGAAATCGCTTCATCAGGCCTTCGACGGTCGACTCCCACCTCCGCAAGAAGTCTCGGATCCTCGGCATCCGGGACAGGACCGGGCGCGAGGCGGTGCGAGTGCACGGCATGGCCCAACCGGGTCAAACGTGCGCCTCTGGAAGCCGCGGGATGAGTCCGCGAGTGGCGCGAAGCCCGATCGGGCGTCGCTCGGTGCGGCAATGAGAGGCGATCAGGACTACGCGATCGCGGGATTCAGGTCGAACCGCGGTTCAGTCATGCTGCAATGATGCAGCACTCCCCCGGGCGGCGATCATGAGCGCTGCGCGTCCCCGCCGGCGCGCGTTCCATCCGACGGACCTACGACGCTGCCTTCAATCGGACGGCGCGCGGCGTCGCACCGAACCGCGGTTGGAACACACGCGTGAGGTGGCTCTGGTCGGAGAACCCGCAGGCGCTCGCCACGAGGCTGATCGGCAGCGTCGAGCTCGTCAGCAGGCGCTCCGCGCGTTCGACGCGACGATCGGTCACGAACCGATGCGGGGAGGTCCCGGTCGCTTCCCGAAGGTGACGCGCGAAGTGGTACTGACTCAAGGACACGGTGTGCGCAAGCTCGGCCAGGGACAGCTGCTCGTCGAGATCGGCATCGATGACATCAGACTCGCGGTAGCGGTATCCCCGCACCGACACCCCGTCCCAGCCGCCTTCGGGGGTGGCACGTCGCGGTGCAAGGGGAAAGGAGCCCACGAATGAGCGTGCGCGCGCAAGGAGGAGAACCCCGGAGCACCTTCGGTTGGGACAGCCTCACCGAGTCCGAGCGCCGAGTCGCTGACCTCGTCGCACGAGGGCACTCGAACAAGGAGATCGGCCGGCAGCTGTACATGTCGCACCGCACCGTGGGGTCGCACCTCTACCGCATCTTTCCGAAGCTCGGTCTGCGATCACGGGTCGAGCTGGCGCGCCTCGTCTTCGAGCGATCCGTGGCTGCGACGGAACGAATTGCGTCCTAGTGGACCTCGCGAGCTCACGAGGAGCGACGATGACGAGCCCGCCGATCCGAGATGCCGGGATCGGCTTGCTGCGCTTCCATGCCCGCTTCCCTGCGACAACGCGAGGGCTGCATTGATGGCCCGCCGGGACCCGAAGCATCGAGACATCACGCGCAGTGAGCAGCTGGCGCGGCGTGCGTTGCGGTTCGCGCTGGATCCGGCCGTCAGTCGTGAGACGGCGGCGGACCGACTCATCCATCTCGCCGACGGGCAGGCGCCGACGCTCGAGCTCGCGCGAGCGCAGATCCTGCGCGCGCCCTGGAGCGGTCCCACCGCGACGGCGGCACTGGGCGCGCTGCAGCTGAGCCTCCGCCACCTCAGAGGCGACCGCACGCTGCGGCTCGTCATTCTCGGCCCACCGGGTGCAGGCAAGGGCACCCAGGCCCCATGGCTCGCTCGACATCTCGGCGTCCCGCACATCTCCACCGGAGACCTCCTCCGGGAGCAGGCGACGGCTGACACCGAGCTCGGCGCCCGGATCCAGGCGACGATCGAGAGCGGGCGACTCGTTCCCGACGACCTGGTGCTGCGGACGCTCGAAACCCGCCTCGCCGAGCCTGACGCGATGCAGCGGGGATACCTCCTCGACGGCTTCCCCCGCACCGTGGAACAGGCGCGAACCGTCGCAACCTTCATCGCACCGGCGACAGTCGACGTGGTCATCGCATTGGCGGTGGGACCTGAGACCGTGGCTCGTCGCCTCGCACTTCGGGGCCGCGCCGACGACACCCGCTCCGCAGTGCGGACCCGACTCGAGCGCTACGACTGCGAAACGGTCCCGGCGTTGGACTGGTACGAGGAGGCCGGATTGCTCCTGCAGGTCGACGGCGATCGTCCACCTGATCGTGTCCGGGAGGACCTGTGCCGCCGCATCGATGGCCTCGGCCTTTCACCGTGCCATTGAAGCCAGCAGGAAGATCGGATTGCCGACAACGGGGGTCGAAGCACTCCGGCTGCCCCCGAAGACACCCCGTCGACCGGGTGCGATCGTCACGGTGAGGTGTGCGCCGGAGGGAGAGCAACGTGTTCAGCTGCGACGTCGTTGAAGACACTCCGCCCGGCGCCCTCGGTGTCCGCCGCCGAGCGTCCGCCGCACCCGCCGGGTGCGACACCGACAGCGAGAGTCAGGTTGCCCGCGCGGGGCTGCCCGTGCTCGCGCGACTCGCCGAGGACCTCCGTGACGTGACCATCAGCGTCGTGCTCACCGACGCCGACGGGAACATTCTTGCGACGCTCTGGGGCGGCGACATGCGCATTGCGTCGGCAACCGACTTCTCGTGGGTCGAGGCGCCCATCCAGGACCCTCGTCACGATGTACCGGTCGGGAGCATCCGCATTGCGAGCGCGATCGCCGACGCGGATTGCCTTCTCCTCGCATTCGCGCAGCTCGCGGCCCGGACGATCTCGGACCGCATCGTCGACGGTGCCGCATTCGCAGACCGCGCGCTGCTCGAGCAATTCCTGCGAGCCCGTCGTCGTGCCCGCGGCCCGATCCTCGCGGTGAACGACCACGAGCTGCTCGCCAACGCCGCCGCCGCACGGCTCGTCTCGGACCAGGACCGCGCCGTGGTCTGGAAGTGGGTGACCAGCGCCCCGGAAAGGCTCGCACGGTCGACTCGTGAGCTCAGACTGCGCGCCCGCATGTTCACTGCGACGTTCGAGCCGGTGGTCGTCGCCGGCGACATGATCGGTGCGGTGGTGCATCTGAAGGACTTCCGAGCCCCGTCGAGCGCCGGATCCAGCGCACGCGGCCCGGCGCGGCCCAGGCTCACCTTCGGCTGGGAGAGCCTCCGCGCGTCCGAGCTCGGCATCGCCGCGCTCGTCGCCGAAGGTTTCACCAACCGTGAGATCGGCGCTCGCCTGTTCGTCTCACCCCATACGGTCGACTCTCACCTGCGTCAGATCTACCGGAAGCTCTCGATCACCTCGCGCATCGAGCTCACTCGTCTCGTCCTCGAACGCGCGGGCGGGGTCTGATCCGCGGTCGGGGTGGGACCGGGACTCTCGGCCACGGCGGCCCGGGGAAGTCCCAGGCTCACGACGGCCCCGAGCACCGCAAGGACGGCGGACACCGCCAGAGCCAGCCGATAGCCGCCGGCCAGTCCCGCGTTGCCGGTCGTTCCGGTCATGTCGGTGGCCACGATCGACAACATCACGGCCACGCCGATCGCGGCACCAACCTGTCGGGTCGCATTGAACAGCGCGCTCGCGAGCCCTTGTTCGTCGTTGGGCACGCCCGCGCTCCCGGCGACAGCCGATCCGAAGATGATGTTCGTCGATCCGAACCCGACGCCGAACAACGCCACGCCGAGCAGGGGATACTGCGTCAGCGCCGCAGTACGGAGCACGAGCGCCAGGCTGACGGCCGCGAGCAGACAGTTGCCGACCAGGAACCACTTGAGGCCGAGACGGTTGAGCAGCCGCGGGCCCGTGATGCCGCGGAGCACGCCACCGATTCCCTGTGGTACCGCGATGAGCCCGGTGATCAGGGGCGAGTAGCCCAGCACCTGCTGGCCGTAGAGGCTCAGCACCAAGACCTCGCCCGCGACCACGGCTCCGAACAGCCCGACGAGCGCATCGCCGATGACGACACTGCGATCGCGGAAGATCGACAACGGGACAAGTGGGTGCTTCGAACGCCGCTCCACGCTGACGAACGCATAGATCAGCACTGCGGCGAGGAGCAGGCACACCAGGAACTCGACGGAGCTCCATCCGTTGTCGGCTCCCAGCGTCGGCGCGTACACCAGTGCCGCCATTCCCGACGCGGCCAGGAGCGCGCCCAGGACATCGAATTGCGGACGAACGGCGACGCGAGTGCTCGCCGGTACGGAGGTGCGCGCGGCGATCGCCATCAGGGCGCAGATCGGCACGTTCACGAAGAACACGCCGCGCCAGCCGACCGTGTCCACGAGCACACCCCCTGCGACCAGCCCGACGACGAATCCGACGGAGGCCGTCACCCCGAAGTAGCCGAGCACACGGTTGCGCGCCGGACCCTCCGGATAGGTGGAAGTGAGCGTCGAGAGTGCCGCGGGCGCGACGAGCGCCGCGGCCGCACCCTGCAACGAGCGGGTTGCGACGAGGATCGGGAAGTCAGGAGCGAAGCCGCCGGCCGCCGACGCGAGCGCGAACAGGACGAGTCCGGTGATCAGGACCCTCCGAGCCCCGAAGTAGTCGGCCGCCCGTCCGCCGAGGATGAGCAGGCCGCCGAAGGTCAGGGCGTAGGCGGTCACGACCCACTCTGCGGTCGTCGTCGGGAGGGCCAGCTCGGTGCTCAGCACGGGCAACGCCACGTTGACGATGCTGAAGTCGAGCACGACGACGAGGGACGCGCCCAGGACGACCCACAGCCCCACGCGGCTCAGCTGCGCTTGGCCGACGGCGAGCGGTCGTTCCCGGGGCATCGTTCGAGTGTGCGCCGGCGCGCCCGGCCGAACCCCACGTGAACACGTGAGAACGTGCACCCGAGCGGGACCGCCTCGATGGCGCTCATTTGCGCATTCCTACGCGCCTCCGGGGTGAACTCCCCCGCTCGGCTCGTCAGGCTCGCGGTACGAGTGCCCATGAGACGAGGAGCAGCTCATCATGATCGCGACGACGAACCCGACGACGGGAGAGGTCGAGAAGACCTTCGAGAACGCATCAGCCGACGAGGTCGATCGGCAGCTTGCCGCTGCAGCGTCGACGTTCGAGGCGTACCGGCTCACCGACTTCGAGTCCCGGGCACAGTGGATGAACGCTGCCGCAGACATCCTCGACGACGAACGGGACGCGATCGCGGCGGTGATGACCACCGAGATGGGCAAGACAATTGCTTCGGCACGCGCCGAAGTACACAAGTGTGCCGACGCCTGCCGGTTCTTCGCGGTGCACGCGGCACGATTCCTCGGCGACCAACCAGTGGAGGCGTCGGACATCGGGGCGCGGGACGCGTACGTCCGCTACGAGCCGCTCGGCCCCGTACTCGCGGTCATGCCGTGGAACTTCCCGCTCTGGCAGGTCATCCGCTTCGCGGCGCCGTCCCTCATGGCCGGCAACGTCGGCCTGCTGAAGCACGCCTCGAACGTGCCCCAGACCGGCTTGTTCCTCGAAGGGCTGTTCTCGCGGGCGGGCTTTCCGGGCGGCGCGTTCCAGACGCTGCTCGTCGGCTCCGACGCGGTGGAAGGCATCCTGCGCGACGAGCGGGTCCGTGCCGTGACGCTGACCGGCAGTGAGCCGGCCGGCCGCTCCGTCGCATCGATCGCCGGAAGCGAGGTCAAGCCGAGCGTCCTCGAGCTCGGCGGAAGCGACCCGTTCATCGTGCTCGCGTCGGCCGACGTCGGCCGTGCGGCTGATGTCGGCGTGATCGCCCGCACCCAGAACAACGGCCAGAGCTGCATCGCGGCGAAGCGGTTCATCGTCAAGGCCTCGATCGCCGACGAGTTCGAACGCCGGTTCGTCCACGGCATGAAGGCGCTGCGGGTGGGCGACCCGTTCGACGAGACGACCGATGTCGGTCCGATCGTGACCGAGGAGGCGCGCGACCACCTGCACGAGCTCGTGGTCGACGCCGTCGCCAGAGGTGCGACCGTCCTCTGCGGCGGCGCACCGCTTCCCGGTCCTGGCTGGTTCTATCCCCCGACTGTCATCGCAGGCGTCACGCCGGAGATGCGCATGTTCCACGAGGAGGTGTTCGGGCCCGTCGCCGCGTTGTACCGCGTGGACGGTGTCACCGAGGCAATCAGACTCGCCAATGCGACGAGCTTCGGGCTCGGTTCCAACGTGTGGACGAACGATGCCGACGAACGCGACCGATGCGTACGGGAGCTGCGGGCCGGGCAGGTGTTCGTCAACGGCATGACGACGTCGACACCGTTGCTGCCGTTCGGCGGCGTCGGACGTTCAGGGTATGGGCGCGAGCTGTCGGAGCAGGGTTGCCGCGCGTTCTGCAACGCCAAGTCGGTGTGGATCGGTGAAGGCAACCAAGACGTCACCGCGGGCACCGCGCGCAGCGAGTAGGCGCCCGGTCCTTCCGCACGAACACGAAGGAGAATGCGATGGAAGCAACGAACATCTCGGCGGCCCAGGCCGGCACGATCGTGATCGGCGGCGATCTGGACGTCAACCGCCTCGGTTTCGGTGCGATGCGCCTGACCGGTCCGGGGATCTGGGGTCAACCTGCCGACCCCCGAGAAGCGAAGCGCGTCCTGCGGAGAGCGGTCGAGCTCGGGACCAACTTCATCGACACGGCCGACTCGTACGGCCCCGATGTGAGTGAATCCCTCATCGCGGAGGCGTTGTACCCGTATCCGGACGACCTCGTCATCGCGACCAAGGGCGGACTCGAGCGCACGGGTCCGGATCGCTGGCCCCACAACGCACGGCCCGAGCATCTCAAGGCCGCGTGCGAAGGGAGCTTGCAGCGCCTGCGCCTCGATCGCATTCCCTTGTACCAGCTCCACCGCCCCGACCCGGCCGTCCCGTACGAGGAGTCGGTCGGCGCGCTCGTCGAGCTCCAAGAGGCCGGGAAGATCCACCATGTCGGCGTCTCGAACGTCGACGAGACGCGCCTGAGGCTCGCGCAGTCGCTGACGAAGGTCGCGTCGGTGCAGAACCGCTACAACGTCGGCGACCGTGAGTCCGAGGCACTGCTGGACATCTGCGAACGCGAGGGGATGGCCTTCCTGCCGTGGGCGCCGATGCACGACATCGCCGAGAACGAGGTCGCGACGATCGCAGCCCGCCATGACGCGACCGCACGGCAGGTGGTCCTCGCGTGGTTGCTCGCCCGATCGCCGGCGATGCTGCCCATTCCCGGGACCGGGTCGGTGGCCCACCTCGAGACGAACGTCGGCGCCGCCGGACTGCGCCTCGACCCGGACGACGTCGACACGCTGGACGCGGTGAGCTGACGAGGTCGGCGCCCGCGAGCTCCGGTCAGTTCGACAGGTCGAGGGTGGTGAGCGGGCCGAAGTAGCGGATCGAGTGCGCACCGTGCGCGCGCAACGTCTCGACGATCGGCGTCCTCTCGTCACGCGTGGCGCGCACTGCAACCAGATAGCCGCCGGCTTCGACGTGGCGGCAGTCGTCTTCGATGTCGTCGCCCTCGCTCGCGACGATGTCGATGACACGGGAGATCCGCCCCCGCCAGCCATGGTGGCGACCGGACGGGTCGATGTGCTCGAGCCCGTCGGCACCGCCGAGCACGTACACGTCGTCGCGCGGGACCTGGTCGCTCGCGAGCTCCTCCAGCGCCGCGGCCAACGAGCGGTCGTCGTCCACGAGTGCGACAACCCGCCCGTGCGGACGGAACAGCCAGTCCGGCGGTGGTTCGACGAAGTATTCGTTGAGCTGCATGTGGGCACCTCCATGAACCGCGACGACACCCAAGGATGCCCCAGTCGGGACCCACGATCATCACGCGAGCACGTAGAGGATGCGCGGCCGTGGAGCTCGGTCACGAATCACGCGTTCCCGTGGTGAACCCGAACCCGCGGAGGCTCACGCTGGCCCGATGAAGGCGTTGCGATGGATGAGCCGGTCATGACGTTCGTCGGCCTCGTCGCCCACAACGTGTGGTCGAAGAAGCTGCGGACGATCCTCACCGCGGCCGCGGTGGCGATCGGGGTGATGACGGTCGTGTCCCTCGGGATCGTCACCGAGAGCATCAAGACGACGGCCGCCGCGGTCCTCAAGACCGGAGACGCGGACTTCACCGTGGCGCAGAACGGATCATCCGACATCTTGTCCAGCCGCATGACCCAAGCTCAGCTCACACGGCTCCAGCACACCGCCGGAGTCGAGAGTGCGGTGGGCGTGCTGCTCGACACCCAACGACTCAACGCGCAGAACCCGCTGTTCATCGAGGTCGGGATCGCACCGCAGGATCTGCGTCCCTTCGGCGTCAAGATCGTCGCCGGCCGACCCTTTGACGCGACCGCGGCCAACCAGGCGATGCTCGGTTGGCAGATCGCGCAGAACCTCGGGATCCGGCCGGGGGCCACGCTGCGCATCGCCGGCGGGGTCAAGACGATCACCGGACTCGTCTCGACGGGCAACGTCTTCGGCGACTCGGCCGGGATCTTTCCGCTCATCCCGTTCCAAGCCCACGAGCGCGAGCCGGGAGCCCTCTCCCTGGCGTTCGTGAAGGTGACCAAGGGCGCGAGCATCGGCACGGTTGCGGCCAGGATCCGGCAGGGCAACCCGAGCCTGACGACCATTCGGACGGTCTCCCAGTTCGGCCGCGCCGACCAGAGCTACACGCTCATCACGGCCGCGGACCGCGGCGCCACCATCCTCGCGGTCATCGTGGGCGCCGTCATCGTGGCGAACACGATGCTGCTCTCCCTGTTCGAACGCACGCGCGAGTTCGGAATCCTCCGCAGCGTCGGGTGGAGCCGCGGCCGCGTCGTCGCGCTCATCCTGAGCGAGGCATTCGCCATCAGCCTGCTCGGCGCCGCAATCGGCGTCGGCTTCGCGGTCGGCGTGGTCAGTCTCCTCGCCCGGCTTCCCAGCTTGGAGGGGATACTCGTGCCCAGCTACCCGACCGGGGCGTTCCTCCGCGCCCTCCTCACCGCAGCAGCCGTCGGCTTCCTCGGGGCGCTCTACCCTGCCGTGCGCGCCGGTCTTCTCCGCCCGATCGCGGCGCTCAACCATGAGTAGCCCGGCACTGACGCTCGCGGTCCCGGATCTCGGTGAGCCCGTGATCAGCGTGCACGACGTGACGAAGACCTATGACCGCGGCATGGTCCCCGCACTGAACGGACTGGACCTCGAGATCAACCGCGGTGAGTTCGTCGCCATCACCGGGCCTTCGGGCTGCGGGAAGTCGACGCTCCTGCACCTGCTCGCGGCGCTCGATCGGCCGGACCGGGGACAGCTCCGCGTCGATGGCAACGATCTCATGCGGCTGCCACATCCGAATCGGTATCGCCGTGAGGTGGTCGGCCTCGTCTTCCAGCTGCATGATCTGCTGGCGCACCTCAGCGCCCAGCAGAACATCGAGATCGCGATGTTCGGGACGCATCGCCGGCGAGGTGAGCAGCGGGCTCGCGCCCGGCAGCTCCTCGCCGACGTGGACCTGGCCGGGCAGTGGAAGCGCCGGCCCGCGCAGCTGTCAGGCGGTGAGCGCCAGCGGGTGGCGATCGCCCGGGCCCTGGCGAACGAGCCTCGAATCCTGTTGGCCGACGAGCCGACCGGGAGTCTCGACAGTCACTCGGTCGAGCAGGTCCTCGCATTGCTACGACGACTTCGCACGGAACGCGAGGTGACGATCGCGCTCGTGACTCACGACATGGCCGTCGCCGGGGAAGCCGATCGGCTGATCCGACTGCGCGACGGTCGGGTGGACCAGGACTGACGTACGGAAGACCGAACGCCGACGTACGGCTACGGGATGAGCACGATCTTGCCGTGCGTGTGCCGCTGCTCGACCTCGGCGAACGCGTCGCGGACCTGCTCGAGTGGATAGGTCGCCGCGATGGGGATCGAGATCTGACCTGACGCGACGAGCTCGGCCATCTGCGACAAGACATCGGTCGTGGAAGCGTCGCCACTCCCCTCGGCTTTGGTTCCGAGCTCCTGCGCCTTCTGACGCGCGGTGATGGTCTCGATTCGGTCCTTCGCGATTCCGAGATCGACCGCGAGCTGTACGTACTCCGGCCCGAAGAGGTCGATGAACGCATCGATGCCGTCCGGTGCGGCGGCCCGAAGCCGCTGGGCCAATCCGTCGCCGTAGGCGACCGGAACGACGCCGAGCGCGGTGAGCCACGGGTGATTCGCGACCGACGCGATGCCGAGCACGGTCGCGCCCTTCGTGCGCAACAGCTGGACGACGACCGAGCCGACCCCGC
Source organism: Acidimicrobiia bacterium (assembly GCA_036502405.1). Classification (GTDB taxonomy): domain Bacteria; phylum Actinomycetota; class Acidimicrobiia; order IMCC26256; family JAENVU01; genus Chersky-806. Next base: position 58,360 of record DASXYP010000066.1, read on the forward strand.
CGGCAGCTGCGGACACCGCGACCGTGTCACCACGCTCGGCACCGACCGCCCGCACCGCGGCGAAGGCCGTGCAGCCGACGACGTACAGCGAACCGGCGACCTCCCAGCTCAGGGCTGGGGGCTTGTGGATCAGCTGCGTCACCGGCACGGTGACGAAGTCGGCCTGGCTCGATCGTTCCCACGACCACCCGAGCACCTCGTCGCCGACGGCAAGCTCCGTGACGCCGTCGCCGAGCGCGCTGACGACGCCGGCGAGGTCACTGCCCTGGCCCGACGGGAAGGTCGCCGGAAACATCGCCTCCAGCGCGCCGCTCCGGATCGCCGCCTCGCCCGGGTTGATCCCCGCCGCGCGCACCTCGACGACGACCTCACCTGCGGCCGGTTCCGGAACCGGTACATCGGCCACGTACAGGACGTCACGGCCACCGTACCGATCGAAGCGTATTGCTCGAGGCATACCCAAGCTCCCTCGTCGACTGCGCCGCGCGGTCCCGCCGCGGGGTCCCGCCGCGGGGTCCCGCCGCTCAGGACTGCCCGGTGCGGGTCTCCTTCTCGACTCGCGCGCCCAGGTCCCCGTCGACGTTGCGCCAATATTCGAAGGCACGTTGCAACACCGGTTCGGTCACCCCGTCGAGCAGATGCGAGACGATGTTGCCGACGAGACGGTCGCGGGCGGCGTCATCCATCACGTCCCGGACCAACGTGCCGGGCTGGCCCCAATCATCGTCCTCGGCGTGAAGCGTGTACGCGGCGTGCACCATGTCCCCGTCGGTGTGCCAGCCGGCTGGTTCGCCGTAGCGGTCGGTGTCCGCCTGAGGGCCGCCTTTGGAGTTCGGCGCGTACACGGGATCGGACACCTTCGTGTACCGCATCTGGCCGTCCTTGCTATAGCTGTTCACCGGCGCGATCGGTGCGTTCACCGGCAGCTGGTTGTAGTTGGGGCCGATCCGGTGGCGGTGGGCGTCAGGGTAGGAGAACATCCGGCCGAGCAGCATCTTGTCCGGGCTCGGCCCGATCCCCGGCACCATGTTGCTGGGCTCGACCGCGAGCTGCTCGATCTCCGAATGGTGGTCGGTGGGGTTGCGGTCCAAGGTCATCCGACCGACTTCCACGAGCGGGTAGTCCGAGTGCGGCCACACCTTCGTCATGTCGAAGGGGTTGAACCGATACGTCTTGCCCTCGTGGAACGGCATGATCTGCATCTTCAGCACCCAGCTGGGGTGGTTCCCCCCACTGATCGCCTCGAACAGATCGCGCGTGTGGTGATCGCCGTCAGCGGACGCCATCGCGTCGGCCTCTTCCTGTGTGAAGCACTCGACGCCCTGGTCGCTGATGAAGTGGTACTTCACCCAGAACCTGTCGCCCGGGGCGTTCACCCACATGTACGTGTTCGAGCTATAGCCGTTCATGTGCCGCCACGTGCGCGGAATTCCGCGGTCGCCCATGAGGTACGTGACCTGGTGGGCTGATTCCGGCGACAACGTCCAGAAGTCCCACTGCATGTCGTGGTCACGCAGGTTGTTGTCCGCTCGCCGCTTCTGCGAACGGATGAAGTGCTGGAACTTCATCGGGTCCGAGATGAAGAAGACCGGGGTGTTGTTCCCGACCATGTCGTAGTTGCCCTCGGTCGTGTAGAACTTCAACGCGAAGCCGCGCGGGTCGCGCCACGTGTCGGGACTCCCGCGTTCGCCGGCGACGGTCGAGAACCGGGCCACGAGGTCGGTGGTCGTGCCCGGCTGGAACACGGCAGCCTTCGTGAAGGCGCTGACGTCGGCGGTGACCTCGAAGCGGCCGAACGCGCCGCTGCCCTTGGCGTGCGGCTGGCGCTCCGGGACCCGCTCACGGTTCCACTGCGCCATCTGCTCGATCAGATAGTGGTCCTGCAACAGGATCGGGCCGTCTGCTCCGACGGTGAGCGAGTGCTCGTCGCTCTCGACCGGAATGCCGGAATCCGTGGTCGTAGGTTCGGGCTGCCTCGTGCTCATGCAGGCTCCCTTCCGGGTCGACACCGGCCCGGCGATGACCGAGCCCGCGCGCAGTATCCGGCAGCTGGTCCCTGCCTTCACCCCGCGCACGCGTGAGCCTCGCTTGAGACGCCCGGCTGCCATTCTGACCATCCTCGGCGCTGGCGTCGGCGACGCGGTCAGGGGTTGCGTTGCAGGTGCTGATTGAGTCGCGCGGCCTGGCGCGTCTGGTGGTCGCGTTCGGCGAGGTTGGGCGCGTTTCGCGCGGCGACGGCGTAGAGACCGGCGGCGAGCTCGAGATCGCCGTTCCTCTCGTGGAGGTACGCGGCGACCGCCTCGCGGCGCGGGACGCCTTCGTCGACCTCGACCAGCGCCGCGAGTCCTGCCGGCGCGCCGTCGGCTTCACCGACGGCGACCGCTCGGTTGAGGCGGACGATCGGAGTGTCGGCGAATCGCAGCAGCTCGTCGTACCACTCCACGATCTGCACCCAGTCGGTCTCCTCGACCCGCGCGGCGTCGGCATGGAGCGCGGCGATCGCCGCTTGCGCCTGGTACTCGCCGAGCTGGTCGCGAGCGAGTGCAGCTTGAACGATGTCGATTCCCTCGGCAATGAGTGCGGTGTCCCACTGGCTACGGTCCTGATCCGCGAGCGACACGATGCTGCCGTCCGGTCGGGTACGGCTGGCGCGGCGCGCCTGGTGCAGCAACATCAGGGCGAGCAACCCGCTGACCTCGGGGGCGTCCACGGCCGCCACCAGCTGCCGGGTCAGTCGGATCGCCTCGGCGGCGAGGTCGACGTCGCCCGAGTAGCCCTCGTTGAAGACGAGGTACAGCACCCGCATCACCGTGCGCACGTCGCCGGGACGATCGACGCCGGCCGACCCGACCGTGCGCTTGGCGCGGCTGATGCGCTGCGCCATGGTGCTCTCGGGCACGAGATAGGCCGCGGCGATCTGGCGTGTGGTGAGCCCGCCGACCGCCCGCAGGGTCAGCGCGACCGCGGAGGACGGGGTCAGGTCGGGGTGCGCGCACAGGAAGTAGAGGTGCAGGGTGTCGTCGGCGCTCGACACCTCGCCGGTCGGTGGTTCGGTGTCGTATCGGGCCTCTCGGTCGCGACGCGCCGTCTCGGACCGGGCCAGATCGAGGAATGCTCTCCAGGCGACCGTGATGAGCCACGCCTTGGGATCGGACGGCAGCCCGTCGTCCCAGCTCGACAGCGCACGAACCAGCGCCTCCTGCACCGCGTCCTCGGCCGTCGCGAAGTCTGCTCCGCGACGGACGAGGACGCTCAGGACCTGCGGGACGAGCGCACGCAGCTGGACGTCGTCCACGGTCAATCGGTGACGTTCGGCGGCGCAGTCAGGAAGGGCCGGACCTCCAGCCACTCGTGGACCGGCTCGCCGCGGGGCCCCGGTGCCGACGACAGCTCAACCGCGAGCTCGATCGCTCGCTCGTAGCTGTCGACATCGATCACCATCCAACCCGCGATCAGGTCCTTGGTCTCGGCGAACGGGCCGTCGACCACGGGCGGTCGCCCCTCGTCACCGGAGCGGACCCACACGCCGTCAGGCGACAGCGCCTGTCCGTCGACGAACTCACCGCCGTCCCGGAGCCGGGCGGCGAAGTCGTTCATGAACTCGAAGTGGGCTTCGACCTCGTCGGGCGTCCACTGGTCCATGGGGGGATAGCTCGGAGGCGTCGGGCCGCCCCGGTAGTGCTTGAGCAACAGGTACTTGGCCATGATGTTCTCCTTCGGGTGTCCGTCGATGCACACCCTGGGACGGAGCAGATACCGAGCTCTCGACATCCTCGCCGGAAATTGCTCCGAACCTTCTGAGCACGAGCAAAGCCAGTCCGTGACCTGACCTTCGTCGGCCACGGGCAGCTCACAACGCATCCAGCGGCATGGAGTGGAACGTCAGCCGCAGCACCTGCCGGTGCGGGCGATGGTCGGAGGGGAGATCCGGCGGTGGGCGGATACCCTTTCCGCGGTGGCAGGGGAATTTGAACAAGGAAAGAACAAGATCCTTCGTGAGATGATCCGCCACGAGGACACGCTCCGAGACAATCGGCTCGGCTACCTCCTGACCCTCAACGGGTTCCTCTTCGCAGCACTCGCGTTCTCCTGGAAGACGCGCGTCGGTTCGGTGGGTCTCATCGTGCTTCTTGCGGTCGTTGGATTCGTCGTCGGGATCAGTGGCATGGCCGCGCAGGAGATCAGCAATCAAGCTGTCGACAAGTTGCGGGCCTTGGCGGAAGGGGATGCAGGCGAATCCCTGATCGTCGGCCTGACAGGAGCCGAAACCGCGCAGTGGGCTGACAGCTGGGCGCCCTGGAACGCATTGCCGAAGGTGTTCGTCTTCGTCTGGCCCGCCATAGCGGTCCTTCGTGTCGTCCTCTGGATCGCGACAGGGAGCTGAGCTCGTGCGTCACCACGTTCCAGCAAGCCGGCTGCTCGTCGCCCGGGGACGCTGACACCCAGTCGGTCGCCCCGTCCTGACCCGAGCGGTAGCCGAGGCTCGCCGAGCAGCAAGGGCCGTCAAGCCTGGATCCGCGCGCTGTGATCGCACATTCGTGGTGTCGGAGGGGGGACTTGAACCCCCACGCCCTTGCGGGCACCAGCCCCTCAAGCTGGCGCGTCTGCCGTTTCCGCCACTCCGACGTGGAAGGGGAGATCTTAGCGATCCGTGTCGCGCGACCCGGGAGCCTGGACCGCGCATTCTCGGCACGTTCGACCGCACCAGAGGCGGTTCAGCGTGCCGAGCACCGAAGAGCTGGAACCTGTGGACAACCGGTTCACCTGTGGACGGCGTTCCGCGGGGCGCACCACCCGAACCAGACCCCGACCACAAGGGACCGACTCAGACGACCTGCATCTCGGCGGCGAAGTGGCAGGCGACGGGGTGGCCCTGCCCGCGGTCGATCAGCGCGGGCTCTTCCTGCGCGCAGATCTCCTCGGCCCGCCAGCAACGGGTCCGGAACCGGCAGCCGCTCGGCGGGTTGGCGGGGCTCGGCACGTCGCCCTCGAGCACGATCCTGCGCCGCTCGCGCTCCTTACGCGGGTCCGGCACCGGCACGGCGGACAGCAGCGCCTGGGTGTACGGGTGGCCGGCGTGCTCGTACACGTCGTCGGCCTCGCCGATCTCCACGATCTTGCCCAGGTACATCACCGCGACGTTGTCGCAGATGTGGCGCACCACGGACAGGTCGTGCGCGATGAACACGTACGCGAGCTGCAACCGCTCCTGCAGGTCCTCGAGCAGGTTCACGACCCCGGCCTGAATCGACACGTCGAGGGCGGACACCGGCTCGTCGAGCACGACGAGGTCGGGATCCAGCGAGAGCGCGCGGGCGATGCCGATCCGTTGGCGCTGGCCGCCGGAGAACTCGTGCGGGAACCGGTTGAAGTGCTCCGGGTTCAGGCCGACGGTCGCCATGAGCTCCTTCACCCGCTCGAGCCCGTTCCCCTTCCACGTCCCGTGGATCCGCATCGGCTCCGACACGATCGACTGGACGGTCATCCGCGGGTTCAGCGACGCGTACGGGTCCTGGAAGACGATCTGGACCTTCCCGCGCGTCTCCCGCAGCTGCGAGCTCTTCGCTGCCAGCAGGTCCATCCCGTTGAACCGAACGCTCCCCGACGTCGGCTCGATGAGGCGCAGGATGCAACGGCCGGTCGTGGACTTCCCGCACCCCGACTCCCCCACCAGCCCGAGCGTCTCACCCCGGCCGACGGAGAAGCTGACGCCGGACACCGCCTGCACCTCACCCACCTTGTGCTTGAACAGGCCGGCGCGGATCGGGAAGTTCTTGACCAGGTCCACCACCTCGAGGATGGGGACGGGCGCGGCCGCGGCCGGCGTCGACGGGTTCGGGTCCACCGACGTCATGGTGTCCCCTCCGGCGCGCCCAGCGCGAGCTCGGCGTTCTCCGCCATCTTCTCGGCGAAGTGGCAGGCCGACCAGTGGGTGGGGCCGACCAGGCGCAGCTCGGGGATCTCGGTGTCGCAGATGCCGGGCACCTCGGCCAGCGGGCAACGGGGATGGAACGCGCACCCGGGCGGCAGGAAGATCAGCGACGGGGGCTGCCCCAAGATCCGGTGCAGCCGGTTGTTCTTGTCCGATCGGCGGTCCAAGCGCGGCAGCGACGCGAGCAGCCCCTCGGCGTAGGGGTGTCGCGGCTCGTAGAAGATCTGGTCGACGGTGCCGACCTCGACGTGACGGCCTGCGTACATCACGATCACCCGGTCGGCCACGCCCGCGACGACGCCGAGGTCGTGGGTGATGAGCATGATCGACGACTCCGTGCGGTCCTGGATCCGCTCGAGCACTTCGAGCACCTGGGCCTGGATCGTCACGTCGAGCGCGGTCGTCGGCTCGTCCGCGATGAGCAGGTCGGGGTCGTTCGAGATCGCCATCGCGATCATCGCCCGCTGGCGCATCCCGCCCGAGTACTCGTGCGGGTACTGGTCGACCCGCTGGGTCGGGTTCGGGATGCCCACGATCTCGAGCAGCTCGATCGTGCGCGCGCGCCGCTCCGAGGCGTTGAGGTCCTGGTGGACCTCGATCGCCTCTTCGATCTGCTTGCCCACCTTCTGGACGGGGTTCAGCGCCGCGAGCGCGTCCTGGAAGACCATCGCGATCTTCGAGCCCCGCAGCTTGTCGAGCCGCTTCTCCGGCAGCCCGAGGATCTGCTCGCCCCGGAACACGACCTCCCCCGTGATCTTCGCCGAGGTGGGCAGGAGCCCGAGGATCGCCATCGAGGTGACGCTCTTGCCCGATCCAGACTCCCCCACGATCCCGAGCGTCTCGTTGTGATGCACGTCGAACGACACGTGGTCCACCGCGCGGAGCAGACCGTCGTCGGTCTTGAACTCGACCGTGAGATCGCGCACCGAGAGGACGGGGACGGAGTCGTCCGTGATCCGCGGCGCGGTGGCGTCGACGGTCAACTCGACGGGCTGGAGGTCGTCGCTCGGCGTCGTCACCGCTCAGTGCTTCTCCGACTGCGGGTCGAACGCGTCGCGCAGACCGTCACCGATGAAGTTCACCGCGAGCACCGTGATCAGGATCATGATCCCGGGCGCGTAGATCAGGTACGCCTTCGACGTTCCGACGTAGCCCTCGGCGTCCGAGAGCATGGAGCCCCACGACGTCTGCGGCGGCTGGACCCCGAAGCCCAGGAACGACAACGTCGACTCGGCGATGATCGCCCCGGCCACACCGAGGGTCGTGTTCACCATGATCGACCCGAAGATGTTCGGGATGATGTGGCGCACGATGATCCGGGTCGGCGACGCGCCCGCGGCGCGTGCGGCCTCGATGAACTCCTTCTCCTTGAGCGAGAGCACCTCGCCCCGCACGACGCGCGCGACGTACATCCAGAACAGCCCGGCCAGGACCAGGATGATCACCGAGTCGGTGTGCCCCCAGAGCTGGAGCGCCATCGCCAGGATCGCGATGCTCGGCACGATGAGGAACAGGTCGGTGATGCGCATCAGCGCCTGATCCGTCGCCTTGCCGAAGTAGCCCGCGATCGCGCCGACCGCGGTGCCGACGACGGTCGAGATGATCGCGACCGCGAAGCCGATCTTCAGCGAGATCTGGCCCGCATAGAGGATCCGGCTGAGCTGGTCCCGGCCGAGCTCGTCGGTGCCGAACCAGTGCGTCCCGTTGGGCTGCACCGGACCGAGAAGCAGGTCCTGATCCGTGTTCTTGAACGGGGCGAAGTAGTTGGCGCCGAAGCAGACGATCACGAGGAACAGCAGCACGAAGATCGAGAAGACCGCGACGCGGTGGCGGAGGAATCGGCGCCGGAACAGCGCCCACTGCGAGTGCGCCTTCGGCTCGGCGTGGCTGGCGCTCTCGAACTCGCCTTCGGACGACGGGATGAAGCCGGACGGACCGATGCCCGTCGGCGCCATCTCCTCGCGCACGTTGCGCCGTCCCTCTTCGAGGTCGTGCTCGGTGGTCATGTGAGCCGGATCCGTGGGTCGAGGACGCCGTAGAGCACGTCGGCGATCAGGTTGAACAGCACCACGAAGATCGCGGTGACGACGGTCCACGCGACGAGCACCGGTGCGTCACCGGCGGTGAGCGCGTCGATGAAGAGGCGGCCCATCCCCGGAATCGAGAAGATCTCCTCGGTGATGATGAGCCCGCCGAACAGCGCTCCGATGTCGAGCGCCATCACCGTCACCAACGGGATCAGCGCGTTGCGCAGCGCGTGCTTCACCACGACCTTGCGGCGTGGGACACCCTTGGCCCTCGCGGTGCGGATGTAGTCGGCGGACATCACGTCGAGCATCGAGGCCCGCTGGAATCGGCTCCACTCGGCGATGATCTGCACGGTCAGCGTGAGCACCGGGAGCACGAGGTGCCGCGCGTAGTCCAGGTTGAAGCCCGTCTTGCCGCTGCCGTGCAGGCCGACGAAGTAGAGCCAAGGTTGGTCGAGGTGGAACCACGTCTTCGGGCCGACCGCGAGGAACTGGATCGCTAACAACCCGAACCAGAACGGCGGCATCGCGAGCCCGATGAACGAGAGCGCGGTGAAGGTGTAGTCCCCGATGGAGTACTGCCGGATCGCCGAGTAGACCCCGAGGGCGATCGACAGGATGGCCGAGACGAGGATGCCCCAGAAGATCAGCTGCACGGTGAACCACATCGCCCGCTGCAGCATCGACTGGACCGAGTCGTTGGTGCGCTCGCTCTGGCCGAGGTCGCCCTGCACCGCGTCGCCGAGCCAGCGCCCGAACTGGGTCGTCACCGGCTCGTTGAGGTGGAACTCGTCCCGGCACCGCGACACCGCAGTGACGTCCTTGCTGGCCCGGGCCCGCGCGCACGGGTCGAAGCTGGCGCGCACGAACCAGAACAGCAGGAAGGCGGCGATGAGGATCACCGGGATGGAGTACAGCGTCCTGCGGGAGATGTACGTCAGCATCTCGGTGCCGCGCCCCCGTCCTCGCCCCCCGGCTTGTGACCCGGGCTCGGCTCCGTGAGAGCCGAGCCCGGACACAACGACATGTCCCTGATCCTGATCTCGCCTAGCCCGAGACCGTCCATTCGTTCATGTTCCAGAACATCGAGAGCAGCGGGTTGTCGCCCACCGGCCCGCTGATCTTGTCGCTCCAGAGGACGATGTTCGGCAGCGGGTCGAGCGGAAGGCTCACCTGGTCCTGCGCCATGACCTGGTCGCCCTGCTTCGACGAGGTGATGCGAGTAGCCCGGTCGAAGGTCGTGTCGACCGTCTCGAGCAGCGGGTCGAGCGTCGGGACGTTGATGCGCTGCCAGTTCTGACCACCGAACTGGTTCGCCTTCGACGGGATGTTCTTCGAGCAGGCGATCGAGCACAGCCCCGGGTTCAGGCTTGTGGCCGTCTGCGCGTAGAGCGAGAGCTGGTAGTTGCCGTCGGCGAGGATCTTGCCGAACAGGTCGTCCGCCGACGGGTTCTGGATCGTGAGCTTGAAGCCCGCCGCCTGGAGCTGCTCCTGCAGGATCTGCTCGGTCAGCTCACGGCGCTTGTCGCCTGCAGTGCTCTTGATCACGAAGGCGGCGGTCTTCCCGCCCTTCGTCCAGTAGGCGCCGCTCTTGGTCCAGCCGTCGCCCTGCATCAGGCTCTTGACCTTGTTCAGGTTGAGCACGTAGTTCGAGTACGCGGTGTTGTCGGTGTACTTCGACAGGATGGGCGGGTTCAGCGACTGGACCGCCTTCGTCACGCCGAGGTCGCCGAACAGGCGGTTCACGATCGCGTCCCGGTCGATCGAGTAGGCCACGGCCTGGCGCACCGCCACCGAGTTGAACGGGAACTTGGCGTTGTTCATCCAGAGCGCCTCGACGTTGCCGGTGTCGGCGGTGTACAGGCTCTTCGTCCCCTCGAGGCCACCCTTGATCAACGTGACCGAGGACGGCTCGGGCTGCGGGTAGATCGCCGAGACCTCGCCGGACTTGAAGGCCTGGAACTCGGCTGCGGTGTCCGAGAGGATCTTGAAGATCACCTTCTTGATCGTCGGCTTCGTGCCGTACCACATCGGGTTCGGGGTGAGCGTCACGCTCACGCCCTTGTCCCACTTGAAGATCCACGGGCCACCCGACCACGAGTAGCCGTTCTTCATCAGCGCGTCGCGGTTCTTCCCTTCGAGGAGGTGCGACGGGAAGATCCCGTAGTCGGCGCTGAACAGCTGTGTCCACGAGCCGAAGTTCTCGCTGAACGTGGCGACAGCGACCTTGGGGTTCGTGGCGTCGACGCTCTCGATCTTGTCGTAGCCCGTCGGGTCGTAGATGTTCTTGCCGTGCGCGATCTGGTCCCAGGTGTACTTGAAGTCCGCGGAGGTGATCGGCTGCCCGTCGGACCACACGGCGTTCGGCGCGATCGTGTAGGTCACGACCTGCTTGCCGTTCACGGTCGAGACGGTCGGCATCCCGGCCATCGTCGGGCTCGGGACCTCGGCCCAGTCACCACTCGCGTCCTTCGCGTAGTTGAAGACGCGCGGCATGGTCTGGTACGCCATCATGTACGAGCCCCAGCTGGAGCTCGCGCACTGATCGATCCAGTCGGCGCACGCCGCATCCTGCTCGGCACCCACCGTGAGCGTCCCGCTCGAATTGTCCGCCGGTGCCGCAGCCTTGGTCGTGGAGGATCCTCCCCCACCCTTGCCGCTGCTGCTGCTCCCCCCACATGCGGCGAGCACGATCGCCAGCACGGCCAGCAGCGCAATCACGCTGACGGAACCCTTCGTTCGAGTCACTCCGGACCTCCCCGGTCGTCCATCTCGGTCGGACCCTCCGGGGACGTGCGCGTCACCCAACGCGCAGCCCGAGGAGGATCGTCGTGAACGTGAAGATCAGCGCCGTGATCACCGTGATGCGGTCGAGGTTGCGCTCCACCACTGTGGATCCGGCCATGGAACCCCCCAATGACCCTCCACCGAACATGTCCGACAGGCCGCCGCCCCGGCCCGCGTGGAGCAGGATCAGGACGATCAGCGTCAAGGACACGATGATGTGAAGCACGAGCACGATCGGCGTCAACACGTGGTACGGGCCCCCTTCAAGACTCGCGCACGCTAACAGGCATTGTCGGCAATTCTTGGCAGATCCTAAACGTCGGCGCTGGTCAGGCGCCGTTCACTCAGCAAAGCGCACGATCCGCGCGAAGTCCTCGGGATCGAGCGAGGCACCGCCGACGAGCGCCCCGTCGATGCCGGGACGCGCCATGAGCTCGGCGATGTTGCCGGGCTTCACGCTGCCGCCGTACTGGATCCGCACCGACTCTCCGGCCGCCTCGCCCGCGGCGTCGACCACCGCGCCCCGGATGACCGCGATCGTCGTCTCGGCGTCCTCGGGCGTCGCGTTGCGACCCGTCCCGATCGCCCAGATCGGCTCGTAGGCCACCACGCAGCCGGCGACCGCGTCCTTGCCGACGCCGGCGAACGCCGCCGCGACCTGGCCGAGCACCTTGCCCTCGGTCGCGCCGGCCTCGCGCTCCTCGAGCGTCTCGCCGACGCAGACGATCGGCGTCATCCCCGCCGCGAGCACCGCCCGAACCTTCCGGTTCACCCATTCGTCGGTCTCACCGAAGATCTCGCGCCGCTCCGAGTGCCCGACGATGACGTAGCTCACGGTCAGCTTGGCGAGCATCGGCGGACTGACCTCGCCGGTGAACGCGCCTTCCTTCTCCCAGAAGCAGTTCTGCGCGCCGAGCTTGATGGGGATGCGGTCGCTGTCGATCGTCGTCTGCACCGACCGCAGGTCCGTGAACGGCGGGCAGAGCACGACGTCGACCTTGTCGTAGTCCGGCTTGTCGAGCAGGTACGAGAGCTTCTGGGTCACCTGGATCGCGGTGAAGTGGTCGTGGAACATCTTCCAGTTGCCCGCGATGATCGGCTTGCGGTCGGACATCAGCCCTTCCTTCCCTTGCGGAGCGCGGCCAACCCGGGAAGGTCGCCCTGCTCGATGAACTCGAGCGACGCGCCACCGCCGGTGCTGATGTGGTCGACCCGGTCGCCCAGGCCGAACTGCCTGATCGCGGCCGCGCTGTCTCCGCCGCCGATGACCGTGAACCCGCGGCACTCGGCGACCGCCTCGGCGACGGTGAGGGTGCCGGCGGCGAACGGCGGCAGCTCGAAGACACCCATCGGGCCGTTCCAGAGGACGTTGGCCGCGCCCGCGACGGTCTCGGCGAAGATCCCCGCGGTCTCGGGCCCGATGTCGAGGCCCTTCCATCCGTCCGGGATCCGCGACGCGCTCACGTGCCGGGTCTCGGCGTCCGCCGTGATGTCCTGCGCGATGACCACGTCGAGAGGCACCTTCACCCGCCCGGTGTCGAGCAGGTCCTTGCAGGCCATGATCCAGTCCGGCTCGAGCAGCGAGTCGCCGACGGGGTAGCCCAGCGCGGCGAGGAACGTGAACGCCATCGCACCACCGATGAGGATCGTCTCGCACTTGTCGAGGAGCGCGCCGATGACCCCCATCTTGTCGCTCACCTTCGAGCCCCCGAGCACCGCGACGAACGGCTGCTTCGGGTCGCCGAGCAGCGCCGAGAGCACCTCCACCTCGCGGAACAGCAGGCGGCCGCCGGCGCTCGGCAGCACCGGGGGCGGGCCGACGATCGAGGCGTGCGCCCGGTGCGAGGCCCCGAACGCCTCGTTCACGTACACGTCCGCCAGGTCGGCGAGCTCGACCGCGAGCGCCGGGCTGTTCTCGGTCTCGCCGCGCTCGAACCGGAGGTTCTCGAGGAGCATGACGTCGCCGGTATCGAGGCTGGCAGCCATCGACGCCGCGGTCGGACCGACGACCTGCGGCGCCAGGGCGACCTCACGACCGAGCAGCTCGCCGAGGCGTGCGGCGACCGGCGCCATCGAGAAGGCCGGGTCGACCTTGCCCTTCGGACGACCGAGGTGACCGCAGGCGATCACCGCGGCGCCGTGCTCGTGAAGCCACCGGAGCGTCGGCAGCACCGTCGCGATCCTGAGGTCGTCGTCCACCCGCCCGTCGCGAAGCGGGACGTTGAAGTCCGCGCGGAGCAGTACCCGGCAGCCGTGCAGCTTCGGGAGGTCTTCGAGACGCGGCAGGTCGATGCT
>DASXYP010000067.1:0-19038 GCA_036502405.1 Acidimicrobiia bacterium
GAGACGAAGCGCAGCGCGATCTACGAAGGCCTGAACCGGCGCCTCTCGTCCCAGGCGTACAACCTCTACACCTGGTACGTGAGCTGGTACGTCGCCGAGCAGAGCGACGTGAAGGGCGTCCTCGGGCCGAACCTCCCCGACGCGAGCGGCAAGCCGGGCACGCAGAAGCCCGTCGACGTGCTGGCCGGCTACCACCAGGTGCTGGGGCTCTGGCTCGACCGGTAGTCCACGCGGTCGGCCGGTCGCGCGGCACTCCTCCGGGCGTCGTCCGCACGGGCGCGCCATGATGTCGCGGTTCGCACTGGCGACCGACCGGAGGACCGCGGATGGCACACGACCTGGTGACCCGGGGCGGCACGGTGGTGGACGGGACCGGAGCCGAGCGCTTCGCACGTCACCGGCTCGTCCGCATCTCGCGCTGAGCCGCGCGAAGCCCGAGAGAGAGGCGGGGCCGTGAACCGTGCGGACGCGTGGCGGGACAAGGGCAGCTGGTTCTCGTGGTCACCGCCCGGCGCCGACGCGGCCGAGGTCCGCGTGTTCCACGTCGAGCTCGGCGACCAGGACGCGCCGCCGCTCGTACTGGTCCACGGCTTCCCGACGAGCAGCGTCGACTGGTTCGAGGTCGCGACCCGGCTCAGCGACCGCTACCGCGTCTGTGCGATGGACTTCCCGGGCTACGGCTTCTCCGACAAGCCGCGCGGCTGGGGCTACAGCCTCCAGCGCGACGCGCGGCTGCTCGAGCACTACGTCGGCGACGTGCTCGGTCTTCGGTCGATGATCATGCTCGCCCACGACCGCGGCTCCAGCGTCGCGATGATCCACGCGACGGGCACCACCTCGCCGGTCGAGCTCGAGCACCTCTTCCTCACCAACGCGAACATCTTCCTGCCCTTGTCGGTGCTCACGCAGTTCCAGCGGATCGCGCTCGACCCGGAGACGGGCCCCGCGCTGCTCGCGCAGGCGACGCCGGAACAGCTCGCGGCGGGCATGGGCCAGGCGACGTACACGCCGCCGCGGGGGCCCGATGATCCCGAGGTGCAAGCCCTGGCGACGATCTTCGCCCACGACGGCGGCGTCGAGATCCTGCACGAGACGATCCAGTACCTCGTCGAGCGGTCCCAGGACGAGGACTCGTGGCTGCGAGCGCTCGCCGCCCTGGAGGTCCCGACGACGTTCGTATGGGGCGTGTACGACACGGTGTCGCCACCGCGGGTGGTGAGCTACGTCTGGAACCACTACATGATGAGCAAGCCGGGCCGGAACTCGCTCTACTTCATCCCCGACGCGAACCACTACCTCCAGAACGACCGGCCCGACGCGCTCGTCGAGACCTTCCTGCACGCGCTCGGCGCGTCCGACGACGTGCAACCGGGTCCGATCGCGCCGCGGCTCGCCGCGCCCCTGCTCGTCGATCGCTCGCGCGCGGATCTCCCGCGAGCCGCGGACGTCCTGCGGCGTCCTGCGGGATGACTGCAGCCTTCGACGCGGTCGACATCGAGCGGTTGCGGCGACGGCGGACCGTCAAGTGGACCCTGTACGGCCCCGATGTCCTCGCTGCGTGGGTCGCCGAGATGGACTTCGACGTCGCGCCCGTGGTGCGCGCCGCGATCCTCGAGGCGGTGGATCGTGAGGACTTCGGCTACGTCGTCGGGGATCTGACCGAGCTCACGACGGCGTGCGCCGGGTTCCTCGCGGCCCGCTACGGATGGGCGGTGCCGCCCGCCCGCGTGTTCCCGGTGGCGGACGTGCTGACGGGCATCTCGGTCGCGCTCGACACGTTCGTCGCGCCCGGTCGCGGCGTGGTCGTCCCGACCCCCGCGTACCCACCCTTCTTCGAGGTGGTCGAGCTGACGGGCCGCGAGGCCGTCGCCGCGCCCCTCGTCCTCGAAGGCGGCCGCGACACGCTCGACCTCGAAGCGATCGAGGCCGCTCTCGCCCGCGGCGCCGGCGCAGTGCTCCTCTGCAACCCGCACAACCCGACCGGCCGGGTGTTCACGACCGACGAGCTGGAGGCGCTGGCCGCGGTGGTCGACCGTTACGGCGCGCGTGTTGTCTCGGACGAGGTCCACGCGCCGCTCGTCTACGCGGGGGCGCGCCACGTCCCGTACGCGACCGTCTCGGAGGCGGCGGGCGAGCACGCCGTCACCGTCACCGCGGCCACCAAGGCGTTCAACATCGCGGGCCTGAAGTGCGCGCAGGTGATCGCGACCAACCACGCCGACGCGGCACGTTGGCGGGGCCTTCGGGTGTTCGAGGTCCCGAGTCCGACGCCGATCGGGATCGCGGCGACGACCGCGGCGTACCGGGACGGAGGCGAGTGGCTGGACGGCCTCGTCGAGTACCTCGACGGCAACCGGGCGCGGCTGCGCGAGCTGCTGGCCACCGAGGTCCCGGCGGTCGCGATGCGAATGCCCGAGGCGACGTTCCTGTCGTGGCTCGACTGCTCCGCCCTCGGCCTGGACGATCCTGCCCGGTTCTTCCTCGATCACGCCGGTGTCGCGCTCAGCGACGGCCCGCCGTTCGGACCCGGATGCCGGGAGCACGTACGGCTCAACTTCGGCACGTCACGCGCCCTGCTCGAGCGGATCGTCGGCGCGATGGGCGCGGCCGTGCGCCACCGCCACGTGGGCGGGGCCGAGCGGCACACGCGAGACTCCCTCCATGGCTGACCTCGTCCGTCTCGACGCGTCCGCTCCGGTCGACGACATCACGGGGGCGCTGGCCCGCGACGGTGCCGTCATCGTGGAGGGCGTCCTCGATGCGGAGCTGCTCCACCGGTTCAACGCCGAGCTCGACCGCCTGCTCGACGAGGCCCGGCCCGAGGACGACGGCAAGTTCCTCAACGACACCATCGCGTGGTTCTTCGGCCGGCAGACCCGCCACGTGACCGGTGTGGCCGGCAAGTCGCCGATCTTCGCGAGCGAGATCCTGCCCCACCCGCTGTTCGGCGCAGTCTGCGACGCGGTCCTCGGCCCGACCTGCGCGCGCTACCAGCTGAACATCGCACACGTTCTCGACCGCGGCCCCGGCGCCGAACGGCAGTACCTCCACCGCGACCAGGACGTCTGGATCCACCTCCCGAAGCCCCATCCCGAGGTCCAGCTGGCCTCGGTGATCGCGCTCGTCGACTTCACGGTGGAGAACGGCGCGACGTGCGTCGCGCCGGGGAGCAACCACTGGCCCGTGGAACGGCAGCCGGCCGACGACGAGATGGTGTCGGCCGAGATGCGAGCCGGCTCGGCCGTGATCTATCTCGGCTCGACGATTCACGCCGGCGGCGCGAACGTCACGAAGGACGAGCGGCGCCGGGGCATGCATCTCAGCTACTGCCTCGGCTGGTTGCGCACCGAGGAGAACCAGTACCTCGCGGTGCCGCTCGACGCCGTGCGCGCGATGCCGCGCCGGTCCCAGGAGCTGCTGGGCTACTCGGCTCACGACGCGCTCGCCGACGGCGGCGGCTACCTGGGCGCGGTCGAGCTCCAGGACCCGGTGGAGCGGCTCGCCGACGGGTCCCTCTGAGGCCTCGCCGGCGGCCGGTGCGGGAGTCCGGCACCGGCCGTATCCTGCGGGTGTGACGCTCGCGGTCGAGGACATCATCGTCCGGTGCCGGGCCGCGCTGGGCGAGCACTCGCCCGCGCTGGCGGTGCGGGACGTCCTCGACGAGCTCGTCGCCGATCCGGACGCGCTCGAGCGCGCGGTCGGACCGGCGGAGCTCGGCGGCATCACGACCGTCCACCACGCGCCCGACCTCACGATCCTGCGCGTGGCGTGGACCCCGGGCATGGCGCTGTACCCGCACGAGCACCGGATGTGGGCGGTCATCGGCATGTACGGCGGTCAGGAGGACAACGCGTTCTACCGCCGTGCCGCTCCCGGGCTGGAGCCTGCCGGCGGCCGGAAGCTGCCCGCGGGTGACGTTCTCGTCCTCGGCGACGACGTCATCCACTCCGTCGCGAACACGCGACGCGAGCTCGCAGTCGCGCTGCACGTCTACGGCGGCGACTTCTTCTCCGTCGAGCGCTCCGAGTGGGACTTCGAGACGTACGAGGAGCGCCCGCGTGATCTCGAGCGCATGCGCCGTCTGTTCGACGAGGCGAACGCGCGCTGGCGCGACCAGACCTGAGCGACCGCTCGCCCTCGCGCGCCGTGACCCTCGGCACACCTCGCCGGAATGCTGAACCCCGAGTGCCGGTTCGCTCGTAGTGCTCCGTGACGGGCGGCGCGACGTTGCGCAGCCCATGACGGAGAGGACCGAGATGTTCTACGAAGCGCACGCGCGCGCGGTGCTGGCTGAACGAGCTCGCGCCCGAGACCTCTCGCTGCGGCATCTCGACGTGGTGCACCGCTCCGAACCGAAGCGCGTCCGGCCTTCGGTCATCCATGCGCTCTTCACCCGGTGGTTCGGTGAGCGGGTGCCCGCCGACGAGCGAGTCGACGAGCACCTCGGCGCGCTCGTGCCGGTCCCCGTCGTCGTGATCGACATGGGTGAGGGTCGCCGCGCCGCGCCGAGCGAGCTGCGAGCGCGACGGCCGTGAGCGAGACCTGCGAGATCGAGGGCGTCGAGGTCCGCATCCGTCCCGTCGAGGTCACCGACGTCGACGGGCTGGCACGGATGGCCCTGCGCCTCTCGCCCGAGACCATCTACCTGCGGTTCTTCGCGCCGCTCCCGCGTGTCCCCCGCTCGCACCTGCAGCGCGTCGCCGACGTGGACCACCGCGAGCGTGACGCGCTCGTGGCGCTCGCCGGTGACGAGATCGTCGCGGTGGCGAGCTACGAGGGCCGGGCGGAGGCGGGCGCGTCGACCAACGACGCGGAGCTCGCGGTGACCGTCGAGGACGCATGGCAGCACCGGGGCCTCGGGCTCCTCCTGGCCCGTCGGCTCGCGAACGTCGCCCGGGGCCGGGGGTGCCGGACGTTCGTCGCGACGATCCTCCCGGACAACCGCGCCGCACTGGACCTGATGCGCAAGCTCGCCCCCGACGCCGACATCCACTTCTCGGACGGCTCCTACGTGGCCCGGCTCCCACTCGCCTCCTGACTTCGACTGATCCACGCCCGCCCGCCAGGCGAAGAACCGTCAGCACCCGTGGACAGGCGGACGGAGGATCTCGTGGCCGACGACATGACGATGATGTGGGACGAGGTGGCCGACATCGGGCTGCTCCTGCACGAGCTCGACGACGCGAGCTTCGACCGGCCGAGCCTCTGCGAGGACTGGGCGGTCCGCGACGTGCTCGGCCACATGAGCGTCGGCCACACGACGCCGCTGCCCGAGATGGTGGTGCGCATCGGCAGGTACGGGTTCAACGTCACGAAGGCCTCGTTCACCGAGTCGCAGCGGTTCGCCGCCGGCAAGAGCCCGGCCGAGCTCCGCGAGTTCTGGGACACGGTCATGGTCGCCCAGCACCCCCGCAAGGGGATCTCGAAGATGATCCCCGCGAACGCCGGGTTCCTCGACCACCTGGTCCACCACCAGGACATCCGGCGGCCGCTCGGCGCGCACCGGGACGTCCCGGAGGAGCGCCTCGTGCGGGCGCTGGAGCTCACCGCGACCGTCGGGAACAAGATGTTCAACCCGAAGAGGACGGTGGCGGAGCTGCGGCTCGAACCGACGGACGTCCCGTGGTCTTCCGGCGACGGTCCTCTCGTCCGGGGCCCGGGTGAGGCGATCGTGATGGCTGCGGCGGGACGACGGGTCGCCCTCGACGACCTCAGCGGCGACGGCGTCGGTGTGCTCCAGGAGCGCCTCGGCGGCTGATCCACGGCGGAGCCCTCGCCGCTTGACTTCGAGTGCGCTCGAAGTCATACCGTGCGTGAGGTGACCAGCCTCTCCATCGCCACCACCGCCGAGCGCACCGGCGTCTCGGCCCACACGCTGCGCTACTACGAGCGGATCGGGCTCATCGACCCGGTCGGCCGGGACGAGAACGGGCGGCGGACCTACCGCGACACCGACCTCGCCCGGATCGACTTCCTCCGCAAGCTCCGGTCGACCGGCATGCCGATCACCCGGATGCAGGAGTACGTGGAGCTCATCCGGGCCGGCGAGAGCACCGAGCCGGCGCGGCTCCAGCTGCTCGAGGACCACCGCCGCCGGGTCCTGCACGACCTCGAGCACCTGAACGACTGCCTCGGCGCGATCAACACCAAGATCGACCTCTACCGAAGGAGCACCCCGTGACGAGCCCTTCCGTCCCCACCCGCGCACTCGGCCGCGCCGGCCTGACCGTCTCGGCGGAGGGGCTCGGTTGCATGGGCATGAGTGACTTCTACGGCAGCCGCGACGACGACGAGTCGCTCACGACGATCCGGCGCGCGCTCGACCTGGGCGTCACCTTCCTCGACACGTCGGACATGTACGGGCCGTTCACCAACGAGCAGCTCGTGGGGCGCGCGATCAAGGGTCGACGCGAGCAGGTCACGGTCGCAACCAAGTTCGGGATCCAACGGGCGGACGACGGGACCCGCCTGGGCGTCCGCGGCGACGCCTCGTACATCCGGCAGGCGTGCGACGCATCGTTGCAACGGCTCGGGATCGAGACGATCGACCTCTACTACGCGCACCGCACCGATCCGAGGACGCCGATCGAGGAGACCGTCGGCGCGATGGCCGAGCTCGTCTCGGCGGGCAAGATCCGCTACCTCGGCCTCTCCGAGGTGGCCGCGGACACGTTGCGACGCGCGAACACCGTGCACGCGATCTCCGCGCTCCAGAGCGAGTGGTCGCTGTGGAGCCGGGACCTCGAGGTCGAGATGGTCCCGCTGGCGCGCGAGCTCGGCGTCGGGATCGTCCCGTACAGCCCGCTCGGCCGCGGCTTCCTGACCGGGCAGATCACGTCCGTCGACGACTTCGACGCCGACGACTTCCGGCGCGTGAACCCACGGTTCATGGGGGACAACTTCGCGAGGAACCTCGAGCTCGTCGAGCAGGTCCGGGCGATCGCCGCGGCCAAGGAGTGCACGCCCGGCCAGCTCGCGCTCGCTTGGGTGCTGGCCCAGGGCGACGACGTCGCCCCGATCCCGGGCACGAAGCGCGTGTCCTACCTCGAGGAGAATGTCGGGGCGCTCGAGGTCAGCCTCGACGAGGCCGACCTCGCGGCGGTCGATGCGACCTTCCCGATCGACGCCGCCGCGGGCGAGCGCTACGCGGACATGAGCCCGATCGAGCCGCTCACGCCGAGCCGTTGACCGCCGAGCCACCGACCGCCCGACCCAGCAAGGGAGACCTATGAAGATCGGACTGCATGTCGTCAGCTTCTCGTGGCCCGACACTCCTGCGTCCATCGCGCCGACCCTCAGCGGGGTCGCGGCCGCGGCGGAGGAGTCCGGGATCAGCCATCTCAGCGTGATGGACCACTGGTTCCAGATGGAGGCGTTCGCGCCCGCGACCGAACCGATGCTCGAGGGCTACACGACCCTCGGCTTCCTCGCCGCGCAGACCACGAGCGTCCGGCTCGGGCTGCTCGTCACTGGCGTCACCTACCGCCACCCCGGGCTTCTCGCCAAGACGGTCGCGACCCTGGACGTGCTGTCGGGCGGGCGGGGCGAGCTCGGCATCGGCGCGGCCTGGTACGACCGCGAGCACGCCGGCCTCGGCATCCCGTTCCCGCCGATCTCGGAGCGGTTCGAGCGGCTCGAGGAAGCGCTGCAGATCTGCTTCCAGATGTGGAGCGACGACGACGGCCCCTACAAGGGCCGGCACTACGAGCTGGCCGAGACCATCTGCGTGCCGCCCCCGATCAGCCGCCCCCGCCCGCCGGTGCTCATCGGTGGGAGCGGCGAGCGCAAGACGCTCCGCCTGGTGGCGCGCTACGCCGATGCCTGCAACCTGTTCTCGACCGAGCCGGCGGAGGTCGCGCGCAAGCTCGATGTGCTCCGGCGCCACTGCGACACCGAGGCTCGTGACTACGACCACATCGAGAAGACGATGCTGTCCCGCGCCGACGCCTTCACGGACACCGACGCGTTCGTCGCCGACATGCAGGAGTACGCCGACCTCGGGATCGACACCGTGATCTTCGTGCCGAGCGGCGATCCGATCGAGTTCACCAAGCGCCTCGGCCCGATCGGCGAGCGGTTGGCGGCGCTGTAGGCGTACCGTACGGCCGTGTCGTTCAGCTACGTGCCGAGTGACGAGGTCGCGACGATCCGCGCGCAGCTCGACCGTCCCGTCATCGACAGCGACGGGCACATCATCGAGTTCCTCCCCCTGGTCCGCGACATCCTGGTGGACGTCGCGGACGAGTCCGTGGCGCAGGCGTTCGACCTCGTGGTCGACAGCGGGCGCTCGATGCAGCTCCTCTCGCCCGACGAACGGCGGGCGATGGGGATGGCGAAGATCCCGTGGTGGGGGGTTCCGACGAGCAACACGCTCGACCGGGCGACCGCGATGCTCCCCGAGCTCCTGTACGGGCGCCTCGACGAGCTGGGCATCGACTTCGCGTTCCTCTACCCGACGTACGGCCTCACTGCGATCCACCTCCCGTACGACGAGCTGCGCCAGGCGATGTCGCGTGCGTTCAACATCTACCTGTCCGAGGTGTACGCGCCGTACGCCGACCGCCTCATGCCGGTCGCGTGCATCCCGACGTTCACCCCGCAGGAGGCGGTCGCCGAGCTGGAGCACGCGGTCGGCGTCCTCGGGATGCGCGCCACGATGATGGGCGGCGCGATCCCGCGCCCGCTCCCGGGCGACGACGGGTCCGGGGCGCGCTGGATGGACGGGCTCGGGCACGGCTCCGTCCACGACTACTCGCCACTGTGGGAGCGCTGCGTCGAGCTCGGTGTGTCGCCGACGTTCCACTCGACCGGCGCGGGGTGGGGAGCACGCACGTCGCCGACGAACTACGTCTTCAACCACGTCGGGAACTTCGCCGCGGCCGGCGAGCTCTGCGCGCGCTCGTTGTTCTTCGGCGGAGTCCCGATGCGCTACCCGGAGCTGCGGTTCGCGTTCCTCGAGGGTGGCACCGCGTGGGCCTGCAACCTCTACAGCGACATCCTCGGCCACTGGGAGAAGCGCAACCGCGACGCGATCGGGCGGTACGACCCCGCGGCCCTCGACCGGGAGCTGCTCGCCGCGCTCTTCGCCGACCACGCCGAGGGCAGGATGCGTGACCGGCTCGACCGGCTCGGCGAAGGCTTGCGCATGCTCTCCGAGCCCATCATCGGCGACGACCCGGTCGACGAGTTCGCCGAGTCGCTGGTGACATCACCCGAAGACGTCCGGGATGTGTTCACCGACCAGTACTTCTTCGGCTGCGAGGCCGACGACCCGATGGCCGCGCTCGCGTTCGACACGCGCCTGAACCCCCTGGGGGCCCGGCTCCCGGCGATCTTCGCCAGCGACATCGGGCACTGGGACGTGCCCGACTTCCGCCAGGTGCTCGGCGAGGCGTGGGAGCTGGTCGACCACGGGCACCTCGACCGCGATGGGTTCCGCGCGTTCACCTTCGACAACCCGGTCGCGCTCTGGGCGGGTGGCAACCCGCGGATCTTCGACGGCACGGTCATCGAGGGGCAGGTGCCGTCCGGCGACGCTCTCTAGTGTGGGCGCGGTGATCCGAACCCATGACCACGACGGCATCCGCCTCCTCACCCTCGACCGCCCGGAAGCGCTGAACGCGTTCGACTCCGCGCTGTACCGCGAGGCCGGCACCGCGATCGAAGCCGCCCGCACCGACGACGCCGTGCGCGTGCTCGTCATCACCGGGGCGGGCCGGGCCTTCTCCGCGGGCCAGGACCTGAAGGAGCTCGAGCGCCTCGCCGCCGGGGAGCAGATCGAGTCCGGCTTCCCCGTGCTGCTCGACGCGCTGTGCTCCTTCGACAAGCCGATCGTCGCCGCGGTCAACGGCGTCGCGGTCGGGATCGGGTTCACGATGCTGGCCCACTGCGACCTCGTCATCGCCGCCGAGACGGCGCGCTTCCGGACGCCCTTCGCGAGTCTCGGGGTCGCACCCGAAGCGGGGAGCAGCTACCTGTTCCCACTCCGCATGGGCTGGCAGCGCGCCGCGCGGGTCCTCTTCACCGATGCCTGGTTGAGCGCCGGGGAGGCCGTCGAGCACGGGATCGCGCTCGAGCGGTGCCCCGACGACGCCGTCGTCTCCCGCGCGCTCGAGCTGGCAGGGACCATCGCGTCTGCTCCACTCGGTTCCCTGCGCGCGATCAAGGCCACCATGCTCGCCGGTCAGGCCGACGCGGTCGCCGCGGCCCGAGCGCGTGAGGACGCCGCGTTCGCGCAGCTCCTGGGCTTCGCCGGTCCCTAGCGACCGCCGCCGACCTCGTACCCGACCGGTACGGTGGTGGGATTTCCGGTGCCGTCGTCACGGAGAGGGATGCAGATGGTCGCGCTCGAACCGGTCAA
This sequence comes from Acidimicrobiia bacterium, assembly GCA_036502405.1. GTDB lineage: Bacteria > Actinomycetota > Acidimicrobiia > IMCC26256 > JAENVU01 > Chersky-806. The sequence continues at coordinate 10,361 of DASXYP010000067.1, forward strand.
GGTCATCGATGCGGACACGCATCTCACCGAGGCGCACGACCTCTGGACCAGTCGCGCACCGGCCCGGTGGAAGGACCGCGTCCCGCACGTCACGCAGGTCGAGGGTCAGGCGACGTGGGTGGTCGACGGCGAGGTCCTCGGGCGGGCCGGCGCCGGGGGCGTGATCGACAAGGAGGGGAACAAGGGTCGCTCGTTCGAGGGGCTCTACGAGTGGGAGATCGACCAGGCTCACGCGGGCGCCTACGACCCGGTGGCGCGGCTCGCGCTGATGGACGAGCTCGGCATCTGGGGCCAGATCATCTTTCCGGGGGTCGTCGGGCTCGGGGGCCAGGGTCTCGCGAGCATCGTGGCCGACCCCGAGCTGCGGACCCTGTGCCTCGAGATCTTCAACGACGCGAGCGCCCAGATCCAGGCCGACTCCGGTGACCGCCTGCTCCCGATGGCGCTGCTCCCGGCGTGGGACGTCGACGAGTGCGTGCGCGAGATCCGCCGGGTGAAGGGCCTGGGTCTGCGCGGGGTCAACCTGACGTCGGATCCGCAGGACCTCGGCGCGCCGGACCTCGCGAGCCAGGCGTGGGACCCGGTGTGGGAGGCGTGCAGCGACGCGCAGCTCCCGGTGCACTTCCACATCGGGGCGAGCCTCACGACGATGAATTTCTTCGGGAGCTACCCGTGGCCGTCGCACGACGACGACACGCAGCTCGCGATCGGCGGCACGCTGCTCTTCATCGGGAATGCACGGGTCGTGGTGAACATCATCTGCTCGAAGATGCTCGACCGCTTCCCCGAGCTGAAGATCGTCTCCGTCGAGAGCGGCGCGGGATGGATCCCGTTCATCCTCGAGGCCCTCGACTACGAGATGGCCGAGAACGCGCCGCAGGCGATGGCATCGATGGCGTTGAAGCCGTCGGAGTACTTCCGGCGCCAGATCTACGCCACGACGTGGTTCGAGCATCGCGACCTCTCGGCCGTGATCGCGGCGGTCGGCGAGGACAACGTGATGTTCGAGACCGACTACCCGCACCCCACGTGCCTGTACCCGAGCCCGCTCGAGACCGCGGCCGAGAACATGAAGACCCTCGCTCCCGCGACCCGGCGCAAGATCCTCGGGGAGAACGCGGCGAAGCTGTACCACCTCGGCTAAGCCATCCGTCTTGCCGTCGTGTGACGGCAGTCTCACAACCCTTCGGCGGTCGGCGCCCGTAGTTGCCTGCGCATGAGCGGCATCCCCGAAGTCCGCTACGCGGACGCTGACGGCACCGCGATCGCGTACTGCGTCCGCGGTGACGCGCCGCGTGCGCTGATCCGCGTCCCCGACATCATGAGCAGCATCCTCGTCAGCGTTGTCGACCCGTGGGTCGACGCGTTCAACGAGCTCCTGTCGCGGTTCGTGCGGTTGATCCGGCTCGATCGAAGGGGACTGGGGATGTCCGACCCGCTCGGCCCGGATGACGTTCCGCCGCTCGAGCAACAGGTCGACGACGTGCTCGCGGTGATGGACGCGGTGGGCGTGCGCCAGGCTGCGCTCGGGGGCGGTGGGGACGGCGCGCAGGTGGCGCTGATGTTCGCGGCCACCCATCCGGAGCGGGTGAGCGCGCTCATCCTCAACAACGCCTGGGCCCGCGCGTTCCGGGCGCCGGACTACCCGATCGGCCCGGACCCCGCGTCCCGCGAGCAGCGCCGCCTGCAGATGCTCGCGAACTGGGGCGACCTCGACCGGCCGTGGGGTCTCGAGAGCTTCGCCCCGAGCCGCCGCGACGATCCGACGTTCCCGCAGCTCCTCGCCCGCCGCCAGCAGGTGAGCGCCAGCCCCGCCGCGGCCGCCGCGATGTACCTGAACGAGGGCAACGACGTGCGCGAGGTGCTCCCGCTCGTCCAGGCGCCGACGCTCGTGCTGTGTCCCTCGGGGTGCCACCCCAAGGCCGAGTCGCTCCAGCTGATCGAGCACGCGCAGTACCTGGCCGACCATCTCCCCAACGCCCGGCTCGCGCGACTCGCCGGCGTCGACTCGTACGCCGGGCCGAGCACCCCGGAGCGGGCCGCGATGATCGAGGAGTTCCTGACCGGGACCCGTCCCGCCCCGCTCGGGGACCGGGTCCTCGCGACGGTCCTCTTCACCGACATCGTCGCGTCGACCGAGCGTGCTGCGAGCCTGGGCGACGAGGCCTGGAGCGCCGATCTGGACCGGCACGATGCGATGGTGCGCGCCCAGTTCCAGCGCTTCCGCGGCCGCGAGGTCAACGCCGTGGGTGACGGCTTCTTCGCCGTGTTCGACGGGCCCGCGCGGGCGGTCCGATGTGCACAGGAGATCTCGAAGGGGGCGGAGGCGATCGGGCTCGGCGTGCGCGCCGGGGTGCACGTCGGAGAGTGCGAGGTCCGCGGTGACGACCTCGCGGGCATCGCGGTCCACATCGGCGCGCGCGTCTGCGCGCTCGCGCGACCGGGCGAGGTGCTCGCCACCTCGACCGTGCGCGACCTCGTCGCCGGCTCCGGGATCTCGTTCACCGAGCGCGGCACCCGGACGCTGCGCGGGGTCCCCGGCGAATGGAAGGTGCTCGCGGCGGAGCTGTGATGCGCCATGTTCCCGGCCCGGCGCGCATCCGGGCGGGCTAGATTCGATCTTCGGGTTCGGGTGGCGCAGGCAGGAGGTGGTCATGGATCGACCGGTGATCTTCGTGGTCGACGACGACCCGCCTGCGCTCAAGACGCTGCGCGACGACCTCGACCGGCGCTTCGGCAACGACTTCGAGCTGTGCGCGGTGCGAAGCGCGGGGGCTGCGATCGCGACGCTGACGGACCTCCACGACAAGGGCCGATCAGTCGCGCTGCTGCTCGTCGACGAGCAGCTGCCCGAGATGACCGGCGTCGAGCTTCTCGCCGCCGCACACCTGCAGCACCCCGGGGCCAAGCGCGTGCTGCTCGTCGACCGCGACTACACGACGGCGAGCCCGGTCGTGCAGGCGATGACGCTCGGCCAGGCCGACTACCACCTGCTGCGCCCGTGGGTGCTCGAGGACTACCTCTACCGCTCGGTCGGTGAGTTCCTGTCCGACTGGTCGAAGGAGCGTGACCCCGACTTCGAGCTGTTCCGGGTCGTCGGGTCGCCGCACGATCCGAGGATCCAGGAGCTCCGCGAGCTCATGCGCCGGTTCGCGGCGGGGTTCGGGTTCTACGACGTCGACCAACCCGAGGGGCGTGCGCTGCTCGAGTCCGTCGGCGCCGATCCCGAGAAGCTCCCCGTCGTCATCCGCCACGACAACCACGTGATGGTCGACCCGACGCTGGCCGATCTCGTCAACGCGCTCGGGGTGAACGTGGCGGTGGACGTGGACGGGTGCGACGTGTGCATCGTCGGCGCCGGTCCGGCCGGGCTGTCGGCTGCCGTGTACGCCGCCTCCGAGGGGCTCACGACCGTGATGCTCGACCAGGGGATCTCCGGCGGGCAGGCCGGCAGCAGCCCGATGATCCGGAACTACCCGGGGTTCCCGCACGGCGTGAACGGGGCCGAGCTCACCATGAAGAGCTGCGAGCAGGCCTGGCTCTTCGGCGCCCACATCTCGTTCGCCCAGCGTGCCGTCGCGCTCGGCGTCGACGCCGACGCTCCGGTCGTCCACCTCGAAGGCGGACGGTCGATCGAGGCCCGCACGGTCGTGATCGCGACCGGCGTGTTCTGGCGCCGTCTCGGCGTCCCTTCGGTCGAGGCGCTGCTCGGCTCCGGCGTCTTCTACGGCGCCGCGGCGGGCGAGACGCGCGCGATGGTCGAGCGCCGTGTGTTCATGGTCGGGGCCGGCAACTCCGCGGGCCAGACCGCGCTCCACACCGCCAAGCACGCGGCGACGGTCACGCTGGTCGTTCGCGGCGAGAGCATCGAGCGCAGCATGTCGGACTACCTGGTGCGCGAGATCGACGCGACGAAGAACATCACGGTGCGCCTGGGCACCGAGGTCGCCGACGCGCGCGGCGACGGGAAGCTGGAGGTGCTGACGCTGCGCGGGCCGGGAGGCGTCACCGAGGACGTCGAGGCCGACGCGCTCTTCCTGCTGATCGGCGGCGAGCCGCACACCGACTGGCTGCCGGAGGCAATCGCGCGTGACGACCACGGCTACCTCCTGACCGGCCGCGACCTCCCATCCGTCGCGCGGCCCGGCGACGGACGGGACCCGCTGCCGCTCGAGACCAGCGTGCCGGGCGTGTTCGCGATCGGTGACGTCCGCTACGGCTCGATCAAGCGGGTCGCGTCCGCGGTCGGCGACGGCGCGACCGCGATCCGGCTGGTGCACGAGTACCTCGAGGACGCACCCCTGCTCGAGGTCCGCGGCTGACGCGAGCGGCGCGGTCCGCTGGTTTCGAGGCGTGTTCGACGTGCTCAGGTGCGTACGAGCCGCCCCGAAAGGAGCAGCGGGTCAGCCGCCCCAGCGCACCTGGTACTCGTCCTTCCACCACTCGCCCCGGCGCAGGTCCTCGGGCGTGGTGACGAGCGACGGGTCCTGGCCGAGGTCCGCCGGCGTGGGTCCGACCTTCTCGCTGATCGGCCGGAGCGCCTCGACGTCGAAGCCGTAGCAGCGCGCCGCGGTCTCGCCGAGCATCTTGCGGGTGTCGCCGATCGGCACGTCGCCGAAGTCCTTGCGGAGTCGCTCGACGGTGTGCGGCCACGTCCCTTCGGGATGCGGGTAGTCCGTGCCCCACATGACCGTGTCGCAGCCGATCGAGTGGCGCCGACGGATCTCCTCCTTCGACATGGTGGACGCGCCGACGAAGATGTTCTCGCCGAAGTACTCCGAGGGCAGCCTCGAGAGGATGCCCTTCATCAGTGCGGCCATCTTCTTGGTCGTGTGGCCGCCGCCGAAGTACTGGTCCCACTTCCACTTCATGTCGGCGACCCAGTAGCTCGCGCCCTCGGTCACCACGAACTTGAGCCCCGGGTGGCGCTCGAACGCGCCGCTGAACAGCAGGTGCGCGATCGGCCGATGGGTCCAGAAGACGACCTCGGCGAGGTAGATGCCGACGAAGTCGTTCATCTCTTCGCGCGGCGCCTCGCCGGAGTGCGTGTGCACCGGGAGGTTCGCCGCGTCGCACGCGGCCCAGACCGGGTCGTACGACGGATCGTTGTACGGCGTGCGGTCGCGCCACATCGTCGGGATCATGATCCCGCGGATCCCGGGGGTGGCCGCCAGCCACTCGATCTCGGCGACGGAGCGCTCGACGCTGTGGCAGATGGGCACGAGGCCGACGCCGCCGCGCCGGGTCGGGCTGGTCGCGCACAGCTCGACGAGAAAGCGGTTGTGGGCGCGGGCGCCGGCGAACGCGAGCTCGGGATCCTCGATCGTCCCGGCTGAGAGCCCGGCGCCGAACGGCGGCGACTCCATGCCGGTGATCGCGTCGGCATCCGGGAAGATCACCTCGGCCGCGACGCCGTCCGCGTTCATCTCCTTGTCGCGCTGCTCGGCGTCGAACGCGCCCCGCAACCCTTCGGCGTGCTCGGTCTCCCAGTCGTTGATGTAGTCGTAGTTGAGCTTCATCTGCTCGTCGCGCTGCGCGTGGCGCTCGGCGAGGAACTCGTCGAAGGCCGGGTGGAACTTCGCCTCGAGGTAGGGCCGGTACTCCTCGCAAGGCAGTCCGGCGTGCGCGTCGGCGGAGATGATGACGTAGCGGTCCGACATGCCGTCAACCTTCCTTCGGTCCGAGGACCGACAGGTCGTCGTAGCGCTGGTGCACGAAGGGCAGCAGCCAGTCCGACGGGACGCGCTCGACGACCTCGGCCTCCTGCGTGGTGGTGACCTCGGCGAGCTCCATCGACAGGATCCGGCGGATCGGGACGTCGCCGAGCGGATCGACCGGGGAGCCGTCGAGCGTGAGGGTCCCGTCGACCGCGCGGCCACCGCGCGCTTCCTCGTGGCGGCGCACGTGCACGAGCGCGGGCTCGGTGTCGAAGCCCTTGCCGTCCGGCGACGGGCTGCACTTGAAGTAGAAGTCGACCTTGTCCTTCGGCGCGATGTCGATCTCGTCGCCGAGCGCGCCGGTGCACTCGGCGAGGGTGAAGCCCATGCGCTCGAAGCGGCCCCGCACCGAGGTGTCGTTCGCCTCGACGGTGACCGCGCCGATCTTCTTCGGCTCGCCGAAGGTCTCACGGCCGCCGACCGTCGCCTGCTCGGTCGTCATCGGCATGAAGAGCGGGTACTCGCCCTCGACCCGGCCGTGACGGGCTCGGACGCCGAACCAGCCGGCGCCGAACACCGGCATGCCGCCCATGCTCACCGTCGCGAACCGGATGCGGGCGATGGGGTCGGCCGGTTCGAGCGGCTGCGGGAGGACAGCCTTCACGACCTCAGGATCGGTCTCGAACACGACGGTCAGCGCGGTCGACCAGATCGGCGTGCTCACCGCCTCGATCTCGCGGCTGCGCTGCTGCTCCGGCGGCCGGGCGCCGTAACGAATCGTGGTCATGTGCTCCCCCTCGTCGCGCGTCGGGCGCGGTGTCACCAGGCCTTGATCACCTGCTCGGCGTCGAACGCGTTGCAGGTCGAGTCGGTCGGGTAGTCGGCCGGGTCGAGCGGGTGGCGCACCGCGTCGACGGTCGGACCGATCCGGTTGCCGATCTCCCGGAGAGCCGCGAGATCGAAGCGGTAGACCTCGGCCGGCGTCGTCTCGACCATCATCCGGGTCTCCTCCGGCGTGCACTCGGCGAACGCGGCGCGCAGCGCCTCCGTGGTGTACGGGTAGGTGCCCTCGGAGTGCGGGTAGTCGGCGCCCCACATCATCCGGTCGACGCCGATCTCGTGGCGCAGGGGGCTCTCCGACGGCCGGAGGAAGCTCGCACCCACCCAGAAGTTGCGCCGGAAGTACTCGCTCGGCGTCATCGACATGTCCTTGGCGACGGCACCGAAGAACACGGTCTCGGCCGCGCCGCCCATGGTCATGCGCCGGTGGAACCAGTCGAGCGTCTCGAGCCCGCGCGGGATCCACGCGGCGCCCTGCTCGGTGAGGACGACCCGCAGGCTCGGGTGGCGCTCGAGCACACCGCCGAAGATCAGGTGCCAGACCGGGCGGTGCGCGAACCACGCGAGCTCGATCAGCATGATGGCGCGGGCCGCCTCCTGATCGCCGAAGTCCGGCAGCCCGCTGCCCGAATGCACGTTGCAGATCACGTCGAGCTCTTCGCACAGATCCCACAACGGCTCGTAGTGCGGGTCCCACAGCGGTGGCAGCGCGGAGTTCGGAGCGACGTTGGGCAGGAGGATCCCGCCGAAGACGTCGACGTGCTCGTGTGCCCAGCGGATCTCGTCGAGCGCGGCGTCGAGGTCGTTGAGGAAGATCTGCACGCAGCCGGCGCGCCGGCCCGGCGCGGCCGCGCAGAAGTCGGCGAGCCAGCGGTTGTGGGCCTGGACCCCGGCCCACCGACGCTCGTAGTCCTCGGCGGTCGGTTCGAGCGCGGTCAGGTTGCCCTGGGCGAAGAACGGCGGGACCGTGTTCGGGAACAGGACCTCGGCGACGACGCCCTGCGACTCGGTCTCCTCGAGCCGACGTGCGCTGTCCCAGTTGCGGTACGCGGTCGGTGCCAGCAGGTCGGCGAAGGGGTTCGCGTACGCGTCAGCCCACGCGTCGAACTCGTCGTGCCAGCGGGCGGCCAGGTACGGCTTGTAGTCGCGGAGCGCGGCGCCCGCGTGGCCGTCGACGGAGACCACCGTGTAGCGGTCCGTCGACACCAGCTCGGTCGTGGCCATCGCTTCCCCCCGGGGCTCGATGCACGAGACCAACACCGTCACGATAAGCCGGTCCGATCGGTGACGCACGTTGCGGGCCCCCACCGGCCCGACCAAGATGCGCGCCGGTCGACGATTCGGGGAGACGGCGCGCATGCAGGACATCGCGGGCAAGGTCGCAGTGGTCACCGGGGGCGCGAACGGCATCGGACGCGGGATCGTCGAGGCGCTCCTCGAGGCCGGCGCCCGCGTCGTCATCGCCGACGTCGAGCAGCCCGTCCTCGACGCGACGCTCGCGGACCTGGCCGACCGCGGTGAGGTCTCCGGCGCGCGCACGGACGTGTCCGACCCGGCGTCGGTGGGTGCGCTCGCCGATGGCGTGTTCGACCGGTACGGAGCCTGTCACCTGCTGTTCAACAACGCGGGGGTCACCTCGGGGGGCGGCGGGCTGCCCTGGGAGCAGGAGCCGAACGACTGGCGCTGGTGCTTCAGCGTGAATGTCTTCGGGGTCGCCAACTGCGTGCACGCGTTCGTGCCGCGCATGATCGCGACCGGGGAGCCCGGCGTCGTCGTCAACACGTCCTCCGGTGACGGCGGGATCGCGCCGGTCCCGTACGCGGCCGTCTACGCGTCGAGCAAGGCGGCGATCAGCTGCTTCACCGAGGCGCTCGCCCACCAGCTCCGCGACACCGGCACCAACCTGCGCGCATCGGTCTTCTACCCATCGGGCGGTCTGCTGGACACCGGGCTCTGGACCGCGCAGCGCAACCGCCCGCCCGAGCTCGCCCGCGAGGAGGAGCGTGCGCCCGGCCCGGTCGTGACCTTCGAGGAGTTCCGGGAGCGTCTCGCCGCGGCCGGCAGACCCGCCGACGTCGTCGATCTCCTCGAGCTCGGTCGGTTCGTGGTCGCCGAGGTGCGGCGGGGGAGCTTCGTGATCGGCCGGGACCTGGAGGACGCCGGGGTCCTGCTGCACGCCCG
>DASXYP010000068.1:0-7066 GCA_036502405.1 Acidimicrobiia bacterium
CGAGGGCGTCAGCCGACCTCAGCTCGTGGAGATCGTCGACGATCAGCACGACCGGCTCGACGCGCCCGGCGATCTCCGACACGACTCTTTCGACCAGCTGGTCGCCGTCGAGCGCCGCGGTCGAAGGTTGCGCCGCGATCGCGACCAGGACGGCGCTCCAGAACCGCTCCGCATGCTGTTCGTCGCGGTCGACGGCGACGAAGGCGACGTGACGAGGGTTGCTCGAGCGCTCGGCCCACGCTCGCAGCAACGAGGTCTTCCCACTTCCCGCCGGCGCCGAGATGAGCGTCACGCGCCTGCCCACGGCGCGGTCGAGCACTTGGAGGAGATCATCCCGATCGAGCAGCCTTCGGGCCACCGAGACGTCGCTCGAGACGGGCTGCGCCGGGCGCACCCGGTGGACGTCCTCGAAGGCTTGGAGCATCGCTTCACCCGGTCGGGATCGAGCACGTCACGTTCCCATGGGCCGGACCGACCGTCATCGCGGCCACCGCCACTGTTCGTCTACCGGCTAGCTGGAACGCCGGGCGAAGTTCCTGCTGGTGGCAATGCGTGGGCGTCCGAACGGTGGGATGCTTCGACGATGAGCAGGCGCTGCCTGATCGTCGACGACAACGCCGGCTATCTGAGCGAAGCGCGCGATCTCCTGCAGCGTCAGGGGATGAGCGTCATCGGGATCGCTTCGACGGGCGATGACGCGCTGGCCATTGCCGCATCCGATCGTCTCGACGTCGCACTGGTGGACGTCGACCTCGGCGCCGAGAGCGGCTTCGATGTCGCGCGCGCCCTTGCGATGTCCGCCGAGCCGGTGCCGGTCATCCTCATCTCGGCCTACGCCGAGAAGGACCTGCGCGAGCTGCTCGACGACGGCCCCGCCGTCGGCTTCCTCTCGAAGTCGGTCCTCTCACGGGCGGCGATCGACGGCCTGCTCCGTGGACGCGAGGAGCGTTGCGAAACGTAGTCCACGCGCGCGTTGCCTGGATCGTCCTTCTGGTCGCGATCGGAGGGCCGGTCCTGGCCGGGTGCGGGGGCGGCGAGCACAAGGCGCCCGCGCCGAGCCGTGGACGCTCGATCAACGTCGCGATCGTCGACACCCCGAACACGGAGGATCTCGCGCGTCTCACGCCGTCGCTGTTCACACGCGACAGTCACATCAGGGTCAACTACACCAAGCTCGACGAGGGGACCCTGCGCGATGTCGTCACGAGCGATCTGACCAACCGCGCCCGCCAGTTCGACGTGGTGATGATCGGTCCCTACGAGGCGCCGCAGTACGCCAAGGACGGCTACATCACCGACCTGACGTCCAGGGCGTCCTCCGACCGGGCCTACAAGCTGCACGACGTCATCCCGTCGATCCGCACGGCGCTGTCGTACCGCGGCGGGCTCTACGCGGCGCCGTTCTACGGTGAATCGTCGTTCCTGATGTACCGCAAGGACGTGCTGCGGCGCGCGGGCGTCAACATGCCCTCCCACCCGACGTGGGGCCGGGTCGCCGCCATCGCGCGCAAGCTCGACACGCCGAGCATGGCCGGCATCTGCTTGCGCGGCAAGCCGGGCTGGGGCGAGCTCGGCGCGTCGTTCACGACCGTGCTGAACACGTTCGGGGGCACCTGGTGGTCGGCGAAGCCGAACGGCACGGCGGACGCGGCGATGGTGGACCGGCCCGCGTTCCGGAACGCACTCCGGTTCTACGTCGACCTGGTCAGAGACGCGGGCGAGCCTGACGCCGCCAACAGCGCCTTCAACGAGTGCCTCCGGCAGTACCTGAACGGCAAGGTCGCGATCTGGTACGACGCGACCGTCGCCGCCGGCGAGCTCGAGGCCTCCAACAGCCCGGTGAGAGGCAAGAACGGCTACGCATCCGCCCCGGTCGAGCGCACCAGGGCGTCGGGGTGGCTCTGGTCGTGGGCGCTCGCCATACCGAGGACCTCCAACAGGCCCGAGGCGGCCTGGCGGTATGTCGCGTGGGCGACCGGGCCCCGGTACGTCGAACAAGCGGGGCCGAGGATCGCGGGCGGCTGGGCAGCGATCCCGCCCGGCACCCGTCGCTCGACCTACGAGATTCCGCAATACCGGAAGGCCGCGCGCGCGTTCGCGATGCCCACGCTCGACGCGATCGAGTCAGCGCCGATCGACGACCCGGGCACGAGCACGCGCCCCGGCAACCCGGGCGTCCAGTACGTCGGCATCCCGCAGTTCCAGGATGTCGGCAACCAGTGCACCGAGCAGTTCGCGGCGGTGATCCGCGCCAGGTCGACGATCGATTCGGCGCTCGCGAACTGCGAGAACGTCGCCTCCGCGGCAGTCGGCGGTCGCTAGGCCCTTGCGGCGGCGACAGATCGCGCCGATAGCGCTGGTTCTCGGGCTCACCGTCGCGGGCTTCGTCATCGCCCGCGTCCTGGCTGAGCATGGCGCGCGTCGCGACGCCGAGCATCGAGCCGAGGTCGCGGCGGCCGAGATCGGTGACCGCGTCGGGCAGGCGGTGTCGCTCACCGAGAGCCTGCGCCGGTTCATGGTCGACGCGGGCGGTACCGGCGTCACCAGCGCGCAGTTCTCGAGGAACGCGTTCGGATGGCTCAGCCCCGCGGGCTTCCCGGCCGCGGCATGGGTGGAGCGGGTGCCGGCCTCACGGCGTCAGGCCTACGCGCAGCGCACCGGCCAGCCGATCGTGTCGCCCGGCGCGCAACACCGCGTCCTGCCCGCCGGATCGCGCTCGTCCTACCTGCCCGCGACGCTCGTCTCCGGCTTCCCGCCGATGTCCGAGGCGGGGATCGACCTGGGCGGCGAGCCGGGCATGGCCGCGGCGCTCGCGCGTGCGACGCGCCTCCACGGTGTCGCCGCGACCGCGCCCGACGGCGCGGTGGCCGGGACGCGCGGGCTCTTCCTCGTCGCACCGGCACCGAACCTGATGGACGAGGTCCTCCGCCCCGGGTACGCGGTGCTCTTCGTCCCGGACGCGACGCTCCGTGCGGCGGTGGACGCGCCGGGCGTGCAGCTCGCGGTCGGCAGGGCCACCACGCGGACCCCCGGCGGCGGAGAGACGTTGCGCAGGACGTTCCGGCAGGCGGGCCAGCGGTTCGACGTCGCGGTACCGCAGCAGTCGCTGCAGGGCAGCGCGGGAGTGCTGCCGTGGATCATCCTCGGGACCGGGCTCGTCCTGGCGGGGTTCGCGGGGGCGCTCGGACTCAACGCCGGGCGGCGAGCTCACGCACAGGACGAGCTCGACCGCATCTTCCACCTCTCGTCCGACCTGATCGCCGTCGCCGACCTCGAGGGACGCTTCACGCGCGTGAACCCTGCCTTCGAGCGAACCCTCGGGTATTCCGGCGAAGAGCTGCGTTCGCGCCCGTACGTCGAGTTCGTCCATCCGGACGACCGATCACGAACCCTTCAGGCGGCCGATGCGCTGGCGCAGGGGCAGGACCTGGTCGAGTTCGAGAACCGCTACCTGCGCAAGGACGGTGCGGTGCGCTGGCTGCAGTGGGCCGCCCGGTCGGCGCCGGGGGAGACGGTGATCTATGCCGCGGCTCGGGACGTCACGGAGCGCAAGCAGCTCGAAGTGCAACAGGCGGCGCTGCGGCGGGTGGCGACCGCCGTCGCGCGCGGAACATCCGCGGACGAGATCTTCGCCGCGACCGTCGCCGAGTTGCACGCGGTCGTGGTCGCTGACGCCACGGTCTTGCTGCGCTACGAGGCCGACGGCGACGTCTCGGTGCTGGCGACGCTCGGTGACAGCGGGTTCGGGGCGGGTTCGCGGCACCCGCTGATCGGCGAGAGCGTCGCCGTGGAGGTGCGGCGCACCGCTCGTGCCGCGCGCATCGCCGACTTCGAGCATGTGTCCGGTCCGATCCCGGAGCGCCTGCGTGCACACGGCCTTCGCTCAGGCGTCGGCGCGCCGATCATCGTCGAAGGTCGACTGTGGGGTGTGATGACGTGCGGCTGGACCGATGGCGCGCCCCCGCGGGATGCAGAGGCCCGCGTGGCGCAGTTCACGGACCTGGTGGGGACCGCCATCGCCAATGCGGAGAGCCGCGCGGAGCTGCTCGCCTCCAGGTCGCGCATCGTCACGACGGCCGACCAGACGCGCCGACGGATCGAGCGGGATCTCCATGACGGCGCGCAGCAGCGGCTCGTCACGCTGACGATGAAGCTGCGCGCACTGGAGGCGGACGGCCTCAGCCGAGACGTCGAAGAGATCGCCGCGGGCCTCGACGAGGTGCTCGACGACCTGCGGGAGACCGCCCGGGGGTTGCACCCCGTGATGCTGACGCGAGGCGGGCTGGGGCCGGCGCTCAAGGCCCTCGGACGCCGATCGCCCGTGCCCGTGGAGCTCGACGTGCGGACGCAGGAGCGCCTACCCGAACCGGTCGAGGTGGCGGCCTACTACGTCGTCGCGGAGGCGCTGACGAACGCGGCCAAGCACGCGCGGGCGTCGCTGGTCAGGATCGAGGCCGACGTGGTCGACGGTGACCTGCGCGTCACGGTGCGAGACGACGGGGTGGGCGGTGCCAACCCTGCCCGCGGATCCGGTCTCGTGGGCCTGACCGATCGCGTCGAGGCCCTCGGCGGAACGCTCGCCCTGCACAGCCCTCCCGCCGGCGGGACGACGGTGCGTATCGACCTTCCGCTCTAGCGGGAGTCGAGAAAGGTCAGCACCGCGAGGACCCGACGATGATCGTCGGCCGTCTCCGGGAGGCGCAGCTTTGCGAGGATGCTGCGCACGTGCTTCTCGACCGTGCCCTCGGTCACCCACAGCCGCTTGGCGATTCCGGCGTTCGAGGCGCCCTCCGCCACGAGCGCCAGGACCTCACGTTCGCGCTCGGTCAACCGCTCGAGCCGGTCCTCGCGGTGGCGGGTCAGCACCAGCTCCTGCACGATCGCGGGATCGACCACCGAACCGCCTCCGATCACGCGGTCGACCGTCTCGATGAAGTCGTCGACCTTGGTGACCCGGCTCTTCAGGAGGTAGCCGATGCCCCGCCCGGTCGCCAGGAGCTCCATGGCCTCCGCGGCCTCGGCGTGCGCGGACAGCACGAGGATCCCGACCTCGGGTAGCTCCCGTCTGATCACAAGAGCCGCGTCGAGGCCTTCGGTCTCGTGCCTGGGCGGCATGCGAATGTCGACGATCACGAGCTGCGGCCGCCGATCGCGGACGACGCGCAGCAGTTCCGCGGCGTCGCCGGCCTGGCCGGCGATCTCGAACCCCGCGCGCTCCAGCAGGCCCGCGACGCCCTCGCGCAGCAGGACGTCGTCGTCCGCGACCACGACGCTCTGCTTGCTCCGGTCAGCGTTCATTCGCGAGGATCAAACCCGATCGTCCGCGGCCGCGCCAATCACCGGGATCCGGCGATGCCGCATCACCCGCGCGCCGGTGACGATCGCGTCTCTCGACGTACCGAATCGAGGAGAACGAGATCCATGTCCGGCATCGGCAACGGTCGCGCGGGTCGCGCCGACGTAGTGATCGTGGGGGGAGGCTCGGCGGGCGCCGTCCTCGCCGGCCGGCTCAGCGAGGATCCGACCCGCTCGGTCCTACTGCTCGAGGCCGGCGTCGCCTACGGCGTCGATGGCTATCCGGACGACCTGCGCGACGCCGCGCGCGTGCCGGCCGCGCCCGAGCACGAATGGGGCTTCACCGCCCGCGCCGGAGCTGCCTCCCCGAAGATCGATGCGGCGCGCGCCAAGGTGCTCGGCGGCTGCTCGGCCCACAACGCCACGGTCGCGATGCGCGCACGTCCGAGCGACATCCGGGACTGGCAGGAGCACGGGCTCGACGACTGGACGGTCGAAGCGGTCATGAGCACGTACAAGGAGATGGAGAACACGCCGGACGGCGACGACGCCTACCACGGACGGACAGGACCGTTCCCGATACGAACCCGCAAGTACGAGGACCTGACGCCCTCGCTGCGCGGGTTCATCGATGCGGCGGCGGCGGAGGGGTTCCGCGTGGTCGAGGACTTCAACGGACCCGATCCGAGCGGCGTCGGCGGGTACCCGGTCAACGTCGTCGACGAGGTGCGCCAGAACACCGGCCTGGTCTATCTCACCGAGGCGGTCCGCCACCGCCCCAACCTCAAGATCTCCGGCAACGTGCTCGTCGATCGCGTCCTGCTCGACGGGCGACGCGCGATCGGCGTCGTCACGGCGGGCGGCGCGCAGATCCCGGCGGGCGAGGTGATCCTCTCCGGCGGCTCGTACGGGAGCCCGGCGATCCTGCTGCGGTCCGGCGTCGGCCCGGCGGCCGATCTGGCGGAGCTCGGCATCGACGTCGTGGCGGATCTGCCCGTCGGCCGGCGATTGCAGGACCAGCCCTTCTACTACAACGCGTACGCCCTGAAGACGGATGCGCTTGACATGCGGCCGGCGGTCGGCGCCCTGCTGTGGACGCAGTCCCGGGAGGCCCGCGGCGACGAGCTGGACATGCACGTCGCCGTCACGCACCTCATGCCTCCCGAGTACAGCCCGACCGGCGGTGCGATCGCCCTCAGCGTCGCCGTCGTCAAGCCGGACTCTCGCGGAACCCTGACCCTACGCAGCCGCGACCCGGGGGAGCAGCCCGAGATCGACTGCAACTACCTGGCCGAGGACACGGACGCGCGCCGGATGCTCGAAGGCGTGCAGCTGGCCCGCAGGATCGGCCGCAATCCGGCGCTCGCCCGGTTCCTCGAGCTCGAGATCCTGCCCGGCGACGCAGTCGGGGACGACCAGCTCCTGGACGCGATCGCCTCCAACCTGGCGTCCTACGGGCACCCGGCCGCGACGGTCCCGATGGGCGGTCCCCACGACCCGTGGGCCGTCGTGGACTCACGCGGGGCCGTCAAGGGGATCGACGGACTGCGCGTCGTCGACGCATCGATCATGCCCGTCGTTCCCTCGGTGGCACTGAACCCCACGACGATCATGATCGCCGAGCGGATCGCGAGGACGGTCTACGCCGGAGCAGGTGATGCGTGGGGAGATTCCCGAACGTTCGTCAACGAGGAGGCGGAGACCCAGTGACCAGTCAAGCGATTCGCGACCCGCTCGCGGACCATCCCATCCCCCCACCGAACCCGGCGCT
>DASXYP010000069.1:0-5094 GCA_036502405.1 Acidimicrobiia bacterium
AGGTCGTCGCCGTCCCACCCGACGGTGCCCGTCGTCGGGCGCTCGAGCCCCGCGATCGCGCGCAGCAGCGTGCTCTTGCCGCTGCCGCTCGGGCCCAGCACGCACACGACCTCGCGGTCCGCGACGGTCAGGTCGACGCCGTCGAGCGCCACCGCGTCGCCGTACTGCACGCGGACGTTCGCGACCTCGAGCATCAGAACTCGCCCACGTCGCGCACCCGCAGCCGCTCGATCACCAGCACGGAGACCGCAGTGAGTGCCATGAGGATCGTGCTCGCGGCCATCGCCTGATCGAAGCTCGACGCTCCGGGCCGGCCGAGCAGGCGGTAGATCGCGACCGGCAGGGTGGTGGTCTCGGGCCGGACGATGAACAGCGTCGCCCCGAACTCGCCGAGCGAGATCGCGAACGCGAACCCGGCGGCGACCAGCGCGGCACGCGCCGCGATCCGCAGATCGACCTCGAGCCACACCCGCCGCGGCCCGGCGCCCAGGACGGCGGCGGCCTCGCGCAGGCGGGGATCGATCGATTGCAGGACGGGGAGCATGACCCGGACGACGAAGGGGATCGCGATCAGCGCGTGCGCGATGGGGATGATCGCGGTCGAGGTGCGCAGGTCCAACGGCGGCGAGTCGAGCGCGATCAGGAACCCGAACCCGACGGTGACGGCAGAGACACCGAGCGGGAGCATGACCAGGAGGTCGAGCAGCCACGCGCTGCGGCGCTTCGCCCGGTGCGCACCGGCGAGCGCGAACGCGGCCGCGCCGCCGACAAGCAGCGCGATGACCGTCGCGATCGAGGCGTACCGCAGCGACGTCCACACCGCACGGATCGGTGGCTCCAGGAAACCGCTGCTCACGTGGCCGAGCTGGCGGTAGGCGTCGAGCCCGTGCCCGAACGAGCGGGCCACGAGGACGGCGATCGGCGTGCCCAGGAGCGCGCCCATCAGCAGCAGGTTCCCGGCAAGGAACGCTCGCGCGCCGGCGCGACCGATCCGGCGTGGAGCCTCGCTCGCACTCCGCAGTCCGAGCGCGGCGGTCCGCCGGCCCCGCGCCCAGCCGCCGAGGCTCAGCGCGGCGAGCACGGCGGCGAGCTGGACGACGGCGAGCGCGGCGGCGACGGGCAGGTTCAGGAGCTGCGAGGTCTGGCGGTAGATCTCGGTCTCGAGGGTGGCGTACCGCGGGCCGCCGAGCACGAGGATCACCCCGAACGAGGTGAAGCAGAACAGGAAGACGATCGAGCCCGCGGCGACGATGGCGGGCCGCAGTGCCGGCAGCGTCACCCCGACGAACGTCCGCCAGCGGTTGGCCCCGAGCATCTGGGCCGCTTCCTCGGGGCGGGGGTCGAGGTGCGACCACAGCCCGCCCACGGTGCGGACGACGACCGCGTAGTTGAAGAAGACGTGCGCGAGCAGGATCGCGCCGAGCGAGCCGGTGATCCCGAGCGCGCTGAACGCGGCGCCGACGACGATCGTCGGGAGGACGAACGGGATCGTCACCAGCGCTCGGACCAGGGCCCGGCCCCGGAACCGGTACCGGCTGAGCACGAGCGCGCCGGGCACGCCGATGGCCAGGGTGAGCAGCGTCGAGAGCGCGGCCTGCCAGAGCGTGAACCAGGCGACGTGGCGGAGCCCGGGATCGGTGACGACCTCGCCGAGCGGGTCCAGGTCGATCCGGCCCTTCGGGACGAGACCGCGCCCGATGATCGCGACGACGGGCCATGCGAAGAAGACCGCGAGGAACGCGACCGGGACCGCGACGATCACGATCCGGGTGCCGCCGCGCGAGAGCCGCGCCGCGAGCGAACCCGTGACGGGTCGGTTCACCGCAGCACGGTGTTCGTCCACTGCGAGATCCAGGCGTCGCGCTTCGCGCCGATCTCGGCCGGTGGAAGCGTGAAGGGATCGCTCGGGACCGTCGCAAACTTGGTGAACACGGCCGGCAGCGGCGTCCCGGTGCGAGAGGGGAACACGAACATCTGGAGGGGGATGTCGGCCTGGAACCGTTCGCCGAGCATGAAGTCGATCAGCTCCTGCGCGGCGCGCGGGTGGGCCGCGCCCTTGAGCACGCCCGCGAACTCGACCTGGCGGAAGCACGTGTCGGTCAGGACGCCGGTCGGCGCGGTCGACGGGTGCGGCTTGGCGTAGAACACCTCGGCGGGCGGGCTCGACGCGTAGCTGACGACCAGCGGGTAGGCGCCCTTGCCCGCGCTGCCCGAGAAGTCGGTGTCGTAGGCCTGGTCCCAGCCGTCGTCGACCTTGACCTCGTTGGCCCGGAGCCGCTTCCAGTAGCCCTGCCAGCCGTCGGTCCCGAACTTGGCCACGCTCGCCAGGAGGAACGCGAGCCCCGGCGACGAGGTGGCCGGGTTCTCGACCACGAGCTTGCCCTTCAGCGCGGGGTCGGCGAGGTCGTCGAGGGTGCGCGGCACCTTGACGTGCTTCGACGCGAACCACTGCTTGTCGTAGTTGACGCACACGTCGCCGTAGTCGACGGGCGTGACCCGGTTCCGGTCGTCGAGCCGGAGCGACTTCGGCACCCGGTCCAGGCCCTTCGCGGTGAACGGCACGAAGATCCCGGCCGAGAGCGCGCGGGAGAGGAAGGTGTTGTCGACGCCGAAGAACGCGTCGCCGAGCGGGTTGTCCTTGGTGAGGATCGCCTGGTTGAGCGCGGCGCCGGCGTCGCCGTTCTTGAGGACCTTCACCGTGATGCCGGTCTGCTTCGTGAAGGCACGCAGCACCGGCTTCGAGACCGCGAACGAGTCGTGGGAGACGAGCGTCACGGTCGAGCCGGCGCTGCCGTTCGAGCTGCCCGAGCCGCCGCTCGAACCGCTGCTCCCGCACGCGGCAACCAGCAGCGCGCTGAGCAGGAGTGCCGCGATGAGGCGAAGTCGCACGTCAGTGTCCTTTGTCGTCGGGGAAGAGGAGGTCGGGCTCGGCGTCGGGCTGGATCGCGAGGAGGACGCCTGAGGTCACCGCGATGGTCGCGGTGGTGCCGGTCATCTCGTTGCTCACGCCGCGGGTGGAGCCGGGGCCGAGCTCGTCGTCGGTGAGCGGCCAGCGCATGCCGGTGGTCCGGATGCCGTGCGCGGGGCCGCCGATCGGGACCAGCGTGACGAGCGAGCCCGCCGCGCCCCGCAACGTCACCTCGTGGCGCACCACGGCGACATGAGCCGGGCCGACGAGCGCGTGGACCTCCATCGCCGCCCACGCGGGCGCCGCGAGGAGCAGGGCGTTGGCGAGGAAGTGGTCCAGTCGCCCTCCGCCGGCGCCGACGACGGTCACTCGCGTCGCGCCCGCCCGTTGCGCCGCGGCGAGCGCGAGCTCGAGGTCGGTCGCGTCCTTGTCCGCCGGGTGCCGCTCGACGACGGTCCCGTCGGCCTCGGCCGCGGCGAGGGTCGCGGGAGTGACCGAGTCGAAGTCGCCGACGACGAGGTCCGCGCGGAGTCCGAGGGCGCGGACGTGCTCGAGGCCGGAGTCGGCGGCGACGATCCACGCGCCGCGAGGCAGGTGGGCCCGCCAGCGCGCGTCGAGCGGGTCGCCCCCGGCGAACACCAGCGCCTCCATCGTCGCTCCCACGGCTCGGGGGGCAGGCCGACGACGGGAAGGCTGGGGAGGCTCCCTGCGCCGGCATGACCCGGATCAGGTTCTGACGGTCGGGGGCTGCGTGCCCCCCTCTCAGCCCGGCGCACCGGACTCCCGCGTGTTGCACCGACCCTAACCCCGTCCCGCGTGCCCCGCCCACTCGTTTCGGGGCGTCTCACCGTCGTCCTGGCGACGCTCAGGCGCCCCGAAACCTGCTGTCGGAGGTCCGGAGCGCGGCCAGCGTCGCGGCGACGAGCACGCGGACGCCGATCGCGATCGCGCGCTCGTCGACGTCGAACGTGCTCGCGTGCAGGTCCCGCCGCGGCCCGGACGAGGCCGGGTCGTGCACGCCCAGGCGGGCATAGGTGCTCGGCACCCGCTCGGCGTACCAGGCGAAGTCGTCGCCGCCCGCGCTCTGCTCGGTCGCCACGACGGCCTCGGTGCCGAGCGTCGCGCGCGCCGCGTCTGCGAGGAGGGTCGTCGCGCGCTCGTCGTTGACGACCGGTGGGACGCCGCGGTCGTGCTCGATCTCGGCGGTCGCGCCGGCCGCGTCGACGAAGCCACGCAGCGCGGCGGCGAGCAGCTCGGGCGCGGTGTCCCACGCCTCCCGGTCCGGCGTACGGAGCGTCCCGCGCAGGACCGCGGTCGCCGGGATCACGTTCGCGGCGTCGCCGGCGTGGAGCGCGCCGAAGACGAGGTTGAGCCCCGCATCGCTCCCGCGCAGCACATCGGGCAGGTCCGAGGCGATGCGCCCGGCGAGCGCGACCAGGTCCACGGTGAGCTGGGGCCGCGCGGTGTGGCCGCCCGGCCCGTGGAGTCGGATCTCGACGAGATCGGCGGCCGACGTGATCGGCCCGACCCGTACCCCGATCTGCCCCGCATCGAGCTTGGGGTCGCAGTGCAGGCCGAAGAGCCAGTCGACCTCGGTGAGCCCACCCGCGCCGATCACGTCGAGCGCGCCGCCCGGCGCGGACTCCTCGGCCGGCTCGAACAGCAGCCGCACGGAGCCGGCCGGCGCGTCCGAGCCCGCGAGCAGCCGCGTGAGCGCGAGGCCGGCCCCGAGCACGACGGTGGTGTGCACGTCGTGCCCGCACGCGTGCGCGACTCCGGGGACCTGGGAGCGGTAGGGGACCGTCGTCTCGTCGGCCATGGCCAGGGCGTCCAGATCGGCCCGGAGCGCGACCCTCGGGGACCCGGGGGCCGAGCCCGGTCCGGGCAGGTCGCAGAGCAGCCCTGTCCCGCCGTCGAGGATCCGCGGCGCGAGCCCGGCGACGCGCAGGCGCTCGCACACGCGCGCGGTCGTCTCGTGCTCCTCGTGGCTCAGCTCCGGGTGCGCGTGGAGCTCACGCCGGAACGTGATCAGCTCCTCGAGGTGCCCGTCGAGGAACGCATCGATCCCCGCGTCGCGCGGCGGGACCGCGTGCCCGCTCCGCGCTGCGCTCATCGCTTCCGCTCCGCCGCTCGGGGCCGCTCCGAGCTGCGCACTTCGTGCCCGCTCCGCTCTGCGCTCATCGCTT
>DASXYP010000070.1:0-16943 GCA_036502405.1 Acidimicrobiia bacterium
ACCGCGCGTTCGGGCAGCCCGGGCTCCATGTCATCGACGGCAGCGTGATGCCGGCCAACACCGGGGTGAACCCGTCGCTCATGATCACGGCCCTGGCGGAGCGCGCGATGTCGCTCTGGCCGAACAAGGGGGCCGAGGACATCCGGCCACCGCTGGGTTCCGGGTACCAACGCGTTCGCCCGGTTCCGCCACAGCGCCCAGTCGTCCCGGCGGGCGCGCCGGGCGAGCTGCGACTCGACGCGAAGAAGGCCGACGTCATCCCCGACTACCCGTACTGACCCGGAGCAACACAAGGAGCAGACGATGGCTGAGCTTGCAGCTGATGGTGTGCGCACCATCGACCGCGCCGACGCAATCCGGAACGGCACCGTCGTTCCGTACTACTTGCACGACCGGAAGGTCCGCGTCTCGATCGCGCGAGTGGACGACCACCTCTACGCGTTCAGCGACCTCTGCACGTGCGCCGACGAGTCATGCCCGCTCTCCGGGGGCCTGCTCACCGGCGTGACGGTCATGTGCCAGTGCCACGGCTCGCAATTCGACATCACGACCGGCGTTGCGGTCGTGGGCCCGGCGACCGAGGCGCTCACCGTGTACGAGGTGCGAGAAGTCGACGGCACCATCCAAGTACGCGCATGACGCGCGCCGTGCGCGCCCAGTACTGGTCGGCACCGCGGCCGACCCCACCGGCGCGGACCACTGGTTGGGATCGACCAGTGTTGACGACGGGTGCGAGCGGCGATGGCTCGATGCGACGATCACCAGAGTCCACTTCGATCAGGAGGTCACGATGACCAGCACCGACACCGCCAGCACCACCCCTACCCCGCTTCCCGAACAGGGCGAGATGCATCTCGAGGTGGTTGTGCTCCCGGTCAGTGATGTCGACCGGGCGAAGCAGTTCTACGTCGACACCTGCGGGTTCCGTCTCGACGCCGACTTCCCCGGTCCCGACGGTCTGCGGATCGTCCAGGTGACTCCGCCAGGCTCCAGCTGTTCGGTCAGCTTCGGTGACGATGTCACGACTGCGACGCCCGGTTCGACCCAGGATCTGATGCTGACCGTCCGCGACATCGAATCCTGCCGCGGCGAATTGGCGAAGCGTGGTGTCGACATCAGCGAGATCTTCCACGACGCCTGCGGCATCTTCCACCACGGCGGCGACAAGGAGCGCGTGCCGGGACTGGATCCACAGCGTTCGAGCTACAACTCGTTCGCCTCCTTCTGCGACCCCGACGGCAACGGCTGGATGCTCCAGGAGATCACCGCCAGGTTGCCGGGCCGGTGAGCGACGTCGACGTCGCCACCCTGGCCGATCTCCTACACGAGACCGCTGACCACCACGACGCGTTCGAGAAAGCGACGCCACCGCACAGCTGGTGGGACTGGTACGCGCCCTACCTCGACGCTCGCTTGAACGGGCACACCTCGGACGAGGCGGTCGAGGCTGCCGACCGCTACATGAAGGAGGTGCGCGGTGTCGTCAGGGGATGACACCTCCACCGCCGCTGCGCACTGACCAGGAACGAGGAGCTCCCCATGGCGGTCATGAACAATGCGCTCGGCCAGGAAGGCACCGCGACGTACCTGGACACCGGCAATCCTGACCTCTGCGTCATCGACTTCGCCTCGAACACAACCCACGCGAGGGACTACGCCCCGGTGTGGCTGAAATACCTGGCCGACGACGTCACGCTGGAAGGAACGATGATGAACGGCGCAGTGCGGGGCGCCGAGACCGTGCAGGCAATCCTCGGATACGTCCGTACCCTCTACGAAGGTCAGCAGATCCGCTTCGCCGGCCCGTACGAACACAACGGCTTCCTCGAGGTGTACAACACTCGAGTTCGTGGCGAGCCCATCGGCAGCGTCGTCCTCGTCACCCGCAACGCCGCCGGACAAGCGCAGCACATCGCGGCGAGCTATCGCCCTCGTGGTTCGGCGTTGCTCGTCTCCCGGATGGTCGGCGAGCACTTCGCCGGTACTCCAATCGCCAACTACTTCGCTTCCAGCGCGGACTGATCCTCGCTGAAGCCATAGCTCCTCGAGGCGGAGGTGGAACATGACTGCGCTCCGAACGACATCGACATACGTCGACGCTCCCAACCAGGTGCTCCGCGGAGCGAACGGCGCCGACTACGCGTACCGGGACCTCGGCGACGGTGTCGTGCCGATCGTGCTGTTGCAACACTTCCGAGGCAACCTCGACAATTGGGACCCTCCGCTCATCGACGCGCTTGCCGCGCACCATCGGGTGATCGTGTTCGACAATGTCGGCGTCGGCGGGTCGAGCGGCGTCACGCCGAGCACCGTCGCCGAGATGGCGCGCGACGCGATCACCTTCTTGGACGCGATGGAGCTCGACCAGGTCGACCTCCTCGGCTTCTCACTCGGCAGCTTCGTTGCGCAGGAGGTTGCGCTGATCCGACCGGCCGTCGTGCGCCGGATGGTATTGGCGTCCTCCGCCCCCGAAGGTGCGATCGGCATGCACGGCTGGGCACCCGAGGTCATCGCAGCCGTCGGCCAACGCCAGCCCGATCCCGACGGGTACCTGAGCGTCTTCTTCACAGCATCCGAGACGAGCCGGCAGGCCGGCAAGGAGACGTTGCAACGAATCTTCGGTGCCCGCGCCGATGCGCGAGATGCGCTCACCACGTGGCAGACACGTCAGGCGCAATACGACGCGGTGTGCACTTGGGGCATTCCCGACCACTCGCGACTGGAGCGACTACGCGCGATCCACATGCCCGTGTTCGTCGCCAACGGCGACAGCGATCCAATGATTCTGCCGCACTTCTCCTATCTGCTCGCCGGACTGATCCCACATGCACGAGTAAAGATCTACCCCGACGCTGCACACGGTTTTCTCTTCCAGCATCACGTGACCTTCGCAGCGGATGTCGAGGCATTTCTCGACGGCGATGCTGCAGTGGGCGCGTCGAGGTCTTCGGATGATGACCGTGTCGGGTAGGTCACCGGCGTTCGCGGGACCTGGCCGCGTCCCGGGCAGCTCGGTCGCGCTCACGTGAGCGCGCTCGGAACCTCTGACGTGCGTAGAAACCGGTGGGCGATGCGGGACTCGAACCCACGACCTCTGCCGTGTGAAACCGTGAAGTTGGGCAGACCGGACACGAACGAGTCGGAATGGCGACGGTTTCGCCCGCTGATTTCCGACTCGTTCGGTCCCGTTCCGATCCGTTCGTACGCGAGATTTTGGTATCGAATTTGGTACGCGGTGCCCCGACCGTCCCGAAGCTCATGGGTCTGCGCGACCCGTGCCGAGACTCCACACCACAGCCGCGACCTCGAGACCACGCCGCATGCGCGGCTGAACCAAGATCACCGTGGCGTGAGGACCGGACCTCAACGCCTACGTGGCCGGGCTCTCTTCTGCCACGATCGCGGCGACGGGCGACGGCTGAAACGCGTGTAGGAAGTCCCGGACGGCAGCCCTGGTTCCAATGAGGTCGACCTCACCGGCCCGGAAGGCCTCCGTAAGGGTCCGGCGTCCAAGGTAGGTGCTGTAGAGCGTTGACCGGTCCGACCTGAGCGTGAGATCTACATCGAATCCGGGGTCCGTAAGGCAGACGGACGCCTCGTCTTCGACGACGATCCAATATCGCTTGGGATGGTCGACGAAGTTCACGTAGATGATGTAGCGGGGATCCGGAAGGCGGTCGGCATCCACCCGACGGTGTAGCCACCACAACAAGAGGTCCGGCTCGAGCTCGTCCGCCTCCGGCTCACCGAAGGCCCATCGCGCGCCCCACGTCGCGAGGCCGAAGACAATCGGTTCCAGGTCCTGGCCCGCGGGAGTGAGCTCGTAGGTTCCGTCGGGGTCGTGCGCAACGATGCCCACTCGTTCGAGTTGGTCGAGGCGCCGGCTGAGCAGCGCTCGAGACAACCCGGGATTTCCGCGAATGAGCTCATTGAACCTCGTCGTTCCGGTGAGCAGATCGCGCACGATGTGCAGCGTCCAGCGGTCACCGAGAAGCTCGGCAGATCTTGAGATCGGGCAGTACTGCCCGTAGCCCTTCATGCCTGAGTTTCGCGCAGGTTCAGTTTTGGAACTAGGCGAGTTGCGCGCGCCGAGTTTGAATGGGCGCAGAAGGGCCACCCACGATGGGCCTCGAGGAGCAGGAGGGTGTCAAGTGCGCATTCGTAAGGACGAGATACCGCTCAAGATTGACGCACCGGGAGCAATGGCACGCCAGGCCACCGACTTCGGGGACGTCGCCGGGTTCGGACAGCTCGGGGGCGAATACTTCTCGCTCGGCGCCGGCACCGACATTGCCCCGCTCCTCCAAGGGCTGGAGGACGACGCGTGCCAGGCCCCGCACTGGGGTTACATGATCTCGGGCGAGGTCGTGGTCAGCTACACCAACGGCATCGAGGAGGCGTGCGCCGGCGACGATCTCTTCTACTGGCCGCCAGGACATAGCGTCCGGGTCATCGAGGACGCTGAGGTCATCCTCTTCAGCCCCCAACGCGAGCACTCCGAGGTCATGGACCACATGCTCCGCCAGATGGGGGCCTGACGTTCGACTCCGCTGGCGTCATTGGTGAACAGTGGCCTCGTGGCTGATCTCAGTCGTCAGGTTCGCTCATCTGCCCTGGAAGCCATGGCTGTGGGCACGCTGCGTGATCACGCAGTCGACGTTCAGATCGAGTCGGTGCGCGCTCGACTACATCGGGCTCCGCAGCGAGGCCGAAGCACGCCGAGTCCGCCGCGACTTCATGAGAGTCCTGCCCGGAGCAGGATGGCGAATTCGCCAGGCAATCGCCGAAGCCGTCGGCGCCCACGGGACCACCGCGACAGAACACTCATGGAGTAACCGGCAGGACGGCCACGAGGATGGCGGCGCTTATCCCAGCGGGTCCTGGCGGGGAACTGCCCTCTGACCCGCGGTTCCGGTGGGCGATGCGGGACTCGAACCCACGACCTCTGCCGTGTGAAGGCAGCGCTCTAACCAACTGAGCCAATCGCCCGGGACCGGCGAGGATAACCGTCGAGGACCGCCGACGGTACGCTCGGCGCCTCACGCCCACGGTGGAGGAACGATGCCCGAGCTCGCGGAGGTCGTCGACGGCTTGCAGATGCCGTTGGCCGATGCCATGCGGACCCAACGGGCCGTCCGGCACCTGAAGCACGATCCGGTCGACGACGACATCGTCCTCGAGCTGCTCCGGCTGGCGGTCAAGGCTCCCACCGGCAGCAACGCCCAGACCTGGGAGTTCGTCGTCGTCCGCAGCGCCGACGTCAAGCACCAGCTCGCCCGGCTCAACCGGCAGGCCTGGTCGCTCTACCGCCGCATGGCGAAGACCCGGGCCCGGGGCGACCTGAGCCAGGCCCGGATCCTCGCCGCGGTCCAGTACCAGGCCGACCACTTCGAGGACGCGCCGGTCATCGTCGTGCCCTGCCTCCGGGGCCGGTCCTTCCCCACCAACCTGGGCCGGGCGTCGTACTACGGCTCGATCTTCCCCGCGACCCAGAACCTGCTCCTCGCCGCCCGGGCCCTCGGCCTGGGCGCCGCGCTGACGACCCTGCCCCTCTGGTCACGGGGCCTGGCCCGGCGCACGCTCGGCCTCCCGGTCGGCGTCACGCCCTGCGCGGTGGTCCCGCTCGGCTGGCCGGTGCGCGGTGGATACGGGCCGACGACCCGTCGTCCGGTCGAGGAGGTCACCCACCTCGATCGCTACGGGAACCGGGCGTTTCTCGGCTCGGAGGCCCATGTCGAGCCCGTTTGAGCAACGCGTTCCACATCACCGCGCGAAATGCGAGATAATTGAGCACTTCTCAGAACCCAGTCCGGTCGGGGGTAGGTGAAGCGTGCCCAGAAAAGGAAGAGCGCGCCGGTTCCGTGAAGCCCGCGAGCTGAAGCAGGGCTTCGACGACGGCATGTTCCGCGAAGGCGGTGGCTCGCTCGCCGACGTCGACGACGACGAGGCCGGGATCGTGTACCTCGAGGACGACGAAGAGGACACCGCCAAGGAGCCGTGGGACCCCGACGAGGAGCGCAACCGCAAGGACGCCTGAGCATTCTCGGCATGTTCAGGCACCCCTGAGGTGCTCCGGCGGGCCAGGAACGGGCCGAGGTCTGCGACGGGGCGTCAGGTGGTGCGCGGGTCGGGGGTGTCGGCGTCGAGCTCGTAGGCCCGGATCGCCTCGGCCACGGCCTCGCCCTTGACGTCGCCGAGCTGGGCCAGCCCGTCCAGGGTCGCCACGACCAGGTGGGCGGCGTCCACCTCGAAGTGCCGGCGCAGCGCGGGCCGGGTGTCCGAGTAGCCGTAGCCGTCGGTGCCGAGCGGGATGAACGGCTGGGGCACGAAGCGGGCGATCTGGTCGGGCACCATCTTCAGGAAGTCCGTCACCGCGACGACGGGCCCCTCGCTCCCGGCGAGCAGCTCGGTGACGTACGGGGTGCGCGGCGCGTCCGTCGGGTGCAACCGGTTCCACCGCTCCGCGCTCAGTGCCTCCTCGCGGAGCAGCTTGTAGCTCGTCGCACTCCACACGTCGGCCGCGACGTCGTAGTGCTCGGCCAGCTGCTCCTGGGCCTCGAGCGCGGCCTGCATCATCGTGCCGCTCGCGAGGATCTGCGCCCGGTGCCCGCGCGGCTCAGTCGCGGCGCGGTACCGGTAGAGGCCGCGCACGATCCCCTCCTCGACGCCGTCGGGCATCGCGGGCATGACGTAGTTCTCGTTGTAGAGGGTCAGGTAGTAGAAGCAGTCGTCCGGCTCGGGGCCGTACATGCGCGTGATGCCCTCGCGCACGATGACGGCCATCTCGTACGCGAACGCGGGATCGTACGCGCGGCAGTTCGGCACCGATGTCGCGAGCATCTGGCTCTGCCCGTCCGCGTGCTGCAGCCCCTCGCCGGTGAGCGTCGTACGGCCGGCGGTCGCGCCGAGCATGAAGCCTCGCCCGCGCTGGTCGCCGAACGCCCACACCAGGTCGCCCACCCGTTGGAACCCGAACATCGAATAGAAGATGAAGAAGGGGATCATCGGCTGACCCCACGTCGCGTACGCGGTGCCCGCGGCCGTCATCGACGCCATCGACCCCGCTTCGGTGATCCCCTCTTCGAGGATGCGCCCGTTCTTCGCCTCGCGGTACGAGAGGAGCAGGCTCGCGTCGACCGGCTCGTAGCGCTGGCCGATCGGTGAGTAGATCTTCACGTCCCGGAAGAGCGCGTCGAGCCCGAACGTGCGCGCCTCGTCCGGGATGATCGGCACGATCCGGTGCCCGACGTTCGGGTCGGCGAGCAGCTTCCGGGCGAGCCGCGCGAACGCGGTCGTGGTGGACGCCTGCAGCTTCGCCCCCGTCCCCGCGAGCAGCTCGGTGAACGCCTCGGGCGCGGGCGCCGGCAGCGGCTTCGCGCGCACGACGCGCTCGGGGATCGAGCCGTCCAGGGCCTGGCGCCTCGCCATCATGTACTCGTACTCGGGCGAGTCGACTCCGGGGTGGAAGTACGGCGGCAGCCCGTCCTCGAGCTCCGAGTCCGGGATCTCGAGGTACAGCCGGTCGCGGAACCGCTTGAGCTCGTCCGGCGTCAGCTTCTTGATCTGGTGCGTCGCGTTGCGGGCCTCGAAGCTCGAGCCGAGGGTCCACCCCTTCACCGTCTTGGCCAGGATCACCGTCGGCGTGCCCCGGTTCTTGATCGCGGCCTGGTACGCCGCGTAGAGCTTCCGGTAGTCGTGGCCGCCGCGCGGCAGCTTCTGGAGGTCCTCGTCGCTCAGGTGCTCGACCATCTTCTGGAGCCGCGGATCGGGCCCGAAGAAGTGCTCGCGGATGTACGCGCCCGTCTCGGTCGCGTACTTCTGGAACTCGCCGTCGACGGTCGAGTTCATCTTGTTGACGAGCACGCCGTCGACGTCGCGGGCGAGCAGCTCGTCCCACTCCCGGCCCCAGACGACCTTGATCACGTTCCACCCGGCGCCGCGGAACGTCATCTCGAGCTCCTGGATCACCTTGTGGTTCCCGCGCACCGGACCGTCGAGGCGCTGCAGGTTGCAGTTCACGACGAAGATCAGGTTGTCGAGGTTCTCGCGTGCGGCGATCGACAGCCCGGCCGTCGACTCGGGTTCGTCCATCTCGCCGTCGCCGACGAAGGCCCAGACCCGCGCGGCGCTCGTGTCCACGATCTCGTGGTCGAGGAGGTACCGGTTGAACCGGGCCTGCGCGACCGCGTTCAGCGGGCCGAGTCCCATCGAGACGGTCGGGAACTCCCAGAAGTCCGGCATCCGCCGCGGGTGCGGGTAGCTCGGCAGGCCGTTGGTCGCCGAAACTTCACGCCGGAACCCCTCGAGGTGCTCCTCGGTCAGGCGACCCTCCAGGAACGCCCGGGCGTAGATGCCCGGAGCGGCGTGGCCCTGGAAGAAGACCTGGTCGCCGAAGTCACCCGAGCCCTTGCCCCGGAAGAAGTGGTTGAACCCGACCTCGTAGAGCGCCGCCGCCGACGCGTACGTCGACAGGTGGCCGCCGAGCCCGTCGTAGCGGTGGTTCGCGCGGTCGACCATCACGACCGCGTTCCAGCGCACGAACGCGCGGATGCGCCGCTCGATGTGCTCGTCGCCCGGGAACCACGGCTCCTGCTCGGGCGGGATCGTGTTGATGTACGGCGTCGACGTCATCGTCGGCACCCCGACGCCCTGCTCGTTCGCGCGCGCCATCAGCCGGGCCAGCAGGTAGCGGGCCCTCGGCGTGCCCCGGCCGTCGATGACCGCATCGAGGGAGTCGAGCCACTCGGTGGTCTCGTCCGGGTCGGTGTCCGGAAGCTGGTGCACGAAGCCGTCGACGAACACCGCTGGCCTCCTCGTCACGCTCGGGCTCCTCAGGCTACGACCGTCCGGGACCCGTTCCTGCACGCGCCGCGTTAACTCGCGGCGACGAGCAGGGCGACGCCGACGAGCAGCGCCGCGACCGCGAGCAGCACGAGGCCACCGACGACGTCGAGTGCGCTCGGGCGCACGGTCCGGCGTTCCATGACCTGGTCTTCGACCACGATCCGGGCGCCGTTGAGCCGCCGATGTCGGAAAGTCGGACGAACCCCTCAAGTACCGGACAGATGCGCCGATACTGGTTCGGATCGGGTCCACTCCCCCAGACCCCGGGTGGGACCTCTCGCCACACCGCGACCGCTCCCCGGGGGGATGAAGATGATCCGCACCACGTACCGCGCCCTGCTCGCCGTGCTCTGCGCAGCCGCGCTCGCCGGCGGGATGCTCGCCCAGCTCGCCCTCACCGCCGATCCGGCCTCCGCCGCGACGCCGGTGGGCTCGTTCAGCGTCGGGTCGACCGACCTCACCTCCGTCTCCGGCCAGAGCGTCACGTTCAACGTTGCCATCTTGGGTGGTTCGGGGACACCGACTGGCACCGTCACGTTCCTCGACGGCGCAACCCCGATCTGCGGCGGCGTCGCGCTCGGCCAAGTGAGCGCGGGCCAGGCGGGAGCAGTGTGCGAAACGTCCGACCTCGCCGTCGGCACGCACACGATCACCGCGAGCTACAGCGGCGACACCACGTACGACCCCGACACGAGCACCACGTTCCAACCCGGGATCTCGCAGGTCGTGTCGCAGGCGTCGACCACCACCGCGGTGAGCCCGAGCGCCAACCCGTCGGCGTTCGGCTCCGCCGTCACCTTCACCGCGACCGTGGCTCCGGTCGCGCCCGGCACGGGCACGCCCACCGGCAACGTCGAGTTCCAGTCCGACAGCGTCGACATCGTCGGGTGCGCGGCCAAGGCTCTCGCGTCGGGTCAGGCCACCTGCACCACCAGCCTGCTCCCGGTGGGGGCGCACGACATCACCGCGATCTACGGCGGGGACACCGACTTCACCACCAGCACCTCGCCCACGCTGACCCAGAACGTCAGCCTCGCGTCGTCGAGCACCGCGCTGGTCTCCGGCACCAACCCGTCGACCGCCGGCGACGCGGTGTTGTTCACCGCAACCGTCTCGTCGCTGGCGGGCTCGCCCACCGGAACCGTGGCGTTCAAGGACGGCAGCACGAACATCACGAGCTGTGGTGCCCAGCCGATCACCACGGGCACCGCGACCTGCTCCACCTCGGCACTGGCTCCGGGCTCGCACTCGGTCAGCGCGGTGTACAGCGGTGACAGCACGTTCGCGACCAGCACGTCGAACACCGTCACGCAGGTCGTCAACGGCATCGCGACGACGACCACCCTCAGCCCGGTGCCCAGCCCCAACCCGTCCGTCTTCAGCGGCCCGGTCGTGATCAGCGCGACCGTGGCCTCGGGCTCCGGCACCCCGACCGGCACCGTCGCGTTCAAGGACGGCGGCTCCAACATCAGCGGGTGCAGCGCCCAGCCGCTCAGCAGTGGCGTCGCCACGTGCACGACCAGCGCGCTCACCGTCGGCGCGCACAGCCTGACCGCGTCCTACGCCGCGAGCGGGAACTTCGCCGGAAGCGACTCGGCGATCGTCACGCAGAACGTCAACAAGGCCTCGACCACCAGTGCCGTCGTCTCGAACCACCCCAGCGCGACCTGGAACCAGCCGGTCACGTTCACCGCGACCATCGGCTCGGTCTCGCCGGCGACCGCGACGCCGTCCCTCGGGACGGTCGCGTTCAACGCCGACGGTGTCGCGATCGAGGGGTGCACGGCCAAGACGCTCACCGCAGGCGTGGCCACGTGCACCGCGAACGCCGACCCGGTCGGCACCGCGTCGATCACCGCGGTGTTCAGCGGTGACGCGAACTTCACCACCAGCACGTCGTCGCCGATCACGCAGACCGTCACCAAGGCCACGACCGGCACGGCGCTCTCGGCGGACCACAACCCGTCCCGCTCCGGGCAGTCGGTGACGTTCACCGCGACGGTCACCTCGACCGCGGGCACTCCTACCGGCACGGTCACGTTCTCACGGGTCAAGAGCGACAGCTCCCTGGAGTCGCTCGGGACCAGCCCACTCACCGCGGGAGTCGCCACCCTGACGACGAGCACGCTGCCGGTGGAGAACGGCCACATCGTGGCGGCGTACAACACGACCACCAACTTCCTGGCGTCGACGATCAACGTCGCCCACACGGTCTCGCGGAGCCTGAGCCGGACGTTGATCACCGCCTCGCGCAAGAACGCTCCGGCCGGCACGCCGGTGACCTACCACGTCGTCGTGGCCTCGGACGGCGAGGGCGCGGGTACGCCGACGGGCATCGTGGCCCTCTACCGGGCGCGGGCGAACGGTTCTCTGCAGTGGATCGCCCGCGGGCACCTTCGGGACGGCGCGACCGACATCACCGTCAGCGGCCTCCCGGTCGGCACGTACAAGATCTACGCCGAGTACCGCGGGAGCACCGAGCACCGCCCGTCCCAGCGGTCCATGACCCAGACCGTCACCGCCTGAGCGTCGGCGGGCGTAGGAGAGGTGCCCGAAGCACCTCTCCTACGCTCACGGCGTGACCAAGCTCGAAGCCGCGCTCCTGGCCGTGCTCGCGGACCTGCCGCCGGGTGACACCTACTCCTACGGGTGGGTCGCGGACGCGGCAGGGTATCCAGGACGCGCTCGCGCGGTCGGCACGCTGCTCGCCGCCGGCGTCGACGACGTGCCGTGGTGGCGCGTCGTGCGCGCGGACGGACGGCTCGTCGCCCCGCACACTCGCGAGCAGGCACGCCGCCTGCGGGCCGAGGGGGTCGTGGTCGTGCGCGGGCGGGTCCGTGGCCACACGAACCACGCGCCGCGCGCGACGCCTGGGCACTCCTGACCACATTGCCGCGTATGTCGGGATGCCTGCGTGGCGGTGCACCGGGGTGGTCGGTAACGTCCACGCGGTCGGAGTCACGGAGGGCCCGACGCCGGTTCAGCTGTCTCCGTCGCGCGCCCCCGTGGCGCGGCGTGGCCAATGGAAGGACCCGTGTCCCCCAGCCTCCTGGCGGCCTGCTACCTCGTCAGCCTGCCCGTCGTCGTCATCGGGATCGTCGATCTCGCGCGCATCCCGAACCACATCTACGAGTTCACGCCGTACTCGCGCTGGGTCTGGATCGGCGTGATCCTCGGCGGGTACCTCTGCGTCGGCGTCGGCGGCATCATGCTCACCGTCGCGTGGTTCCGCAGCACCGAGCGCGTGGAGCTGCGCGACGACATGACGCTCGACCGACGGTGGGACCACCCGGTCATGACCGGCCACCGCACCCGCATCGATCGCCGGCGGGAACGCCAACGCCGCCAGCGCTGGGCCATGGCCGCGGTCTCGCTCCCGGTCGTCCTCGCGATCGCGTTCGTCGCCGTCGTGCGCGTCTGACGACACCGGCTCAGAAGTCGGAGCCGCCGTCCACGTTGATGTTGGCGCCCGTCATGTAGCTGTTGAGCGGCGAGACGAGGAAGGCGACCAGCGGTCCGATCTCGCGGGGGTCGCCGGCACGGGGCAGGAACGCCGGATGGCCGAAGTCCTCGTCGATCACGCGCATCGCGTCGGTGAGGCTGTCCGGATCGATGCCCCGTTCCGGCGGCTGGGCGAGCAGGTACGCACGCATGCCCTCGGACAGGAACGAGCCCGGCGACACCGTGTTGACGAGGATGCCGTCCGGGGCGAGCGACTGCGCGAGGTTCTTCCCGACGCTGGTCATCGCCGCCTTGGACGCGGTGTACGCGACCAGGCTCGGGGACTGCCGACGGGTGGAGTGCGCCGAGAGGTTGACGATGCGTGCCCACGACGCGGCCCGCAGCAGCGGCAACGCGGCCCGCACGCACCGAACGGCGCTCAGCGTCCCGATGTCGAACGTCGCGAGCCACTCCTCGTCGTCGAGCGCCTCGAAGTCCCTGATCCCGACGTCCACCGGTCCGGCCGCGTTCACCAGGCCGTGGAGCTCACCCCAGCGGTCGGCGAGCTCTTCGAACGCCGCGTCGACCTCGTCGGCGTGGGTGAGGTCGGCGCGGAGCCCGACCGGGTCGGGACTCCCCCGCACCGCCAGCGCATCCACCGTCTCGTCCAGGCCGCGCCGGCCGCGGGCCAGCACCGCGACGCGTGCTCCCTCGGCCGCGAGGCACTCCGCCGCCGCCCGCCCCATCCCTTTCGTCCCGCCGCTGACGACGACCGCCGCACCCTGCAGGCCCAGGTCCACGACCGCACCGTACCGGTCGGCGCGTGGGACACTGGGACCATGACCAGCGGACACACGATCACAACCGAGACCACCGGTGCACGGGTCCAGGTGACCATCGCCGGCGAGACGCTCGCGGACAGCACGCACGCGGTCCTGCTCCACGAGACCGGCCTCCGCACCCGCTACTACTTCCCGCGCGCCGACGTGCGCATGGACCGCCTCGTCGCGACCGACCTGCACACGACCTGCCCCTTCAAGGGCGAAGCGGACTACTGGTCCGCGCGTGTCGGCGACCGGGAGCTCACCGGGGTCGCGTGGAGCTACCCCGAGCCGATCGACGGACGCGAGGACATCGCCGGACTCGTGTGCTTCTTCGACGAGCGGGTCGACGAGGTGACCGTCGACGGCGTCCCGGTCGAGTCGGCCGCCTGAGCCCGACCACACCCGCGCGGGACCTCACCTTCTCTTCGCTCGCGCGTGGCTGACCCGGAGGCGGTGACCCGCCGGCCCGCCCTGCTGGTGCTGATGATCGGCTCCGTCCTGGCGCTCGTGATCGTCTACGCGATCGGCGTGCGCACGACCTGGGGGCAGCGGCTCGACGCGACCGCGCTGCGGGGCCGCACCGCATTGCGACCCCGCACGATCCACGCGGCGCACGAGCTCCTGAACACGATCTCGATCGCCTCGTTGGTGCTCGTCGGCGGCCTGATCGTGCTGATCGCGCTCACGCGCCGCCGGCCGGTGCTCGCGCTCGGCGCGGCGATCGTCATCGGCGGCTCGATCGTCACCACCGAGCTGCTCAAGCGCGTGTTCCTGACCAGGCCGTACCTCGGGATCGTCGACGCGGTCGGCCACCGCGCCTCCTTCCCGAGCGGCCACACGA
The DNA here is from genome assembly GCA_036502405.1 of Acidimicrobiia bacterium. Taxonomy (GTDB): domain Bacteria; phylum Actinomycetota; class Acidimicrobiia; order IMCC26256; family JAENVU01; genus Chersky-806. Next base: position 13,951 of record DASXYP010000070.1, read on the forward strand.
CGGTGGCGTTCTCGCTCGCGGTCGCCGCGCTGCTCGTCGCGCCGAGCCGGAACCGCGCCGTGGTGGGCATCATCGGCGCGCTCTACGCCGCCGGGATCGGCGTCGGCGTCGTCGCCACCGCGAACCACCGGCCGAGCGATCCGATCGGTGCGGTCCTCGTCGTCACCGCGTGGGGTGCCGGCGTCGCCGCGGTCCTGCTCTCGGTCTCGTTCGACTCACCTCGCGACGAGAGGGACCGCCGGGTCAGCCCCGCGCTCGCGCTCGGTGGAGCCGCGCTGATCGCGTTCGCGTTCGCCGGTCTCGTCGGGACCGTGTTCGCGATCCGGCTCGACCGTCTCGGCACGGTGGCGGTGTCGAGTGCCTTCGCGGGCGCCTGCGCGGCGATCGTCGGCGCGGTGCTGATCGCGACGGCGACGCTGCTCGCGACGCTGCGCGGCGTCTCGCTCGATCCTCCGCTCGACCAGGTCGCGCCGGTCAAGACCTAAGCGGGCTGCCGGACGTAGCGGAGGAAGAGGTATCCGTCGTCGTCCACGAAGCCGTGCTGGAGGCGCCAGACGTCCGGATCCGCGTCGGGCCCGTGCACGACGCGCCCCGAGCCACCCGCGATGACCCGGGGCGACACCGTCAGGAAGAACTCGTCGATGAGCTCGAGCGATGCGAGCACCCCCGCGAGCGTCGGGCCGCCCTCCGCGATCAGGACCTTCCCGGCCAGCTCGTGCGCGAGCTTCGGCAGGTCGACCTGACCCGCGTGCCCGCCCCGGATCTCGGGGACGCCCGCCGGCGCCGGACCCGCGTCCTCGGGCAGCACCAGGGTCACGGTCCCCGACTCGAAGAGCTCCGCGTTGCCCGACACGTCGGGCGTGTCGGCGACGACGTAGAGCCGCAGGTCGGCCTGGGCCGGTGGCCGGTAGTGCTCGGCGACGACGGTCCCGAGGCCGACGAGCACCCCGTCGGCACCGTCCCGCAGCGCCTTGTAGACGTCGTGGTCGTCGCGGTTGCCCAGCCCGCCCGACAGCCCGGCCACCGCGCTGCCGCCGTCGGCCGACGCGATCATGTTCAGCCGGATGAACGCCCGGTCGGACACCCGGTCGTCGGGGAGCGCGGTGTGCTCCGCGACCATGTTCTCGAGCGGCGGGCAGTGCTCAGTGTCCAGGTATCGCATCGGCGCACGCTACCTGTCGCCTCTCCGTCCTCCCGGCGCAGTTGCGCACCATCGACGTGCCCGACTGACGCCCAACATCGGCTTCGCCGGCCGTCCACGTACGATCGTCGGAAAGACGCTCCGCGCGGACGACCAGGCGCGTCGATCGCCAGCGAGCACCCCGAGAGCTTGGAGGCAGGCAGCCGTGAGTGAGCTTCAGGGCATCGCCCGAATCAGGTTCCACGAGGGCAGGCTCGACGAGTTCAAGCGCCTGTCCGAGCAATGCATGGAGATCGTCCGGGCCCAGGACACCGGCACGCTGCAGTACGAGATCTACTTCAACGACGATCAGTCCGAATGCATGGTCCTCGAGCGGTACCGGGACTCGCAGGCGCTCCTCGAGCACGCCGCGCACCTCGGCGACCTCTCGGAGGCCGTCTTGGCGACGGGCTCCGTGACCGGCGAGCTCCTCGGTGAGCCGAGCTCAGAGCTCCGGAGGAACCTGGCCGGCGGCCCGGTCGCCCTCTTCACGCCCTACCTGTCGATGTAGACCCCACCCCCGGCGGCTGAGGCGAAGTCGGGAGCTCGGAACCTCCCGCCGACGGGCACGACGACGGCGCCCGCGTGTCGGAGTCCCCGGCTCCGAACGTACTGTCGCGCCTCATGGCCGTGGAGTGCTCGAACTGCGAGAGCAGCGTGGAGGCGTGGGTCACCCTCTGGTCCCACCCGGACATCCTCATCTGCTACGAGTGCCTCGACTACCTCAACCGCCGTCGAGACCGGCAGATCGCAGCTCACGGAGGTCTGAAGCCGCTCGCGGGATTCGACCCGATCTTCAATGTTCGCGACGTGGAGCGAGCCGTCGACCACTACCAACGCCTCGGATTCACCACCGACTACCACGACGCGACCTATGCCTTCGCCCGCTGGGGCAACCTCTCGATCCACCTCGCGCAGGCCGACGAACCGGACGCGCACGCGACGAGCGCGCTCTACATCCATGTCGATGATGCCGACGACGTCGCGGCCGAGTGGCGCAAGGCAGGAATGGACGTCGTCGGCCCGGAGAACCAGGACTACGGCAAGCGCGAAGGCCGCCACGTCGACCCGGACGGCAACCTCATTCGGTTCGGCGGCCCGCCGCGCTCAGACTGACCACCACCACTCACGCGTCGATCTCGGGCCGTCGTGAACCTTTTGGCAGACGCCCGGCCGAAACGGGGGCTGACCTGCGGCTTTCGTGCTGGTTGGCGGTAGAGGATTTGAACCTCTGACCCCTTCCGCGTCAAGGAAGTGCTCTACCCCTGAGCTAACCGCCCGTCGACCGGCCGAAACCGGCCGGGCAAGCGTAGTCCGCGGTGCGAAGTACCCCTCAGGTCGGCCGCAAGATCGACCGATAGGCCCCGAACGGGACGGGAGGCCCGAACCGTCACGAAGGCCGGCGTGCAGCGAACCCGAGGCGTCACGAAGATCGTCGGACTCCTCGGCGTCGCGGCCATCGCCGCGGTCGCGATCACGCCGGTCGCGGCATCGGCGACCGAGTCGACGCCGGCGCTCCCCGACGGCGTGACCTCCACCACGCCCCCGCCGCTCAGCCCCGGCACCGCGGCGTCCAAGGCCGGAGCCGTCTACCAGCAGAGCGCGGCGACGCCGGGCGCAGCCGTCCCACTGGTCACCGTCGAGACGACGCCGACCGGCCCGAACATCGTGACGACGCCCGTGCGGTCGCAGGCCCAGGCCCGCACCGTCGCGACCGATGCCGCGCGCGGCAACGACCTCGTGGTCGTGAAGGCCGACACGCTCGTCAGCCCGACCGCGGCACCGACCAACGACACGTACACGAAGCTCGGCG
>DASXYP010000071.1:0-3329 GCA_036502405.1 Acidimicrobiia bacterium
CCCGGCGTCAGCCACAACTACAAGCGCAACCACTCCTACAACCTCTGGTACACGCTGGCCGTGCCGCCCGGCGAGGACTTCGACCAGCACCTCGACGCGCTCCACCGCGAGTCGGGCGCGCTCGTCACCCGGAAGCTGCCGACGCTCAAGCTCTACAAGATCGGCGTGAAGCTCGACATGACCGGTGCGACCGCCGCGAACGCGAAGGCCGAGGTGCTGGAGCACGAGCGGCCGGAGCGCAAGGCCGAGATGCCCGCGCCCGACCTGAGCGACTGGGATGTGGCGGCGATCTGCATCGCGCAGGAGGACCTCCCGCTCGTGGAGCGCCCGTTCGCGGTGCAGGCGGCCGCGATCGGCGGCACCGAGGAGCAGCTGCTCGCGACCCTGCAGTCGTTCAAGGACCGCAAGCTGATGCGGCGCTTCGCCGCAGTGATGAACCACCGCAGCGCCGGGTTCAAGGCCAACGCGATGGGCGTGTGGGCGGTGCCCGAGGAGCAGCTCGAGACGATCGGCCCGCAGATGGCCGGCTTCGCCGCGGTGTCGCACTGCTACAAGCGCCCGACCTACGACGACTGGCCGTACACCGTCTTCACGATGGTGCACGGTCGCACCGGCCGGGACTGCGAGGCGACCATCGACGCGATCCGCGACGAGACCGGCGTCGACGAGTACGCGCTCCTGTGGTCCATCAAGGAGTACAAGAAGGTCCGGCTCCGCTACTACGGTCCCGAGTGGGACGAGTGGCGGGCCGGGCACCTCACCCCCGCCGGCTGAACCCCCGCCGACCGACCCCCCGCCGACCAGACCCCCGCCGACGGCGACGCAGGTACGCAAGGGTCAGCCCCGTCGCGACGCCTGCCGCCGCGACGCCCGCGACGGCCGCGATCGTGCGCACCGACGGCACCCGCGACCGCGGAACCGCGTCGACGGTCTCGAGGATCGTCTCCTCGTTGGTGTGCGCCGGCTGCCAGCCCAGCGCCTGCAAGCGGTCCGACGCGACGACCCACGGGAACACCAGGTACGGCACGACGGTCGGCGGCACGTCGCCGACGCCACTCGACCACATCCGCGCCAAGGCGCGCCGCAGGACGTCGGCGGGCATCGCCGGCACGACCGCGCGCGGGACGAGCGCGTCGAGGTCCTCGGCCGCGAGCCACCCGTCGGCGGCGACGTTCAGCACCCCGGCGTGGTCCTCGCGCACGACGAGCGCGAGTGCCTGCACGACGTCGTCCACGTGCACGACCTGGACCGGTGGCGCGGCCCCGCGCACGCGCACGCGCGACGGGCTCGTCAGCAAGCGGGCCCAGAGGTGGTGCGCGCCGGCGCCGAGCACCGGCGCGGCCCGCAGCGTCGTGATCGTCACCGCGGGGTGATCGTGCTGCCACTCGGCGAGCAACCGCTCGACCTCGGCCGCGTGCACTGCGGTGGTGTAGCCGGGGTTCGGGCGCAGCGGCTCATCTTCGGTCAGCGGCACGGGGTTCGTCGTCCACGCGCCGTAGGCGGCAGTGGTCGAGAGGCGCACGATCTTGCGCACGCCGACCGCGGCCGCGGCGTCGAGGACGCGTCGCGTCCCCTCGACGTTCACGCGCGCGATCAGCGCGTCGTCGTCGATCGGGTCCACGATCGCGGCCAGGTGCACGAGCACCTCGACGCCTTCGAGGAGCGGCTTGAGGTCGTGGCCGGCGATGTCGACACGGTGCAGCTCGAGCTGCGGCGACCGGCGCGGCGGCTCACGGACGTCGAGCCCCACGATGCGGCCGATCGCCGGATCCGCGGCGAGGACGGGCAACAACCGCTGGCCGAGGAAGCCTGCGATGCCGGTGACCGCGACGGTTCGAGAAGTCATGGGAGTCCATAGACTGACCGCATGACCGACGTTCCTCAACCTGGGGGTCCTGACGGCCCGGAGGACGAGGAACCTGGGCCGTTCGGGATGGCGGGGCTCCCCAACCTCCCCGGCCTCGACTTCTCCCAGCTCGACATCGCGGCCGTCATGCGGCTCCTCCAGTCCGAGGGGCCGGTGAACTGGGAGATCGCCGGGCAGGTCGCGGGATACGTCGCGCTCGACGGCGCGACGAGCGAGGCGCCCGTACCGCCGGACGCACGCGACGAGCTCGACGAGCTCGCGCGTGCGGCCGAGAGCCACGTCGTCGCCGAGACCGGGCTCGACGGGGTGCTCGGGCTGCAGACCCGGGCGATCAACCGGCGCGAATGGGTCGACCTGCACCTCGAGTCGTTGAAGCCGGTGCTCGAGGCGCTGGCGCTCACGCTCCGCAAGGCGCTCGAGGAGGGTGACGGCGACGACCCGACCGACGTCGCGGGCCAGCATCCCTCGGGCGGCCCGTTCGGCTTCGCGATGGGCGGCGGCACCGATCCGTTCGGTGGCCTGCTCACCATGCTGGCGCCGCTGCTGCTCGGCGTGCAGGCGGGTTCGATGGTCGGCTACCTGGCCCAGCACGCCCTCGGCCGGTACGACCTGCCCCTGCCCACCGCCGACGCGCCGAGCCTGGCGTTCGTGGTGCCGAACCTCGAAGCGTTCGAGGAGGCCTGGTCGATCGACCCGAAGGACCTCCGCTTCGCGGTCGCGCTGCACGAGGTCGTCCACGCCGCGGAGCGCTCGGTGCCGTGGGTGCGGGAGCGTCTCCAACACCTCGCCATCGAGTACGTGTCCGCGTACGAGGTCGACCCGCACGCGTTCGAGGCCCAGTTCGGCGAGATCGACCCGAGCGACCCGTCGTCGTTCGCCGGCGTCGCCGAGCATCCCGAAGCGCTGCTGGGTGCGATGCAGTCGGAGCGCCAGCCCGAGATCCTCGCCCGCATGCAGGCGCTGACGATCGTGCTCGAGGGCTATGCGGACGTCGTGACCGAGCGGCTCGGGAGCCGGCTGCTCACCGACTTCCCGCGCATCCACGAGGCGATGCAGCGCCACCACGTCGAGCGGGGCGAGGCCGGACGCTTCATCGAGCAGATGCTCGGCCTCCAGCTCGAGCGCCAGCACTACGAGCTCGGGGAGCAGTTCTGCCGGGGCGTGATCGAGCGCGCGGGCATGGAGGGACTGAACCGGCTCTGGGAGTCCGAGCGGATGCTCCCGACTCCGAACGAGCTCGAGGCGCCGGGTCTCTGGCTGGCCAGGATCGACCTCCCCGACCTCGGGGAGTAGGCTTCGGGCACCATGTGCACCCGCTATTCCGGCTGGTATCTCTTCTTCGGCACCGGGGCGTCCCCCGGGGTCTCAGCCGGTCGCGTCTAGCGGCTGCACGAGGACTCCCGCGGAACCCCGGCCGGAATGGCCGGGGTTTTTTCGTTGTCCGGGTCCTCTCCCGCACCAC
>DASXYP010000072.1:0-1662 GCA_036502405.1 Acidimicrobiia bacterium
GGGACGGACGGCCAGCGGACGATCCCGTTGACCGAGTTCTACCGTCGACCGGGCGATCGACCCGACCTCGAGAACGTCCTCGCCCACGGCGAGCTGATCACCGCGATCGAGATCCCGCTGCTTCCCGCCGGCGCACGCTCGGGCTATTTGAAGGTGCGCGACCGCGCCTCCTATGAGTTCGCGCTCACATCGGCCGCTGTCGCGCTCGTGATCGAGCACGGCGTGATGACCGAGGCGCGGGTCGCGCTCGGCGGGGTCGGGACGATCCCCTGGCGCGCAGCAGCCGCAGAGGAGGTGCTGATCGGCGCCGCCCCGAGCACCGCCGTGTTCCGCGAGGCTGCCGAGGCCACGATCGTCGACCCCTTCACCGTGCCCGGGACGGCGTTCAAGGTCGAGCTCGCCAAGCGGACAATCGTGCGGACGCTGGAGACGGTGGCCAGATGACCACCGTCCTCGGTCCCGGTGTCGACCGCGTCGACGGCCCGGCCAAGGTGCGCGGTGCCGCGGCGTACCCGACCGACGTCACCTACCCGGATCTCGCACACGCGGCGCTCGTGCGCAGCACCATCGCGTCCGGCCGCGTGACCGAGATCGACGACGCCGCCGCTCGCGCGGCAGCGGGAATCCTCACCGTCATCACCCACGAGACCGCCCCGAAGCTCACGCCCGCCCCGTTCGGGCTGCTGGGCTTCGCTCCGCCGCCGCCCCTGCAAGACGACCGCATCCACCACCACGGGCAGTACGTCGCCATCGTCGTCGCGGCGACGCCGCATGAGGCCGCCGCGGCGGCGCGCCTGGTCAAGGTCGACTACGAGCCCGGCGACCCACTCCTGATGGACTTCGACGACCCGCGCAGCGAACTCGAGGCCACCCCCTGGGACACCGACACACAGCGCGGAGACGTCGACGCCGGCCTCGCCGAGGCCGACGTCATCCACGAGGCGAGGTACACCACCGCCGCGAACACCAACAACCCGCTCGGGCTGTTCGCGACCGTTGCCGCGTGGGAGGGCGACACCGTCACCGTGCACGACGCGACCCAGTGGCCCGCGTACGCACAGTCGACGATCGCCGGCGTGCTCGGGATCGAGCCGGCCGCGGTCCGTGTCCGTGCGCCCTACGTCGGCGGCGCGTTCGGCGCCGGCCTCTTCGTCTGGCAGCACGTGATCCTCACCGTCCTCGCCGCCCGTGCGGTTGGGCGCCCGGTCAAGCTCGTCCTCACCCGCCCGGAGATGTTCACGGGCGTCGGCCACCGACCCGGCAGCGTGCAGACGATCCGGATGGGCGCCCGCCGCGACGGCGAGCTCGTCGCGATCGAGCACGTCTCGACCAACGCCGCCGCGATCGCGCACGCGAGCATCGAGCCGATCACCGGCGCGACCGCGCGCTCGTACGCCTGCGCCAACGTCGCCACGACCGACCGGCAGCGGCGCCTGAACATCCCATTGCCAGGATCGATGCGCGGCCCCGGGCACGCCCAAGGGAACTTCGCGCTCGAATCCGCGATCGATGAACTGGCTCATGAGCTTGGCCTCGACCCGCTCGAGCTGCGCCTGCGCAACTACGCAGAGGTTCACCCCCAATCGGGCCTGCCATGGTCGAGCAACGCACTGCGTGAGTGCTACGCGATCGGGGCGGAGCGCTTCGGCTGGACAGGCCGCA
>DASXYP010000073.1:0-20483 GCA_036502405.1 Acidimicrobiia bacterium
GACGACATCGGTCACCAGAGCAACGGCGACGAGGTGACCCTGCGCTGGATCCTGGTCCACATGATCGAGGAGACCGCGCGCCACGTCGGCCACCTCGACCTCATCGTCGAAGCCCTCGACGGCCGCACCGGCGACTAGCCGCCCCGCCCTCCCGCTTCCGGGTCGGCCCGCTCGAACCGCTTTCCTTGTGGTTTCGCGTCGCCAGGGCGACGCGAACTCACACCGAAACGAGCAGAGGGTGGGGGGTCGGGTGGGTCAGATCTTCCAGCCGGCGGCTTTGCGCTCCTTGCACGTCGGGCAGACCGGGTAGTTCTTCGGGTCGCGCGTCGGCACCCACTTCTTCCCGCACAGCGCGACGATCGCCTCGCCGGTCACGTACGCACGGGCGACGTCGTCCTTGCGCGCGTAGTGGGCGAAGCGGTCGTGGTCGCCGTCGTCGGAGACGGGACGCGACGGCGTCTCGACCGGGGTTTCGACCGGCGTCTCGGCCGGCGCGATCGTCGGCGCGGGAGCAGGAGCGGTGGCCGTCCTCGGCCGCCCGGCGGCTTCGGTCGTGTGATCACTGCTGTTCCCGGTGCCGCCGGTATCGGTCATCGCGGTGCTCCCCTCGTGCCGAACACCCTCGAGGTTACCCGGGCAGCGCGCGCACCCAATCGACCGAGAACGCGGCGACGTCCGACAGGACGTCACCCATCGTGCGCCCGCTCGCCTTCAGCGGTCGGAAGCCGTGGTCCGACGAGTCGAGCCAGTGGAAGGTGACGGCACCGGGGACCGTGCGCGCCGCGTCCTCGAGCGCGGGCCGACCTGCGAGCGAGTCGCGCGTGCCGCTGACGAACGCGACGGGCATCGTGAGGCGAGGCAGGTGCTCGACGCGCAGCTTCTCGGGCTTGCCCGCCGGGTGCAGCGGGTACCCGAGGAGCAGGAGCCCGAGGCACGGGACCGGATCGTCGGGGTCCGCGGCCACGAGCGAGCAGTAGCGACCACCCATGGAGCGGCCGCCGAGCACGAGTCGCTCCGGCACGACGTTCGCCTGGCGCGCCAGCTCGCTCGCCGCGAACCGGGTCGCCGCCTCGAGCACCGCCGGACGGTCGGGGGCCTTCTTCCCCGCGGCGCGGTACGGGTACTGGAACCGCAGCGACGGGATCTTCGCGTCGGCGAGCGCGTCCGCAACGACGGTGAGCGCGGCGGCGTGCATGTCCGCGCCGGCTCCGTGCGCGAGGAGCACCCCACGATCCGCGCCGCGCTTCGGCCCCTGGTACTCGGTCTCCAGCTCCATCAGCTGCGCTCCTTCCCGCGCGTCACCGGCCGGTCACCTTCGCAGCACCCAACGGGTCACGAACGCCTCGACCCGCTCGAGCTCGTCGGTCATCGTCTCGGGCCGTCCCCACCCGTGGCCCTCCCCCGCGTAGACGTGATGGTCGACGGTCCCACCCGTTGCGCGCACCGCGTCGACCACGAGCTGCGCCTGCGCCGGCGGCACGACGTTGTCCGCGTCGCCCTGGAGCAGCAGCAACGGCACCTTGATGGAAGCCGCATGCGTCACCGGCGAATGGTCCCGGTACCGGTCCGCAGCCTCGGGCAGCGGACCGACGAGCCAGTCCACGTAGCGAGATTCCAGCCGGTGGGTCGTCTCGGCGAGATCGAACAGGTTCGTCACGCCGAAGAGGCTGACCCCGGCCTTCACGAGCGTCCCGTGCTGGGCGCACAGGAGCAACGTGGTGAGCCCGCCCGCGCTCCCGCCCATGACCGCGACCCGATCCGGATCGCACCAGCCCCGATCGGCCGCGGCCCGGATGCCCGCGGCGGTGTCCTCGACGTCGAGCTCGCCCCACCGCTCCCGCAGGGCCTGCACGTAGGGCCGGCCGTACCCGGTCGAGCCGCGGTGGTCGGGGCGCAGCACCGCCCACCCACGGTCCACGAAGTACGCGACGCGGGGCTGCCAGACGACCGTCGCCTGGTCGCTCGGCCCGCCGTGGACGAGCACGAGCATCGGTGGGGCGGTGTCGGCACCGAGCGCGGAGGCCGACGGTCGGTACAGCAGGCCGTGCACGGTCTCGGTCCCGCTCGTCCACGTGACGGCCTCGGGCTCGACCGCGTCGCGCTCGATGCCCGCGGGCGCGCCGCGCGCGAGCACGCGCCGGTCGGTGCTGTCGGGATCCACCACAGTGATCGTCGGCGGCGTGCGCGCGCCCGAGCGGGTCGCGACGATCCCTCCCGGCCCCCAGTCGAGCGAGTGGTGCCATCCCTTCGCGACCTCGCGCACGTCACGCGCCGACGCAGCCCTGCGGCCGGACACCGGGACCACGATGAGCCGACCGAACCCGTCCTCGTTGCGACAGATCGCGATCGCGGAGCCGTCCGGTGCCCACGCGAACGACCGTTGGCCGGGCGACCAGGTCGGCGCGGCATGGTCGTGCGGTTCGTCGAGCACCGGGTGCGCGTGCGCGCCGTCGGCGTCGGCGACCCAGACGTTCCACCAGCCGCTCGCGTCCGAGACGTACGCGAGGCGCGCCCCGTCGGGCGAGAACCGGGGTTGGCCGACCGACACCGGTCCACCACCGGCCACGACCCGCGCGTCGTCGCCGCGCACGACGCCGTCCGCCCGGCGGGCGGCGAGCAGGATGCGGGACTCGTCGAATGGCATCGACGGAAGGTCCCACTCGACCCACGCCACACCGGCACCGGAGGCGTCGGGATCCCAGGCGAAGTCGCCGCCCGACGAGAGCCGGGCCGGCCACGAGCTGCCGTCGAGCGCGACCTCGGCGATGTGGCATGCGTCACCAACGTCTCGGCTGAACGCGACCCGCCCGCCCCACGCGCTCGGGGCCGAGGCGCGGCCGGTGCGCGACAGGACCCGAGGCGACCCGCCGTCGGCCGCGACCACGACGAGCCGACCGTCCGCGGCCGCGTAGACGACCTCGGACGCCGAGCCCCAGCACCAGGCACCGCCCCCGTAGGCGCCCACCCCGGTCACCTCGACCTCGGGGGTGACGACGAGCGCGGGGCCGGCCGCGTCGGCGGGGCCGACCACGACGTCGGCCCGTCCGGCGAACGCCTCGATCGCGCCCCACCGGCTCCCGTCGGGCGACCAGCGGGGCTCGGCGACGGTGCGGGTGCGGCCGACCGCGAGAGCCGAGATCGCGGGGGTCACGCCGGGGCAGGTTACCGGTCCCGACCAGGGGCGATGCCGGGATCGTGATCTAGGCTGCCCGCTTCATGCCGAGCTCCCGTGACCCTCTCCGCATCGCCTGGTTGATCTACCGCGGGAACCCGCATTGTGGCGGTCAGGGGGTCTACACGCGGTACCTCGCGCGCGAGGTCACCGAGCTCGGTCACCACATCGAGGTGCTCTCCGGCCAGCCCTGGCCCGAGCTGGACGACCCGGCGCAGCTGGTCAAGATCCCGAGCCTCGACCTCTACCGCCCCGGCAATCCGTTCCGGGTGCCCTGGCCGTGGGAGTTCCGGGACCGGATCGACCTCCAGGAGTTCGCGATCATGTGCGCGGCGGGCTTCCCCGAGCCGTACACGTTCAGCATCCGGGCCCGGAACCTGCTCGCGCAGCGCCGCCACGACTTCGACCTCATCCACGACAACCAGTGCCTCGGCACCGGGCTGCTCGGGATGATGGACGACGGCTTCCCGGTCGTCGCGACCCTCCACCACCCGATCACGGTGGACCGCGACCTGGACATGGAGCACGCGACCTCGCCGTGGAAGCGGCTGACGCTGCGGCGCTGGTACGCGTTCCTCGAGATGCAGATGAACGTCGCGAAGCGCATCCCGCGCCTCGTCACGGTGAGCGAGAACTCGCGGCGCGACATCGTCACGCAGATGGGCGTCGCCGAGGACCGGCTGCACATCGTGCCGGTCGGCGTGGACCAGCAGACGTTCCGCCCGTTGCCGGACGTCGCGCGCGTCCCCGGCCGCATCATGACCACCGCGAGCGCCGACGTCCCGATGAAGGGTCTCGTCCCGCTGCTCGAGGCGATCGCGAAGCTGCGCGTGGAGCGCGAGGACGTGCACCTGGTCGTCATCGGGAAGCAGAAGGAGAAGAGCAAGATCCCCGCGGTCCTCGAGCGCCTCGGCCTCGAGCGCTCGGTGGAGTTCGTCTCCGGCGTCGCGCAGGAGCGCATCATCGAGCTGTACGCCCAGGCCCGGGTCGCGGTCGTCCCGTCGCTGTACGAGGGCTTCTCGTTGCCCGCCATCGAGGCGATGGCCTGCGGCGTCCCGCTCGTGGCGACCACCGGTGGCGCCCTGCCCGAGGTGGTCGGCCCGGACGGCGATGCCGCGCTCTCGGTGCCGACCAACGACCCGTCGGCGCTCGCGATCGCCATCGGCCGCCTGCTCGACGATGCCGAGCTGCGGAGCCGCATCGGTGAGGCCGGCCGGAACCGCGTCCTGGACCGGTTCACCTGGCGGCGCTCCGCCGAGGGCATGGTCGAGAACTGGTACGCGCAGCTCGAGGACCAGGAGCGCGCCGGATGCTGACCGTCGACTTCGACCGGCTGGGCCTGGACTCCGGCGACCGCCTGCTGGACATGGGCTGCGGTGGCGGCCGTCACGCGTTCGCCGCGCTCCGGCGGGGCGCGACGGTCATCGCGTTCGACTACTCCGAGGGCGAGCTCAAGGACGTCCGAGGCGTCATCGGCGCGATGGGTGTCGCGCACGAGATCCCGGCGGGGACCGAGTGGGGCACGGTCAACGGGGACGCGCTGAACCTGCCGTTCGCCGACGACTCGTTCGACGTCATCGTCGCCTCCGAGGTGCTCGAGCACCTCTGGGCGACGGAGTGGGCGATGAGCGAGCTCGTCCGGGTGCTGCGCCCGGGCGGGCGGATCGCGGTCACGGTGCCGTCCGAGATGCCCGAGCGCATCTGCTGGAAGCTCGATCGCGACTACCACGACGTCCCCGGCGGGCACGTCCGCATCTTCAGGCGCAGGGACCTCGAGGACCGGCTCGAGCGCGCCGGCCTGGTGCTCACCGGCCACGACCACCAGCACGGGCTCCACTCCCCGTACTGGTGGATCCGCTGTGCGGGCGGCGTGAACAACCCGGACCGCTTCCTCGCTCGCCACTACCACGAGCTGCTGGTGAAGCAGATCACCGACAACCCCGCGTGGCTCGCCGCCATCGACCGCGTCTTGAATCCGTTCATCGGCAAGAGCCTCATCGTCTACGGCGAGCGCACGGCGAGGGTTGCGTGAGAGGCGTCGACGGCGTCGTCAGCGGCGCCGACCTCGACGCGACCGTCAGTGCGATCGCGGGCGTGCAGCTGGCGGACGGGAACATCCCGTGGACGCCGGGCGGGCACACCGATCCGTGGAACCTGGTCGAGGCCGCGATGGCGCTCGACCTCGGCGGCCGGCACGCGGAAGCGGAGCGGGCGTACGCGTGGCTGCAGCGGACGCAGAACGCGGACGGCTCGTGGCACGCGTACTACGTCGGTGACGCGGTCAAGGACCCGACCCTCGACACGAACGTCGGGTGCTACGTCGCCACCGGGATCTGGCACCACCATCTCTGCACCGGCGACACGAGGTTCCTGCGCCGGGAATGGCCGATGGTCGAGCGCACGATCGACCACGCGCTCGCCTACCAGACCGGAACGGGCGAGATCGCGTGGCGCGCCGACGACCCTGCGGACGGCGCGCTGCTGACCGGCTCGTCGAGCATCCACCTCAGCCTGCGCTGCGCGATCGCGATCGCGGAGCGGCTCGATCACGAGCGCCCGGACTGGGAGCTGTCGCTCGGCGCGCTCGCCATCGCGATCGCCCACCGGCCCGAGCGGTTCCTCGACAAGGCCCGCTGGGCGATGGACTGGTACTACCCGATCCTCGGCGGTGTGCTCCGGGGCCAGGCCGCGCAGGCGCGGATCGCGCACTTCTGGGACACGTTCGTGGTCGAGGGCCGCGGCGTGCGCTGCGTGTCGGACCAGCCGTGGGTGACCGCAGCGGAGACCTGTGAGCTCGTGATGGCACTCGACGCGATCGGTGAGTCCGAGCGGGCGCACGAGCTGTTCCGTTGGGTGCAGTTCCTGCGCAACGACGACGGCGCCTACTGGTGCGGGATGAACTTCCCGGAGGGTCGCTTCGACCGGACGGGCGAGCACTTCACGGCCGACCACCCGACCTGGAACTCGGCTGCGGTCGTGCTCGCGGCCCACGCGCTCGGCGACGACGGCCCCACCGCGGGCCTGTTCCGGGGCGAGGGGCTCCCGGCCGGGCTCAGCCGTGACGAGCTGTTGCAGGCCGGGGTCGCGATCGAGGCCGAGCGGGGCTCGAAGCCTGGCCGCTCGATTCCCGACTGACCGCCGCCTCTCGGTCCGGGCGCGACGCGGGGAAGATCACGAAGGACGTCTTCTTGTGGTCGGCGCCGAGCACCTGTCGCTTGGTGAGCCGGCGCGGATGGGCCGCCTCGTAGCGGTTGATGATGAACCCCGCATGGTGCACGCGGTGCACGAGCGCGAAGTCCCGGCCCAGCGCCGCCGGCAGGCGGGGGAAGAAGAACGTCTCGCACCCGAGGCCGGACCACCGCCCACACCGCCGATCCGCCTTCGGCACCCGGTAGATGAGGTCGATGCTCCCGACCATCCGCCGCCGGTGCTTCTTGTCGAACGAGTGGGTCTGGTCGAGGTACCGCTCCAGCGGCGCGCCGAGGTAGGCGTCGACGACGATGGCGCGGTCCTTGCCCCCGTGGTCGAGGATCGCGGCCACACCGCGCCAGTCCGGCTTCTGGAACACCGAGCGGGCCGCCACCTCACCGACGACGAGCGTGGATCCCGCGCACAGCACGACGGTCGCGACGAGGCCGAGCCAGCCGGCACGCCGCGTCCCGAGCCCGATCGCGACCACGACGAGGAGCGGGATCAGGGAGGCGATGAGGTTGCGACCGAGGATGTAGTCGGCGCCGGCGAAGGCCGCGAGGAGTGCGAGCGCGTACCCGGACAGCCCGAGCAGGACCATGGTCCGCGCGGCTGACCGCTCGTTCGGCGCACCCCAACGGAGTGCGACCACCGCCGCCGCGACCACGATCGCCGCACCGAGCACCCACCACTCGCCGAAGGGCTCCGCGGGGCCGACGAGGTAGCTGCGCCCCATCTCGGCGAAGCGGAGCTCGAGCGGGAAGTCGCCGATCCACGCCTGGTTCTTCCCCCGCTGCGCGATCGCGAGCAGGCCGAGCGGCACCACGACGATCGCGAGGGGCACGCAACCCCACCAGACGTCGCGGCGCCGCTCGCGGTCCTCCCGAAGATCTCGCTCGGCCGAATGCCCCGACCCCGTCCCCGCAGGCGGCCGAGCGCGGCTTGCACGCAACAACCACACCAGCTCGGGGACGATCAGGAAGATCGCGAAGTAGTGCGTGCAGAACGCCGCGGCCGCGGCGACCCCCCACCAGACGAAGTCGGAACGCCGGCCGAGGCGCAGCGCACGCGCCCACATCAGCACCGACACCGCGCCAGTGAGCGCGAGGAGCGAGTACGGGCGTGCCTCCTGCGAGTACCAGACGAACAACGGGTTCGTGGCGACGAGGAACGCCGCGACCAGCGCGACCCGCGAAGTCTGGCGCAGCTCGCGTGCGAGCACGTAGACGACGGGCACGGTCGCGATGCCGGCCAGCGCGGCGAGCGAACGCACCGCCGCGTCGCCCCGCCCGGCGATCGGCAGCCAGAGCCACTGCAGGATGAAGTACAGCGGTGGGCTCCCCTCCGTGTGCGGGAGGGCCGAGATCAGCATCTCGGCGAACCGGTTGTGCACGTCCTGGGTCGTGACGAACTCGTCGTACCAGATGCTCTGGCTCCCGAGATGCCAGAACCGCAGGAACGCGGCGAGCCCGATCGCCAGCGCC
Organism: Acidimicrobiia bacterium; assembly: GCA_036502405.1. Taxonomy (GTDB): domain Bacteria; phylum Actinomycetota; class Acidimicrobiia; order IMCC26256; family JAENVU01; genus Chersky-806. Next base: position 7,846 of record DASXYP010000073.1, read on the forward strand.
AGACCGATGGCCACGCCGCGCCCGGTACCGCCGGTGCGGGACGCCATCGTGGGCTGCGTGGCCGTGGAGCCCTTGCCCGTCTCGTCCCTCAGCCCCACCATTCCGCCCGGACCGTACCCTTCCCCGGCCCGGATCACCCCACGAATCGCGGAGGTGGTCCCCGCGCCCGCGGGTGTCTAGCGGCGCAGGGTGCGGAGGCTGCCGGTGGTCGCGAGCGGCGTGAATCCTTCGGCGACCGCCCGCTCCCAGACGCGGAACGGGGCCTGGCCGCCGTCGGCCGGGTCCTCGAACACGTCGTGGATCGCCAGCACGCCGCCCGGCGCGACGAAGCGGGCCCAACCGCCGTAGTCCGCCATCGCGACGTCCTCGGCGTGGCCGCCGTCGATGAAGAGGAGCCCGACGGGGGTCTGCCAGAACCGCCCGACGGTCGGTGAGTCGCCGACGAGCGCGACGACCGCGTCCTCGAGCCCTGCGTCCTCGATCGTCCGCCGGAAGAACGGGAGCGTGTCCATCCGGCCGGTGCGCGGGTCGACGACCTCGGGATCGTGGTGCTCCCAACCCGCCTGGTTCTCCTCGGAGCCGTGGTGGTGGTCGATCGTGAACAGCACGGTTCCGGCCTCGAGCGCCGCGGCGCCCAGGTAGACCGCGGACTTGCCGCAGTACGAGCCGATCTCGAGCAGCGGTCCGACGGCCGCGCCCACGAGCCCGGCGTCGTGCAGCGCCTGCCCCTCCGCCTCGGGCATGAACCCCTTGGTGGCGCGCGCCGCGGCGACCGCCCTCCGGCTCATCGTCATCGCGCCGACACCTGCCGGTAGACCTCCGCCGCGGCCCGGTGGAAGCCCTCGGGCTGGCCCGCGGCCGCGAACGTCGCGGCGATCTCCTCCATCTCGGCGATCCAGCGCCACGCCTTCGGCCCCGCGTTCGCGGCGGCGAGGTCCGAGATCGCGGCCAGGTCGGGCTGGGAGATCGCCCACTCCGCGAGCAGGTGCTGGTCCACGCCGTTCGCGCTCGCCGTCTCCCGGAGGGCGATGAGCAGAGCCGAGAGACCCTTCGTGTACGCCGCATACGTCATCTTCAGTGCGGACGCGGTGCCGATCTCGTCGTCGAGCACCCGGGCGTCGAGCGCCGACCCCGTGAAGAGCTCCGCCACCGTCGCGGCACCGGGGCCGGACAGGTACAGGCGCGTCGTCCCGCGCACCCGAGGTGGGCCGCCGATGACGCCGCCGTCGACGTCCGGCGCGATCGCCCGGGCCGTTGCCGGCGCGATCGCGTTCGCGTCGACCAGGACGCCTTCGAACCCTGCCGCGCGCACCTCGCCGGCGACCGTCGCCGCGTGCTCGGGAGGACAGATCGAGATGATCACCTCGCTGCGCGATGCGAGCGCGTCGAGAGTGACGGCGTCGGTGAGGCCGTCGGCGTCCGCCCGCGCGCGCGTCGCCGCGCTGCGACCGGTCGATGCCCAGAAGACCTCGTGGCCGTTGCCGACGAGCGCGGCGCCCAGTGCCGCGCCCATCGCCCCGGGGTGGAGCACGCCGACGTCCACGATCAGATGACCGGGACCTCGCGATGGCGACCGAACACGTCCGCGAGCGCGTCCATGATCTCGCCGACGGTCGCGTACGCGCGCACCGCGTCGAGGATGCCCGGCATCAGGTTCGACGTGGGCTCCGCGGCGTCGGTACGGAGGCGCGCGAGCGCGCGGTCCACCGCGTCCGCGACCCGGTCGGCCTTCACCGCGGCCAGCCGCTTGAGCTGGTCCTCCTCGCACTCGCGGCTGATCTGGAGGATGTCGGGAGGCGGCTCGTCGTTCCCCTCCAGAAAGTCGGTGATGCCGACCATGACGTGGCGGCCGTCGTTGAGCTTCCGCTCGAGCTCGTACGCGGCGCGCGAGATCTCGGTCTGGTACCAGCCCTCCTCGATGCCGACGAGGGCGCCCTCGAGCATGGAGCCGCCGCCGATCGCCTCGACGTGGGCGAAGATCTCCTCGGCCTCCCGCTCCATCTCGTCGGTCAGCGACTCGACGAACCACGAGCCGCCGAGCGGATCGGCCACGTTGGTCACCCGGGTCTCGTAGGCCACGACCTGCTGGGTCCGGATGGCCAGGCGCGCCGCCTTGTCCGACGGGAGCGCGAGCGCCTCGTCGAACGAGTTCGTGTGCAGGCTCTGCGTGCCGCCGAGCACCCCCGCGAGCGCTTCGATCGCGGTGCGCACCAGATTCACCTCGGGCTGCTGCGCGGTGAGCGACACCCCCGCAGTCTGGGTGTGGAAGCGCAGCTGGAGCGAGCGTTCGAGCCGCGCGCCGTAGCGGTCGCGCATCCACCGGGCCCAGATGCGTCGCGCGGCGCGGTACTTGGCGATCTCCTCGAAGAAGTCGATGTGCGCGTTGAAGAAGAACGAGAGGCGGGGCGCGAACTCGTCGACGGCGAGCCCGGCCGCGAGCGCGGCCTCGACGTACGCGAATCCGTTGCCGACCGTGAACGCGAGCTCCTGCGCGGCGGTCGAGCCGGCTTCACGGATGTGGTACCCGGAGATCGAGACGGGGTGCCAGCGCGGCATCTCGGCCGCGCAGAAGCGGATCACGTCGCTCACAAGGCGCATGCTCGGGCGGGCCGGTAACACGAACTCCTTCTGGGCTTGGTACTCCTTCAGGATGTCGTTCTGCAGCGTCCCGCCGAGCCGCGCGCGTGCCACCCCGGTCTCCTCCGCGGCCGCCACGTACATCGCCAGGAGCACGGGAGCGGGCGAGTTGATCGTCATCGACGTGGTGACCGTGCCGAGGTCGATGTCCCGGTAGAGGTCCTCGACGTCCGCGAGGGTGTCGATCGCGACGCCGCACTTCCCCACCTCGCCCACCGCGAGCGGGTCGTCGGAGTCGCGCCCCATCAGGGTCGGGAGGTCGAACGCGGTCGAGAGCCCGTCGCTCCCGGCCGCGAGGAGGTCCTTGAAGCGCCGGTTCGTGTCCACCGGGGTCCCGAACCCGGCGAACATGCGCATCGTCCAGAGCTTGGACCGGTACATGTCGGGGTACGGGCCGCGGGTGAAGGGGTACTCGCCGGGCCGCTCGGCACCGGCCGGGCCGTAGACCGGGTCGACCTCGATTCCCGAGTACGTGGTGAAGTCCCGCTCCGGCATGGGAGCCATTGTCGCACGGGGAACGCCGCGGCCCGCCGGAGCCTCGGGGGCCCTCCCGATCAGCGCAGACGGGTTGCTGCGAAGCGCACGCCGGAGCGGGCACGAAGTCCGGAGGCCGGAGCGACCGTCAGCCCAGGCCCATCATGTCGGCGATGCCGTGCTGGTGGCCGGCGGTGTAGCCGCCGTCGACGACCATGGCACTGCCGGTCACGAACGAGGCGTCGTCGGACGCGAGGAAGGCGGCGGCCGCGGCGATCTCGTCCGGGTGCCCGCAGCGGCCGAGGGCGTGGGCGTCCACGAACGACTTCCGGATGTGGTCCATGCCGTCCATGTCGAAGACCGACTTCATCATCGGTGTGTCGATGAACCCGGGGCAGATGCAGTTGGCCCGGATGCCCCGCCGGCCGTAGTCGAGCGCGAGGTTCTTGGTCAGGATCACGACGCCACCCTTCGACGCGTTGTACGCGCTCCCGCCCTCGGTGCCCTCGAGCCCCTCGATGCTCGCGACGTTCACGATCGAGCCTCGCTGGCCGATCGAGCTCGGCGCCTGCTCGAGCATGAGCGACAGCGCGGCCTTGTTCGTCAGGAAGGTGCCCTTGAGGTTGATGTCGACGACCCGGTCCCACTCGGCCGCGTCCATCATGTGGACCGGTCCACCGCCGGCGACCCCGGCTGCGTTCATGAGGACGTCGACTCGCCCGTGCTCCGCCTGCACCGCGGCGAATGCGGCCACGACCGCGGATTCGTCGCGCACGTCGACGGCCATCCCACCGTCGATCGGCGTGACGTCGATCAGCACCGTCGTCGCACCTTCGCTCGCAAACCGCTTCGCGGTGGCCGCGCCGATCCCCGACGCGGCTCCCGTGACCACTGCGACCTTGCCGTCGAGCCGACCCATGCCTGACCCCCGGATCTCTTGACCGTGACGGTGAACAATTACATAGACTCTGTTCAGATGTCTACTACGGCTCAGGTCCGCGAGCGCGGCCCCGACACCGCCACGCGCATCCTCGTCGCGGCCGAGGAGTGCATCCGCCGCTACGGGCTCCGTCGGGTGTCGATGGGCGACGTCGCGGAGGCGGCGGGGCTCTCCCGGGGCTCGGTCTACAACCACTTCCAGGACCGCGAGACCCTCGTCGACGCGGTGCTCGAGCGGGCCGCGGACCGGTTCGTCGCGAGCAGCGAGGCGTCCGTGAAGCGGCGCCGCACGCTCGCCGGCCAGGTCGCGGAGGCGGCTGCGTTCATCCGCACCCACGGGGACGACCCGACGTTGACCCTCACCCCCGCGGACGAGGAGCTGTTCGCGACTCTCCTCACGGCGCGGGTCGACGGGCTCGTCGCCCGCTGGGTCGAGTTCTGGCTCCCCTACCTCGAGGACGCCGAACGGCGCCACGAGGTGCGCGCCGGGCTCGACCGGCGACGGGCATCGGAGTGGATCGTCCGCATGCTGCTGTCGCTCGTCGTCATGCCGTCGAGCGTCGTGGACCTCGACGACCCCGACGCCGTGCGGGCCTACGTCTCGGAGTTCGTCGTACGGGGCCTCGCCCCCTGACCGGAGGGAAACCGCACACCATGGAGTTCGCGCTCTTCTACGAGATCCCGGTGCCCAAGCCGTGGACGGCCGACAGCGAGCATCAGGCGTACAAGCACACGATCGAGGAAGCCGTGCTCGGCGAGCAGGCCGGCTTCGAGTCCTTCTGGACCGTCGAGCACCACTTCCTCGACGAGTACTCGCACTGCTCGGCACCGGACGCGCTCTACGGCGCGATCGCGGCGCAGACCAGCACGCTGCGCATCGGGCACGGCGTGCGCCTGCTGCCGAAGCCGTACAACCATCCGATCCGCGCCGCCGAGGCGGCTGCGGTCGTGGACCTGATCTCGGACGGGCGCCTCGAGTTCGGCACCGGCCGCTCCTCCACGCGCGCGGAGCTCGAGGGGTTCGGCGCCGACCCCGACCTCACGCGGTCCCAGTGGGAAGAGGGACTCCGGATGGTCGTCGGCGCCTGGACCGAGGATCCGTTCGAGTGGCACGGCGAGACCTGGGACATCCCGCCGCGCCGTGTCCACCCGAAGCCGATCCAGCAACCGCATCCTCCGCTCTGGGTCGCGACCAGCAGCCCGCCGAGCCACGTGCTCGCGGGCGAGCTCGGCCTCGGGCTCCTCTCGTTCACGATCGGCGTGCCGCCGGAGGAGCTCGGCGAGCGCATCAAGACCTACCGGGACGCACAGACCCGCGCCGTCCCGATCGGGAAGTTCGCGAACACGCGCGCGGCCACGTTCACGATGGTGCACTGCGCGGACACCACCGAGCAGGCCTACGAGGAAGCTCGCGAATCCTTCGAGTGGTACGTGCGCACCGCGCTCTGGCACATCGGCACGGTCGCCACGTGGCGCGAGGGAAAGCCGCTCGGCACGTACGACTACGCGGAGGTCCTGAAGGACCTCGACCTCAGCCTGCTGACCTTCGACTACCTGGTCGATTCCGGTGCGTGCGTCGTCGGCGATCCCGAGCGCTGCCTGGAGATCGCAACCCGCTACCGAGCCGCCGATTGCGACCTCTTGCTCTGCCTGCTCAACCCCTACAAGATCCCCCATCCGGCGGTGATGCACTCGATCGAGCTCCTCGGCGAGCACGTGATCCCGAAGCTCAAGTGAGCGCGACCGGGGCGGCGACTCGAGAGGCAGGGGCGGAGACCGGAGCGGGCATGGAGGCTGAGTGCGGGCGGCAGCGGGCACGGCGGAGCGGAGCGCGGGAGCGGGCACGGCGGAGCGACCCGAAGAGAAGTGCGGACGCCGGAGCGACCCGTGGTCGCGAAGGTCGGAGCGACCGAGGAGACGGGTAGGGTCGAGCTATGGAGACTGCGCCGCAAGCCCCTGACCGAAATCTGGCGATGGACCTGGCCCGGGCCACCGAGGCCGCGGCGCTCGCGGCCGGGCGCTGGTTCGGCCGGGGTGACAAGAACGGCGCCGACGGTGCTGCCGTCGACGCGATGCGCCTGGTCCTCAACAGCGTCCCGATGGACGGGGTCGTCGTCATCGGCGAGGGCGAGAAGGACGAGGCGCCGATGCTCTTCAACGGCGAGGAGATCGGCAGCGGCGGCCCGGCCTGCGACATCGCCGTGGATCCGATCGACGGCACGACGCTCACGTCCCTCGGCCGCGACAACGCGATCTCCGTGATCGCGATGGCGGAGCGGGGCACGATGTTCGACCCCGGTCCGTGCGTCTACATGGACAAGCTCGTCGTCGGCCCCGAGTCGGTCGACGTCATCGACATCGACGCGCCGATCTCCTCCAACCTCGAGGCCGTCGCCAAGGCCAAGGGCGAGAAGGTCACGGACGTCACCGCGGTGATCCTCGACCGGGACCGGCACACGGACATCATCCGGCAGTGCCGCGAAGCCGGTGCCCGGATCGCGTTGATCCCCGACGGAGACGTCGCCGGCGCGATCAACGTCGCGACGCCGGGCTCGGGCTCGGACATCCTGTTCGGCATCGGCGGGACCCCGGAGGGTGTCATCGCCGCGTGCGCGATCCAGTGCATGGGCGGTGCGATCCTCGGCCGCCTCCACGCCCGAAACGACGAGGAGCGCAACGCCGCGGTCGACCAGGGCTACGACCTCGACCGCGTGCTCACCACCGACGACCTCGTGTCCGGCGACGAGGTGTTCTTCGCGGCGACCGGCATCAGCAACGGCGACCTCCTCAAGGGCGTCCGCTACTGGGGCGACGGTGCGAGCACCGAGAGCCTGGTCATGCGATCGAAGACCGGGACCATCCGCAAGATCCAGGCGACCCACCGCTGGCAGAAGCTGATGCGCTACTCGGCGGTCAAGTTCGACTGAGCGGCAGTGCTGCGCGTCCGCGCGAACCGCTCGTACAGGTACGTGATCGCCACCGCGGCGAGGAGCACGAGCGCCGGCTCGCTGGCCGCGCGGTAACGCCACTGCGCGAACGTCGACAGGACCGAGATCAACGTCATCACCGGGAACGCCAGGAGCGGGAACAGCAGGGTGCGGCGGCGGCGCAGCACGAACGCGCCGACCACGGCGAGGACCGCGACCGGGTAGAAGAGCCAGAACTGCAGCTCCGTCGCGACCCGTCCCTGCACGTGGTAGTACCCGTTGAGCCGGATCTCCTGGCGCGGTTGGTAGACGTCGAGGATGCGGCCGACCCGCGCCGCGAACACCTGCGGCAGCTGGCCCCAGTGGTCCTTCATGAACTGGAACGAGTCGCCGCGGAGCAGCTTGTCGCGGTCGGAGTCGTCGTAGCGCCGGCCCGCGTAGGGCTTCGTCGCGTCGTTGAGGCACGCATAGGACTTGAACCCGAGGAGCGGCCCCTTGTAGGTCGCCGGACAGTTCGCCGCGGCCATCGTGCGCCCGGCGCTGGTGGACAGGAAGACGGTCTGGTGGAACCGGCCGGCGTTGAAGACGAGCCACGGTGAGACGACGAGCCAGCCGACGACGCCGGCGACCACCAGCCAGGAGACGCGCACCTTCCACTCCCGGTCCTTCGTGAGCACGAGCAGCGGCAGGAGCACGAGGACGAACGTGAGCGCGAGCTCCGAGCGCGCGAGCGTCGCGAGCCCGCACCAAGCGCCCAGCCACACGGCCCGAGCGAGGCTGGGGCGGTTGCGGTACCGGTACGCGAACAGGATCACCCCGGCTGCGGCGAACACCGCCGTGGTCTCGGACAGGAGCAGGCCGTCATAGACCCAGAGCCCGGGGTAGACCGCCGCGAGCGCCGCCGCGACCAACCCGGTGGTCCGGCCCGCGATCTCCCGCCCCGCGAGCCCACAGAGCAGCACGGTCGCGGTGCCGGGGATGCAGGACCACAGCATGTTGGCGAGCTGGGAGACGAAGTGACCGTCGGCGAAGAAGGCGGGGATCCAGAGCCACACCATGTAGAGCGGCGGGTGGCTCGCGGTCGGGATCGTCCGGAAGCCGCCGTAGGGGTCGATCCAACCGCGCCCGCTCGCGAGCGCCTTGGCCCCGGCGGTGTAGACGTATGCGTCACCGCCCAATGGGACGTGCTGCTGCTGGGTGAGCGCGAACACGATGCGCACGACCGCGCCCAGCAAGACGATCGCGGCGAGCGGCCACGCGAACCCCCTGCTCCCGCGCCCCGACATCAGCGGAAGGTACCAAACCGATGTTCCGGCCAAACCTGCGCGTGGGAGGCTACGCGCCGCCTCAACCGCGCAAGCGTGGCCACGCGCTGCTCGAGGTCGTCACGTAGTCGTACATCGACCATCCGATCGAACGCCGGGCCTTCGCGGCACGAACGAACCCCGCGATGTCGCCCGGGGCGGCCTGGTCCGCGATGCCCCCGATGACCGAGACCGCCGCGTTGCGCTGACCCAGATGCGCGCGCACCCGCGTGATGTTCTCGCTGGTGTACCGGAACCCGTCCTTCCACCCCGACGCCTCGGTGCGGTTCGTCCAATAGCTCATCGGCATCCACACGTCGTACGAGGGCGCGATCCGCTTCCACGGGAACTTGGGCCAGTACGCGGGATTGATGTCCTCCAGGAGCACCGGCTCGAGCACGATCGCGGCCAGCGGCACGTCCGTCACCAGGCGACGGGCGCGCCCGGACAGCGCGACGAGCGCCTGGTTGCGCCGGTCCGCGTCCTTGACGTCGGAGGTCCATTCGAGATCGAGCGCGATCCCGTCGAAGCGCTCGCCGTGCGTGCGGTACCGGTACATCGCCTCGACGTAGCGGAGGTCGCGGTCGACGTCCTCGAAGTGCGGGAGGTACCACGCGACGACCTTCACGCCGCGGCTGTGCGCGCGGCGCAGGATCGCGCCGACCAGCCTGCGGTCGACGAGGGTCCCCTCGGACCTCGTGTCGTCCTGCGCGGCCTGCAGATAGAGCGTCCTGACCCCGAGACGGGCCATGTCGTCGACCGACGCGGGCGTGACCGCCGGCAACCCGTTCGACGGCCCCTGGAACTTCGGGCCGTAGTCGTAGACGTCGACCCAGGTGCCGAGGCCGCGGAACGCCCGGATGCTCGGCGTCGACCGCGCCAGGACCGATGCACCGGCCGCGTCGGACCCGAGCTGTGCCACGCCGGTCGTGACGATCAGCACTGCCACGAGCGCCGAGAAGAGCCGGCACCAGGCGGCGCGCGGGGTGTGCATCAGCCCACGCTCGCGCGGACGGGCCGGCGACGGGACGCGGGCAGCCTCAGTGCGCCGCGCCGGCCGTGGAGCCGGCGCCCGCGACCTGCAGGCGCAGATCCGCGCGCTTGAGCGCGGCCACTGCCTCGGCGTCGTCCGCGTCGCGCGCGACCGCGGCCTCCGCGGTCTCCTTCGCCGTCGTCGCCCGCACGACGTCGATCTGCTCGGGCAGCTCGGCGACGTCCGACAGGACGGTGACCCGGTCGTCGCGCACCTCCACGAAGCCACCGTGCACCGCGATGACGACCTCGCCCGAGCCGGGCAGGAGCACCCGCACCGGGTAGGTCTCGAGCGCGCCCACGAACGGCTGGTGACCGGGCAGGAACGCGATCTCGCCCCCCGTCGGGCGGCAGACGACCTGGTCGGCCTCGCCCTCGTAGAGGATGCTCTCGGGGGAGACGACCTCGACGTGCAGCGGCACGGGGCTCAGCCCTCGCTCTGCAGGGACTTGGCCTTCTCCAGCACGCTCTCCACGCCGCCGACGTTGAAGAACGCCTGCTCCGGGATGTCGTCGAGCTCGCCGTCGACGAGCTTCTCGAAGCTCTCGATCGTCTCGGCCACGGGCACGTAGATGCCCTTGAGGCCGGTGAACGTCTCGCCGACGAAGAACGGCTGGGACAGGAACCGCTGGATCTTGCGGGCCCGGGACACGATGACGCGGTCCTCCTCGGAGAGCTCGTCGAGCCCGAGGATGGCGATGATGTCCTGGAGCTCCTTGTAGCGCTGGAGCACCTCCTGGACCCGGCGGGCGCAGTCGTAGTGGCGCTGGCCGACGATCTCGGGCGCCAGGATGTTCGAGGTCGACGACAGCGGGTCCACCGCGGGGTAGATGCCGAGCGCGGCGATGTCCCGGCTCAGCTCGGTGGTCGCGTCGAGATGGGTGAACGTGGTGAACGGCGCGGGGTCGGTGTAGTCGTCCGCGGGCACGTAGACGGCCTGCAGCGAGGTGATCGACCGCCCCTTGGTCGAGGTGATCCGCTCCTGCAGCTCGCCCATCTCGTCGGCGAGGGTCGGCTGGTACCCCACCGCGGACGGCATGCGACCGAGCAGCGTGGACACCTCGGAACCGGCCTGCACGAACCGGAAGATGTTGTCGACGAACAGCAGCACGTCCTGGTTCTTCACGTCACGGAAGTACTCGGCGACGGTCAGGGCGGACAGCGCGACGCGCAGGCGGACGCCGGGCGGCTCGTCCATCTGGCCGTACACGAGCGCGGCCTTCTCGATGACGCCGGACTCCTGCATCTCGAGCCAGAGGTCCGTGCCCTCACGGGTCCGCTCCCCCACGCCCGCGAACACCGACACACCACCGTGCTGGGTGGCGACCCGGTTGATCATCTCCATGATGAGGATCGTCTTGCCGACGCCTGCACCGCCGAAGAGGCCGATCTTGCCGCCCTGCACGTACGGCTCGAGCAGGTCGATCACCTTGATGCCGGTCTCGAACATGAGCGCCCGGGGCTCGAGCTGGTCGAAGTTCGGCGCGGGGCGGTGGATGTCCCAGTGGTCGTCGATGCCCTCGGTGATGGCCTGGCCATCGGTGTCGAGGGGTTCGCCGATCACGTTGAACACGTGGCCGAGCACGCCGTCGCCCACCGGCATCTGGATGCCGTGGCCGAGGTTGCGCACGACGGTCCCGCGGCGCAGGCCGTCGGTCTGCTTGAGGCAGACGACCCGCACCCGGTTGTCTCCGATCTGCTGCGCGACCTCGGAGGTGATGGTGACGGTCTCGCCTTCGAGCTCGACGTCCATCTCGAGCGCGTAGTTGATCTCGGGGAGCGCGTCGGGCGGGAACTCCACGTCGACGACCGGACCCGCGATGGCGACGACCCGTCCGTCCTTCAAGCCGGAGCTCGCAGGCGTGGTCTCGGGATTGGCAGTGGCGGTCATGGTTGTGCTCCTGGGCTCAGGCGTCGCGAACTGGGAAGAGGTCCTGGTTTCGAGCCTCGATGGTGTCGGCGAGCAGGTCGCCGGAGACCACGCCGGTCCCGCCGCGCAGCGCCTCGGCGCCGCCGACGATCTCCATGATCTCGGTGGTGATCGACTCCTGGCGGGCGCGGTTCATCACGCGGGTGAGTCTCGTGATGAGGTCGTCGGCGTTGTCGGTCGCCGCCTTCATCGCCCGCTGGCGGGCGGCGTGCTCGGACGCCGACGCGTCGAGCTGGGCCGCGAAGATCCGGGCCTCGACGTAGCGCGGGAGGAGGCGAGTGAGGATCTCGTCGGCGCCCGGCTCGAACTCGTAGCTGGCCGACGGGCCCTCGTGCGCCTCCGCCTCGCCCTCGTCCTCGGTCGGGCTCGACAGACCGAGGCCCCCGGGATCGAGCGGCATCAGCGTGACCTCCTCGACCACCTGCGAACCAGCCGAGAGGAAGCGGGTGAAGACGAGCTGCACCTGGTCCACGTCACCGGCCTCGAAGGGCGCGAGGACGGCTCGGGCCACCGTGCGTGCGTCTTCGTAGCTCGGCTGGTCGCTCATGCCGGTGAAGCTCGCATCGATGCGGTACTTGCGGAAGCTGAAGTAGCTGAACGCCTTCTTGCCGACGAGGATCAGCGAGTAGTCGCGCTCGAGCGCCTGCTGGGCCTTGAGCGAGCGCTCGGCCTGGCGGATCACCGTCGAGTTGTACGCGCCGCACAGGCCGCGGTCGGCGGTGAGCACGACGTACGCGACCTTGCGAACCTCGTCGCGCGGCTTGAGGAGCGGGCTGTTCACGCCGGCCCCGCCCTGCGCGAGGTGGTGGATGACCTCGGTGATCTGGTCGCTGTAGGGACGGGCGGCCTTCACGCGCGCCTGCGCCTTGACGATCCGGCTCGCGGCGATGAGCTCCATCGCCCGCGTGATCTTCTTCGTGCTCTGGACCGTACGGATCCTGCGCTTGAGGATCCGCTCCTGACCACCCGCCATCGCTAGTGCTCCGTCCGGTGACGTTGGCGGGGCACTAGGCCTGGCCTCCGACGAAGTCCTCGGGGTTCTCATCGCGCTTCGCGGCGTCGTCGGCGGCGATCTCGCCGCTCACGACGTTCACGAAGCGCGCCTTGAAGTCGGCGATCGCATCGGCGAGCTTGTCGCCCTCGGGCAGCTGACCGGTGCTCCTGATCGCGTCGAGGATGTCGACGTGGCGGGTGCGGAAGTCCTCGAGCAGGTCCGACTCGAACCGGCGCACCTGCTCGGCCGGCAGATCGTCCAGGATGCCGTTGGTGCCGCAGTAGATCGACACCACCTGCTCCTCGACCGCCATCGGCGAGTTGAGCGGCTGCTTCAGCAGCTCCACCAGCCGGTAGCCGCGACCGAGCTGGGCCGCCGACACGTCGTCGAGCTCGGAGCCG
>DASXYP010000074.1:0-54502 GCA_036502405.1 Acidimicrobiia bacterium
GTACTTCGACCTGCCCGAGCACGGCTGGCCGTGCGCGGACCCGCGCGCCGCAGCCCTCACGCTGCGGGACCACCTCGTCGCCCTGAGCTGAGGCCCGGCGGTCGCCCTCCGGAGATCTTCAAAGAGCCGCCGGAGGGCACCACGAAGCCGCGGTCCGGCGGTCGCCCTCCGGAGATCTTCGAGATGTCAGACGAGGGGCTTGTGGTAGCCGAAGAAGCGGGAAACCGCGGTGACCGCGACCCCGCAGTGCCGGTCGGACTGGGCCCAGCCGTCGGCCCGCTCACCGGTGTGGGGGCCGGACGCGATCGTCGCGACGACCGGCCCGTCGATGCACAGGGACGGGGGCACCGAGTGGCGCATGACGGTGATCGCCCGCCAGTCCGTCGTGGCCGGATCGCCCACCAGGACGACCTCGAGCTCGAGCTGGGGGTCCGCCTCGGCACCATCACCGTGGCTGAGGACCATGTGCACCACTGCTTCACGCATGTCGGCCTCGGCTGGTCTCGCCGTCGCCCCGCCGACGGTCACCGCCGGCCCCACGATGGTACGCCCGGATCCGGGCAGGTCAACCTTCCAGGACGAGCCGGGGCCGGCGCCGGGACCGTTCGAGCTCCAGGAGCGCCTGTTTGCGCTCGATTCCGCCGCCGTACCCGGTGAGCGAGCCGTCGGCCCCGATGACCCGGTGGCACGGCACGATGATGCCGACAGGGTTCCTCCCGTTGGCGAGCCCGACCGCGCGCGACGCCGTCGGCTGCCCGATGCGGCGGGCGAGCTCGCCGTACGAGGTCGTCTCGCCGTACGGGATCTCGAGCAGTGCGGACCAGACCCGACGCTGGAACTCGGTCCCGTCGAGCCGCAGCGTGATGTCGAACTCGGTGCGCGTCCCGGCGAAGTACTCGTCGAGCTGTTCGACGACATCGCCGAACGCGGTGTCGTCGCGCACCCAGGCTTCGGCGCCCGCGGGCGGGTACGCCTGGTCCTCCATGCGGAGCCCGGTGACCGCCGCGCCGTCGCCGGCGACGGTGATGAACCCGACCGGGCTCGGCGTCGTGCGGTAGCGGATCTCACCCATGCCGGGCAGCGTGCCACCTCCCGCCGTGACCGGCTGGCGGGAAACCGACGCAGTGGTCCGGCCCGTAGCATCGACCCCGATGCCCCGCTCCCACCCCATGTGTCCTGCTGATCGTCCGACGACCGGTCACCGTGCGCCGCCATCGGACCGAACGGGACTCGGGTGAGCGCGGTGCCGGGGCCGGCGGCGCTCGGACGGGGCGTGGTCGTGGCGCGGGGGGACGCGGTCCCCGACGCGTGGGCCGCGGCCGAGGTCGTCACGGTCGACGACGCCGTGCTGGCGGACCCCGGTCCGGCGGTCGCGGCGCTCCACCACGCCTGGGTGGCCCGCCGGCCGTTCGTCGTGGCGCTCGGGGTCGAGGCGGAGCGGTTCCGCGCCCCGGTTCCGGTCACCGACGCACCGTGGCGGCTCGGCGCCCGCTTCGAGGTCTGGCTCGACCGGCTGCACTTCCTGGTCTGGGCGAACACCTACGACGCCCGCGACGGTCGGGAGCCGGTGTGGTGGTGGGCCCGGAAGGCGGCGCGCGTCGGCGCGACGGAGACGACCGGCCCGGAGGCCGGTGACGTGCTGCTCGCCGACGGGACCGCGGCGTGGATCGACGGCGGGCCCCGCGGCCCGCTCGACGCCGAGGGCCTCGGTGCCGTGGTCGTGCACGCGGAGACCGTCGAGCTCGGACGGCTCACCCCCGAGCCCCCGCCGCGACCGGTGACGGCCGCGCTCGCCCCCGACCAGCTGGCGGCGGTGGCGCACGGCGCCGGCCCTGCGCGCATCGTCGCACCGGCCGGCTCCGGCAAGACGCGCGTGCTCACCGAGCGCCTCCGCCATCTCGTCGTCGACCGGGGGGTCGAGCGCGAAGCGGTGCTGGCCGTCGCCTACAACAAGAAGGCGCAGCTGGAGCTGGAGGAGCGCACCGCGGACTTCTCGCCCCGAGTCAGCACGCTCAACGCGCTCGGGTACCGCCTGCTCGCCGAGTACCACGGCACCGCGCCGCGCGTGCTCGACGAGCGCGACGTGCGGCGCATGGTGGACGATCTCGTCCCGCGCGGCCGGCCGCGGGCGAACACCGATCGGCTCGCGCCGTACCTGGAGGGGCTGACCGCGATCCGCCTCGGCCTGCGCGACCCGGAGACGGTCGAGGCCGAGCGCGACGACGTGCCCGGGCTCGCGGAGGCGTTCGAACCGTTCCGGGACGCGCTGGGTCGCCGTGGCGCGGTCGACTTCGACGACCAGGTCTACGGCGCGGTCGAAGCCCTGCTCACCGACGGCGCGTTCCGGCGCCGGGCCCAGGCCGGCTACCGCCACCTGCTCGTCGACGAGCTCCAGGACCTGACGCCCGCGCACGTGCTGCTGCTCCGCCTGCTCGCCGCGCCCGCGCTCGACGTGTTCGGGGTGGGTGACGACGACCAGGTCATCTACGGCCACGCGGGCGCCGACCCCGCGTTCCTCATCGACTTCGAGCAGCTGTTCCCGGGCGCGGCGTCACACCCGCTGGAGGTCAACTACCGCTGCCCGGTCACCGTCGTCGCGGGGGCCAAGACGCTGCTCGGCTACAACGACGTCCGGGTCCCGAAGGAGATCCGGCCCGGCCCCGACGCCGACCCGGACCCGGCTGCGCTCACCGTCGTGCAGCACCATCCCGACGCGGGCGCGAGCACGCTGGTCGAGACGGTGCAGGGCTGGCTGGCCGACGGCGTCGAACCGGCCCAGGTCGCGGTGCTCACGCGCGTGAACTCGTTGCTGCTCGCACCCCACGTCGCGCTCGTCGAAGCGGGCGTGCCGGTCACGTCGATGGTGTCCGTCGACGTCCTCGAGCGCACCGGGGTGCGCGCTGCGCTCGCGTACCTGCGGCTCGGCGCGTCACCCGACGCGATGCAGCCCGACGACCTCCAGGAGGTGCAACGGCGCCCGAGCCGCGGGTTCCCGCCGTGGATCAGCAAGTGGTTGCAGCGGCCGATGTCGATCGACGACCTGCGTGCGATCTCCGAGCGCATCGACGACGCCAAGGTCGGCGCCAAGGTCGAGGCCTTCGCCGACGACCTGCTCGTGGTGGCCGAGGCCGTGCGCACCCGCACCACCCGCGAGGTGCTCGCGGTCGTCGGCGACGAGATCGGGCTTGGCGGCGCGATGACGCTGCTCGACGGGTCCAAGGGCGGCCAGAGCGGGTCGCAGCTCGACGACCTCGACGCGCTCACCCAGGTGGCGGACCTCCACCCGGATCCCGTGGGCTTCGAGCGCTGGCTCCGAGGAGTCCTGGGCCGGGGCGGGACCCGGGACGACGGCGGGATCACGCTCTCGACCGTGCACCGGGTCAAGGGCATGGAGTGGGACCGCGTCGTCGTCGCGGGCGTGACCGATGGCGTGCTGCCGCACCGCCTGGCCGAGGATGAAGAGGAGGAGCGCCGGGTCCTCCACGTGGCGATCACCCGGTGCCGCCACCGGGTGACGGTCCTCGCCGACGCGACCCGACCCTCGCCCTTCCTCGGTGAGCTCGACGGGAGCGCGCCGAAGCGTGCGCCCCGTCCGAGGCAACCGCGCGAAGCCACGCCGATCCCCAAGGCCAAGGGGAAGGGCGCCCCGCTCGCGGACCTCGCGCCCGAGCACGCCCGGGTCGAGGAGGCGCTCCGGGCGTGGCGGCTGGAGCGCTGCCGGGCCGACGACGTGCCCGCGTACATCGTTGCGTCGAACGCGGTGATCCGGGCGATCGCGACCCGGCGGCCGACGAGCGCGCGGGAGCTGGCGACGGTGGACGGGATCGGCCCGACCAAGCTCGAGCTCTACGGCGACGAGATCCTCGCAGTGGTCGACGCGACCTCGGACTGAAGGACGGCGCGCCGCCGATCAGGTGGTGACGATGCCCTCGATGCGCTCGAGCGTCGCGGCCATGTTCTTGCGCGCGTCCTTGGCGCCCTTGCGCACGAACGGCTTCGTCGCCGCGGACTCCTCGGTGATGTCCCAGGTCTCGCGCACCAACGTGCCGCCGTCGACCGGCTCGAGGTCGTAGCGCCAGATGCGTCCACCGACGAGCTTCCCGATGCGCGTCGGGCCGCGGGTCTGCCACGCGATGCGCCGGTTCTCCTCGAAGTCGATGACCGTGCTCTCCATGGAGTACGGCAGCCCCATCTTCATCGACATGCCGAACGTGCTCCCGAGCTCGAGCCGTTGGGGCTCGCCCTTCGCGCCGCGTACCGTCCCGGAGCCGTCGATCTCCGGGTGCCGGGCCGGATCCACGAGGAAGGCGAAGATGGCCTCGGGCGGAGCGGGGATCATCCGCTCGACGGTCTCGGACTCACGCTCGTCGCTCATCGGCGCATGCTACGGCGCGCCGGCGGCTACGGATTGGCGGCGGCCGGAACCGTCGTCGTCGTGCTCACGGGCGGGGGCTGCAACCCGTTGTCGCGCTCGAACTCGTCGATCTGGGGCGGGTGCACCAGCTGGCCGGCGAGCGGCCCGAGCAGGTTCAGGGCGTCGGCGCCGGAGATCCGGGGGAGCCGACGGAGCCCCTTGAGCTCGTTGAGCTGGGCCTGGGTGAGGTCCGCGCGCCTCCTGTGGAACGCGACGACCCGGTCGATCGAGTCGCTCACGCCCGTCACCTTGGCGACTGCCGCGTTGAAGCGGTTGATCGTCGGGTTGAAGTCGCCGATCGACGTGAAGTCGACCGCGACGGCGTTCGGAAGCCGCTTGCGCCGGGCGATGCAGGCCTTGAACCGCTTCGTGAGGACCGCGCGCGAGTTGACGTTCGAGGCCGCGGTCGGATCGGGCGGGCCGTCGGGACGCAGCCAGTGGTTGATGAGGAGCAGCGGCTTGTCCTTCCCGCCCCGGTTGGGGGCGCAGGTGAAGTCCTTCACCGACGTGAACGTGTACGGCGTCTCCTGGAACAGGGAGTACGTCTTCGGAAGCCACTTCTCGACGCCGCCGTGCTTCTCGCTGACGACGATCAACCGGCGCGGGGCGTCCTTCTGCTTCTTCTTCGGGGTCACGATGTCGAGCAGCGTCTTCGTGTGGAGCTGCTCGGGGGTGAGCGTGAGGAGGCGGGGCCCGAGGCCGGCGTCGTCCAGGGCGGCGCGCACGTCCTTGGGCTGGACGTAGTCCTCCAGGTCGAGGACGACGACGGCGGTGAGGTTCCGGTCGAGGAAGTCGCTCACGCCGCTGAACACGTCGGAGGCCCTCACCGCGCCGAGCTCGCAGAGGTCGTGGCAGAAGTACACGTCCTGCTTGTGCCCCGAGGTGTCGGCGGTCCCCGTGAGCGCGCCGATCCGGTCCAGCGCGCGCACCGCGTCGGGGCCGCGCTCCTTCTCCAGGGTCTTGCGGTCGACACCCCCGGCGAGGTTCGTGCGGACGATCCCGTTGTCGTCGTAGCCGTAGTACGCGTCGAGCATCAGGAAGCGGGCGCCCGAGTTCAGCTGCTCCGGGATCGTGATGGTGTGCTCCGCCCCGAGGAAGTTGTAGGCGCTGGAGGACATCGCGTTGTGACTCGCGGGCCACACCAGCTGGTCGATGGGCTGCGGGCACAGCTCCATGTACCCGTTGCACCCGCTCTGCTCCGGGTTCGCGCTGGGCGCGCTCGTGTTCGCGGCGACCGCCGCGACGGCGACGGTCGCGGTCAGGATCGCGGCGACGACCATCGAGCCGAACACCCCGGCGACTTGGCGCTTCTTGAGCCGGGGGATGGAGTGGTCGGTCGCGAGCACGCCGGACGCCCGCAGGCAGATCACGACCGCGACGTACAGCCCGAGGACCGCGAGGAGCTCCACGAGCGTGCGGGCCGTCTGGGTGGGGCGGGTCAGCACCGAGGCGGCGAAGAGGAACAGGGCGAGCCCGCCGGCGAAGCGCCACCGGGGGCTGGTGCGCTTGCGCTCCACCCACCCGCGGACGCGCTGGACCCGGTCGCGCAGGTCGCCGCCGTCCTTGCCGGGCGCCAGGGCCACCGCGAGGCCGATGAGGATGAAGGCCAGCCCCGCGCCGACCAGCCGGCCGATGAGCACTCCGATGAACGCGGCGACCGCTTCACCCCGTGCGGCGTCCCCGTTCGCGGCGACCGCCGCCAGTGCGGGCGTGGCCGCGCCGACCCCGGCGAGCAGGGCCCCGGAGACCGCGAGCACGATCCCGACGGTCCGGATCGCCCGGACCCGGTCCCGGGCGCGCGCCATCGCGATCGCGAGGAGGGCGATGCCCACGATCCCGATCGGGAGCCAGAGCCAGACCCACCTCGAGATCGTGAAGGCGGTGTCCACCGCGGAGTTCTGCGAGATCGTGGCCGACGCGTCCAGCACGTTGGCGGGCAGCTTCTTCGAGAGCGACGGGTTGATCGTCTGCAGGGCCGACCGGATCGTGGTCGAGGCCTGCTGCGCGTCGATGTCCACGCGCTGGCTGGTGCCGGTCTTGAAGACCTGCTGATGGGCCCGGGCCGCGAACTCCCGGATCGCGTCCTCGACCGGTGGTGTCGCGATCGCGTTGGACACGGCGTCGGTCACGATCGGGCGCGCGCCGGACACGAAGTTGGAGGAGCTCGCGAGCCGGAGCGTCGCCTGGTCGGCGACGTAGTCGCGCACCTCGGGCTGCTGAGACGCCTTCGCCACGACGTCGGCGAAGCCCTGGTCGTCGAGCACCCGCGAGTCGAGCCACCAGCCGAACGCCGAGACCGTGACCAGGAAGCAGCCCGCGAGCGCGAGGAGGCGCACGCCCCACCGCCCGAGCAACCGGTCCGATGCCCGGGTCTCCGCTGCCATCGCGAGAGATTCTGGCATCCCCCGACCCGGTGGACGGGTCGCCGTGGTCGCAGGCGGCTTCCGAAGTTCTCCTGCGGCCGATCGCGGGAACGCGATCGGCCGGCGGCCGCAGGCGGTTCCGAAGTTCTCCTGCGGCCGGTCGCGGGATCGCGATCGGCGGGCGGCCGCAGGCGGTTCCGAAGTTCTCCTGCGCCCGATCGTGGGATCGCGATCGGCGGGCGGCCGCAGGGGGTTGGCAGACGCGGCCGGAGGCGGTTGACGACCCGGGCCGGAGCGGGGAGGAAGGGCTACGTTCGCGGAATGCGAGCACCGGCTCGACGGCTTGCGGTCCCGTGCCTCGTCGTGCTCGCGCTGACCGCGTGCGACGCGACGTTCGGTCAGAAGTCGGGAGCCACGAAGCAGAGCCACGGGATGTCGGACCTGTGGCGCGCGGGCGTCATCGCCGCGATCGTCATCGGTGCGCTCGTCGTGGCACTCATCCTGTGGTGCGTCCTGCGCTACGGGCGGCGTGGCCGCGACGACCTGCCGAGCCAGCGGCAGTACATCATCCCGCTCGAGATCCTCTACACCGCGATCCCCGTCGTGATCGTCCTCGTGTTCTTCGGTTTCTCGTGGGCGGTGCAGGACAACGTCGACGCGCTGAAGGCGCGCCCCGACCTCACCGTGGACGTGCAAGGGTTCCAGTGGCAGTGGCGCTTCGCGTACCCGGAGGAGCATGTGACGGTGGTCGGGCTCCCGGACCGCACGCCCGTGATGGTGCTGCCGGTCGGGCAGACCACGCGCCTGCGACTCGTGTCGCGGGACGTCATCCACTCCTTCTACGTGCCGTCGTTCCTGTTCAAGCGCGACGTCATCCCGGGGCTCAAGAACCAGTTCGACGTCACGCCCGACAAGACGGGGACGTTCCGCGGGTACTGCGCGGAGTTCTGCGGGCTCGACCACGCCCGCATGACGTTCGCGGTCAAGGTCGTGAGCCCGACCGAGTTCCGGGCCTGGGCCGCGCGCCACCGGGCGGCCGCGTGACCACCACCGTCGAGCGCCCGGGCGAGGCTCCGGCACCCGAACCGGAGCACCGCGCGACCGGCATCCTGCGCTGGATCACCACCACCGACCACAAGCAGATCGGCCTCAGCTACATCTTCACCGCCATCGGGTTCTTCTGCCTCGGCGGCCTGCTCGCGCTGGTGATCCGGACCCAGCTGGCCCAGCCGAACGAGCACCTCGTCGACCCGCAGACGTACAACGAGTTCTTCACGATGCACGGCAGCATCATGATCTACCTCTTCGCGGTGCCGTTCGCGTTCGGGCTCGCGAACTACATCGTGCCGTTGCAGATCGGCGCGCCGGACATGGCGTTCCCACGGCTGAACGCGCTCGGGTACTGGCTGTACCTCTTCGGCGGGCTCACCATGATCTCGGGCTTCCTGACCGCGAGCGGCGCCGCGAGCTTCGGCTGGTTCGCGTACGCGCCGCTGTCCGGTGCGGTGTACTCGCCGGGCGTCGGGCCCGACCTCTGGATCGTCGGCGTCATCGTGACGAGCACCGCGGGCGTGATGACCGGCGTGAA
Organism: Acidimicrobiia bacterium; assembly: GCA_036502405.1. Lineage (GTDB taxonomy): Bacteria > Actinomycetota > Acidimicrobiia > IMCC26256 > JAENVU01 > Chersky-806. The sequence goes on from DASXYP010000074.1 coordinate 8,366, forward strand.
CCTGGTGACGACGATCTTCATGCTGCGCGCGCCGGGCATGACGATGTTCCGGATGCCGATCTACACCTGGAACATGCTCGTGACGAGCGTGCTCGTGCTGCTCACCTTCCCGGTGCTCACCGCCGCGCTGGTGATGCTCTTCGCCGATCGACATCTGGGCACGCACGTCTTCGAAGCGACCAAGGACGGGACGCCGATCCTCTGGCAGCACTTGTTCTGGTTCTTCGGCCATCCCGAGGTGTACATCATCGCCCTGCCGTTCTTCGGCGTCGTCACCGAGGTGTTCGCGGTCTTCTCGCGCCGGCCGGTGTTCGGGTACAAGGGCCTCGTGTTCGCGACGCTCGCGATCGGCGGCCTCTCGGTCGGCGTGTGGGCCCACCACATGTACGCGACCGGGGCGGTGCTGCTGCCGTTCTTCACGATCATGAGCCTGCTCATCGCCGTGCCCACCGGGGTCAAGTTCTTCAACTGGATCGGCACGATGTGGGGCGGCCGGATCAGGTTCGACACCGCGATGCTGTTCGCGATCGGGATGCTGCTCGTGTTCCTGCTCGGCGGGCTGAGCGGCGTCCTCCAGGCCATGGCTCCGGTCGACTTCAGCCTGACCGACACGTACTTCACCGTGGCGCACATGCACTACGTGATCATGGGTCTCGTGATGGGCGCCTTCGCCGGGGTCTACTACTGGTTCCCGAAGATGACCGGGAAGCTCATGAACGAGCGGTGGGGCAAGGTCCACGCGATCACGTTCTTCATCGGCATCAACGTGACGTTCTTCGTGCAGCACCAGCTCGGCCTGGACGGGATGCCGCGACGGGTCGCGACCTACAGCGCCAAGGAGGGGTGGGGGACGCTGAACCTCATCTCGACCGTCGGCGCCTTCATCCTTGCGCTCGGTGTGCTGGCGTTCATCTGGAACCTCTTCCACTCGCTGCGCCACGGTGAGCCGGCCGGCGACGACCCCTGGGGCGGGCAGACGCTGGAGTGGGCGACCACGTCACCGCCCCCGGAGCACAACTTCGACTCGCTGCCGCCGATCCGCTCCGAGCGGCCCTTGTGGGACCTGCACCACCCCGCGCCGAGACCCGCGCCGGAACCCGGTGGTGCTGCACCGTGATGCGCGACGAGGTGAAGGTGTTCCTCGGGGTGACGGCGTTCTTCGTCGTCATCGGGATCGTCTACTGGTTCACGTCGTACGAGACCGCGGGTTCGGTGATGCTCGCGGCCAGCGCGCTCATGGGCATCGTCGCCGGCGGGTCGATCTGGTGGCTCGCCCGGCACTCACCGCGGCGCGCCGAAGACGATCCCGACGCCGACATCGCGGCGGGTGCGGGGCCGATCGGTGTCTTCCCGACGCAGTCCGCGTGGCCGTTCGCGGTCGGGCTGAGCGGGGCCGTGTTCGCCAGCGGCTTCGCGTTCGGGGTCTGGCTGGTGCTGGTGGGCGGGGTCGGGTTCGTGCTCTCGGTGTTCGGCTACATCGGCGAGGCCCGCCGCGAAACCCTCCCGAGCGAGCGCAGCCCCGCCGCGCCGGAGCCCGAGCGCACCGCGGACTAGCGGCGCGTCGAGGTGGGGTCCGCGTCCGCGTCGACGTACGCCCCGTCGGCGGTCCGCTCGAGCAGGGCGAGGTTCTCCTCCGGGGCACCGTCGCGACTCCTCAGCTCCTTGCAGAGCCGGTAGGTGACCACCGCGGCGACGGCCGGCAGCACGAACAGCAGCACGCGGAAGACGTAGGTCACCGCGTTGACCGACAGGCTGAAGTGCGCCGCGATCACGTCGTTGCCGCCGGCCAGGAACAGCACGAGGTAGAACGCGAGGACCGCGACACCGATCGACGTCCGCATCGGCCGGTCGCGCGGGCGGTCGAGCACGTGGTGCTGAGCATGGTCCTTGGTGAACCGCTCCTCGATGTAGGGCCACAGGTAGAGGATCGTGAACGTGATCCCGGGGAGCAGCACCCCGGGGAAGAACGGGTTCGGGATCTCGAACCCGCCGACGCGCAGCTCCCACGGCGGCATCAGGCGCAACGCACCCTCGAGCCAGCCGATGTACCAGTCGGGCTGGGACCCCGCGCTGACCGCCGCGGGCTGGAACGGCCCGTACAGCCAGACCGGGTTGATCTGCGCGAGGCCGCCGAGCGCCGCGCAGACCGCGAACACGAAGAAGAAGAGCCCGAGGGTCTTGGCCGTGAACGTCGGCCACAGCTTGGAGCCGACCACGTTGCGCTCCGTGCGCCCGCGACCCGCGAACTGGGTGTGCTTCTGGCGCACGAGCATCGCGAGGTGCACGGTCAGCAGCCCGACGATCAGCGCGGGCACGATCAGCACGTGGATGACGAAGAGCCGGGGGATGATGTCGTCGCTCGGGAACTCGCCGCCGAACACGAGGAACGCGCTCCACGGCCCGATGAACGGCATCGACAGCAGCACCGAGTACGCGATGCGCAGCCCGGTGCCCGACAGCAGGTCGTCCGGCAGGCTGTAGCCGGTGAACCCGTTGCCCAGCGCGAGCAGGAACAACGTCAGCCCGACCATCCAGTTCAGCTCGCGCGGCTTGCGGAACGCGCCCGTGAAGAAGATGCGGAGCATGTGCACGAGGATCGAGCCGATGAAGAGCAGTGCGGCCCAGTGATGGATCTGGCGCATCACGAGCCCGGCGCGCACGTCGAAGCTCACGTGGAGGGTGGACTCGTAGGCCGCGGACATGCGCACACCGCGGAGCGGCGCGTAGCTGCCGTGGTACACGACCTGTCGGGAGTCGGGGACGAAGAAGAACGTCAGGTACACGCCGGTGAGGATCAGGATCACCAGGCAGTACATGGCGATCTCGCCGATCATGAACGACCAGTGGTCCGGGAACACCTTGTTCAGCGCGGTGCGCGCGAAGCGGGCCATGCCCAGCCGGCGGTCGAGGCCGCGGACGGCGCGCTTGGTGATCATCACCGGCCGCGGTCCCAGAAGCCGGGGCCGACGGGCTGGTCGTAGTCGCTCTGTGACCGGAGGAAGCCGCCGGAGTCCACCATCAGCGGGAGCTGGGGGAGCGAGCGCGTCGCGGGCCCGAACACGGGGGTCGCGCCGGTGGCGACCTCGAACGTCGACTGGTGGCACGGACAGAGGAGCCGCTCGATCGACTGCTGGTAGAGCCCGACGGGGCAACCGGCGTGCGTGCAGACCTTCGAGTACGCCACGTAGCCCGACGGTCCCCAGGTCTCGCGCCCCGGCCGGGTCGTGACGTTGGTGCGCGCGAGCCGGATCAACAGGGTCTGGCTGTCCGCGGCCTCGAGGTGCCCTTCGGGGAACACGGTGATCACCCCGCCGACCTCCAGGTCGTCGACCCGCACCGGATGGCCCTGCTCGTTGACGACGCGCGAGCCCTTCCGCCACTTCGTGACGAACAGGGAGTTGCCCGGTCGCGGCCCGAGCGACGCGATGGGGAACAGCGCGGCCAGGCCGAGCGCGCCGGCGGCCGCGCCGAGCATCCGGGTGAGGATCTTGCGGCGCCCGACGTTCACGTCGCTGTCCGGCGTGCTGCCCCGGTCCAGCTCGTAGACCGCGTCGAAGTCGCGGGCGAAGGCCTCGATGTCCTCCGGGCTCGACTCCAGCGGCTCGCGCGACTCGGTGAACGGGCCTTGGGGAAGCAGCTTGCGGGCTGCGACGACGAACGTCAGCCCCAGCCCGCCGAGCGCGAGTGCGATCAGGATGCCTTCGAGCTGGTTCTGGCCGCCGGTGAGGTACACGACCGCGAGCGCGAGGGCCGAGATCGTCGTGATCGCGAGCGCGATGACGATGAGGCGCGTGGCGCGCGACTCAGCGGTGCCGTTCATGGCTCTCCTCGATGCGGATGCAGACGAACAGGAGCAGGGGGATGCCGAGCAGGAGGGCGACCATCCCCTCGGTGATCGGGCCGATGCGGCCGAGCGAGAACCCGCCGGGGTCGTCCGGGTCCTGGAGGTACTTCACGTAGCGCGTGATGGAGTCGACCTGGTGCTTGGAGAACGTGTCGGTGCCGAACACCGGCATCTGGCCGGGTCCGGTCCGGATCGCCTCGGCGATCTGCGTCGGCGTCGCGCCGTGCAGCGAGGGTGCGTCGCTGCCGTAGCTGAGCGCGCCGCCGATGCCGGCCGAGCTGTGACAGGCCGCGCAGTTCAAGCGGAACAGCGTCCCGCCCCCGCTCAGGCTCCCGGCCGCCTCGTCGACGTCGGGGATGCGCGGCCCGGGCCCCAGCGACGCGACGTACGCGACCAGCGCCTTGATCTGGGCCCGGTCGAACGCGCGGGGCTTGCGCACCGGCTGGCCCTTCGGGTTCGCGAGCGGCATCCGGCCCGTGCTGAGCTGGAAGTCCGCGGACGCCGCACCCACGCCCGCCAATGACGGCCCCTGGTCGGTCCCGACACCGCCGGCTCCGTGACAGCTGGCGCACGACGCCTCGAAGAGGCGCTCGCCGCGCGCGACCCGGGCTGCCGGCGCGTCGGCCGCGGGCCGGGACGCGGCTGAGCCGGCGGGAGCGCCGGTCATCCAGAGATACACACCCGCGGTGACGGCCAACCCGAGGACGACGAACCGGGCCATGCGCTACCGGATCACGAAGATCGTCAGGAACAGGAGGATCCACACGACGTCGACGAAGTGCCAGTAGTAGGTGACCGACTCGACCGCCGGGCCGCGGCGTTCGAGCGACCCGGGGCCCGAGACCAGCACGACCGCGGTGACGATGAGCGCGATGCCAGCGAACACGTGCAGCGCGTGGAAGCCGGTCATCAGGTAGTACATCGAACTGAAGCCGCTCGAGGACGCCGAGAAGTCCAGGACGTAGAACTCGCGGATCTGGTTGGCCAGGAACACCGCGCCGAGGGCTGCGGTGATGATCAGCCAGCGCTGCGTGAGCTCGCGGTCACCGCGCTCGCGGGCCAGGGTGGCGAGGTGGATCGTGCCGCTGGACGCGATCAGCACGATCGTCGCGAGCGTCGCCGCGAGCAGCTCGAGGTGCACCGCCTTCGGCGGCCACACGTGGGCGTTCGACCGCAGCGTGATGTACGCCGCGAAGAGCCCACCGAAGAACATCAGCTCGGAGGCGAGCCAGACGACGGTGCCGACGGCCAGCAGAGACGGCTGCTTGCGGGGGGCCGGCGACGTCACGCCCTGCGTCACGCGGCGATGATGGCACACCGCTACCCTCGCCGCGTGAGCGTTGCCGCAGTGGCCGGTGGTGCCCTGGCACCGGGGAAGCCGACGTGGTCGTCACTGCTCGGCGACTGGTCGATCGATCCGCTCTTCGTGCTGACGCTGCTCGCCGGCGCCGCGTACGTCACGGGGGTACGACGGCTCGCGGCTCGGGGGCGGCAGTGGCCGCTGCACCGATCGGTGTGCTTCGGCATCGGGCTCGCACTCATCGTGTTCGCCACGCAGTCGGGCCTGGCGAGCTACGACACGGTGCTGTTCAGCCTCCACGTCGTGCAACACCTCGCGCTCGGGATGGTCGCGCCGCTGTTCCTCGTGCTCGGCGCGCCGGTGACGCTCGCGCTCCAAGCCAGCCGTCGCCCGGCGCAGGAGCGCTGGCTCCGCGCGCTCCGCAGCCGCCCGGTCGGGGTGGTCACGCACCCGGTCGTGGTCTGGGTGCTGTTCGGCGGGACCCTGATCGTCCTGTACTTCACCGGGCTCTACGAGCTGTCGCTGCGCGATCCCTGGGTGCACGTCCTCGTGCACACGCACTTCGTCGTGGTCGGCTGCCTCTTCATGGCCTACGTCGTCGGCGTCGACCCGATGCCGCGGTCACTCGGGTACGGCGCGCGCCTGCTCTTCGTCGCGGTCGTGCTCCCGTTCCACGCGTTCCTCGGTGTGGCGCTGCTCGGCACCAACACCGTGCTGGCCGAGGGCTGGTACGCCCAGGTGTCCCGGCCCTGGCTCTCGAGCGCGCTCGGGGACCAGCGGCTCGGCGCCGGGATCCTCTGGGGCTTCGGGGAGCTCTTCGGCCTCGCCGCGCTCGCGATCGTGCTCTACCAGTGGATGCGTCACGAGGAGCGCGAGGCCGCGCGCCTCGACCGCCGCCTGGACGAGGAAGCACGCATCTCGCTCACGCCGCCAGGGGGACGGAGTCTCAGTCCTTGATCCGGACGACGACGACCGGGCACGGCGCGTTGTTCGCAAGGTGCGTGCTCACCGAGCCCATGAGCGCCCGCCGGATCGCGCCGCGGCCGCGGGAGCCGACCACGATGAGGTCGACGTCGAGCTGGTCGGCGAGGTGCACCATCGTCGACCCCGCGTCGCCGTACTCGATCCGCGATTCCACGGTCGCGCTCGTGTCGAGCGCCGCGGCGGTCCGCTCGATCGCCGACGCGGCGGTCCGGGACGCCGCCGCCTGCTCGTCCGCGATCTCGGCCGGGCTCGCGATCCCGCCACCGAACCCGGACTCGAGGCCTGCGGTCTCCAGCCCGGAGGGCTCCACCACGCAGGCGATGGTGATCGTGTCGGGTGTCGCGAGCAACGGCAGCGCACGTGTCGCGGCAGCGATCGCGTCGTCCGACCCGTCCGTGCCGATGAGGACGTGCATGGTCTCTCGCTCTCAGTCGTCGATCTCGGACGCGATCAGCCTGCGCGCGGCGTCGATGAGCGCCAGATGGGTGAAAGCCTGGGGGAAGTTTCCCAGGTGCCGGCCCGACGTGGTGTCGATCTCCTCCGCGTAGAGGAGAAGCGGCCCGGCGAACGAGAGCAGCTTCAGGAACAGCTTGCGCGCCCGCTCGACCTCGTCGACGAGCGCGAGTGCAGAGACGAGCCAGAACGAGCAGATCGTGAACGTGCCCTCTTCGCCCGAGAGCCCGTCGTCGGTGCTGTCGACCCGGTAGCGGAGCACGAGGTCGTCCTTGGTGAGCTCGTCGGCGATCGCCAGCACCGTGGCCTTGACGCGCTCGTCGTCGTTCGGGAGGAAGCCCATGATCGGGATGAGCAGCAGCGAGGCGTCGAGGTCGTCCGTGTCGTAGTGCTGACGGAAGACCCCGCGGTCCGACACACCCTTGGCCAGCACTTCGGCCTGGATGTCGTCGGCGGCCTGCTTCCAGCGGTCGGCCCGCTCGTGGTCGTGACGCTGCCGGGCGAGGTGCGCGCCCCGGTCTGCCGCGACCCAGCACATGACCTTCGACGCGACGAAGTGCTGCGGGTCGCCGCGCATCTCCCAGATGCCCTGGTCCGGCTCCGGCGAACGCTCGATCGCGGTGTCCACGAGCCCGGCGATGCCTTCCCAGACCACGACCGGGATCTGGCCGCCCTGGCGCTGGTGCTGGCAGATCGAGTCCATCAGCATGCCCCAGACGTCGTGCTGCTGCTGGTCGTACGCGCCGTTCCCGATGCGCACCGGCTTGGCGCCGCCGTAGCCCGAGAGGTGATCGAGCGTGCTCTCGGTCAGGTCGGTCTCGCCGCCGATGCCGTACATGATCTGAAGCTCAAACCCTTTGCCGCTCCGAGCCGCGCCGCCTACTGCGTCGAGGATGAACGCGAAGTACTCGAACGCCTCCCAGTCGAAACCGAGGGCGTGCAGCGCGCGCAGCATGAACGCGGTGTCGCGGATCCACGTGTAGCGGTAGTCCCAATTGCGCTCGCCGCCCGGGCTCTCGGGGAGCGAGGTCGTTCCCGCGGCCATGATCGCCCCGGTCGGCTCGTAGCTCAGGCCCTTCAGCGCGAGCGCGCTGCGCTCCATGTAGGGGCGGAAGTCGTGGTCGGGGAAGTCCGCCATGCTCATCCAGTCGCGCCAGAAGTCCTCGGTCCGGCCGAGCTGGGCCATCGCCTCGTCGATCGTGGACGGGCCGTGCCCCTTCCACGAGAGCGACGCGAAACCGGACTCGCCATGTTCGAGGGTCGTGCGCCCGTAGGAGCGCGCGCCGAGGATCCCGATCGCCAGGCTGCTCTCCATCTCCAACGAGATGCCGCCCGAGGCGACCACCAGCCGGTCGTACCCGTCGCCCTCGTACTCCCAGGTGCCCATGGTGCGCCCGTAGTCGAACAGCGGCAGGCAGTTCACCAAGATCTCGACGCGCCCGCTGAAGCAGGTCGCGATCCGCAGCAACGTGCCCTGCGCCGCGGTGTCGCCGGGCACGCGCGGGGAGTCGGGTCGACGTTGGCTGATGTCGCGCGGGCCCATGACGAGCAGGTCCTTGATCGTGAGCCACCCGGTCGGGGTGTGCCATGTCGTCTCGAGCACGTTCGTGCCCGGCACGTACCGGCGGGAGTCCGGGACCATGGCGTGGGACGGTCCGAAGCGGAACTGCCCCGAGGCCCGGTCGAGCAGGGCACTGAACAGGCTCGGGGAGTCCGGCCGGGGCAGGCACAGCCACTCGACGCTCCCGTCCGGCGCGATCAGCGTGCTGGCCTCGCAGTCGGAGAGGAACGCGTAGTCGGCGATCGGTGGGAAGTCGCTCGCGGGCTCGGGCGAAGCCGTGCTCATGGCCGGGTGGGCTCCTTGGGTCTGTTCGTGCTGAGATCCTGGTCCAGTCCAGGACCTGGCACATCATGCCGACAGGATGATTCGACCGAGGGAGCAGCGAACATGAGCCTGAACGGCAAGGTCGCGATCGTGACCGGGGGCAACAGCGGCATCGGCAAGTCCATCGTCCTGGCCCTCGCCCAGCAGCACGCCAACATCGTGATCGACTGGGTGGTCGATCCCGACGCGACCGAGGCGCTCGAGGCGCAGATCGTGAAGCTGGGCGGCCGGGCGATCGGGGTCCAGGCCGACGTCAGCAAGGTCGACGACCTGCAGAAGCTCGTCGATGCGAGCGTCAAGGAGTTCGGCCGCCTCGACATCATGGTGAACAACGCCGGCATCGAGACGCGCACGTCGGTCCTCGACACGACCGAGGAGCAGTACGAGAAGGTGCTCGAGATCAACCTGAAGAGCGCGTTCTTCGGCACGCAGCTCGCGGCGAAGCAGATGATCGCCCAGGGTGACGGTGGCCGGATCATCAACGTGACGTCGGTGCACGAGGACTGGCCGATGCCCGGCAACACCGCGTACTGCGTCTCGAAGGGCGGGATGCGCATGCTGACCCGCACCGCGGGTGTGGAGCTCGGCCCGCACGGCGTCCTCGTCGTCGGCGTCGGGCCGGGTGCGGTCGAGACGCCGATCAACACCGTCACGATGGAGGACCCGAAGCTGCTGCAGATCCTCGACGCGGCGATCCCCGTCGGGCGGATGGCGAAGCCCGAGGAGATCGGGAACGTCGTCGCGTTCCTCGCCGGCGAGCACGCGAGCTACCTGACCGCCACCACGGTGTTCGCGGACGGAGGCATCATGCACTCGAGCCCGGGGCTCTAGGACTTCGAGATCGCGTACACCTTGCCGGTGGTCCAGTCGCCGACGAGCAGGGTGCCGTCGGGTCGCACGAGCACCGGCTCCGGGCTCTTGAACCCGGTGAGGAAGGGCTCCGCCTTGCCCGTCGCGCGCGAGCCGTCGTGGCGCAGCTGCACCCGGAGGACGCTCGCCTTCGTCCACTCCGCGACGACCGCGGCGGTGCCGGTCGTGGGACCGAGCTGTCCGGTGACGATGGCGACGCCGCTCGCCGCGGCGTGGCGGTCGAGGATCGCGGTCGGCGACGCCACGCCGTTGCACCCGGCTCCGCCCTGGCCGTAGCAGGCCGGGAAGCCCCACCGCTGGCCGCGGCGGACCACTGCGAGCCAGTCACCGGGCGTCCGCGCGCCGAGCTTGTCGCGCTGGTTCATGGTGACGTACAGGTGGCTGGTCCCGGGGAAGAACGCGAGGCCGACGGGGGCCCGGATGCCGGACGCCTCCACCCGGAGGTCCGAGCCGTCGGGCTCGAACGACACCACCGATGCCGACCAGGTGCTCGCGGGCGTGCATGCGTCACACGGCGCCGAGATGCCGAGCCAGATGCGTCCGCTCGGCGCCCGTGCGAGGCCGTTGTCCTCGCCGACGCCGTCGGGCAGCGACACGATCGTCCGGCGGCTCGCGAACGCCGTGCCGTCGAAGCCCGTGTACACGTCGACACGAGCGTGGGACGAGACGTAGAGGGCGTCGTCCACCCAGAGCAGGCCGAGCGGCGTGTGGAGCGCGGTGATCACCTTGACCGGCGTGGCGCCGGTGTTCGGCACCAGGTACACCGCGTCGGTCCCGTGGTCCTCGTACCCGGCGGTCGCGGCCCACAGCCGGCCGCCGCCGTCGGTGGCGAGCGCGGAGATGTGGGTGAGGCCCTTCACGGCGACCGACGCGGTCAGCCCGGAGGGCCCGCGCAGGCCGGCGCCGATGCCGACCAGCTTCGTCGTCGCCGCCGCGCTGCTCGATCCGCCGGCACAGCTCCCGAGCAGCAGCACCGCGATCACGACGGCGGTCACGCGTCCGGCCACCGTGTGCTTCCTCTCTCGATCGGATGGGAGGGCCGGTGGCGCGACACCACGGCGGGGGGAGCCGCGGCGGCGCGCCACCGGCCAGGGCGCTCGTGGTCACGGCACCACGAGCGGGGTCACATGTTCGGGCAGTTGGCCGAGCTTCCCGAACCGCCCGACGGGGCGGTCGCGCCCGGTGCCGGTGCGGTCGTCGAGCCGGAGCCCGTCGAGCCGGAGCCCGAGGAGGACGAGCTCGGCGTCGAGGTCGACGTCGAGCTGTCCGCCGCGTACGCGGCTGCGCCACCGGCGCCGACGGCGGCGACGGTCGCCACCGACACCATGGCCAACGTGCGACGAAGCTTCATGTGGATACCTCCTTTCGGTCTGGGTGGGGGTGACGACCACTCAACCGGTCTCCCGTAAGGCGCCCCTCGGAGCGATGTAAGAACCGTCCAAGTCCGCGGATCCCGGCGTTGCCGGCCGATCGGGCGCACTGGCCGCCCACCCGCCCGACTCGCTACGTTCCGGCGATGATCGTGGTGGTGGCGGCATTGAAGGGCGGCGTCGGCAAGACGACGACGACCGTGTATCTCTCGGCGGTCGCGGCGTCGAACAAGCGGACCGCGACCCTGGTCGACGCCGATCCGCAGGCGAGCGCAGCGGACTGGATCGAGCACGGCGAGGACGAGTCGTTCGTGCGGGTCACGCTGGTCGAGGCACCGACCGAGCGGCTGCTGACCAAGGCGCTCAGCCGCATCGGTGACGAGGATGTCGCGATCGTCGACACCCCGCCCGGCAACGAGCGGCTGCTCGCGAAGGCGATCGACGTTGCGGATGCGGTCATCGTCCCGACGCGCATCGGCGGGGTCGAGACCGCGAGGGTCGAAGCCGTGCTCGACCTCGTGCCCGGCAAGCTCCCGGTGGGGCTCGTGATCTGCTCGGCGCGGACCTACACGCGCGACTACCAGGACGTCGTCGCCGCGTGGGTGGAGGCCAACGTGCCGGTCTGGGGGAGCGTGCCCGAGCGCGTGGCGATCGCGGCCGGCCCCGAGGGCTGGCTCTCCCTCGACGGCCTCGAGTCGTACCGCACCGTCTGGCGGCGCGCCCAGCGCGCGGTGCGGGAGACCTGAGCCGCGACCAGGATCGTCGAGCGGCGCGACCTGATCGGCCGGGGAGGGCCCGGCGTACACTGGCCCCGTGGCGACGACCCGACGGAGCGAGCAGCTCCCCGATGGTCTCCGGGAGACCGTGCTCGTGCGTCTCCGCCGTGCGAACCAGCGTTTGACCCCGAATCGGGAAGCACTGCTCGAGGTGCTGGCCCGGTCGGGCAACGGACCCCTGACGATCGCGGAGATCCGCGACGCGCGGCCCGACCTCGCGGTGAGCAGCGTGTACCGCAACCTCGTGGTGCTCGAGCAGGCCGACGTCGTGCACCGCGTCGTCGCTCGTGGCGACTTCGCGTACTACGAGCTCGTCGAGGAGCTGACCGAGCACCACCACCACGTCGTCTGCTCGAGCTGCGGCACGGTCGAGGACGTCCCCGCGACCGCGTCGATCGAGCAGTCGGTCCGTGACGTCGCCCGCCAAATCGCGCGCCGCACCGGGTTCAAGACCGAGCGCCACCGGCTCGACCTCTTCGGCCTCTGCGAACGCTGCGCCTGAGCTCACCGGGCCGGACCGGCGCTCGTGCCGGTTGCAGCGGGCGGACGGTGGTGGCCGGGTCCGCTGAGCAGGTTCGCGATGTCGGCGCGCCGGAGCCCGGTGGCGCCTGCGGTGACCGCGAACACCCCGCCCGCGACGAGCACGATTGCGCCGCCCCGGGCGACGGCCCCGAGCCTCGCCGCGGCGACGCGCGCGAACCTCACCCAGCTCCGGCGCGCGCTCGGGTGCGCGGGTGCCGGATCCCGGCTCGTGCGCGTACCGGGCCGTGCGTCGGCCGCGGAATCCCGGGATCGGTACCCGACCGCCGCGACCAATTTCCTTGGTAAAACGGGTGTTTTACGACGCGGGGCCGTGAAGGTCCTTGCAATGCCAATTCGTCCGATGCAAGGGTCCCCGGCGGACGGCCGTCCCTGGGGGGAGTGGTCGCAGGTCAGGCACGGGCAGATCTAGGGACGGAGGAACGATGGGAAGGCGTCGGAAAGGGTTGGTCGCGCTCGCGATCGGAGCGGTTGCGGTGGTGGGGCTCGCCGCATCGGCCGGGGCGTCCACGACGACCGTGGGGGCACTCTCGGTCAACGGGTGGTTCGGCTTCAACGAGGGTCCGGACGGGTCGGTCGGCACCACGACCCTCGTCAGCGGACCGGCGACCCCGCCGGCCGGCATCGGGAGCGCCCAGCTCACGGTGGACTCGACCGGACGCGCGTCGCTCGCGACGAACGCGTTCAGGGGTACGAAGCTGAGCCAGATCTCGGCATTGAGCTACACGACGTACGCGCCGGTGGCGAACCTGAACCGGCAGGCAAACGTCGCGTTCGACGTCGACTACGACACCACTGACGCGAGCACCGCGTTCCAGGGGCGGCTGACGTTCGTACGCTCGTCGGCAGTGCCGGCCAACACGTGGACGTCGATCAACGCGTTGACCGACGGCACGTGGTTCGCCAGCGGTGCACCGGGGAACGCGACGTGCGGCCAGGGAAGTCCTTGCACGTGGTCGCAGGTGCTGTCGAACTACCCGAACGCCGGCGTCCGCAACGACTCCGTCGCGAAGGGCGCGATGCTCCTGCGCCTGGGCGGTCCGATCAGTGGCGGAGCCACGGCGTACGTGGACGACTTCAGCATCACGCGTCCGAGCGGGACGAGCGAGGTCGACTTCGAGCCCGGCGCGACGATCTCGCCGAGCATCGGCCCTGCCGGCAGCTCGGTCACGGTGACCGCGTACGGCTACCGGCCCGGCAAGTGGGTCAACGTGAAGTACGACCGCGTCGCGACCGGGCTGCGCGCCGGGCCGCGGCGGCCCCGGCTCTGCCGGGTGCGGGCGAACGCCCAGGGCGCGGCGATCTGCAGCGGGACCATCCCGGCAGTCGCCGGGCCGGCCGGGGTGCACCCGGTCACCACGCAGGGCAAGGGTGACAACGGGGCTCCGCTGGCCTACCGGCTGGACTTCGTGGTCTCACCCTGACCCGCGCTCGCGGGCGCGGACCACGACGTCCGAACCGTCAGAACGGATGCGGCGGGGGCTTCGGCCCCCGCCGCACTCGTTCCGGGGTCATCCGGCGGTGCCGGCCGGGGTGGGCGGCGTCGCGCCCATGATCTCGGCGACGAACGCGAGGAGCTCGGGGGAGACCTTGCTCGGGGCGCCCGCGTCGAACGGCGGCTGCGGGTCGTACTCGATCGCCAGCTGCACCGTCCTGGCGACGTCGTCGTCGAAGAGCCGCGACACGAGCGTGAGGCCCATGTCGATGCCGGCGGACACGCCCGCGCCCGTGATCACCTTGCCCCGTTCGACGACGCGTTCCTCGGTGGGCCGGGCCCCGAGCGCGCGCAGCCGCTCGTAGGCGCCCCAGTGGGTCGTGGCGTCTTCGCCGTCGAGCACGCCGGCGAGCGCGAGGAAGATCGCGCCGGTGCACACGCTGGTCGTCCATGTCGTGGTCGGGTGCACGGCGCGGATCCACGTGACGACCGGGTGGTCGGGGCCCGCGTCCAGGTCCGCGAACCCCCCGGGCACGACGATCACGTCGGGTGCCGTGATCTCCGCGAACGTCGCGGCGGCGACGAGGGCGAGGCGACCGGTGTGGTCGGGGACGGGGCCGCGCTCCTCGGCGACGAACACGACGTCCGCCCCCGGCAGGTCGGCGAGCGTCTGGAACGGCCCGACGATGTCGAGGGCGGTGAACCGGGGATAGAGGACCAAGGCGATCTGCATGCAGGCCAGCGTGCGCTCGATCCGGAGCGGACGCAAGGACGGGGAGCCGACGGATCCGGACAGGACGCCGCATCGGGACTCGTTGGCGCGCACCGTGGCGTCGCGCCAGGCTGCACCGTCGTGAAGGCCTTCGAGCGCGAGATCGCCGTGGAGCGCGACGGCGCCGCGGAGCACACGTATCGGGGCGAGCTCAGCGAGGAGTGGTGCGCGCTGTCGGTGCCCCAGGGCGGCATCGTCGGTGGAGTGGCGGCGAGCGCGATGGCCGCGGCGATCGACGTGCCCGCGCTCTCGCTGCGTTCCATCACCTCGGTGTTCGCGGCGCCGGTGCGCACCGGCCCGGTCGAGATCGACGTACGGGTGCTCCGACGCGGCCGGTCCATGGCGCAGGCGACCGCGACGGTGCGGTCGGCGGGGGAGCCGTCCGGCACGACCGCGGTCGCGGTCTTCGGCGCGCCCCGGGTCGGCTTCGGGTTCACCGAGCTCGACGTCCCGGACGCGCCACCGCCGGACGAGTGCCCGTCGTTTCGCGACGGGCCGCCCGACGACTTCGACGGCCCCCGCGTTCCGTTCGCGTACTGGGTGCATCACGTGGAGGGCCGGGCTGCGATCGGGCACGCGCCGTGGGAGGAGTTCGAGCCCGGATCGTCGGAGCGGGTGTACTGGTACCGGTTCGACGACCCGCCCCGCCTCGACGACGGCAGGCTCCACCCGCTCGCGCTGCTGACGCTCAGCGACACGATGCCCGGCGCGGTCGGCGAGCGGATGGGCGGCGGCCTGCCCGAGTGGTGGGCGCCGAGCGCGGACCTCACCGTGCACCTGCTCGGGGAGCACCGGGCCGAGTGGGTCCTCGCGCGCAACCGGGCCCGCCACGCGGGGGATGGCTACGCCTCACTCGAGATGGAGCTCTGGGACCCGGAGTCCCGCACCCTCTGCGCGTACGCGACCCAGCTGATGATCTTCACGTTCCCGGACGGTCCGCCACCGCCCGAGCTCCGCGTCCCCCGGGACCTCCGGTGACCGGCCCTCCGGCCGCGGGCGGTGGGCTGCTCGCCGGGATGCGGGTCCTCGACCTGTCCGCGTACCGACCGATGCCGCACGCCACGCAGATCCTCGCCGACCTCGGCGCCGAGGTGCTCAAGGTCGAGCCCCCCGGCGGCGACCCGATGCGCGCGTATCCCGACATCTTCGCCTCGGTGGCGCGGGGCAAGCGCAGCGTCGTCCTCGACCTGCGCACCGACGCGGGGCGCGCGCGGGCGCACGAGCTGGTGGCCGAGGCGGACGTGGTGTGCGAGAGCTGGCGGCCCGGCGTGGCCGACCGCCTCGGGGTCGGGTACGAGACCGTCGCCTCGCTCCGGCCCGACGTCATCTACTGCTCGCTCTCCGGTTTCGGCCAGGACGGGCCGCTGCGTGACGTCCCCGGCCACGACCTGAACTTCCAGGCGATCGCCGGCGCGGTCGCGCCGCGCCGGGGCGCGGACCCCGAGGTGCCGCGTCTCCCGGTCGCCGACCTCGAGGGCGGGACGGTCTGCGCGCTCCTGATCTGCGCGGCGTGGGCCCGTCGCCTCACGACCGGGGCCGGGGAACGGATCGACGTCGCGATGGCGGATGTCGTCGCGTGGTGGGTCGGCCCCCGCTCGGGCACGGTCCACGTCGACGCGGACGGCCCGACGGCCGGCTCACCGGGCTACGGCGTGTTCCGCGCCCGCGACGGCGAGTGGGTCGCGCTCGGTGTGCTGGGCGAGCCGCGGCTCTGGGACGCGATCTGCCGCGCGCTCGGCCTCGACGCGCTCCTCGGCCTGCGGTTCGACGAGCGCCTGGAGCGCGCGTCGGAGGTCGACGCGGCCGTGGCCGGCGCGGTTGCTCTGCGCGATCGCGACGAGGTGCTGGCCCGGCTCGTGGAGCAGGGTGCGCCGGCGACGCCCGTGCTGACCCCCGAGCAGGCGACCGAGCACCCCCAGCTCCGGGCACGGGGCTTCCACGTCGCGAGCGATGCCGGCTCGGTCGCCGGCCTGCCCGCGCAGCTCGCGAGCGGGGGCCGGGTGCTGGCCACGCACGTTCCCGCGGTGGACGAGCACCCCGGGGGCTTCGCGCCCCGCTGAGGCGACCTGCTTCGGCTCGCTCGTCGTTCTTACGTGGTTCTTCGAACCGGGCGCGCGCCCTCTTACCCCGTGGTCCGATGCTGTCCAGATCGGCCGGCGGGCTGCCGGCCGGAGACCTCGGAGGAAGGAGTGGTCGGATGAATGTCGTCGAGGTGGGACTGGCACCGTCGCTCGGCCGGCGGCGCAAGGCGCTGCAGGAGCTGTTGGGATCGGGCTACGCGGTGGCCGACGGCATCGCCGGGTCGTCCGGTGTGGTGGTCCTCGACGAGGCGACCGCGCCGCGCGTGCACGCGACCCGCGTGCGCGCTCACGACCTCGGGATCATCGTGCTGCTCGACGACCAGCACGACTGCACCCCGCGCGCCGTCGTGGCCCTGATCGACGACGGCGCAGACGTCTGCCTCGTCGCCCCGGGCGTCGCCGGGCTCGCGGCGCACGTGCGGGCGCTGGCCGCGCACCACCCCGCCCGGCCGCCGGCCTCCTTCGCACCGAGCCCCTGCCCGGCGTGACCGGCGGCGCCTGACGACTCCCACGAGCCCGACGACGCCCACGAGCCCGACGACGCCGAGGGGTCAGACGGCTCCGGGAGCCTGCGAGACCTTGCGGTGGGCCTCTTCGCGGATGACCCGGACCTGCGCCTCGTGCTCCAGCGGTCGATCGTCGCGGTTCGCGAGGCCGAAGCCGGTGTAGATGACGCGCCGTTCCGAGGTCACGGGTGCGTGGCTCATGTGGAACGTGCACGAGCAGTGGACCGTCACGTCGCCGCTGTGGGTCGGCAGCTGGCGCACCGGCAGGCCCCAGGACTTCCGGTAGAAGCCGGGCTGGACGAGTGCACGGTGCGAGCCGGGCACGACCGCGAGCTGGCCCGAGCCCTCGTCCGCGCCGGTGACCGAGATGCCGACGGTGAGCCCGCAGCAGCGGTACGAGTGCATCCCGAGCGCGCAGTCCTTGTGCCACATCAGGTCCGAGATGCCCTTCACGACGCCGATGGGCTTCTCGAGCGCCTCACCCCCCGCGCGGGCTTCGTAGTCGTCGCCGGTGAGCCGGCCGATGCGCAGGAAGCGTGCGTCCGAGAGCAGGCCCGTGAACGTCGGGCTGTGCTCCTCGAAGCGCTGTAGCCGCACCGCGCGGTTGGTGCCGTCCGCGGTCTCGGCCCACCACGAGTTCCCGTCCTCGGGTGTGTAGTGCGCGAAGGCTGCGTCCATCTCCGCGCTGATCGCCTCCATCTCCGCCGGATCGAACCAGCCGGCGAGATGGAGGAACCCGGTCTCGGCCAGGAACTGCGCCATCTCGGCGTCGTCGTCGTCGGCGTCGAAGGAACGCTCGAGGTCGAGCGGCGACCCGTCGGCGCCGCGGAAGGCGACCGATGCCGCGGTGTGTGCGGGCCGCGCGTCGATGAGGGAGCGCAGCACGACCCACCAGTCCAGGAAGTTGCCGTGGTCGCCCCGCTGGACGTGCCGGCCCGCGGATGCGACCAGGGTCATCGGCGTGATCAGGTCGTTGACGAGCTTCGTCACCTCGTCGTCGCTGAGGAGCACCCGGCCGCTGTCCGGACCGCCGTCACCCCGACCGACCACGACCTCGTCGCCGTCGATGCGCAGCGTCCACTCGCCTGCGGGGCACGCGAGCGTGAACGGCGCGACGCCGAGCTCGAGCGCGCCCGGCACTGCAAGGTACGAGCGCTCGGCGGCCAGAGCAGGCAGCTCCCCGTCGAAGAAGTCGACGAGGTCGAGCTCGCGGATCGAGTCGGCGTTGCGGGTGCGCAGGTCCAGGGTCGGCATGTCCGTCTCCTCGGTTCCGGACAGTCTGGCCCGTCGGGCCACGCGAGGTCGGCGGACGGCTCCGCCCTCACCGGCCACCTAGGATGTGGGACCTCGTCACGGAGGACGGTCGGGGGGGCGGTGAGCGCACCACGCGCGGACAGGGAGGTCGGAGGAATCGTTTCGCGCGCCCGGTGGGAGGCGGTCTGGCGCTCGGACCCGGACGCGCTCCCGACCCAGCAGCCCCGCTGGTTGGACGCCCTGTGCTCGGGCGGGTCGTGGGCCGACGCCACCCGCTCCTACCGGTCGGCCGACGGTCGCCGGATCGTGCTCCCCCTCGCCCGCCGGCGGGGCGTCGGGGCCCACGGCATCGAGGCGTCGATGCCGACGCACTGGGGCTTCGGCGGGATCGTGGCGGAGGGCGGGGTGACGCCCGACGACGTGCGCCTCGTGCTCCGGGACCTCGCGGCTCGTCCGGTGCTGCGCCAGAGCCTCCGTCCCAACCCGCTCCACGGCCGGCTCTACCGGGAGGAGGCGCCCCCGCGGACACTGCAGATCCCCCGGCGGGCGCACGTCCTCGACCTGTCCGGTGGGGTCGAGGTGGTCTGGAAGGGCTTCTCCGAGAGCCGCCGACGCGCGGTGCGCAAGGCCGAGCGGTCGGGGGTCGACGTCGAGCACGACTCGAGTGGTCGGCTCCTGGACGAGTTCTTCGAGCTCTACGCGGTCTCCGAAGCGCGATGGGCCGCGCAGCAGCACGAGCCCGCGGCCCTGGCGCGGTTCAGGACGCGCTTTCGCGACACGCTCGCCAAGTGGCAGCGGATCGCGCGTGATCTGGACGGCGGGTTCCACCAGTGGGTCGCACGGCACGACGGGCGCGCGGTCGCGTCGATCATCGTGCTGTCCGGTGTGAACGCGCACTACACCCGGGGCGCGATGGACAAGGAGCGCGCGGCTCCGCTACGGGCCAACGACCTCCTGATGTGGCACGCGATCCGCGCCGCCTGCGCCACGGATGCCGGGGCGTTCCACCTCGGTGAGTCCGGCGGGTCGGCATCGCTGGCCGACTACAAGGAGCGCTTCGGTGCCCGGGCCGTCGACTATCCGGAGCTGCGGTTCGAGCGGCTGCCGATCACCGCGGCCGATCGCCTCGCCCGCACCGCGGTCAAGCGGGCGATCGGGTTCCGGGAGCCATGAGCATCGCACCGGCATCGATTCCCGGCATCCCGGGCTGGGTGGTCGCGCGCCTCCCGGCTCGGGTCGTCGACCACCTGCGCTCGCCGCTCTACCGCAACGGCTATGCCCTCGTGGTCGCGACCGGCGCGACCTCGCTCCTCGGGTTCGCCTACTGGCTCCTCGCCGCCCGCCGGTACTCGCCGGCCGATGTCGGACGCAACTCCGCGCTGCTCGCGTCGATGACGTTCCTCGCGAACCTCGCCCACCTGAACCTGACGAACGGCCTGAACCGCTTCGTGCCGACGTCGGGACGGCGCACCGCGCGCCTGGTCGGGTGGTCCTACGGCGTGGCCGGCGGGCTGGCGGTCGTCGCCGCGCTGATCTACGTCGGCGGCATCGAGACCTGGTCGCCCGACCTGACGAACCTCGTGCGCGACAACCCTCTCGCAGTGCTCGCGTTCGTCGCCGCGACCGCGCTGTGGGTGGTGTTCCAGCTCGAGGACTCGGTGCTGACGGGGCTCGGCCGGGCGGACTGGGTGGTGACGGAGAACGTGATCTTCGGCGTGATGAAGATCGTGCTGCTGGTCGCGCTCGCGACCGCGCTGCCGAAGACCGGCATCTTCGCGTCGTGGACCTTGCCGCTCGTGCTGATCGTCGTCCCGATCAACGTCCTCGTGTTCCGGCGGCTCTTCCCACGCCACGTCGCCGACCACGACGCGGTCGTCGAGCCGATCCGGCCCCGCGAGCTCGGTCGCTACCTCGGCGCGGACTACTTCGCCTCGCTGCTGTGGACCGCGACCACGAGCCTCCTTCCGCTGGTCGTCCTCGCGATCGCCGGTGCGAAGCAGAGCGCCTACTTCTACCTGTCGTGGACGATCGCGTACGCGATCTACCTGCTGAGCCGGAACCTCGGCATGTCGCTCGTCACCGAGGGGGCCCGCGCGCCACAGCGGCTGTACGAGTTCGCGCTCCGGACGCTCGCCCAGAGCGGCAAGATCGTCGTGCCGCTCGCCGTCGGGGTGGCCCTGCTCTCGCCGGTCATCCTCCGGCTGCTCGGGCCCGACTACGTGCGCGGCGCGTCGATCCTGCTCCCGCTGCTCGTCCTCTCGGCGATCCCGAACGTCGTGATCGCGACGTTCCTCAGCGCCGCCCGCGTGCAGCGCCGCATGCGGGCCGTCGTGGTCGTCACCGCGGCGATGGCCGTCAGCGTGATGGGGCTCTCGATCATCCTCCTCGACCGGTACGGGCTGACCGGCGTCGGCGTCGCATGGCTGGTGGCGCAGTCGGTCATCGCAATCGTGCTGCTCCTGACCGAGCTTCGCACGACGTGGATCCCACGAGTGCCGTTGCACCGGCTCCCGCACCTGACGCTGGCTCTCGACCACGCGGCTCGCGCCGCGCAGCCCGCCCTTGCCGCCGCCGCAGCCTGGGAGCTGGTCGGCGCACCCCGCGCGGATCCGGACCTCGGTGCGGTGGTCGTCCGCTCGCGTGAAGACGACCGGCTCGCCGTGTTGCGCTTCGCGCGCACGGACTTCGGCGCGCGCAGCCTCCGCCGCCACGCCGCGGCCCTCGAAGCCCTCCGCGCCGGCTCGATCCCTCCGGCGTGGCGGCCGCTCGCGCCCGTGGCACTCGCATCCGGTGAAGCGGCAGCCGACCGTCCCTGGCTCGTCGAGACGCACATCCCGGGGCAGGACGCGCGCCGGGCCGCGTCGCGCGTCGGCTCGGGCATCGTCGCCGCGAACGCGGCGGCCTCGATCCGCGTCCTCCACGCTGCGACCGCGACCGAGACCTCCGTCGACGACGCGGTGCTGCGGCTCTGGGTTGATGACCCCATCACCGAGCTGCGCGCGACTGCGGCCAACCCGCTGCGCGCCGGGTCCGATCACGCCGCGCTGGACCGCATCGCCACGCAGCTGCGCGACGAGCTCTCGGGGCGCGTGCTGACGACGTGCCTGGTGCACGGCGACTTCTGGCTGGGCAACGTGCTCACCACCGCGGAGGGTGCGGTGAGCGGCATCGTCGACTGGGAGCGGGCCGGGGCGCCGGGGGTCTCGGCCCTCGACGTGATGACGTTGATCCTGACCGCGCGGGTGCACGACCGCCGCCGCGAGTTCGGGCCGGTCGTGCGCGACCTGCTGCGGGGCGACGGATTCGACGCCGGTGAGCAGCGCCTGCTCGCCGGGGGTCCCGGCGCGGGGGAGGTCCCGGAGCGGACGATCCTCCTGCTCACCTGGCTGCACCACGCTGCGTCCAACCTGCAGAAGCGAAACCACTACCGATCCAACCCGGTCTGGGTCACCACGAACGTGCACTATGTCCTCGAGAAGGTGTGACCCCGACGTCTGGTTTCGGCTCGCGGAGCCGCGGGTACTGACGTCCTATGTCCCCCTCAAGTGCCACGCTTGCCGTCAAAGCCGCTCCCGCGACCAAAGCCGCTCCGGCGACCAAGTCCGACGCTCGCCTCTGGTCACGCCATGCCGCGTGCACGGGCAAGACCTCGCTGTTCTTCGGGACCGCGGCCGAGCGCCCCGAGACCCGGGTGGTCCGGGAGCTGAAGGCCTCGCTCGTCTGTGCGACCTGCCCGGTGCTCAACCCGTGCCGGGCCTGGGCCCGCGAGCACGGCGAGTACGGCTACTGGGGCGGGGAGTCCGAGGAGGCGCGGGCGGCGGCCGGGTACCGCACCCGGATGCCGCGCTCGGCCCGGCGGCCTCGGCGCATCAACCCGCACCGCGTCGCCTGACCCCACGGGTCGCGGTCCGTGGCTAGCCCGCGGCGGGGTTGATCGTCTTGAGCTGGACCACGAACCAGAGCGCCTCGTCCGGGGCGATGACGGGCGGGCTGCCGGTCGCGCCGTACGCGTCCGAGGCCGGGATCCCGAGGAGCCGGGTGCCGCCGACCTTCATGCCCGGGATGCCCTTGGTCCAGCCGGGGATGACGCCGTCGAGGCTGAACGTCGCGGGCTGCTTGCCGTACGAGGTGTCGAACACCTTGCCGGTCGAGCAGGAGACGCCGACGTAGTCGACGGTGATGTTCGCCCCCGCCGACACCGTCTCGCCGGTGCCGACCTGCAGGTCCTTCGTGACGAGCTGGGCGGGCGCCGGCCCGACCTCGACCGGGACGGCCGGAGCGCCCGGGGGCAGCGGTGGGGCTTCGGCCACGCAGGGCTTGCCCGCGGCGGACGGCATCGTCGCACCTGTCGTCGCGGGCGTCCCGGTGGTCGCGGTGGTGCCCGATGACGACGACTTCGAGCTGCCGGAGTCGTTGTTGGCGAACAGGGCCACGAGCGTGCCCACCACGAGGACGACGACGACGGCGACGACGACCATGCGCACCCAGGGCTTGGTCCGGGACTGGCCGAGCGGCCGGGCGCTCTTGCTCGGAGTGCGGCGGGTGGGCTTCTGGGATGGGCTCACGGGCCCGCAACGTAGTGGCATCGGGCCCGCCGGTCGCGTCACCACCCGGCCCTGACGGACCGGGTGGTGGCGGCGACGGATCGAGCGGTGGGCTCAGTCGATGCCGAGCCGGGCGCCGAGTGCCTCGTAGTCGGCGACCTCGAGGATCGAGCCGGTCAGCGCCCAGACGCCCGCGAACACCTCGGGTGGCATCCCGGCCTGCGCCCCGGCGAACAGCTCCACCCGGTCCTCGATGTTCATCGCCGGCAGCATCAGGCTCAGGGAGTCGCCCAGCTGCTCGGGCGGGATGCTCGCCACGATGGCGGCGTTGACCGCGACGAGCTCGTCGGTGCCCATCACCGCGTCGAGCGCGGGCATCACCTTGCACTCCTCGAAGTCCTGGTGCTCGAGGTAGGCGCTCGTGAAGGCGGCGAGCTCGCGGTACACGTGATGGATCCGACCGCGCTGCTCCGCCTTGGACGCGCTCGCCGCCCGCTCCACCCGGGCTTCGATCGCGGCCATCTGGTCCTCGAGGCGCACGTGGTCGCTGGCGACCACCTCGGCGTAGTACGGCGCGTGGACCTCGAGCAGCGGCTGGACGAACTGGTCCTCGTGCTCGGCGTGGACCACGAGGAAGCCGAACAGCCGGTGCACGCCCTCGAGCAGCTGCTCCCGGGCGCAGCGCTCGCCCGGGTCGAGGCTGCCCGCGCTCGACGTGATGCGGAACAGCTCGCCCCGGATGCCCTTGTGGATGTCGGCGTAGAGGTCGAACGAGACCAGCTCGGACTCGGACGGGGCCTCGGTCGTCGGGTCGTTGGTCGGGGTGGCGAGGATTGCGGTCATCGGTCTCTCCCTGGTGATCGGTGGCCGGTCGGGCCGGGTGGATTGCGTGTCACCATGGTGAAGGAGCCCGGGGCAGCCCGCTCCTGAGAGACGCGTGAGCAAACGCTAAGAATTCGCTACTTCGAGCAATGTCGTTGACGGCCGAACCAGCACAGGAGCGGGAGACGTGATCGAGCCCGATGTCGTGGCCCTTCTCGAGTCGGGCGCGGCGACGATGGTCGGGACCGTCGATGCCGACGGGAAGCCGGCCGGCATGCACGCCATCGGGGTCCAGGTCCTCGACGACGGCACCCTGCGGGTGGCGCTGAATGCCGAGGAGACCGAGGTCCTCGACAACCTCCGCGCCACGGGGGTGGTCGCACTCGCCGCGACGGACGTCCCCACGCTGCGATCGGTGCAGGTCAAGGGCCGCGCACTGGCGGTCGAGCCGCTCACCGCGGAGGACCGGATCCGCACCGACCGCTACCTCGCGGCGTTCTTCCAGGTGGTCAGCGAGACCGACGGCACGCCGCTGGACCTGCTGGCGCGCCTCGTCCCCCGTGAGCTCGTGGTGCTGGTGATGACCGTCGACGAGCTCTACGACCAGACCCCGGGTCCGCAGGCCGGCGCGAGCCTGGTGCGCGCATGAGCGGAGCGGACGACAGCTCACCGCAGCCGACGTTGGCCGACATCGAGTGCTGCTTCGAGGGGATCACCCCGGCGGTGATCGCAACTGCGAGCGCGGACGGGACGCCGAACGTCACCCACCTCTCGCGCGTCCACTACGTCGACGAGACCCACGTCGCGCTGTCGAACCAGTTCTTCTCGAAGACGACGCGCAACCTGGCCGAGAACCCGCGGGCCAGCGTGATCGTGGTCGACCCGCAGCGCTATGACTCGTACCGGCTCACACTGCAGTACGAGCGCACCGAGCGGCGAGGCCCGCTGTTCGAGGAGCTCAGCCGCGACATCGACGCGATCGCCGCGCTCACCGGCATGACCGAGGTCTTCAAGCTGAAGAGCGCCGACATCTACCGCGTCCTCGAGATCGCGCAGACCCCGGCGGTCGGCGACGGTCGGTGAACCCCTCGGACGGGTCCATCGCGGTCCGGCTCGCCGAGGTCAGCAGCCGGCTGAGCCGCTGTCCCGACCTCGACACGGTGGTGACCGCGGCCTTGCGGGGCCTGGCCGAGCAGTTCGGCTACGAGCATGCGCTGCTGCTCCTGCTCGACGAGACCGGTTCGCGCCTGTTCACGATCGCGAGCCACGGCTACGAGCAGGCCGGCATCGGCTCCGAGGTCCAGGTGGGGGAGGGGATCATCGGCATGACCGCAGCGCGCGCCGCGCCGATGCGCGTGGGCAACCTGCGGGCGATGCTCAAGTACGCCCGCGCGGTGCGGCGGGAGTTCGAGGAGAGCGGGGACCTCGCCCCCGGGTGGGAGATCCCGCTTCCCGGGCTCGCGGCGGCGGAGAGCCAGCTCGCCGTGCCCGCGATGGTGCTCGGCCAGCTCGTCGGCGTGCTCGCCACCGAGAGCGACATCCACATGGCGTACGACGAGCACGACGAGGCACTCCTCACCGTCGTCGGCAGCATGATTGCGAGCGCGATCGAGATCGACTGGGCGAACGACCGCACCGAGGACGTGTCGGCGCCGGCGGGGAGCCGTGGCCGGGTCCCTCCCGCGACCGTGCACACGACCCAGGTGCGGTTCTTCCCGGTGGACGGCAGCACGTTCCTCGACGGCGCCTACCTCATCAAGGGCGTCGCCGGACGCATCCTGTGGACCCTGCTCGCGCACTACAGCCGCGACGGCCGCGACGAATTCACGAACAAGGAGGTCCGGCTCGACCCGAGCCTCGAGCTTCCCGAGCTCCGCGACAACCTCGAGAGCCGGCTCATCCTCCTGAAGCGCCGGCTCGAGGAGCGCGACGCGCCGGTGCGCATCGAGAAGACCGGGCGCGGGCGCTTCCGGCTCCTCGTCGACACGACGCTCGTTCTGGAGTCCGTGGGCGGCGCCGAGCAGTAGGTCACCACCGGCCTCGTTAGGCTCCCGCTCATGGCAGGGCCCCGGGTCGGGATCGTCGGAGCGGGCGGCGTGGGCGTCGCGACCGCGTCCGCGATCGTGATGCGCGGCCTGGCGGGCCGGGTGACGGTCTACAGCCGGAAGCCCGAGGCCGCGCACGGGCTCGCGCTCGACTTCCTCCACGCCCGGCCGCTGCTGTCCCACATCGAGATCCGCGGCCGCGGGCTGGACGAGATCGAGGAGGAGGACGTCCTCATCCTCACCGCCGGCCACCACACGACCGCGGGGGAGACCCGCCTCGACATCTTCCGGGCGAACCTCGAGGTCATGGACGACATGGCCACCGCGGTGGAGGCCGGGTCGATGCCGCGGATCGCGCTCGTCGTCACGAACCCGCTCGACGTGCTCACCGAGTACCTGTCGCGCCGGTGGGCGGGTCGGCCGGTCTCCATCATGGGCTCGGGCACGTCGCTCGACACGCTGCGGTTGACCCAGCGCATCGCGGAGGAGTGCCGGGTGCACCCGCGCAGCGTCCATGCCTGGGTGGTCGGCGAGCACGGCGACTCGTCGGTGTTCCTCCTGGGCAGTGCCACGGTCGGCACGCTCCCGCTCCTCGAGTTCGCGGCGCAGCGTGGCATCCCCCTGGACCCCGAGCGCCTCGATGCGATCGAGCGGGACGTGCGGCGCGCCGCCTACGAGGTGCGCGACCTCAAGGGCGCCGCGGTGCAGGGCATCGGGCTCACGGTGAGCGGACTGATCCACGCGACCGCGTACGAGGTCGGTGCGCTGATCCCGGTGTCGGTGCGCGTCGGCGACGACGTCTGCGCCAGCCTGCCGTGCGTCCTCGGTCCGGACGGTCCGAGCGCGCCGCTCATGCCGGACATGACTGCGCACGAGACCGGGTGCTGGGAGCAGTCGCTCGCGGTCCTGCGCGACGCGAACGAGGCGCTGCCGCTCTTCTAGTTTCTCCGCCGCTCGATTGCCGGACCGCGTATGGCCGGTGAGCGGCGGCGGCCGTTCTCGTTTCTCCGCCGCTCGATTGCCGGACCGCGTATGGCCGGCGAGCGGCGGCGGCCGTTCGAGGTCGGAGGCACGCGCGTCACAGCTCGTCGAGGCCGAGGCGAGTTGCGATGGTGCGGCCGATCTCCAACGACGCCGTGGCGGCCGGCGACGGCGCGTTCAGCACGTGCAGCGCCCGGCCGACCTGGCGGAACTCGAAGTCGTCGACGAGATCGCCGGCCGACGTCACCGCCTGGGCGCGCACCCCGGACGGTGCCGGGCGCAGGTCCGCCGACCGGACCTCGGGCACGAGCCGCTGCAGCGCTCGGGTGAACCGGCGCCGGCTGAGTGAGCGCACGACCTCGGTGGCGCCGAAGCGCCAGTGCCGCGCCGCGAGCTTGCGGAAGCCGGGGAAGGTCACCGTGTCGCGCAGCTCGCTCCGGTCGACGTCGCGCCACGAGTACCCCTCTCGGGCGAGCGCGAGCACCGCGTTCGGACCGACGTGCACGTGGCCTTCGATGCCGCGGGTGAGATGCACGCCGAGGAACGGGAACTGGGGATCCGGGACGGGATAGATCAGCGTGCGGACGAGGTGCGACCGCTCGGGACGCAGCTCGAAGTACTCCCCGCGGAACGGCACGATGTGCAGGCCCGCCGCGGCTTCGGGCCCGCTGAGCGCGGTCGCCACGCGGTCGGCCTGGAGCCCGGCGCAGGTCACGACCCGGCGCGCCGCGACCTCGCCGCCGGTCGTCTCCACCACGAGCGCGTCGGGGCGCTCGTCCCCGGCGAGGGCGGCGGTGTCGAGACGCAGCGAGCCGCCCGCGGCCTCGATCTGCGCTGCGAGGCTCCGGCACACCGCGGGGTAGTCGGCGATGCCGGTGTCGAGCACGTGGAGCGCGGCGACGCCGGCGGCGTGCGGCTCGATCTCGTGCAGGCGCTCGGGGCCGATCGCCTCGACCCGGACGCCGTTCGCCCGGCAGCGGTGCTCGAGGTCGGCCAGGCGGGTGCGCTCGTCGCCGTCGAGCGCGACCACGACCTTCCCGCAGACCTCGTGCGCGATGCCGTGCGCGCGGCAGTACTCGACCATCGAGACCCGCCCGGCGGTGCACATGCGGGCCTTCTCGGACCCCGGCGCGTAGTAGACGCCGGCGTGGATCACCCCGGAGTTCCGGCCCGACTGGTGGCGGGCGGGGGCGTCCTCCTTGTCGAGCACGACGACCCGGGCGGACGGCTGGGCCCGCTGGATCGCGCGCGCGGTCGCGAGCCCGACGATGCCCGCGCCCACGACGACGACGTCCACCCGCTCCGTCACCGCGCCATCGTGACATCCCTCCACCTTCCCCGACGGCCGATCGCCGGGCCGCGGCCGCGAGACGGCCGTCGGCGGTCCTCCACGTTCCCCGACGGCCGATCGCCGGGCCCAGGTCGCGAGACGGCCGTCAAGAGGGGGTGTGCCTACGCTGGGGCGATGGCGAGGATCGACGTGCCCGACGGCCCGGGCGGCGAGGCCGCGATGATCTGGACGCTGCGACCCGAGATGGCGGGCATGGTGGACCGGATGATCACGACCGCGTACCAGCGCAGCAACCTCCCGGCGGCGGAGCGGGAGGTCGCCCGCATGCGGGTCGCGCAGATGAACGACTGCTCCGCGTGCGCGACCTTCCGGGCGCCGTCGGTCCTCGAGGCGGGGGTGCCGCCCGACCTCTACGAGCACCTGGACGAGTACGCCACGTATGAGGGCTACACGTCCCGGCAGCGGTTGGCGATCGAGTACGCCGAGCGCTTCGCGACGGACCACCGCGGGATCGACGACGACTTCTTCGCGCGGCTGCGGGCCGAGTTCGCGGACGACGAGATCCTGGACCTGACCCTCTGCCTCGCGGTCTACCTCGGGCTGGGGCGCACGCTCGAGGTGCTGCAGGTCGACGAGGCCTGCGCGGTCGACCTCTAGAAGATCAGCGGCGCCGGCGACTCTTCAAGGATCTCCGCCGCTCGATCGCCGGACCGCGACCGAGCCGGCGAGCGGCCGCGGTTCTAGAGCATCCCCTTGTTGATGAGGTCGCGCGTGGCGAACCAGCCCGGGATCGCGGGGATGTAGGTCACCGCGAGCTGGTGGGCGAGGACTGCGGCGCCGCTGGCCGCGGGCGCGACGCCGAGCGCGGTCAGCATCCCGGCGAGGCCGACCGAGGACACCGCGGTGCCGCCGCCGGGGATCGGTACGAGCGAGGCGATCGTCGAGATCCCGATGTTGAGCGCGAGCAGGGTCCAGAAGTCGACGCTCGCGCCGAACGCGTGAAGGCACGCGAGCAGCGATCCGGCGTAGAAGCACTGGGCGACGATGTTGCCGAACACGAGCAGGGCCAGCCGGCTCGGCGTCTTCACCGCGTCCCACACGGTCCGGGTCGCTCGCACGATCGGGGGCAGCACGACGCGGCGGATCCGCCGCACGCCGACCACGACTGCGATCGCGACGAGCAGTGCGAAGACGACGATGAGCGCGACCCAGGCGATCTGGCCGGTGTCGATGCGACCGAAGTTGATCGAGTCCGGCGAGAGCCACAGCGCGACGAAGAACAGCGCGAGCTGCACGATGATCTCGGACACGGAGCTGAGCACGCCTCCGGTCGCGACCGCCGAGGGGAGGTCGAGACCCTGCTTCTGCAGGAAGCGGACCTGGATCGCGGTGTCGGCCGCGACGGGCACCGCGAGGTTGGAGAACGACATCGCGGACTGGAGCTCGACGCTCGGCCAGATCGGGATCCGGATCGGCACGTTGCCGAGGAACGTGATCCCGAACGCGACGTCGGTCATCAGCCCGAGGAAGAACGCCAGCACGACGAACCCCCAGCTCGCGTCGCGCACCGAGGCCCAGAAGTCCTCGGGGTTGCCGATCCGGCTGAACAGGACCGCGATCGCCGCGAGCGCGCCGACCGCCATCAGCAGGCTTCGCGGGTGCACCCGGTAGAGCTGGCGCAGCTCGGGGGGATCGGTCTCCAACACCTTCGCCGTCGTCTCCCGCAGCGCGGCCAGACGGTCGTCGAGGCCGCTCCGCCCGCCGAGCGCGTCATGGGTCCACCCCGAGACCGACTGCGGTTGGAGCATCGGGAGCGCGGCGAGGAGCGCGTCACGGTCGACGCCGCGCCGTGCCGCCGCGACGGCGCGCTCGTCGCCGACGACCGCAGCGGTCGCGGCGAGAAGGTTGGCGGTGTCGCTCGCGGCCTGACCGAACTGCGCGCCCGTCGCCGCCCACTCGAAGCCGGTGACCACGATGTGCCCGTCGGCGTCCAGGAGGAGGTGGTGGCCGTCGACGCGCCCGTGCGCGATCCGTGCGTCGCGCAGGTGCGCGAGCTGCGTCCACGCGTCGTCGAGGACCGCGTCCGTCACCGACTCGGCGGGCGTGTCGAACAGCGGGGTTCCCGCGGCCTGGTGCTCCACGAGCAGCGCCACCGGGCCGGAGTTGCCGGCGAAGACCACGCCGGGGACGCGCACGCCGGCCCCCGCCGCGAGGAGCTCGATGTAGGCCTCGTACTCGACCTGCTGGCGCCGGGTCAGCAGGAGCGTGCGGGGCGCGTCCTTGCGCGTGAAGAAGCGCCAGGTGCGCGCGATGAGCTGGGCGTCACCCTCGTCCCGCCCGAGCGCGCTGACGTGCATCGGACCGGACGGTGTCGTCGCGACGAACATCGCCCGGCCCACCGGCTGGTCCGAGACCGGCGTGACCGCCGTCGGCCCGGTGACGACGTGGTCGAGCGCGGGCGTGACCACCGACGGGGTCGGGCGCCCGATCGGGGTGCCGAAGACGTAGTGCACCGCGGCCGCCACGCCCCACCCGAGCACGACCGCACCGAGGAGGTCGGTCGGGAACGCGTGGTCGACGTACAGCGCCTCGAGTGCGATCACGACGATGAGGACCTGCCCGACCCGGCGCATCGGCCGCGAGAGGTACGGCGACGCGACCACGACCATTGCCACCGCGACCGCGAGTCGCACGGTGGGGAACCGCGGCGCGTCGGTGAGGTCGAACGTCTTCCGGAGCGCAGCGGTGACCGAGGAGTCGTGGGTCAGGAACGCGAGCGCCCGTCCGATCGCCCAGCTGGCGACGGCCGCGACGACCAGGTCGCGTGCGAGCCGCCAGCGCCGTACGAGGATCGCGCCGACCGCGAGCAGCCCGAGCGCCCAGACCGCGAGGATCTCGTACCCGAGCACGACGAACGAGCGCCCGTCGTGGGGGAGCTCGGCGACCGAGTGGACGAGGTCGCGCTCGACCTGGGCCGGATGGTTCGCGTAGGCGACGAACCCGGCGACCACGACCGCGGCGACGACGACCCGGACGAGGTCGCCCGGTCGGCGACGGCTCGGTCCCTCGTCGCGCCGACGGACGAGCACCCCCGGGAGGCGCGCCCACCACGAGCGCGAGACATGCGGAGGCAGGGTGCCTACTCTTCGGGCTCGTTGATCTCGTCCGGGTACTCCTCGTACTCGTAGTCACGCCGCTTCTTGAGGGCCACCACGCCCGCGATCACACAGAGGATCGCCACGAAGAAGAAGATCCCGAACCCGTAGAACCACATGACCGCAGGTTAGGGGCTGGGGCGTCTGCTCAGGAGCTCATCGACGGCGTGCGCCCCGTCACGCGTCGGCGCCCGCCCGGGCGCGCAGCCGGGCGGCCGCCGTGGCGGGCAGGCTGATCGGCGAGAAGCGCTCGCTCTCCCCGGTGAGCTCCTCGGCCTCGGCGTCCGAGAGCTCGAGGTCCGCGGCCTCGATGTTGTGGCGCAGCTGGTCCACCGAGCTCGCCCCGGGGATCGCGACGACGTTCGGCTTCCGGATCAGCCACGCCAGCGCGACCTGCGCGGGCGTCGCGTCGTGCGCTGCCGCGACGCGTCTGAGCGCATCGATCAGCGCACCTGCACGGGCCAGGTTCTCGGGGAGGCAAAGTGGGTTGTTGAGCCGGGTCGGCCCCGACGGCGGGTGCGCGGCGTCGTACCGACCCCCGAGCACTCCCTGAGCGAGCGGGCTGTACGCGATCACCATCCGGTCGTTCTGCTGCGCGTAGGGCACGTTCCCGTCGTCGTGCTTGCGCTGCAAGAGGTTGAACCGGACCTGGTTGGAGAGCACCGGCCGGCCGAGCGCTCGCTCGGCCGCCTTCCACCGGTTCACGCCGAAGTTGCTGACGCCGACGTAGCGGATGATGCCGTCGTCCTGCAGCCGGCGCATGCCCTCCATCGTCGAGCGGATCGGCACCGCCGGGTTGGGCCAGTGCTGCTGGTACAGGTCGATGGTCTGCACGCCGAGCCGCATGGAGGAGAGCCGGCCGTGCTCCTCGACCCGGTCCGCGGTCGGCCATGAGGGCACGACCTTGGTGGCCAGGAAGGCGTCGTCCCGGCGGCCCTCGAGCGCCCGGCCGACGATCGCCTCGGAGACGCCCTTGGCGTAGATCTCCGCCGTGTCGATCAGGTTCACGTCATGGTCGAGCGCGTAGTGGACCAGGGGCACCGCGACGGTGTCGCCGTACTCCTTGCCGTAGCCCCAGTCGTGCGAGCCGAACTGCCAGCACCCGAGGCCGATCGACGAGACCCGCGCTCCACCCGCTTCGACGTACCGCACCGCGCACCTCCGGAGTCGTGTCCCGCGTGCCGCCGAGTCTGCCAGGCCGCACGCGCCCGGTGCCCGGTGGCCGCGCCCGGTCCGGTACCGTCGACGCCATGGCCGATGACGACGTGAACGACTTCAATCGAGGGATCATCGAGGAGTTCCGGGCGAACGACGGCAAGACCTCGGGCCCGTTCGCCGGCGCACCGCTGATGCTCATGACGACGACCGGCGCCAAGAGCGGCAAGGAGCGGGTGATCCCGATCGTGTACACCCGCGACGGGGACCGGCTGGTGGTCGCGGCCTCGAAGGGGGGCGCGCCGACCAACCCGGACTGGTTCCACAACGTCGTCGCCCACCCGGAGGTCACCGTCGAGCTGCCCGGCGAGACGTTCCGAGCAAAGGCGAGCGTGGTCGACCGGGCCGAGCGCGACCGCCTCTACGCGGCGCACGCGGACCTGATGCCGGGCTTCGCCGACTACGAGAAGAAGACCGACCGCGTCATTCCGATCGTCGTGCTGGAACGCATCTGACCCACCGCCAGGCCCGTCGTCGGATCCGCACGGGCGTCGCCGTCGTCGCGCTCGCGGTCGTCGTGCTCGCGGCGTGCTCGAGCGGGCAGCGCGACGAGCGGATCTCGGTGCGCAGCACGTCCACGAGCGCGACCGCTCCACACGTCACGACGAGCACGCGGGCCTCACGGCCGGCGGGTGACGCGCTCGGCACCCTCGACACCCTCGCGGTCAAGGGCCGGGCCCCGAAGACGGGGTACTCCCGGGACGAGTTCGGTCCGGCGTGGGCCGACGTCGACCACAACGGCTGCGACACCCGCAACGACATCCTCAACCGGGACCTCACCGCGAAGCAGTGGCGGACGGGCACGCACGACTGCGTCGTCGTGGCCGGGACCGTCGTGGACCCGTACACCGGCCGTACCCTCACCTTCGAGAAGGCGAACGCCATCGCGGTGCAGATCGACCACGTCGTCGCACTGTCCGATGCCTGGCAGACCGGGGCGCAGGCGCTGAGCGCAGCCGACCGGCTCCGGTTCGCGAACGACCCGGTGAACCTCTTCGCGGTCGACGGCCCGACGAACGAGTCCAAGGGCGACGCCGACGCGGCCAGCTGGCTCCCCCCGAACCGGCCGTTCCGCTGCACCTACGTCGAGCACCAGATCGCGGCGAAGGCCCGGTACGGGCTCTGGGTGACCCGCGCGGAGGCCGACGCGATGCGCCGGGTGCTGGCGACGTGCCCCGGCGCGCGGATCCCCGACGGCGCGTCGTAGCCTGGGTGGCGTGACCGACGCGACCGCCCCCACGTCGCACGACCCGGTCCTCCAGGCCGTCCCCCTCGGTTCGCAGTGGCCCACGATCGACCCGTTCCTGTTCTGCGCGCACCACGACGACGCGTACCCGGCCGCCACCGACGCCCTCGGCCCGGACGCGCCGCTGAGCGGTCGCGAGATCGGCGCGGACTTCGCGGGCGTGGACGGCTGGAACATGTACCACGGCGAGGTGGTGCCCGGGTTCCCGCAGCATCCCCACCGCGGGTTCGAGACCGTGACCTACGTGCGCCGCGGCATCATCGACCACGCCGACTCGCTCGGCGCAGCCGCGCGCTTCGGGCGCGGCGACGTGCAGTGGCTCACCGCGGGCAAGGGGGTCGTGCACTCCGAGATGTTCCCGCTGCTCGACTCGACCGGGCCGAACGAGCTCGAGCTGTTCCAGATCTGGTTGAACCTCCCCGGGGTCGACAAGATGTCCGACCCCTACTTCACGATGCTGTGGCACGACGACATCCCGCAGGTGTCTGTCGTCGACGACGGCGGGCGCACCACCACCATCACCGTCGTCGCGGGTGCGCTCGAGGGCCACGCACCACCACCGCCGCCGCCGAGCTCGTGGGCCGCGCGCGCGGAGGCCGACGTCGCGATATGGGTCGTGCGGATGGAGCGGGGTGCGATCGTCGAGCTGCCGGCGGCCCACGGACCGGAGACCGTCCGCACGCTCTACGCCTACGACGGCTCCGGCGTCACCGTCGGAGGCGCCCTTCCGAAGATCTCCGGAGGGCGATCGCCCGACCGCGATGCTCCGGCGCCCTCCGGCGGCCATGCGATCGACGCCGGGACGGGTGCAGTGGTGCGCGCCGACGTGCCGGTCCGGCTCACCGCCGGCGACGGCGGCGTCGAGATCCTGGTGCTGCAGGGCCGGCCGATCGGGGAGCCGGTCGAGCAGTACGGGCCGTTCGTGATGAACGACCGCGAGGGGATCATGCAGACCTTCGCGGACTACCAGCGCACCGGCTTCGGCGGCTGGCCCTGGCCGGTCGACGACCCGGTCCACGGCGCCGAGCAGGGCCGCTTCGCCCGCCACGCCGACGGCCGCGTCGAGCACCGTCCCACCTGAGCACCCGCCCCTTCCCGTTTTGGCGTCGCTTCGGACCCCTCTGCGGGTCCCGGGCGACGCCGAAATCTCAGGTGGGGGTGGTGAGGGCCGCCTCGCGGGCCCAGCGGTAGTCCGCCTTGCCGGTGGGGAGCCGCACGACCTCGTCGACGAGGCGGAGCACCCGGGGCAGCTTGTAGCCGGCGAGGCGCTCCCGGGCGTACGCCTGGAGCGCGTCGAGCGTGGGCTCCCCGGCGGGCACGCCGTCGGCCGGGGCGACGAGCACCGCGACGCGCTCGCCCCAGCGCGGGTCGGGGACGCCGACGACGACCGCGTCGGCAACCGCCGGGTGCGACTTCAGCGCGGCCTCGACCTCTTCGGGGTACACCTTCTCGCCGCCGGTGTTGATGCAGAACGACCCCCGGCCGAGAAGGTGAACGGTCCCCTCGGCGTCGATCGTCGCCATGTCGCCGGGCAGCGACCAGCGCGCGCCGTCGATCTCGACGAAGGTGCGGGCGGAGCGCTCGGGGTCGCCGAGGTAGCCGAGCGGGACCCGACCCGTGGTCGCGAGCCGGCCGACG
Organism: Acidimicrobiia bacterium; assembly: GCA_036502405.1. GTDB lineage: Bacteria > Actinomycetota > Acidimicrobiia > IMCC26256 > JAENVU01 > Chersky-806. The sequence goes on from DASXYP010000074.1 coordinate 43,373, forward strand.
GTCCCCTCGCCCGGAGGGACGGGACGCAGGTCGTCGTCCACGACCATCGTCGTGGCCTTGGCCGTGAAGCGCAGTGACGTCGTCGGCTGCCCGCCTCGCGTCGTCACCGCGACGGCCTGCGCGGGGGACTCCGACGAGCCGATGCCGTCGATCAACGCCGCGACGGAGGGCATCGCGGCGAGCAGCCGGTCCTTCACGTCGCCCGAGAGGATGCTCCCGCCCGAGCCCAGCAGCAGCAGCGACGCGGTGTCCCAACGGCCGGGATGCGCCTCGAGCTGCTCGACCAGCGGGCGTGCGACCGCGTCGCCGACGAGGTTGAGCGCGACGATCCGTTCGCGCGCGACGAGATCGAGGAGGGACGCGGCGTCCAGGTGCGGCTCCGCGTAGAGCACGACCGCGCCGCCGCTGAGCAGGGTCCCGAGGGCCGACCACTGCCCGCTCGCGTGGATCAACGGCCCGGTCGCGAGCGCCACGAGCGCGGGCTTCGGGGCGTCGGGGGTGAGGAACGCGGCGACCCGCCCGGCCGGGTTGGCGAGCACGCCCGGCCCGATCGCCTCCGGCGCCTCGATCGGCGGCCCGCCGGGGTTCCCGCCGCCGAGCGCGGCGAAGAAGATGTCCTCCTGGCGCCAGACGACGCCCTTGGGAAGGCCGGTGGTGCCGCCGGTGTAGAGCACGTAGCGGTCGTCGCCCGAACGGGGGCCGAAGTCGCGAGCGGCCGACGCCCCCGTCCGGAGCGCTTCGTAGGCGAGGGCGCCGGGGGAGTGCGGCCCGGATCCGTCGTCGACCTCGACACGATGCGCGACCGGCGCGCCCACGGTCGCCGCGGCCTGGCCGCGGGCGGACACCAGCGCGACGAGACCGGCGTCACGGCAGAGGTACGCGACCTCGTCGGCGACGTAGCGGTAGCTCACGTTCACCGGGACCGCGCGCAGCTTGTAGCAGGCGATCATCACCTCGACGTGCTCGACGGAGTCGCGCAGCGCGACGCCGACGTGGTCCCCGGCGGTCACGCCGAGCCCGGCGAGCCCGTGGGCGACCCGGTTCGAGGCCGCGTCGAGCTCGCGGTAGGTGACCCGGGTCGGCCCGCAGACGACGGCCTCGTGGTCCGGCACGTGGTCGGCGACGCATTCGAAGAGGTCGGCCAGGTTGAACTGCATCGATCCCACAGGGTCCAGCTCCGGAGTCGGCCGGCCGACGCTACATTCCAGGGATGGATTGGAGCGCAGCGCTCGTCCAGGACGATGGCTTCGTCCCGAAGGACCGCTACACCTCGCCCGGGTTCGCCCGGCTCGAGGTCGACCGCCTCTGGGGTCGGGTCTGGCAGATCGCGTGCCGGGAGGAGGAGCTGCCCGAGCCGGGTGACTTCGTGGAGTACGAGATCGGGGACCAGTCGATCCTGGTCGTGCGGGGCGAGGACGGTGCGATCCGCGCCTTCCACAACGCGTGCCTGCATCGCGGCACGCGCCTGGCTGCGGGCACCGGCTGCTTCGCCGAGGGCTTCGTCCAGTGCCGCTACCACGCGTGGCGGTACGCGCTCGACGGCCGCCTCACCGAGGTGGTCGATGCGCACGAGTACACCGACCTCCCCGAGGGCCTCCGACTCGCGACGGTGCGGGCGGAGCGCTGGGGCGGCTTCGTGTTCGTCAACCCCGATCCGGCGGCCGAGCCGCTCCTCGAGTTCCTCGACCCGCTGCCGGCACTCCTCGCTCCGTACCGGCTCGAGGACCTCCGCTTCCGTGCTCAGCTCAGCACGGTGCTCCCGGCGAACTGGAAGAGCGTGGTCGACGCGTTCAACGAGAGCTACCACGTGCAGGGCACGCACCCGCAGATCCTCGCCTGGACCGACGACGTGAGCATCGCCTACGAGCAGCTCGGCAAGCACGCGCGCTACGGGCGGCTGGCCGGCGCGCGGCGTCAGCTGCGGCCGAGCCCCCGGCTCGGGTTGCGCGACGACGAGTACGACGAGGGCGAGATCCTCGCCGCGCTCGTCGGCGGGCTCGGGGGCGCGTTCCTCGCCGACGAGCGCGCGCTGGTCGACGAGCTGCGCGCCGCGGGCCTGCCCAAGGGTGAGCTGCTGCCCGAGTACCAGCTACGCCGGCTCGGGCTGCTCTCGGCGCGTGGGATCGACGTCTCGGGGTTCGAGCCCGAGCAGATGACGAGCGCGGAGGACGTGTTCTGCTTCCCGAACGTCGTCGGGCCGATGTACCCCGGCAGCGCCATCCTCTTCCGGGCCCGGCCGTACGGGCTCGATCCGGACCGGGCGATCCACGACACGTGGGTGCTCGAGTGGCCCCGGCCCGGAGTCGAACGGCGTCCGCCCACCCGGCGCGACGTCCCGGACTGGACGGAGCGGGACTGGGGCGAGATCACCAACCAGGACTACGCCAACATGGCCGAGGTCCAGGTCGGCATGAAGTCGGCCGGGTTCACCGGCTTGCGGCTCAACCCCCGCCAGGAGGCGAACCTCCTGCACATGCACCGCGTGATCGACACCTACCTGGAGGCCTGATGGACACGGTCAACCTCGGAGCGACGGGGCTGCGCGTGACGCGCGTGTGCCTCGGGATGATGAGCTACGGCAACGACAGCGAGCGCCCGTGGGTCCTCGACGAGGACGCGGCGGAGCCGATCGTGCGGGCCGCGGTGGAGGGCGGGATCTTCTTCTTCGACACCGCCGACACGTACTCGAGTGGGGCGAGCGAGGTTGCGACGGGCCGCATCGTGCCCAAGTACCTGTCGCGCGACGAAGCCGTGATCGCGACCAAGGTGTTCATGCCGATGACGCCCGGTCCGAACGGCGGCGGCTTGTCCCGCAAGCACATCCTCTCGGCGATCGACGCGTCGTTGACCCGGCTCGGCATGGACTACGTCGACCTCTACCAGATCCACCGGTGGGACCCGAACGTCCCCATCGAGGAGACGATGGATGCGCTCAACGAGGTGGTGCGCGCGGGCAAGGCGCGCTACATCGGCGCCAGCAGCATGCACGCCTGGCAGTTCGCCAAGGCCCAGCACGTCGCGGAGCGCAACGGCTTCGCCAAGTTCGTCTCGATGCAGAACCACTACAACCTCCTGTACCGCGAGGAGGAGCGGGAGATGATCCCGCAGTGCATCGACCAGGGCATCGGCGTGATCCCGTGGAGCCCGCTCGCCCGCGGGGTGCTCGCCGGCAACCGGACCCGGGGCGGCGAGAAGACGACCACCCGGGCCAACACCGACCAGTTCGCCGACTACCTCTACAACGAGGGCGACTTCGACGTCGTCGACCGGGTTGCGGAGGTCGCGGCCGAGCGGGGCGTGCCGGCGGCGCAGATCGCGCTGGCGTGGCTGCTGCACCGGCCCGGCGTGACCGCGCCGATCGTCGGCGCGACGAAGCTCCGCCACCTCGAGGACGCGGTCGCCGCCGAGGACCTCGAGCTCAGCGCGGAGGAGATGGCCCGCCTCGAAGCGCCGTACGTGCCCCACGCGGTGCTCGGGCACTGATCACCACCTCGAGCCCGTTCGCCTGATCCTCGACGCCCACGCAGGGTGATGCGAGACTCGGCCACATCGTCAGCACGGGGGGAACACGGATGGTTCCGGGCCGCACACGTTCGAGGCGGCTGATCGCGGCCGCGCTCGTCGCCCTCGGCGCGGTCGTGGTGACCTCGTGCACCCAGCTGCAGGTCGACGAGACCGTGATCTCGAGCGACACCTTCCAGGGTCGCGACAACGCGACCGCGGGGTCGATCCTCGCCCAGCGGTACCTCATCGACCGGCTCGCGACCATGGCGGTCGGCATCAACCCGTCGAAGACCGGCGACGCCTCGTTCCAGCAGCCGTTCGACGGTGGCACCAACCTGCTGGCCGAGATCCCGGGGACCGACAAGGCGGGCGAGTACGTGATGATCGGCGCGCACTACGACCACCTCGGCACCAACTGCCGGACCGCCGACCCGAACGACCACATCTGCAACGGGGCGACGGACAACGGTGCCGGGGTCGGCGCGGTCCTGCAGATCGCCAAGATGATCAAGGACCACGGGGCGCCGCGCCGCACCGTCGTCCTCGCGCTCTGGGACCGGGAGGAGGACGGGCTGCTCGGGTCGAAGTACTACACGGAGCACCCGATCGTGCCGCTGGCCCAGACCGTCGCCTACATCAACTTCGACATCCAGGGCGCGAACCTGCTCCCCAGCTTGCAGAACGCGAGCTTCGCGGTCGGCGCCGAGACCGGCGGCCCGCAGCTCCAGTCGCTGGTGCGGTCGGCAGTCGCCACCGGCCCGCTGCAGACGCGGCTCGTCAGCTCGATCTTCGGTCAGAACCGCAGCGACTACATCAACTTCACGAACGTGGGCGTGCCCAACGTCTTCTTCAGCGACTCGACCGGGCCCTGCTACCACACCGCGCAGGACCAGGTCGGCGTCGTCGACTTCTGGAAGCTGGACCAGCAGGCGAAGCTGACCTACCAGCTCGCGCGGAGCCTCATCCAGGCCGACGGTCGCCCGCCGTTCACCACCGGCACGCCGCTCGCCACCTTCGACGACGCGCTCAGCCTGCAAGCGGTCACGAGCTCGGCGATCGCCGACCTCGGCCGCTTCACTGCAGAGCAGCAGAGCCAGCTGCTGAAGTTCCGCGACGACCTGAACGCCATCGTCGCGGGCGGACCGGCCGCCTTCGACTCGGCGGACATCTCGACGCTCGTCAGCGGCGCGGCCACCGCGGTGAGCATCCTCACCAGCGGGACCTGCGGCGGCTTCCTCTCACACCACTGAGGCCGCCCGGTCGAAGCCAGGCCCGGGAAGCACCGCTGGGCTACTGCTGCGCCTTTGCGAGGTTGAGCATCCAGTAGAGGAAGTCCGTCTCCTGGCTCAGGATCTCGTCGCGGTGGTTGTAGGGGACGTGGCCCTCACCCGGGTAGGTGGTGAGGTAGGCGATGATGCCCGCGGCCTTCGCCTCGTTCACCGAGTTCACCGCCCACTGGTACGGCACGAGCGGGTCGTTGGTGCCGTGGAAGTCGAGGAACGGCGCGTCGCCGGCGGTCATCGCCGCACCGAGGAGCTTGGCGCCGGACAGTGAGACCGCCCCGCCGACCGCGGACGAGTACCCCGGGTTGCCGCTCGTGCCCGGGTCCTCGCTGTTCGCGGCGACCTGGAGCGCGGTGATGGCGCCCGCCGAGCTGCCGCCGATCGCGATGCGGGTCGGGTCGATCCGGTAGGTGGTGGCGTTCTTGCGCAGGAACCGGACCGCGGCCTGCGCGTCGTGCTGCGCGTCGGTGATGGCCTGGAGGCAACCGGCAGCCGCGCCCTGGGTGGCCGAGCAGCCGGGGCCGTAGAGCCGGTAGTTGATCGAGACGTTGACGTAGCCCTCCTTGGAGAACCAGTTCGCCTCGTCCACGATCTCACCGGAGGTCTTGTCGCCACCGCTGAAGCCGCCGCCGTGGACCCACACGATCGCGGGCCGCTGCTGGATGGCGTCGCCGGTCGGCTGGTACAGGTCGAGCTTCAGCGCCTGGGTGACCATCGACTGGTCGACCGCGCTGCCGTACGTGATGTCGGCCGTCTTGGTGACCGCGGCGAACTTCTGGTCGCGGTAGCGCAACGGTGCCGCGCCCGTGGGTGTGATCTGGTTGTACCCGCAGCCCGCGGCCACGACGGCCAGCACGGTGAACCCCACGACGGCACGAAGGCGCATCTCGACTCTCCCCCAGGGACGACGACCACCCATTGTGGCACGGGATCGTCCGCTCGCACGCCGGGGAGGCCGCCGAGAGGATTCAGACCGTGCTCACCACCGCACTGCGTGGTCGACGAGCACCGAGCACCCGTACCGGTGCTCGGCGATCCGGCGTGCCTCGCGCTCGGCGCTCATCTCGTCGGGCGCGTCCACGAACACGACCGTGATCCCGTTGCCCGCGGTCCGGTCCAGCGTCTGGACGGTCACGCCGTAGGTCTTCATGTCCAACTCGACCTCCTCATCAAGGAGGGGAACGCATTTCCGGGCGCTCGCGTTCCCGGGCGGGGATCCGCTCAAGGCGGGCGGAGCGGAGGTCGATCCTCCACTCGGCACAGGGAGACTTCGCTCGGGAGGCAATGGACCATGAGACCGCGTCGCGCGCTCGCGCTCGCGTCGGTGCTCGGCCTGCTGGGTCTGGTGCTGTCCGCGTCCGGCCTCGGGTCGGCCGCGACCGCAGCCGCCGCCACGACGCCGCCGTACCAGCTCGTGACCCGGCCATCCGGCGCGCTGTCGGGACGCGTGTTCACTGCGATGGCAGGTGACACCGACGGGTCGTCGGTCGTGCTCTACGGCGGGGAGACCCCCGGCGACGCGACCGACAAGATGTTCGGCGACACCTGGGTGTACCAACCCGGCACCGGCTGGGTCGCGAAGTGCGGGTCGACGACCATCGGCGCGTCCGCAGCCTGTGGACCGGGCCCCCGGTCGACCGCGGGGATGGGCTCGGGCCCGTCGGGTCCGGTCCTGTTCGGCGGTTCACCGACCGGCATCGACGGCGGGGGCGGCGCGCTGCCCTCGGACACGTGGGTCTGGACCCACGGCGCGTGGACCCAGGCGTGCGCCGACGGTGCGTGCGGCCCCAGCGGGCGCGTCCTCCCGGGCGTGGGTGGCAACGGCAGCCAGGTCGTGATGTTCGGCGGCCTCGGCGGGAGCGGGGTGCCCGACGACACGTGGGTCTTCGACGGGCACACCTGGACCCAGACCTGCGGGACGGGCGCGGCGGTGCCGTGCGGCGCGCCACCGCTCGTCGGCCCGGCGATCGGGTGGGACGGGCACCAGTTCGTGATGTTCGGCGGTGCGCCCGTCGGCTCGGGCGACATCGGCGCGCCCACCGATGACACGTGGACGTTCGACGGAACCCGCTGGACCCAGGTCTGCGGCACGTCGATCGGCACGCCGTGCGGGCCGGCCGCGAAGGCGCTCGCGTCGATGACGTTCCAGAAGAGCCCGACCGCGGCGTTGCAGGGCGCCGTGCTCGCCGGAGGCGGGGCGCTGTTCGGCGGCGGCTCGCAGCACCTCGACCGCGAGGTCTGGCGCTACACGGACGGTGCGTGGACGAAGCTGCCGACGCCGTGGCCGTCGACCACGGTCGCGTTCAGCGACGGCGCCCCGCCGCCCTCCGGCCAGGGCCCCCTGATAGCAGTGGTCGCGGCGCGCCCGGCAGACTGCCAGATCCTCTTCCTCGGACAGGACCCGGTCCGCAACCCGGACTTCAACGTGACCCCGCTCACGGCATCCGGCGGCTGGGACGCCGACGCCTCCGGGCAGCCCGAGGGCTGTGTCGCGGATCCGGCGGGAACGCCGGTCACGCCGGTCACCGCGCCCGCGAGCCCGGCGGCCGCGACGACGGGTGCGCCGAGTGCATTGCCCGCGACCGGGGCGGGCTCTTCCGGAACCACCGCCTCCATGGCGCGCACCGGCCGGTCGAGCGAACGGCTCGCGCTCGCGGGCCTCGTCGCGGTCCTGCTCGGGTCGATCGGCGTGGTCGTAGGTCGCAAGCGGCGCGCGCCGCTCGGGCGCGGCGTCACCGCCTGAGCCGACCGACCGCAGGTCAGTCCGGCTCGACGGGATCCAGGTAGAGGTCGAGATCCAGCGCCCCGGCGACCGCGGGCGGTGGGACGAGGATCTCCGCGGCGCGGGAGAGCACCTCGTCGCGGGTCGGGCTGCGCCGGTCCAGCGCCGCGAGCGTCCGCGCCAGCGCGGCCTCGCGGCGCCGGTCGTAGACCGCGGCCGGCGAGTCGGGCGCACCGTCCTCCGCCGGGTCCGGTCCCGGCGCGGCGAGGTCTCGCGCCGTGACGCCGAGCACGTCGGCGACACGCGCCGGCGAGGCGTCGAGCAGCCCGGTCGCGACGAACGCGAACGCGACGAGGTGCTTGCACACACCGCGGTACGCGCAGTTGCACTTCACCGTCACCGGTGTGTCCACCAGGATGCGGTGCTCGAGCAGGTCGGCCCGCAGCTCCCGGCTCATCGCCTCCGGGATCTCCGTCACCGGCTCGGGGGAGGTGTCGCGGATCGCCCGCACGAAGCGGCTCTGGTCGGCCTCGCTGGCCGGGAACGTGATCTCGGTGCGGTACGGCACCGGCTCCGAGCCCTGGACCTCGCCGCTGATCCGGCCGGGCTCGAAGTGCACCGAGACGGTCTGCCCGGCCCGGGCGTACGCGCGGCCGCGGGTCGCGATGCCGGGGCTGGCGCGGTCCAGGACCTTGCGCACGATCGACCCGCCGACACCGTTGGTCGGCCGGTCCGACTCAAGCTGCGCCGCGATGCCCCCTTCGACCGGGATCGGTGGTGGGGTCTCGTCCCAGAGGTTCCACGGACGTTCCGACGCCGGGGTCACGACGCCTGCCCGGTCGCGTCGTCGACGTCGAGCTGCACGAAGGCTGCGAGCTCCTCGTCGTCGAGGTCGGTCACGAGGGTGTCGGTGGACCCGATCACCGAGCCCGCGAGCGCCCGCTTGGCCTCGATCACCTTGGCGATGCGCTCCTCGATCGTCCCCGGGCACACGAGCGTGTGGACCTCGACGCCGCGGGTCTGGCCGATCCGCCAGACCCGGTCCGACGCCTGGTCCTCGACCGCCGGGTTCCACCACCGGTCGAAGTGGATCACGTGGTTCGCGCGCACGAGGTTGAGCCCGGTGCCGCCGGCGCGCAGGGAGACCGCGAGCACCCCGGCGCCCGTGCCGTCGGAGAACCGCTCGACGATCTCGTCGCGCCGGTTCCGGGGCACGCCGCCGTGCAGCACCGGGACCTCGAGGCCGAGTGCCGTCGCCAGGTGGTCCGCGATCCGGCGGAGGAACCCGGCGTACTGGCTGAACACGACGACGGCCTCGCCCTCCGCCGCGATCTCCTCGGTGAGCTCGACGAGCCGGTCGAGCTTGCCCGACCGCCCCGCCAGCTCGCTGACGTCGTCCGGGACGATGCTCGCCGGGTGGTTGCAGATCTGCTTGAGCTTCGCGATGCCGGCGAAGACGTGCAGCCGCCGCCGCTTCGCCTCGGTGATCTCGGCGACGTCGTCCAGCATGGCGCGCGCGGTCGCCTGGTAGAGCGCGACCTGCTCGCCGGTGAGCAGGCAGTCGTCGCGCACGACGATGCGGTCGGGGAGCTCCTCGACGATGCCGGGGTCGGTCTTGGTGCGCCGGCAGACGAACGCGGCGATGCGCCGGCGGAGATGCGCCAGGCGTTCGGCGTCGAGATCCTCGTGGCCCGCGCCACCCAGCTGGTAGCGGGCCGCGAACGCGGTGCGCGTCGACAGCAGCCCCGGGTTCGTGAACGCCATGATGCTCCACAGCTCGTCGAGGTGGTTCTCGACGGGGGTGCCCGTCGCGGCGATGCGGTGTCGGGCCGTCAGCGCCCGGCTCGCCTTCGCGGTCGCGGTCTGCGGGTTCTTGATCGCCTGGGCCTCGTCGAGGATCACGCGGTGCCAGGGCACCTGCGCCAGGCGTGCGTCGCGCCGGAGGAGCCCGTAGCTCGTGACGACGATGTCCGCACGGGACGCGACCGCGACCGGGTCGCCGCGCGTCCCCCCGTGGTGGACCGCGACGCGCAGGTCGGGGGTGAAGCGCTCCGCTTCCCGCATCCAGTTGCCGACCACCGAGGTCGGCGCGACGACCAGCGTCGGGCCCGAGTGGTCGTGCGCGGTCAGTGCGAGCAGCATCGCCGTCTTCCCGAGCCCCATGTCGTCGGCGAGGATCCCGCCGAGCTCGTTGCGCGCGAGCCACACCAGCCAGTCGAGACCGTCGCGCTGGTAGTCGCGCAACGGCACCCGCAGCATCGTGGGCTCGGGGATCCGCTCCGCCGGCTGGGGGTGCCAGGTCCCGGCCAGGGCGCGCGCGAGCCAGCTGTCGGGATCGAGCTCCACCTCGAGCTCGGTGTCGTCCTCCTCTTCCGTGTCGGCCGCGGCTTCGAGTACGCCCGCGGCGTCGGTCGCACCGAGCCGGCGGACGAACTGGGCGATGCGCGTGCGCTCGCCTTCCGCGAGCAACGTGTAGCGACCGCCGACCGACACGAGGTCGTGGGACGACGTGACGATCGCGTCGATCTCGGCCGCGGTGAGGCTCGTGTCGCCCACCCGCACGTCACCCGTGAGGATCAGGTTGGCGACGTCCAGGCCGGAGGGGCTCCCGCCGACGCGGTAGGAACGGGTGCTGGTGGGGCGCCGCCCGAGGTGCGACGGGAGCAGCACCGCGATCCCCGCGTCGATGAGCTTCGGCGCCGCGGTCTCGACCAGGCGCACCACGTCGTCGAGCGCCAGCGACCGGCGCACCGGGGCGACGTCGCGCAGCGCCGGCCACGCGCGCTGCGCTGCGGCCCACTCGACCGCGACCAGGCGCTCGACCGCGGCCACGCTGACCTGGAGCGCGCCCGCGGCCCGGTCCAGGTCGAGGTCGGCCTCGCCGGCTTCGGGATCGAACGGGTCGCGCGGCTCGACCTCCTCCATCGGATCGTCCCCGGTCGGGTCGTCGGCGTCGTCGCCGAGCACCGGCACTGCGTCGTCGGTGGGCCGGGCCGGATCGGCTTCGGTGCCGAGCTCGGCCATGACCGCGGTCGCCCGGCGCGCGTGGAGGACGGGGACGAGATCGAAGCCGGCGTCGTTCTCGTCGAGCCGCAGCGCGAGCCGCGCCCCGGCCGCCCGCCGGGCCGCCACCCGCTCGGCCCAGCGCGAGTACGTGGCGCTCGGCCGGCGGCCGTCGAGCGCCTTCGGGACGGGACCGAGCGCGGCCGTCGCGAGCGTGTGGATCAGGTAGCCGGTGAGGTCACCCGCGTCGGCGTGCTCGCGCCGCGCGGCGGCCTGGGCCTCGGCGAGCATCGCGGCCGACTTGCGGTCGGGCGCGGCGATCCACGCGGTCGCGAAGTTGGGCAGCGGGCCCGGCAGGACCTGGCCGTCGGCGACGATGCGGCGCGCCGCGATGAACAGCTCGAGCAGCACGCCGAGCGCCGGGGTGACCGGCCACCGCGTCTCGATGATCGCCCGCAGCGCGGTCGTCTCGTCGACCGCGACGCTCCAGCGCCGCTCGAAGCCCGTCGGCGCGACCCAGAACGACTGGTGGACCGGGCGCGGGTGGGGACCCACGATCTCGTCGAGGTCCTCGAGGTGGGGATGGCGCAGCCGCTCGTGCGGGTCGGTCAGGAGCCA